>JBGAOU010000020.1:0-66732 GCA_044221625.1 Pyrinomonadaceae bacterium | reverse complement strand
TTGATCTTTTCCTTGCCCGGGCTCGACTTTTCCTTGTTGGCAGGGGGCGAACTCGAGGCTTTTTTCTCGGGCGTCGGCGAGCCCGGCTCCTGGTCGCGATCTGAACGGCAAACACATGCCGTGATCACAAAAAGGATGCCGACAACCAACGCCAAATTGATCAAGTTGCGATGCATACCGAATGCTGACTAGCCGAGATAAATGGATTAGACAAGATTGTCAGTCGCGTGTCAATTATTACCGCACAAAAATGACCGCACTTAAGCTTTAATAGCACAGCCGCGGGCCGCACCGTTTTTGGCAAAGCCGGATCCTGTTCACCCCAAAATATAAAAAGGCCGCGAGTATTGACCCGCGGCCTTTTCGTCTGGTTACGATGATCGGTCTATTGCGACTTTTCGACGAGGCGGATCAGCGAACGGATCGCCACGCCGGTCGGGCCTTTGGACATATGCGATTTGCCGCTGTCGATCCACGCGGTACCGGCGATGTCGAGGTGCGCCCATTTGGCTTTGTCGACAAACTCCTGAATAAAGACGGCGCCCATGATGGTGCCGGCCTTACCACGCGGTCCGATGTTCTTGATGTCGGCAATGTCCGAGCGGATCTGCTTGCTGTATTCGGGGCTGACGGGAAGCTGCCAGAAACCTTCGCCGGCCTCTTTGCCGCAGGCGATGATCTCATCGACCAGGCCCTGGTCATTGCCCATGATGCCGGTGTTCTGGTCGCCGAGGGCGATGATAACGGCACCTGTCAGCGTTGCCATATCGACGATGCGGGTGGCCCCGAGCTTTTCGGCGTAAGCGACGGCGTCGGCGAGGATCAGGCGGCCTTCGGCGTCGGTATTGAGGATCTCGATGGTCTTGCCGTTCATCGCGGTAACGACGTCGCTGGGACGCGATGCCTTGCCGTCAGGCATATTCTCGACCGCGGCGACGATCCCGATGACCGGAACCGACGGTTTGAGCAGGGCGATCGCACGCATCGTGCCGAGAACGGTCGCACCTCCAGACATGTCGTACTTCATCGCGTCCATACCCTCACCGGGCTTGAGCGAGATGCCGCCCGTGTCAAACGTGATGCCCTTGCCGACGAGTGCGAGCATCTCACCTTTCTTTGCGGTGCTCTTGGCCGGCGTATATCTGAGGACGATCATTTTGGCCGGCTGTTCCGAACCGATCGAAACGCTCATGAGCGAGCCCATACCGAGCTTGGTCATTTTGGCTTCGTCGAGGATCTCGCATTTCAGGCCGGTTTCCTTCGCCATTGCCTGAGCCCGCTTTGCCATCTCGGTCGGATGGAGGATATTGGGCGGCTCATTGGCCAGATCGCGTGTGAAGTTCATCGATTCGCCGATGGCCTGGCCGCGGGCGATACCGTTCTTCAGGTCGGCGGGCTTTGCACCGTCGATGCAGACGGTCAAACCGGTAACGGCCTTGTCATTCTTGTCCTTGGTCTTGTACTTATCAAGCTCGAACTGGCTTGTGATAAAGCCCTGAGCAGCGTTTTGAGCGACCTCGACGGCTGACGCCTCAGATCGCGGAAGAAGTGCGAAGGTCTTGATGTTGCGTGCCCGCAAAAAGCGTGTCGCGGTACCCGAGACGCCCGCAATGTCCGCCGAACCGTAATCCTTCTGGTCGCCGACACCCACGAGCAGCAGACGGCTGGCCTTGACCGTTCCTTTCGGAACGAAACGGATCAATGCGGTCTCACCCTTGTCGCCCTTGAACTCTTCGTTCTTGAAAACCGCAGCGATCAGACCGCCGCAGACCTTGTCGAGGTCTTTGAGGACGCCGGCGGTCGCCTTTTCGCCCTTGAACACCGCAACGGCCAACGCATCGACATTGGCTTCCGTAAAATTGGAGGAAATTCCCTGAACCTTCATCAACACCTCTATAAGTAACTTTTATATGTGCAAAAACCTTGTAATATCTATAACTTATCTAAGCCTTTGTTTCAACTCCTGCCGCGTTTCTTTGTCGATCGTCTTACGCATCTCGGTCTCGCGCTTGTCGTAGAGCTTTTTGCCCTTGGCAACGCCGATCTCAAATTTGATCCGGCCGTTTTTCCAATAAATGCGAGTCACCACGAGTGTCATACCCTTAACGGTCGTCTCGCGTTCGAGCTTTTCGATCTCGCGGCGGTGCAGCAGGAGCTTTCGCGGACGCAGAACGTCGTGGTTATTGATGTTGCCGTGTGAGTAATGCGAGATGTGAGAGTTGAGCAGCCAGACCTCTCCGTCCTTGATCTGAACGAACGCCTCTTTGAGTTGGATCCGGCCCGCCATGATACTTTTGACCTCGGTGCCGACAAGCGCGGCACCGGCTTCATACTTGTCGAGTATGAAAAATTCGTGATACGCCTGGCGGTTGTTAAGTATCTCTTTGTCTTCCGACATAAACCTCTATTTTGCCTCTCGGCGCCGAGATTGGCAAAGTGGTTTGACAAGCGCGAGGGTGGAAACGTAAATTATTAGTAACGCTGGGAGATCGTCTAATGGTAGGACTGCAGTCTCTGGATCTGCCTATCGGGGTTCGAATCCCTGTCTCCCAGCCAAATTTCTTATGGACGGCTGGCACGAAACCGACATTCGGGTACGCTACGCCGAGACCGACCAGATGGGGATAGTTCATCATTCGAACTACCTGGTTTGGTTCGAAGTTGGCCGCGGTGACCTTTGCAGGGCGCGCGGCTTTTCTTATAAGGAAATGGAAGAGGTTGACGAGGCCCTGATGGTCGTCGCCGAGACCTACTGCCGCTACAAATCTCCGGCCTATTACGACGACATTTTGACGATAATGCTCAAGGCGAGCGAGGTTCGCAGCCGCAGCCTGAGGTTTATCTATAAGGTCTATCGCCGGGCGGACGACACGCTGATCGCCGAGGGTGAAACACTGCACGTCGTTACGGACAACAACAAAAAGGTAAAAACCTTGCCTGACATCTACCGCCGCCGCTTTATGGGTGATGATACGGAACCGGTGCCTGACGGGCACGCACCCCGCTGATAACGAGCCATATTCAGGCTTGCGAAGCGTATTGGATCGCCAACTTGAATCTGCCACAATCGGACCCTAAACTAATCTTATGCCCGGAGCCGGAAGAGCTGAGATCTACTTTATTACCGCGATGATGGTCCTGATCCTGATCATATGCGCGGTGGCGGTCTATTTCTTTTTCAAGACGTACAAAAAAGAAATGCGTGAAAGGGAAGCGGAAAAGCAGCGAAAGGCGGAGCAGCGAGCGGCAGAAACGGGCGGAGAGTAACGGAGCCGTAAAGCGATGCATCGAAACACTTTAGCTGCGCATTCGACAGCGCTTGTGGTTGTCGATATCCAAGAGGCGTTTCGCGAGGCGATACCTGACAGTCTGACTGTGATCGAGCGAACGGTGATCGCCGTGCAGGGCTTTCAGGTGCTCGGCGTACCCGTGATCGTCACCGAGCAATATCCGAAAGGGCTCGGGCGAACGGTCGAAGAAATATTGCTGTCGCTCGCTGATGACGTAAGCGTCATCGAAAAATCGACCTTCAGCGCATGCGGCAGTTCTGAGTTTGTCGAACGCCTCCGGACAGGCGGTATCGAGACGGTTGTATTGAGCGGCGTTGAGGCACATGTTTGCGTCAATCAGACCGCGCACGACCTTTTAGCCGACGGGGTCGCCGTACACCTGCTGACGGACGCGGTCAGTTCGCGAACCGAAGCCGACAAGGACGCCGGTATACAAAAAATGTTTCAAAGCGGCGTCGTGCCGTCGTCAGTCGAAATGGCGCTCTTCGAATTAATGAGGGACTCGCGGCACCCGCACTTCAAGGAGATCCAGGCACTGATCAAATGACCTTTTTCGGGTCAGGGTTTATCGAAAAAGCTCGAGTAAAGGTCTTAATGGACATATTTTCAACACTCAATCCGCAGCAGATCGAGGCGGTTAAAACCACTGAAGGCCCGCTGCTGATCCTTGCCGGTGCCGGGTCGGGCAAGACCCGTGTGATCACCGTGAGGATCGCGCATTTGATCGCTGATAAAAAAGTGCCGCCGCATAATATCCTCGCGGTCACCTTCACCAATAAGGCGGCCGGCGAAATGCGTTCGCGTGTCGAGGACCTGCTCAAAGGCGAAAAGCTGCAGTCGGCACCGCTGATATCGACCTTTCACAGCCTCTGCGTACGGATCCTGAGGCAGGACATCGAGAAACTTGATGAGGGTTACAACCGATCATTTACGATCTACGATACCGACGATTCGCTAAAGGTGGTCAAGGCATGCATTAAGGACCTTGGGCTGGATGAAAAGCAGATCGCTCCCCGGATCGTACGAAACGCGATCAGTTCCGGCAAGAACCGCGGCGACGATTCTGACGCGTTCGCCTCGAAGATCGAATACGGCGACGAAAAGCGGGCGGCGATGGCAAAGGTCTTCAAGATGTACGACCAGCGGCTCAATACGGCCAATGCACTCGATTTTGACGATCTGTTGATCAAGACGGTCAAATTGCTCCGGACATCGCCGGAGACCCGCGCGAAATACAACGAACGCTACAAATATATCCTCGTCGACGAATATCAGGACACTAATGCACTGCAGTTCGCGATGATCAGCTATCTGACCGAACAGCAGCAGAATATTTGCGTGGTCGGCGACGACGCTCAGAGTATTTACGGGTTCAGGCAGGCCGACATCCGCAACATTCTCGAATTTGAAACGCATTACCCTGAGGCAAAGGTCATCCTGCTCGAACAGAACTATCGTTCGACACAGACGATCCTGGACCTCGCCCACGCGATCATCGACAACAACCTCAACCAGAAGAAAAAGAAACTCTGGACGGCAAACCCGGGCGGCGAACGAATATTCTATTTTCAGGCGTTTGACGCGGACGGCGAGGCTCGGTTCGTTGCCGCGAAGATCCAGGACCAGTTGCGCCGAGACCCGTCGGCGCGGATGGCCGTCCTGTACCGCACAAATGCCCAATCGCGTTTGTTTGAAGAGGCTCTGAGGCGTTTTAGGATCGAATACAACATCGTCGGTGGGTTTTCGTTCTACGAGCGGGCTGAGGTCAAGGACATAGTCGCGTATCTCAAACTGGCGTTGAACCCTTTTGATGATATCGCTTTGCTCCGGGTGATCAATACGCCGGCACGCGGCCTCGGGAAAACGAGCCTGGACGAACTGCAGCGACTCGCGAAATCGAGCGGTTCATCGCTGTGGATGACGATAGCGGCCATTACCGAGCCGATGTTTCCGGCCGAGGCCAATCTGACGCCGCGGGCCCGCGAGGCAATGCGGGGTTTTCGCCGATCGATCGAAGAACTTATTAAAAAGGTCCGCGACGCGGGCGACTCGGGCAAGCCCGTTTCCGATGTCGTGATAGCGGCGATCGAGGATACCGGATACGCGAACAGCCTGAGGACTGAGAATACCGATGAATCGGCAGCCAGGCTCGAGAACCTGGAGGAACTCGTCAATGCTGCGGTCGATTACGACGGTCAGGAGGTGGACGGCCTGCGTGATTTTATCGACCACGCGGCATTGACCTCCGATACCGACAAGTATGACGGCCAGGCCAACGTGACGCTGATGACCGTCCATTCCGCGAAGGGACTCGAGTTTCCGACCGTGTTTCTCGTCGGCCTCGAGGACGGCATATTCCCGCATTCGCGGTCGATCAACGATCCGAAGGAACTTGAGGAAGAACGCCGGCTCGCGTACGTCGCCATAACCCGGGCGGAAAAGGTCCTGTATGTCACCCACTCGATGCGGCGTCGTGTTTACGGTGAGGAGATCGCGGCCGAACCGTCACAATTCCTGAACGAAATGCCGCTTGAGCTTATCGAGGATCTTTCTCAGGGTTCATCGTGGCTTTCGTACGCACGCAGCACCTCATCGACATCCCCGAAGCCGGCGTCGGGCAATAAGGTCAGTGTTCCGGAACCGCCGAGACCGAAGAATGTCTATACCGGCAAGACCTATAACAGCGTCGATGCGATAGCCGAGTTTTTCAAGAAAAAAGATACTGGCGGCAGCGAACCTCCGGCCGGCGAGATGAGGCCACAGACGCCGCCGAAACCGACGCCATACGAAAACCTGAAGGCGGCATCGTCAGCGGCAAAGGGAATCAATCCGCCGAAGGACAGCGGCCTGCTCGGGCCCGGTTCGCACGTGATCCACGAAAAATACGGCCGCGGCCTTGTACTCAGGCGCGAGGGTTCGGGCGACAACGCGAAATTAACGGTCAGCTTTGCGGGCTTCGGGCAGAAAAAGCTGATCGAGAAATACGCCAATTTGCAAAAAGTGTGAACGGGCAGCGTCTATGAGGCGTAATAGCTTGGTCGGTGGGTATTTTACTATGAAAAATAAGTTCGGATTAATAGTCGTTTTGGCGATCCTCGGAGCCCTGGTCATAGGCTGCTCCTCGATCAACCCGTTTTCGGAAAAGAAGACCGGTTCGGCCTCGAATGCGTCGAACAAGACGTTGACCGATAAGGCCGTAGATACCGCAGTCGGCGAACAAAAGATCGGCGTGCCGGAGTGCGACGAGGTCATGGATATGCTTGCCGCGGAGGCAAATAACCCGGACGACAACTTTGTTTCCAAGGCGATCAAGGCGACCTTCCTGAACAAGATCAAGGAATCGATCAAGAAGAGCGTCGAGGAAAACAAAACAGACAAAGCCGAATTGGCAAAGAACTGCCGCGAGCTCAAGACCGAACTCGAAAAGTTCAAAGCCGAAGAGAAAAAGAAGGCCGAAAAATAAGCGGCTATTGCGAGTCGCGTTCGGCCTTATCGGCGTCCAGCTTGCGCAGCCACTCGCTGTTCGGATAATTCTTGCGCAGGATCGCCGCCACGGCGACCTGCGTTTCCTCACTGTTTCCGCAACCGTACTTCGTCCAACCGTTGGCATTGTGAACGATATAGAGGGCCTCGGGCACGCGCTTATCCAGCGGTGCCCGTTTTTGCCACTCAATGACGCGCTGGGCTAGCAGCTGCGGAGCGTCGCCGAGGTCGATCAGCTTGCGGCGCTCGGCCTTGGCGGCGGTCTTCTGGGCAGCGGTCAAAAAGCCGGGGATCCTCAACGGCGGAAGATCCGGGTTCTCATCACCGTCCGACATATACGACGAACACCACCAGTCATTTGAATCCCATTCGCCGAACTCATTGTCCGCTGCGTCGTGGCGGAGGTGATCTTGGCCAGTTCAGGCTCAAGCGCAGGGTCATATTGTGCAACGGCCGGCGTCATTTTGAGGAGCGTCGCCATATCGTCGAGCAAATACGCACGTGTCCAGATAGCGATCGCAAATTTCGGCCGCAAATAATCGGGGAGCGCCGGTGAACGCTCGACATCGATCAGTACGGACTGCGGAAAAGTCTGATTCATCATATTGATGGTCTCGGAAGTGAACATTTTCCGGCCCATCCACAGCCGCTCCTTCGCAAACCTCTGCTCGACCTCCTTTTCAAACGCCTCACGGCCCTCTTTGTTGTACTCGGGGTCATAGTAAGTCTTTTGCTGAGCGATGAGGTCATCGATCAGGCCGACCGAGCCGTCAAAATCGTAAGCGAAAGGCCGCTGCAGCGAGTAGGTGAGAAAATCGTCAAGCGTTTCGGCAAGCCTCAGCTTTAGCGTGACAAAACTGTTCTGGCTCGCGATCGAGAGGTCGTCGCCGCGGCCGAGCATTTCGTCAACGATCTTGCGGGCGTCAGTCGCCTTGCCGAGATCGAGCAGAAGCCGTGCCCGGTGGTATGCGGCGGTCTCAAACGCGGGCGAAAGGGTACTTACGCGATCGGCGGCCTCGAGTAACCTTGCAACGCCGGGCGAGGACTTATCAGCCTTGGTCAGGGCACTGACAAGCCAATGATCCGCACTGCTTTCGACAAATTTCTTGAAAGAGTACTCGTACGCCTCGGGCGTTTCGGTCTGCATCGAAAAGAGCCAGTCGGTCAGATCGTCGTTTCTCAAAAATGCCGGCAGAGACTTGAGTTCGAGCTTATCCTCACTGTAATAGCCGCCCTCGTAGACGGGCTGCCGATTGTCATTGAACCGCGATGAATAAGCCTCCTGGCGGGCAATTATGACGCGTTTGGCGACGTCGCCCGTCAGGTCCTTTCCAATGATCTTTTCCGCGGCGGCAAGGGTCGCCTGATCGCTTGCATCGACCGGCACCTTTATGACCCAGCTTTTTTCATAATTTTCGGTATAGACGGTAAATACCAACTCATTTTCGTCGAACTGTTTTGGCTCTTCGGGTGTCGGCTCGGGTGTTTTCTCAGCGTTCGGATTCTTGGCGTTTTCGATCTCGGCCTTTCGCTTGGCTTCGGCCTCAAGTATTTCGCTTTCGAACTTGTCGAGCAGCCACGTATAGTCGATCACATCCTGTTTGAAATTCTCGTTGGCGGTCTGATAGGCGATATTACGGGCTAATTCGCCGACTCGCTCCTTCGGGTAGAGGCGAAAACGGATAAGCCCTATCATCCGCTCGGACGACTCGCTGAACTTGCCCGAACGCGAAACGAAACGCTGCAAATGCGATTCCGCCTCTTCGAGAAGCGGCCTTGACGCCGCGGGCGACGACATCAGGCTCGCCTGCCTGACCAGCGTGCGAGCGACGAGGTAATCAGCGGTTTCCTGCCACGGCGACTGAGTGTCCTGCGCGATCTCTGCAAAGTGCTTTTTAGCATTTCGAAAGTCCAGTGAGTAAAATTCAGCGGCGGCCTGCTGATAGGCCCGATCTTTTTCGAGCCACTCGGGTGAACCGGCCGGAACATCGTCCGGAATGCGTTTGCCGCTAGAGCAATTTTGGAACACTTCATCCTGGCCGTTCAGCCAATTTTGAACGCCGGGATCGTTCGGTCCGTGCGAAGCGACGCGGTCGCCGAGCGTTTCTGTCGCCACCTCGAACGCGTTTATGCTGCAATTCGGGAAAAAGTCGTATCCGCCATACGATCGCTCGACATATACTGCCGGCACCTTCTCTTCCTTGCCGACGACGGCCTTTCGCTTTTCGAGCCACGCCTTTACGACGGGTGTGACGTCGTCCGTCTGCGTGTAATCGCGGTCGATCGTGGCTTTCCAAAGGTCAACGAGATCACGCTGCTCGTCAGCGGAAAAGCTGCCGCCGCCAAGATACCGATACGCGGCGATGAGTACTGACCGGCGAAACGTCGGTTTTATGATCCCCAATCTGCCGGCCGCAAAATTCGTATAAGGCTGCTCGGGTGACTTGGTGAAATCGAATACCGGTGTCACGTAACCGGGCCCGCAGGGCAGGGCACTGGACAGAAAAGCCAAGATCAGAATAAGTGCGATGGCAAAACGAGACAGGATATTCATATATGTTTCGGGCGGAGAGAGAACGGGATAAATATACCCCAAATCACGAACGATAGAAAGTAGATTTTAATGCACAAAAAATGCCCGCATCGCTGTGGCGAAGCGGGCATTTTCGGTTGATGCAGAGTGCGTCAAACACTCATGATCTCGTGTTCCTTGTTTTTGGTGAGTTCGTCGATCTTGGCAATATAAGTATTGGTCAATTTTTGAACATCGTCGAGGCCGCCGCGTTCTTCGTCCTCGGATATCGCCTTATCCTTCAGCAGTTTCTTGAGTTGGTCGTTCGAACCGTGACGAACGTTTCGGATCGCGATGCGATGCTCCTCGGCGATCTCGTGAACCTGCTTGGCAAGCTGACGGCGCCGCTCTTCGTTAAGAGCCGGGACCGGCAAACGGATCAGCTTTCCGTCATTTGACGGGTTGAGCCCGAGGTTTGACGCAATGATCGCCTTTTCAACGGCACCGAGCTGCGAAATGTCCCACGGCTGGACCGTGATAAGCTGCGGTTCGGGAACGGCAACTGACGCCATCTGATTGAGCGGCGTCGGCGTGCCGTAATAATCGACCGAGACCGTGTCCAGCAGGCCGACCGTTGCACGTCCTGTACGGACATTCGAAAGCTTGCGTTTGAAATCTTCGACCACGCCGTCCATTTTCGGCCCGGTCTCTTTGATAATGTCTTGTGCACTCATAATCAACTAGTAACTAGTGTGCCGATGTCTGTATTACCGCACACCGCCTTAACGATATTACCACTCTCCCGCATGTTAAAGACCATGATCGGGAGGTTGTTGTCCATACAAAGCGAGATCGCTGACGCGTCCATCACTTTGAGCTGCTTTTCAAGAACTTCCTGATAGGTGACCGTCGAAAATCGGACCGCATTCGGATTTTTTACCGGATCCGAATCGTAGATGCCGTCGACCTTGGTCGCCTTAAAGATAACATCCGCCTTCATCTCGAGGGCACGAAGCGCCGCAGCCGAATCGGTCGTAAAGAACGGATTGCCCGTGCCGGCGGCAAAGATGACCAGCCGCTTTTTCTCTAGATGACGGATCGCACGTCTGCGGATGAACGGCTCGGCCAACTGCGGGATGTCGATCGCCGACATTGCCCGTGTGTAAACGCCGACCTTTTCGAGAGCGTCCTGAAGCACGACGGCGTTCATGATGGTCGCCAGCATACCGATATAATCGGCCGCCGCACGATCCATGTTACCGGCTGATTCGGACACTCCGCGAAAAATATTGCCGCCGCCCACTACGATAGCGATCTCGACGCCCATATCGTGTACCGTTTTGATCTCGCGGGCGAGAGCCTCAGCCACATGGGTGTCGATGCCGTAATTCTGCTCGCCCATGAGGGCCTCGCCTGAAAGCTTGAGCAGAATTCGTTTGAAAGATGGCGTTGTCATATTGAAAGGGGTGCAAGGCTGCAGGGCTAATTACCTCACAACCCTGCAACCTTGAATGCAATGCAAATACTAGCCGACCATTGACGCCACTTCGGCGGCAAAATCGTCTGCTTTCTTTTCGATGCCTTCGCCCATCTTGAATCGTGAAAAGCGGCGGATCGAGATGTTTTCCTTGATCGAACCGATCTTTTCAGCGACAAGCTCGCCGACCGTCTTCGACGGATCCTTTACGAACGGCTGATCTATCAGGACGTTGTCCTCATAAAACTTATTGAGACGGCCCTCGATGATCTTGTTGAGAACGTCTTCCGGCTTGGAAGCATTCTTCGGATCATTCTTGAGCTGTTCCATAAGGATCTCACGTTCCTTGTCCAGCACGTCGGCCGGGACTTCCTCGCGGTTGGTGTAACGCGGGTCAACGGCGGCGATGTGCATCGCGACGTCTTTTACCAACTGCTGAAACTCATCGCCGCGTGAGACGAAATCGCTTTCGCAATTTACCTCGACGAGAACGCCGACCTTTCCGCCCATGTGAATGTAGGAACCGACCGCACCCTCAGCGGTGACGCGTCCGGCTTTTTTACCGGCGGTCGCCATGCCTTTCTTGCGGAGGATCTCCATCGCTGCATTTTCATCGCCGTTGGCCTCGACCAGGGCGTTTTTGCAGTCGATCATTCCCGCACCCGACTTTTCACGCAGTGACTTAACTGCACTTGCTGTAACTTCTGCCATATATTGCTCCAAGATCAAAAATGTTATGTTTGCTTATAAAAAAGCGTAGCCCGTCGCCTACAAAACGAAGAAGAGCTACGCTTTCAGAAATAAAAATGTAAACTAGCCGGCGGCTTCGTTGCTTTCTTCCGTTGTTTCGGTTGTTTCGGCTGCTTCCGGAGCGGCTGCCTCAACCGCGGTGTCATCGGCCGAAGCCGTCTCTGCCGCTTCATCCTCATCTTCCTCTTCGTCAGGAATATCGGCAGACTCGATCTCGGCAACCTCATCGGCCGAAAGATATTCTTTCGGGATCGCGTTGAGCGAGATCTCTGTGGCCGCGGCCTCGGGAGCATCTGCTTCATCAATATCCGCCACCGCGATGCCGCCCTCGGTTCCGATCTGCTTGCCCTCGAGGATCGCGTCAGCGATTCGCGAAGCGAACAGGCGGATCGCACGGAGTGCGTCGTCATTTCCCGGAATCACGTGATCGATGCCCTCAGGCGAGCAGTTGGTGTCAACCACTGCGACGATCGGGATGTCGAGGCGATTTGCTTCCTTGACGGCGATATCTTCTTTGCGAACATCGATAATGAACATCATGTCCGGCATGCCGTTCATATCCTTGATGCCGGAAAGGTTCTTCATCAGCTTTTCGTACTCACGGTCGAGGCCGAGACGCTCTTTCTTGGTGAGCATCTCAAAACGGCCGTCTTCACGCATCGTTTCGATCTCTTTCAATTTGTTGATCGATTTCTTTACCGTGTCGAAGTTGGTGAGCAGTCCGCCTAACCAGCGGTTGTTGATGTAGAACTGTCCGCAGCGTTCGGCTTCTTCCTTAATGGCGTCCTGAGCCTGGCGCTTGGTGCCGACAAAAAGGATCTTCTGATTGGGACGCTCGGTGAGCGATTCGGTGACGTAGTTGAGTGCGTCACGGAAGAGCTTCTGCGTCTTTTGCAGATCAATGATGTAAATGCCGTTGCGCTCGCCAAAGATGTATTCTTTCATCTTCGGGTTCCAGCGGCGGACCTGGTGACCAAAATGAACTCCTGCTTCGAGGAGTTCTTTCATCGTTACTGTAGCCAAAACTTTATCTCCTTGGTTTATGTACTCGCGGCAAAGGCAAATGAACCAAATATTTGCCGCGATGGTTTATTGAACTTTGTCCCGAGGCGTATGACCGTCTGGATCAGCATGACCGCTGTCTCAATGATCGATACACCCGGGACAAAGATCGAAAATTTATCTCTTCGAGAACTGGAATCGCTTACGGGCGCCCTTCTGGCCGTATTTCTTACGCTCTTTCTGACGCGGGTCGCGGGTGACCAGTCCGGCCTTCTTCAACGAGGGGCGAAGGTCAGCGTTGTATTCCATCAACGCACGAGTGATGCCGTGCCGCACAGCTCCTGCCTGTCCGGCAGTGCCGCCGCCGTCGACATTTACCAAAATGTCGAACTGCTCAGCCGTTTCGGTGAGACGGAGCGGCTGGCGGATGATCATCTGCAACGCTTCGTTAGGGAAGTAGGCGTTAAAGTCGCGTTTGTTGACGACGATCTTGCCGCTGCCCGGACGAAGGTAAACGCGTGCTGTCGAAGTTTTTCTGCGGCCTGTGCCGTAATACTGTATGTCTGCCATAAATGATTTTTGAAAGTTGAATGTCGAACACGGGGCCGTTACGGCTGCTCAATATTCGATCTTCACGATCCTAGATTTCGATCGCCTCGGGTTTCTGAGCCGTATGCTTGTGCTCCGCATTGGCGTAAACCTTCAATTTTTTGAACATGGCCCGGCCGAGCTTGGTTTTCGGCAGCATGCCCTTGACCGCGAGTTCGATAACCTTTTCAGGCTTTTTCTCGAACATTTCCTTGACGGTCGTCTCACGCAAACCACCCGGATAAAGGGTGTGGCGGTAATAGACCTTCTGGGCGTCCTTCGAGCCGGTAAAGATGGCCTCGCTGGCGTTGATCACGACACAGTGGTCGCCCATATCCATGAACGGCGTCCACGCGGGGTTGTTCTTACCTGACAAAATTCTGGCAACCTCGGTTGCGAGCCGACCGACAGTTTTACCCTTCGCATCGACTACCAGCCACTTGCGATTTTCGGCCAATCCTTTACCACTCGGAAAATAAGTACTCATAATTGCACACACTAAGAGAAATATCCGCAAAATTGCGAACGCATAGAATATCGAAAAGCGTTCAGGAGGTCAAGCCGTAAAAGTGACATTGCGGTAAAGGCGGATCGGCCCGCAATCTGAGCCCTTACCGACTATGAAAAGATACTACAACGCGAAAGGTGAGGTACAATTAATAAGGAAATACCAATTTGATCCCGAACGCCCCGCGGACGGTGTCAATTGTCGGCGCAAAAGGACGGGAGCCCATGAAAGCTAAGCCAGGCGTGACAAGCCTTTTCAAGTTGCTTTTTCTAACGATCGGCATAGGAGTCTTCTATCATTCGGGAAATGCCCAGTGCAGCGTGTACCTGCGCCCGATCAATACGCAGCAGATACCATTCTCCAAGGTCTATCTCGACCGAACCGCCGACATCAATAATGACGGCAAAGCGGACCTGATGGCGACTCAGGACATAAGCGGGACCGATTCGACGCGTGAACGAATGTTGATACTGCCCGGCAATGGTAACGGGACATTCGGAACGGCCATAACGATCGACGCCCCGGTAACATTTGACGATAATTACGCGGTCGCAAAGATCAACAACGATGATCTTTTGGATATTGTCGCGTTTGCCGATTACTCGACCGACCCGGTGTCGATGCTGATCTACATCAATAACGGCAACGGTACATTTACGGCTTTGCCGTCGGTCAGCGCGTCCGGCCGCGGCAGGCCGATAGATTTTGCGGATCTGAACGGTGACGGTAAGACCGATTACGTCGGAGCGATGTGGAATGGCGGCCAGATGCGTTACAGCCTCGGTAACGGCGACGGCACATTCGCCGCTGCCGTGCCGATAAACTCGGGCGGAACGGGCTATGCCGGCGATTTTAACGGCGACGGAAAACGCGATTATGCCAGCAGCGACCGCAACGTATACCTGAATAATGGCAATCTTACGTTCACGACGTTTGATTACGGATCGATGCTCCAATTCAATGAGGTCATCTGGGGAGTGGCCGATCTCAACGGCGACGGAAAGTCCGACCTTATGATCGCCAGCCTTTCGGCGACACCGAGCTTTGCGATCCTGACCTCGACCGGCAGCGGATTTACGCGGGCGGATTACATTATTACCTCTGACACCAGTGTGCAGGGAAACAGCTCGATCGGAAACTTCGCCGGCAATTCGGCTCCGGACATTGTATTTACTTACCGGTATCAGGACAAAAAGGTCGTATTTGTAAATGACGGGGCCGGTAATTTCACCCGCCAGGATCTCGGCCAGAGGTTCACACGCTACAACGGCCTACGGGCATTACAGGCAGATCTCGACGGCGACGGCAAGGTCGATTACGTTCAGGCCAACAGTGCGATAACCAATTCGCGTCCGATGTTGTCGGATATGTCTAGCATCACGGTCCTCAAAAATGTCTGTACAAGGCCGGGCCAGCCCCGAATCGTCGATATCGACGGCACCGGTGTCTCGCACTTGAGCTATTGGAATCCGGCCACTGGTGACTCCTACATCGTAGCGACCAATAATCCGTCCGATCAGCCCGCTGTCGTTAACTGGGGACTCGGCAGCTTTGGCGATATTCCCACGCCGGGTGATTTTGACGGCGACGGTGTTACGGACCGGGCCGTTTACCGCAACAGCACCGGTTATTGGTATATCAGGCGAAGTTCGGACCTGGGTTGGTTCGTATTCAAATTCGGGCTGCCCGGCGACAAACCGATCGCAGCCGATTTTGACGGCGATACTGTCAGCGACATCGCCGTCTTTCGCCCGTCGGACGGCAATTGGTACCTATGGTATATGGGGACGCAGCAATTCTCAGCCCTCCATTGGGGAGCGGACGGCGACAAGCCGGTCCCTGCCGATTTTGACGGCGACCAGAAAGCCGACGTTGCGGTCTACCGTCCATCGACGGGCGTTTGGTACGTTTACAAGAGCTCGGACGGAAGTTTTATTATCGCCCCGTGGGGAATCAGCTCGGATACGCCCGTTCCGGCCGATTTTGACGGCGACGGCAGAGCTGACATAACCGTCCATCGCGGATCGAACGGATTCGCCTATATTCTGCGAAGTTCGAACGGGGCTGCATCGTATTATCAGTTCGGTTCGCCGGGAGATATTGTACAGGTCGGTGATTTTGACGGTGATTTTGTCGCGGACCTGGCGATGTTTCGACCTTCGAACAACTCGTGGTGGCTGACGGTTTATCCGTTCCAGTCGGTGGGAACCTACGGCGTGGCCGGAGCCATTCCGACATCATCGATATTGCGGGTTGAATAGCCGAGCCCGGCGGACACAGATTCCGGTTCTCGTCCTACGGAAGAATGCCCAGTTTCGAACCGGCCATCATCAATCCGATGATGGATTTGGCGTCCTCGATCCGGCCGTCGCGGGACATTTCGACCGCGACCGCGAGCGGGATGCGCTCGATATCGATGATCTCGTCGCCGTCCAGGTTTTGGGCCGTTTCGGTCAGGCTCGTCGCGAGGTAAACGTACATCTTCTCAGTCAAAAAGCCCGGCGAGACATAAAACTCGGTGAGCAGTTCGACCTTTTTGGCGACGACGCCAACCTCCTCTTCGAGTTCGCGTATTGCCCCTGCGAGCGGATCCTCATCCGTCTCGAGCGACCCGGCCGGAACTTCGAGCATAAATTTTCCGGCGGCGTGGCGATACTGGCGGACCAATGCGACCGTCCCGTCGTCAAAGACGGGTACGATGACCGAACTTCCTTTATGGACGACAATGTCGCGAGTGTATTCGAGCGACCCCTCGCGGATCTGATCCGTTCGGACATCGAATATACTGCCGTTAAAAACGGGCTTGGACGAGAGGGTTTGAGGTTTCATTTTGAAGGAGGAAAACTCTCAATCTTGGCGTTCGTCATTGCCGGACGCGTTGTTGTCGGCGTTGTCGGCGGGCTTGGCTTTCGGCTTGCGGATAAAAAGAAAGTAACTGGCGACAACCATTATCGCCAAAATGACAATGTAATCGAATTTCATAGATCTACGCCTCGCATAGAAATATCATTTTACAACGTTTGTTCTCGAAATTCGCCGTCGGCCCGCGAAGAAGTTGAACTATCGCTTAAGATCAAGTGATGGGCTCAAATCCTCAGCATCTTGCGAAAAAGCTGTCGGGCATTACGACGGCCTAGTATTTCATTGATTTTACCAGTTTGCCGTTCTCCCAGGTCCCAGTGATCGTTCGCCCTGCGTTAACCGACTTGCCCGCCCGATTCTCCGTGTAGGTGCCCCAGCCGTGGGGCTGGCCTTTGAGAAATTCGCCCTCGTATTCGTCGCCTTTGTTGGCGCCGTCGAGCATTACGAGCTTGCCTTTGCCGGTCATATTTCCGCCCAGGAAATCGCCCGTATAGACCGACACGATCATATTAAAGCGGCCTTTGCCGTGCATGATGCCTTTTAGCATCTCGCCCTCATAGACCTTGCCGCCGGCGTAGCGGTAAACGCCCGTTCCGGTCATCTCGCCGTCGAAGAAATTGCCCTCGTACACATTGCCGTTCTTCATTTCGAGTTTGCCCTTTCCCATGGGGCGGTCGAGTTTGTCCACGGGCCCGGTGTAAATGTCGCCGTTCTCCCTGACAATGCGCTTTGTCCCGACACTGGCTTTTGCGGCTTCGACCTCGGCGGTTTTCAACATTTTTGAATATGCCTTATCGGACATCTCCTTGATGTATCCGTCGATGAACGGGTCCTTAGGGTCTAAGGCCTTCTGACGAATGCGGTAATACTTCGCTAGGTCATATTCGCCTTCATCCGCGAACGCCATTGCAAGGTTTCGAGTTACGTCGGCAGCGCACTGATTGCCGCGGGGGTCGCTGTGAGCCAGCAGGTCGGCCTCGAAGTGGTCACGAAACGCTCGGGCACTCCTGAACCCTTTGAACCACTGATAATTGGCCTGCGCACAAATGTTGGTCCTGTATGTACGGAAGAGACGCTCCCAGTACGGGCCGGGGTCGGGAACGCCGGCTACGCCCTTTTCGCGAGCTTCTTTCATGTCGAGAAGCGCGATGCGAAGGGCGGTGTAGGCCTTTTGGTTCCACTGATCAGCAGCTATAGCTTGTTCGGCTTTCTGGACGGCTGCAAGGTAATTTTGCCCTGCGGTGGAGACGGGTTGCGCCAAAAGAACAACCGGAGTTAAAAAAATGGTGAAGAAAAGAAGTGCCTTAATCGGTGATCTCATATGCAACTCAACGACGAAATAACTTGATTATCGACAACAGATTAACAAGGTTCAGCAGTCTGCCGCAACCCGAAGTAATCTTCCCGCTATCCGCCGACTTTCTATTGTTGTAGAATTGCTTTCATTGGTTGCATTCGAACATTCAGGTCTTAAATAAATCGAGGTATTCGTCGACTAGAGAGAGTATGTCAAAATTTCGCATAGGCTTGGGCGTCACCGGCGGGATAGCGGCTTATAAGGCCGTCGAGGTGATGCGTGCGTTGCAAAAAGCGGGCTGCGAGGTGAGTGTGGCGATGACCCGGCATGCGACCGAGTTCGTACAGCCGCTCACATTCAGGGCGTTGACAGATAAGCACGTGATCGTTGACGATTACGACCCGCAAAATCCCGACCCGATCGCCCATATCAATTTTTCGCAAAACATCGACCTGCTGCTGATCGTTCCGGCGACGGCGAACACCATCGGCAAATTTGCCAACGGCGTCGCTGACGATTTTCTGTCTTCGACATATCTCGCGACGACGGCACAGGTGATGATCGCACCGGCGATGAACACGACGATGTGGGACAGTCGCGCGACGCATCGGAACGTCGCCCAACTGCGAGCTGACGGGGTGCATTTCGTCGAGCCGGTCGCGGGTGAACTTGCATGTAAGACGGTCGGAACGGGGAAACTTGAGGACGTAGAGAATATCGTTGCACAGGCGCTGGCTTTGTTGGATGGTGAGACAAGATCCAAGGACCAAAAAACAAAGGCCCAAGACCTTTCAGGGGAACGCTTTCTGATCACGGTCGGCGGGACGCGTGAGGCGATCGATCCGGTGAGGTTCATTTCTAATCATTCTTCGGGGAAAATGGGCTTTGCTGTGGCCGAGGCTGCCGCTGCGAGAGGGGCCAATGTAACGGTGGTTGCCGGAGTGACGGCCGTTGAGCCGCCGAAAAACGTGAAAGTGATCCGCGGAATTTCGGCCAAGGAAATGTTTGACGCTGTGATGGGCGAACTGCCGTCCGCGACCGTCTTTGTCGGGGCGGCCGCGGTGGCAGATTACGCCCCTGCCAATGCCGCGAACGCCAAGATCAAGAAAGAAGGGCGTGACCAGATGATACTCGAATTAAGGAAAACGCCCGATATACTTTCCAATGTTTCGCGGAATCGGCACGACCGGATGATCGTGGTGGGATTTGCGGCCGAAACGAATGACGTCGTCGGCTATGCACGTTCGAAAATGGAGAAGAAGGGGCTCGATATGGTCGTTGCCAATGACATTACCAAAGACGGTGCCGGATTCAATACCGATACAAACATCGCGACGATCATTTCTCGTCGCGGCGAAATGGAATTGCCGCTGATGTCGAAACGCGAATTGGCGGATCGTATACTTGATGAAGTTTTACGCATCCGGGCTTCGTGACGGGTGATCTTTCCCCGAGCAATTTAAGAATAATTTTTGATGGCTGAGAACGACGAAATTTCCGATCTGGTCGCGGATATCCGCGAACAAGTGCTGTTTTTGCGGGAGCTTGGAGTCGACGCGATCGATGCCGATCTGCTTTCCGTGGTCGAACCGCAAATGCGGGCTGGCGTACGGGCTTCAGATCGTCCGGTGGAGCGGTCATTATCGCCCGCCGCGTCCGTATTGCCGCCGATCGCTCGGCCTGTCGAAAAGAAGGCCGAACCTATGAAGCCGGGAGTGTCGAGATTGTCGACGCTTCCGTCATTGTCGAACCGTCCGAACCCGAAAAGAACGACAATTTCACCGTCACCGCAAATGCAATCTAAAACGCCCAATGAACCAATGACCGCAACAGATTCAAGCCACGCCGACGATCCGAATACGAACGCCATCTTATCGATCCGCAAGGAGATCGGTGCGGACTGCACACGATGTAAACTCGCGACGCTCGGACGCACGCAGGTAGTGAACAGCGTCGGTAATTTCAACGCCGACCTGATGTTCGTGGGCGAGGCTCCCGGGGCTGACGAGGATCTGCAGGGCGAACCATTTGTCGGGCGTGCAGGCCAGCTTTTGACGGACATTATCGAAAAGGGACTGCAGATCCCGCGACGAGACGTATTTATTGGCAACATCAACCGCTGCCGGCCGCCGCAGAACCGCGCTCCTGAGCCGGATGAAACGATCGCCTGCAAACCGTTTCTGCTCCGCGAGATCGAGGTCGTCAAACCGCGAGTTATCGTCGTTCTCGGGGCGACCGCGGCACATAACCTACTGGAAACAAAGGTGCCGATCGGCAAACTCCGCGGGCAATTTCACGACTATCGCGGATCGAAGGTGATGCCGACATTTCATCCCGCCTATCTGCTTCGTGATCCGCACAAGAAGCGCGAGGTTTGGGAGGACATGAAGATGGTCCGCGATTATCTCGCCTCCACTGAATAAATCGTAGCTTCGTTGAATCCGATTTCGTATTATTCTCGAAAAAAAATTTCGTCAACTGTTAATACTTCCGATGGAGTTCGCCTTTCTTAGAGCGGACGCGGATAGAGTAGCGTTGAATGATATCGAAATGAGATCCATTGCTACCAAGAAAACAGAACTTGTACTTCGCGGCCTCGAAGAATGCCGGGAGATAACCCGTCGGTACGGGACGAGCTTCTATTTCGCGACCCAGTTCTTTCCGCGTGAGACCCGCGAGGGCATCTACGCGGTATACGCCTTCGCCCGCATTCCGGACGAAATTGTTGATGATCCGGGCACGACGACGAGAGCCCAGCGGGTCGCCCGCCTTGAGGAATGGCGTCAGACCTGGCTGGAAGCAATGCGTGAAGGCGGTTCGGACGATGCCGTCATGGCAGCGATCGTATTTGCCTTTAGAAAATACGAAATCCCGGTCGAGGACGGCGAGGCGTTCCTTAGATCGATGTTCATGGACGAGGATAAAAAGTCCTACGCCAATTACTCTGAGCTCGAGGAATATATGTACGGATCGGCGGGCGTGATCGGGCTAATGGTGACTCGCATAGTCGGATTTTCTACGCCGGACGCGTTCCCGCACGCGGTCAAACTCGGGTACGCGTTTCAACTCACCAACTTTCTTCGGGATATCAAGGAAGACTGGGATGAACTCGGTCGGGTCTATATGCCGCAGGACGAGCTTGCACGCTTTGGCCTGGATGTCGCGGACCTCGGCCGAAAGCGGTTCGACGATCGGTTCGTCGAATTCATGAAGTTTCAGATCGAGCGAAACAAGCAGGTTTACAGGGAGGCCTTTCCGGGCATCAAGATGCTTAACTGGCGGGGGCGTCTGGCGGTAAAGATCTCGTACGTTCTGTACAAGGCGATCCTGGGCGAGATCGAACGTGCCGGGTACAATGTCTATAAAGGACGTGTCCGGACGGACCTTCCAAAGAAGATCAAACTGTCCATCCGAGCCTTGGCCGGAGTTTATGAATAAAAAGGTCATCATCATCGGTGCGGGAATAGGCGGGCTCGGAACGGCCGGCCTTTTTGCAAAAAAGGGCTACGACGTCGAGGTTTTCGAAAAGAACGAGAATCTCGGCGGGCGGGCGAACATATTCGAGCAAGATGGCTTCAAGTTCGACATGGGGCCATCGTGGTACCTTGCCCCGGACATCTTTTCGCACTTTTTCGAGTTAATGGGTGAGCGTGTCGAGGATCATCTCGATCTCGTTAAGCTCGATCCGTCTTACCGCATCTTTTTTCGAAGCGATTCGAGTAAACTCGATATCCACTCCGATATCGAGCGTGACGCGGCGTCGTTCGAGGCGATCGAACAAGGCGCCGGCGATAATCTGCGTAAGTATCTGGCCCAGAGCGAATATCAGTACGAGGTTGCGACCCAGCACTTCATGTTCAAGAACTATGACCGCATTTGGGATTTCCTGAACAAACGCGTCGCTACCGAGGGCCAAAAGCTGTCGGTCTTTTCGAAGATGCACACGTTCGTTTCGCGGTTTTTCAGATCGCAGAAACTGCGGCAGGTGATGGAATATACGATGGTCTTTCTCGGGACCTCGCCATATGAGGCTCCGGCCCTGTACAACCTGATGTCGCACATGGATTTCAATCAGGGCGTATTCTATCCGCAAGGCGGATTTTACGAGTTGATCAAGGCACTTGCGAGGATCGCCGAGAAGAACGGCGCAGTTATCAAAACATCTTCGCCGGTCGCTGAAATACTCGTGGCGAACGGTGTCGCAAAGGGCGTCCGACTGGAAAGCGGAGCGACCGTCGAAGCCGACATCGTCATTTCAAACGCCGATATGTACCACACCGAGACGAGGATGCTGGAGCCGAAGTATCGAACGTTCTCTGAACGATATTGGCAAAAGCGGGTGATGGCACCGTCGGCATTTATCCTGTATCTCGGCGTCAGCGAAAAGCTGCCGAGCCTGGCTCATCACAATCTCCTGTTCAGTGAGGATTGGCGAAAGAACTTTGCCGACATCTACGACGATCCCCGGCTTCCGGACGAGCCTTCGCTGTACGTTTGTGCACCGAGCGTGACCGACCCGAGCGTCGCTCCGGCCGGGAAGGAAAATCTCTTTGTGCTGGTCCCGATCGCGTCGGACCTCGAGATAACTGAAGCGGAAAAAGACAGTTATGCTGAACGTGTCCTGTCGCTGATGGAAAGCGAGATGGGAATGGAAGGCCTCAGAGACAAGATAGTTTACAAGCGGATCTATACGGTCGAGAATTTTGCCGCCGACTACAACGCGTTCAAAGGCTCGGCTCTCGGTTTGGCTCATAATCTGATGCAGACGGCGATATTTCGGCCAAAGAACTTTTCAAAAAATGTAAAAGGCCTCTACTTCGCCGGAGCGGGAACAAACCCCGGGATCGGGACCCAGATCTGCCTCATCTCGGCCGAACTTGCATACAAACGCGTCCACGGCATTACCTCGGCTGGCCCACTTGCGTCATTGTAGTCGCTAACCGTAGTAGTCGCGATCTACCTAAGAACGCCCGGATCGCATGGGACAAAAAGGCACATTAGAAATTTGGATATCGCCACATACCAAAACAGGCATAATCCGACCACGGCGTTCACGATCGGAAAATATCGATAGACGCTAAAGACACCTTCGCGGCGTTTACTGAAAGACGAGATGATCATCATCGATGCGTAAATCACTCCGCCGATAATGCCGAACGAACCCAGGAACGGGACAGAAAGAGCCGCGGACGCAATGTACGCGATGAGACAAAAAAGAAGGGTGCCGCCCGACCCTAGCTTGGTCGCAATGGTGGCCAGGCCGGCCTCACGGTCCGCGTCAATGTCGGGTATCGCTGAAAACGCGTGCATGGCAGCCGTCCAAAGCCCGCCGGCGACGATCGCCTGCCACGGAGGCAGGTTGCCCGTCACGAATGTGTAGGCGAAAATGCCGGGCATGACGTAAAGGATGTTGAATGCGGAATCGAGAAACGGTACCGCCTTTGCCCGAATCGGTTTGGCAGAATAGAAAACCGAGAGCAGCAGGAAAACGACGAGCACGTTGATCGCCGCAAGCGGCACGGTGATCAGTCCGGCGGCAAACGGCAGATTCAAAAGCACTATCGCTGACAGCACCGATGTACGTCGTTCAGGGGTTACCAAAGCTTCGTAATCGGCCTTTTTGGGGTTGAGTTTGTCGGTCTCGTAGTCGCACACGTCGTTGACGCCGTAAACCAGAAGATTCGCCGGCAACGCAAAATACAGCGCGAAAACGGCGAAGTGCCAGTTCAGCAGATCTTCGCGCGATGCTGCCCCGGCGACGAGCCCGACCAGATACGGCCCGAGCAAGTAGACCCAAAATCGCGGGCGGCTGACCTTTAACAAATAGGAGATGTCGGGCATAGTTGGATTATAGCTTTAATGAACAAAGATCGGATCATAGTTAGCGGAATATTATGCTTTTTGGCGGTCGGCGCGTTTTTTATGGTCAACGTCGAATTGCCGCCATGGTCGCACTATCTTTCCGGTCTTAACGTGATCCTCTTTGCACTTCCGGCATTTTGGGCGACGCGTCGCTGGCTGGGCCGACGTGACGCCGCGGTGCTCTGGGCGATTCTCGGCCTTTACGCTCTGTTGATCGAAACGTCAGCGATATATACCGGATTTCCTTACGGACATTTCGGCTATTCTGAACTGCTTGGATTCAAACTTTTCGGCGTGACGCCGTGGACGGTATTTCTGGCGTGGACGCCGCTAATTTTAGGAGCATATGCCATCGCCCGGGCAATGATCGGCAACATTTTAGGCCGAATTGTTACAACTGCATTCATCGCGACGGCGTTTGACCTGGTGCTCGATCCTGGAGCGGTAAAGCTTGGATTTTGGCAGTACGAGGGGCAGGGCGGTTTTTACGGAGTTCCGTTGTCAAATTTTGGCGGATGGCTGATCACAGGATCGATAGCCGCCGTGATGGCCGAGATATTCCTGCGATATCGCAAACCGCTTTTGCCGACGCCTGTCCAACTGAGTTCAAGTGCATTCCTGAGCGTCTTTTTCTGGACGGCGATCGCGGTTTTCGGCGCGATGTTCTGGCCGGCGGTAATAGGATCAATAATACTTGCACTTGGGTCGGTTTTTTGGCGAAGGCACCAATATCGATTTGATGAAATGCTCGTGTATGTGGACGAAAACGGCAACCCGCTCGCCACCGAGGCCAAATCGCTGGTTCACCACGCTGAGACTAAACTGCATCTGGCATTTTCGATCTTTCTGTTCAATTCAAAAGGCGAACTTCTGCTGCAGCAGCGTGCCGCCTCAAAAAAGACATGGCCGGGCGTTTGGTCAAATTCATGCTGCGGTCACGTGATGCTTCACGAAAAGACGATCGACGCGGCCCGGCGGCGATTAAAGTACGAACTGGGGATTAGCGGCATCGAACTGTTCGAGTTATTGCCTGATTTTCGTTACCGGGCCGAAAAGGACGGTATTGTCGAGAACGAGATCTGCCCGGTATTTGTCGGGTTTTCCGACGCGATGCCCCAACCGAATCCGGACGAGGTAGGTGCGACGAAATACATGGCGTGGAGCGAATTTTTGACTCTTGCTCGTAACCCGTCCGGCGGCATTTCGCCGTGGGCCCGCGAAGAGGCCGATTTGCTGGCGGCCGACCCCGATTTCGGGCAAAAATACATCTCTAATACGCGATCCTGAGCGGTTCATTTTCGATATTGTTGTGATACCCTTTGAGCAAATCGGGCCGATCCGACGAGACAAATATATGAAGATCTACATTTCATTATTACTGATCGCTGTGCTGGCATTTCCGTTTGCGGCATTTGGTCAAAAGAGTAGTTTTGGCGAGATCAAACAGCTCCAGTCGCCCCAGAACCCGCGGCTTGGGTTCATTATCCACGGCGGAGCCGGTGTCATCAGAAGGGAAGCGATGACGCCGGAAAAAGAGAAGGAGTTTCGCCAGAAGCTCGAGGAAGCAGTGGTCGCCGGCTTCAAGGCTCTGCAGGCAGGTAAAACAAGCGTCGACGCCGTCGAGATCGCGATCCGGATAATGGAAGATTCGCCGCTTTTCAACGCCGGAAAAGGAGCGGTATTTACGAATGATGGTAAGAACGAACTCGATGCCTCGATAATGAATGGCAAGACGCTGGCCGCCGGTTCCGCCGCGGGACTCAGACACGTTAAGAACCCGATCAGTCTGGCCCGTGCGATCATGGAAAAGTCCGAGCATGTGATGATGATCGGCGACGGTGCGGAAAAGTTTGCCAAGGAACAGAAGATCGAGCTGGTGGACGAAAAGTACTTCTGGACCCAACACCGCTGGGATGCATTGCAAAATGTCCTAAAAGAGGAAAAACAAAAGACTGAAAAGGTCGAAAAGGGTAAGAATGACAGCGTAAAACCTTCGATCTCAGCAAATCCCGCTCGGCCACTAAAAGATCCGCGAGATCGTTTTGGTACGGTCGGTGCGGTCGCATTGGACCGTTACGGTGATCTCGCCGCCGGCACCTCGACCGGAGGAATGACGAACAAGAAATACGGCCGCGTCGGCGACGCCCCGATCATTGGTGCGGGCACATATGCAAACAACGATTCGTGTGCCGTCTCGGCAACGGGTTGGGGCGAGTATTTTATTCGGCTCGGGGTCGCCCGCGACATCGCGTCATTGATGGAATATCGGGCAATGCCGATACAGAACGCCGCCGACATGGTCATTAAGCAAAAGCTGCAGAGGCTCGGCGGGGACGGCGGAATTGTCGCGATGGACAAATTTGGGAATATGGCCATTTCGTTCAACTCTGAGGGGATGTACCGTGCCTATATCGGCTCGGACGGAAAGCCGGTGGTGGAAAATTACTGAAATAGCGGCCTGAAACGCCGGTATGGAAATATGCTCAGTGCAGAAATAATTGCGATCGGATCGGAGCTTTTGACGCCGACCAAAACGGACACCAACAGCCTTTGGCTGACGGAAAAGCTCAACGATATAGGGATCGAAGTGATGCTCAAGACGATCGTCGGTGACGACGGGGCACGGCTCGAGGAGACGGTGAGCGATGCACTTAAACGCTCGAATGTAGTGATCACGACCGGAGGTTTAGGGCCGACCGCGGACGATATCACGCGTGAATTCACGGCCGCGGCAGTCGGACGCAAATTGGTATTTCATACCGAGATCGAGCAGCATCTTCGAGAGCGCTTTCGGTCTTGGGGACGCGAAATGCCCGAAATAAACAAACGGCAGGCTTTTGTGATCGACGGAGCCGAGATCCTGCCGAACCCGAATGGTTCCGCCGTCGGTATGCTGGCCGAGATCGACGGCAAACTGTTGATCGTTCTTCCCGGGCCTCCGCGCGAGAACCAGCCGATGTTTACCGACCATGTTCTCGAACGGTTGAAGGCGCTCGCCGGTGAGACGCACGTAAAGCGGCGTGTCCTGCGCGTGAGCGGGCTTGGCGAGTCGGCTGTCGATGAGATAGCGGCCCCGATCTACACGGCGTATCCGACGGTTCAAACGTCGATCTTATTCAATAAGAGCGAGGTCGAGATCCACATTGCGGCACGCTCCGATAACGAGGCCGATGCTTCGGCGACGTGCGACCGGCTCGCGGATGAGCTAACTGCGGCGATCGGGAAACCGGTGTTTGCGACCCGCGGCGAAACGATGGAGCAGATCGTCGGCGGCCTGCTCAGCCGTCGTGGTGAGACCGTTTCGGTCGCCGAGAGCTGCACCGGCGGCCTGATCGCCCGCCGCATTACCGAGGTGCCCGGATCGTCCGATTATTTTATCGAAGGTGCCGTTACATATTCGAACGAAGCAAAAACGCGAACATTGGGCGTGCCGCCTTCGTTGATCGAAGAGCACGGTGCCGTCAGTGCCGAGTGTGCAGAAGCGATGGCAAAAGGAATGAGGGAATACGCCGGAACCGATCACGCCATCGCTGTCACGGGCATAGCGGGCCCAGGCGGCGGGACTGAGGAAAAGCCCGTCGGAACCGTATTCATAGGATATTCGGGGGCAAAAGGCACGAAATCGGTCGGGTTGAAACTGCCCGGCGACCGCTATTTGATCCGTTGGCGTACCAGCCAGGCGGCGCTTGATTACCTCCGCCGGCAGGTGATGTAGGCAAAAAAATTTGCTAGAATATCGAAATTGTATGGTTAAGCGTGTATGGAAACCAATTAAGGATCTCGGCCATCTTGGGCCGATGGCTTTGTTGACCACGTTTATGCCTATTATCGGCAGCTTGCTGCTGATCACATTTCTAGAGCCGATCGGGCAGTGGCTGCGTGAAAACTGGGGCAGCGGAGCGATCGTTTACCTTTTCGGAACGCTGTTGCTGTGCGGCCTCGCTCTTTTGCCGACCAATGTCATTGGGATCGTGGGCGGATGGGCTTTCAGCTTTGAACTCGGCATTCTGATCCTTATGTTGGTGGTGGTCGGGGCGGCGTTGATCTCGTTCAAGATCAACTCCCGGATAAGCGGCGACCGGTTGCCTGATGTCGCGGGTAAACACCCGCGGGCCGAGGCGATCTATCGATCATTGCTGGGAGAGAATTTCTGGCGAACGACCCTGATCATTTTTCTGATCCGGTTGTCGGTAGTGATGCCGTTTGCTTTCACAAACTTCCTAATGGCGTCAGCGAAGGTGCCCTTGAAGTCATTTTTATTGGGTACGGCGGCCGGGATGCTGCCGCGGTCGTCAGCAATGGTGCTTGTCGGTGCCGGCCTTTCAGAACTGACGCTCGAAAATACGGGTGACTCATATGTCCTGATCATGGGTATCGCCGCCACGATCTTTTCGGCGATCGTGATCGCGGCGATCAGCCGTCGAGCACTTGCCCGCCTAACCGTCGATACCCTTGCCAACCCAACGAATTGACGCCGAATCATCGCTTTTGCCGTCACTCACGCCCTAGCCAAAACAGTCTTTTACTATTGCATTTTTAGGCATTTAGGCTGAAAATTACGGGAGCGCCTTGTTGCCATTGTGCCGGATCGACGTTATTTGCAACTTTTGACGTGTTGGACCGTGTATTAGGTTCGCGGTTCCGATCAATTTGCCGGCCAACGCGATGCTTCGAACCCATTATTAGCAAATCAGACGATTATGAAAAGATCGAATTTCCTTCGCATACTGCTCAGTTTACTCCTGATAATCTCGACCATTTCGCCGGTTGCTGCCATCGCCTTGGGCGACGGTAAAAAGCACTTCAAGATCGGTATGCGCCACGAAGCGGCCGAAGAATGGGACAAGGCAAGCGAGGAGTTTGCGATCGCGGTTTCGGAAAACCCGAAAAATCCTGAATATCGCCTGCATCTGACGCGTGCGTTGTTCAATGCGTCGCAGCAGTACATTAAAAAGGGGACGCTGGCGGCGAAAGAAAAAGATTACGAAAACGCCTATGTAGCGTTCAGGAAGGCATATGCTTTTGACCCGACCAACGAGTTAGCCAAATCCGAAATGGAGCGAATGGTCCGGCTTCAGAAGGAAGTTCTGGACGGGAAATCAGAGAAAAAGAACGCGGATGGCAGTGTGAAACTTGTGCCGACCGCATTCAAGTCGGACACCGCACAGCAGTTGCCGCAAAAGCTCGAAAAGCTCCGCGATCTCCCGTTTCCTGCCGGCGTCGATCTTCAGTTCATTATCAAGGAACTTGCCCGTGATCTCGATCTTAACGTGCTGTTCGATACTGAGTCGTTTCGAACACCGAACCGAAAGGTCAACATTGATCTCAAGAACGTGACGGCCGCAAGAGCCCTCGACTATATATTTCTTCAGGAAGGGCTTTTCTTCCAAAAGGTCGGCCCGCGGACGATCATAGTCGCACTCCAGACGCAGAGACAGAAGTTTCAGCAGCTCGTGCTTCGCACGTTCTATTTGCAGAATGCAGCACCCAAGGATATTGCCAAGGTCGTCCAGACGGCCATTCCGGCACAGCCCGGGCGAACGCAGACCATCGTGTTGACCGACGACGCGACCAATAGCGTGACCATCCGCGACACTGAGGAAAATATCAGGCTCATAGGAAAACTGATCTCATCGCTTGATAAGGACCGGGCCGAGGTCGTGATGGACGTTTCGATCTATGAGGTCAATAAAAATGACCTGCTGCAGTTCGGTAACCAACTCGGCTCTACGGGGCAGAACGGAACCCTGCTCAACATCGGCGGTGCCGCGATTCCGAATATCAATTTGGGATCGTCGGGGCCGATCACGACCGCGATGGGCCTGCCCAATATTTCGAGCCTCGGGTTCGCTCTCGGGCTGCCGGTAAGCAATATCACCGCCCTGCAGTCAAAGTCGAACACCAAACTTATTGCTTCGACCCAGATCCACGCCTTTAATAACGAGGATTCGTCGGCCCGGATCGGGCAGCGTGTGCCTGTGCAGACGGCCCAGATCTCGAACGGCAACTTTAATAACCAAACGAACAACAACACCTCGAACGGATTTTTGTCGAACGTCATCAACTACGAGCAAGTCGGCCTGACGCTCAAATTCAAGCCGTTGGTCTTCCCCAATCAGGACGTTCAGGTCGCAATGGAGATCGAGTCAAAGGATGTTGCCGGTGCGTCATCGCTCACGCCGACCTTTACCGAACGAACGATCAAGGGAACTGCCCGCGTCCAGAACAACAAGACGCTTCTGCTGGCAAGCGTGGCCCAGGGCGTCGAAACCAAGAGCCGTTCGGGGCTGCCGCTGATAGGCCTGATCCCGATCATCGGACGACTTTTCACGGCTCCGGTAAATGACAATCGGCAGGTCGATATCGTGATCGCCGTGACCCCCAGAGTGATCCGTGCTCCGGCGATATTGCCTGAGGACGAGATCGAACGGCCGACCGGCAGCCTTGCGGTGCCGACGTCGAATTCGCTTGAGGCGATGATCATCGACGAAGAGCGCGAAGAGATGCTTGCGCTTGCTCGCAAGACACCGACGAACGTCAACGTTCAGCTTCCGGATCAACCGGCTGACGCTCCGGCGTATGTCCGAACTGACTCCACGCAGGGAACCGCCGTTGCTAAGAACGAGGGTACCGAGCCGTCGCTCATTCCGATCGACTCAGCCGTAAAGACGCTGCAGCTTAACCAAACGGCTAATATCGTTAAAAATAACGCCGTTCCGGCCGAAGTCGCTGCAGGGCCGGCGGCGGATCTGGCACTGGCCGGCGAAATGAAAGAGATGAAAGCCGGTGAGCGTGCACGGTTTGCGGTCACATTGACGGGATCGGCGACTTTCAGATCGGCCGTGCTGGGGCTCAAGTTCGATCCGGCGAAGGTGGCGGTACGGTCGATCAATCTTGGTGACGTTTTCGGCCCGGATGAGAACAAGGCGGCAATGCCGTTCCTTAACCAGAACGGCAAGATGTTCGTCTCGCTCACAGCGAACGAGGGCATCCGGACGCTCGCGGCTGGTACACTTGTGACCTTTGAGATCGAGGCCCTGGCCGACGGCAAGCCGGCGATCGCCTTTGACAGCGACGTTTTGAATCTGATGACCGCGGACGGCAAGAATTTCGCGATCAAGATCAACTGATAATTCTGACCCGGAAAACGGCGGCAAGTAACAGGAGTGCGGCGGGCTACAGCCTGCTCGAACTCGTGTCGACGCTCGCCGTTCTTGCGATCCTCGTAATGGGCACTATCCCGATGGCCCAAAATGCGGTCAAGCGGCAAAAGGAACTGCGGCTGCGCGAATCGTTGAGGCTGATGCGCAACGCGATCGACGAATTTAAGCGAGATACAATCGGGGCCTGTCCGCAGGGAGCGGTTACCAGCGGAAATCCGACGATCGCGGCGCAGGGCGGAAATATCCCGACAGATCCGCGAAGCCGCGTGGTTGTGGACGATTGCAAGATATTTGAATCGGATAATCCGGATCGATACCCGCCGACCATAGAAACGCTGGTCGACGGGGTCAAGGTCAAAGCGCGCGGTGTGAATGTCACGGGAGGCAGCGGGATCTCGGGCGACTCTAAACAGGCGACCGAATTAAATGAGTTAAAAGAGCTGAATAAGATATATCTGCGGGAATTGCCTATTGACCCGATGACTGGAAAAGCGGATTGGAAATTCAGGTCTTCGTATCAGGATAAGGACTCGGATAATTGGGATGAGATCAACGTTTTCGATGTGAGGTCTTCTTCAGACGAGGAGGCCATGAACGGGGAAAAGTATAGTGAATGGTAATCCTCGCGTCAGGAGACCGGAGATCATAAATGAACATCAGTGAAATCATTAAATTTGCGAGCAATAGAGCCGGCCGCCGCTCAGCACAGCGGCAGCGGGGCTTTTCGTTGCTCGAACTAATGATCGCGATGTTCATTCTGATCATCTTGCTTTCGGTTGCGATCCCGACCTACCAACGGAGCGTCCAGCAGGCCCGCGAAACCGTACTTAAGGAGAACTTGTGGCAGATGCGGCGGGCCATAGACCAGTTTTCCGCCGATAAAGGAAAGCTTCCGAAGTCGATCGATGAGCTTGTCGAGGCAAAATACCTTCGGGAAAAGCCGCTGGATCCGATCCTCGAAAAGCCCGAGTGGGACGAGGGCGAGGATTCGGAAGGAACGGCGTATAACAAGTACTAAATAATGCTCTTTTCACTCACGAAACCAAATTTTCCAAACGCGGCAATTGGTATCGAACGCGACCGTGTGTCGGCGATCGCACTTACCCGAAACGGCCGATCATCGTTTTCCATCAAACAGGCGGCGACGATCGCCCTGCCGCCCAACGTTATCGAACCGAGCTTTTTAGAGGTCAATATCACGGACCCGCACGAATTTCGGGCAAGCCTCGAAGCGGCACTGCAGAGTTCAGGTTTGATGGGGCAAAAGCGCTGGTCGATCGCACTGCCCAGCAGTTCGGCAAGGTCGGCGATCCTTACGCTCGAGGCCGAACCGGCCGCAAAACAGGAAGCCGAAGAGATACTTGACTGGAAAGCTGAACAGACCTTTGGTGCTCCGGCTTCGCAATTGCGGATCTCTCGTCAAAAGATCTCGCCGAATCGCGAGGGCCGTCCGCGTTATTTCGCGACCGCGATCTCGTTAGCTGTGATCGATGAATACGAAACCCTATTTGAGAACATGGGATGGAAGGCCGGACTGATCTTGCCGCGGGCGGTCGGTGAGGCCAATTGGCTTGTCCGTCGAGCCGACAAGGCGGATTCGCTTTTGATAAGCGAACAGGATGATGGTTTTACGGCCCTGCTTCTGCGCGGTGACGAGCCAACGGTCGTTCGCACCGTCACGTGCCTGCCGACCGAGGTCGACGACGAGGTCTATCGTCTGCTGATGTTTTACAATGATCGGTTCGGAGCGAACATGAACGGCGGCTATCTTGACCGGGTGCTCCTGATCGGACGCGGGCTCGTACCCGCTAAGATCACCCAGATCGCCAGCGAGGCACTGGGCAGATCGCTCCAGATACTCAGGCCCGAGGATGTCGGCCTGTCGATCCCGGACACGAGTTTTAGTTTTGATGAGATCGCCGCACCGGCGGCACTCGCGGCGCTTGCCTGAACCAGCGGCATTGGTCTTGAAGTTTGAAACAAATTCGAAGACAATACCGTATTCGATCCTGAACGATGACCATTCACGCATTATCGATCGGTGATATCCGAAGCCTGACGGACGGCGAATTGATCGTCAATGCTGTGTCCGGCAGGACCGACGGCTTTGAGGAACTTGTTCGCCGATATCAACGGCCGATCACGAGCTATGTGTTCCGGATGCTCGGCGATTACGAATCGTCGCTGGATGTTACGCAGGAAGTCTTCATCAAGGTCTATAATTCACTTTCAAAATACAGTTCCGAATACAAATTCTCAACCTGGCTTTACCGCATCGCTCATAATGCCGCGATCGACCATATGCGTCGAAATTCGGTAGTCGCGATGAGCATCGAGGCAGAAAATGCCGATGGGACATTTCAGTTTCAGATCGAGAGCGGACGTCCCTCGCCGGAACAGGATCATGAGCGTAGCGAATGGCGGAACGAGATCGATGCGGTGATCAAGTGTTTGCCGCCCGGATATCGAGATCTGATCGTGCTGCGGCATTCGAGGGATCTCTCGTATGACGAGATCGCCGAGGTTACCGGGCTTCCGCTCGGTACGGTCAAGAACCGGCTTTTTCGTGCACGCGAGATGATGAGACAGATGTTTGTAGAACGCGGATTTAAGGGGATCTAAATATGAGTTACGAAATGCAGTTTCAACCGCCTTCATCGTTGCAGACGCCCGAACAGAGACAAATGGGAATGTGGCTGCACCTGTCTCAACTCGCGAACGTCATTTTGTTTCCGGTTGGGATAATCGTGCCGATCGTTCTGTGGCAAACGCAGAAGGATAAGATCCCCGGACTCGATGCCCACGGCAAGATGGTCGTCAATTGGATGATCTCATCGGTCATTTACGCTGTTGTAAGTGTCGTGCTGATGTTTGTACTGATCGGATTTTTGACGATCCTCGCTGTCGGCATTATGGGCATTGTTTTTCCGATCATCGGCGGGATGAAGGCCAACAATGGCGAACTTTGGGAATATCCGCTCACGATCAAGTTCTTGAAATAGGCGGGATTCTCCCTGATATTACCTGAGATGGCACGGTTTGACGCAAACTACCAATCAGATTGCCCGACCTTGGAGATCGCAGCCTACGCGGACGGCGAGCTCGCGAACGAGCGCGAACTCGAGATCGAGGCACACCTTGCCGAATGTGCCGAATGTTCTGAAGAATTGCGTCTTCAAAAACAATTCCTTTGCTCGCTTAACTCATCGCTGTCCGGCGAATTCGACATTGACCTGCCTGCGAATTTTACCGAACGGCTCGTCACGAACGCCGAAAGCTCGGTCAGCGGACTGAGAAGGCCGAGCGAACTCTACAGCGCGGTCTTTGTTTGCGCCGCATTATTACTCTTCGTACTATTCGCCCTCGGGCCAGACGCCAATGCTCTGATCGGACAGATCGTGATTTTTGGCGAAAAGATCGCTGCGGTCGGAAACTTTGTCGGCCACGTCGCGTACTCATTACTGGTAGGTTTCGGGGTGGTCCTGAGGACCGTCAGCGGACAATTCCAAATCCCTGCCGTTTTGATGATGCTCGCCGGAGCAATTTTGGTCTTGTCGTATTTGGTCTCAAGATCCAGGTCCCGGCTTAGGCGCACATAGACTTTCCACTAACGTGATACTTACGAGTTTTTTCAATATCCGGTCGCACCACATTGTGACGGCGACGATAACCGCGTCCTGGTTATTCGCGATGATATTGCTTTGCTCGAATTCGATACACGCCGCTCCTGAGATCTCGCTTTCGGATGACGAAAAGACGTTGATAGTCGAGGACGCTCCGGAAATGGAGGTCATCGCGATCGCAAAGTCGGTCGAGGTCCGCAAGAGCGCAAAGGGCGTATTTTCATTTGGCGGCGATGTCATCGTAAACGGAAGGGTCGAGGGTGACGTTGCCACGATCGGCGGTTCGGTGATCCAGAAGGAGAACGGTTATATCGGTGGTGATGTGATCGTTTTCGGCGGTTCCTACAAACACGAAAGTGCGAACGCACTGCGCGAAGCCGGTAAGGAAACAGTCGTCTTCGGCGTTTGGGAAGAGGAACTCCGCGATATCGCTCAAAATCCCTCACAGATACTAACTCCCGCGATAACCTGGACATTTGTCGCACAGAGGCTGCTGCTTGCACTGTTCTGGTTTGCGATCTCGATGGTGATGACGACGATCGCTCCGGGGGCCGTAGGCAGGGCAGTGGCCAGGATCCGGCTGTCGACTCTCAAGATAAGCGCACTTGGTTCGGTAGTTTTCATCGGAACGATCATCGCAATTGTCGGCAGCCTTAGCGTGCTGCCGGACTTTCTGAGCGCGACGCTCGGGTTGATGGGGTTCGTTATGATCCTGCTCGGCTATGTTTTCGGCCGCGTCGCATTGCAGGTGACAGTCGGAAAGCTCCTGCAAAAGCGATTTCTGTCTGACGCGAACCGGTCAGAAACACTCGCGACGCTGTTGGGCGTGATCGTTTGGACGATCCTGCTGTCTGTACCCTACCTGTGGGTGATAGCCCTGTTTTCGGTCTTTGCGGTCGGTATCGGCCTGATCCTGACCGCCCGTTCTTCGAATGTCTGGCAAAAGGCATAAGCTGATTGTTTGCAGACTTTTACATTTCTTTACAAATAGCCTCGAACCATACTGATAGAATTAACGTCATAGAATCTGATTCGTGCAACTTGACGAATAGATTGGTCGTAATCTGACTAGACAAATTTCGCGAAATTTTAGCAATGAAAAAGAACTTATTCATAATTATTTTTATTCTGTGTGCCGTGGTCGGCATCGGAGCACAAACTACCCCGACAGCGTCGATCAAACCCTCGGTCATCAGCGGTGACGTGGTTGCGATATCGGCCGAAAGGATCACGATCAATTCAAAGACCGGTAATGTCGACGGCGTGCTTTCGGCCAAGACCGAATTTAAGCGGGTCGATCCCGCAAAACCTGATCTCGCCGCGGCCACGCCGGCGGCGGTTTCGGACATAGCGGTCGGAGACCGGGTGATGGCTACCGGCGTTCTCGACGCCGAAGGCAAATCATTTCCGGCTCGGTCGGTATATCTGATGTCAAAATCGGCGATCGCTCAGAAAAATGCGAAGGAAGCCGAAATGTGGCGGACCCGCGGGATCGCCGGTAAGGTGACCGCGGTCAATGCTCAGACCAATCAGATCACGGTCGAGGTTCGAGGCCTGATGGGCACAACCTCGACGGTCCTGACGCCGAAAGGTGATGCCAAATTCAAACGATACGCTCCGAATTCGATCCGTTTTGATCAGGCGGTAGACAGTTCGATCGCCGACGTGAAGCAGGGCGACATGATCCGTGCATTGGGTGACAAGAGCTCCGACGGGACCAGTTTTTCGGCAGAGCAGATAGTCACCGGTGCGTTTCAGACGATCGCGGGCACGGTCAAGTCAGTCGACACCGCAAAGAACGAGATCGTGATCACCAACCTGCAGACGAAAAAAGACGTTACAGTCGAACTCGGTTCAACGTCCATTATGAAGAAATTTCCGGCTGAAATGGCCGAAAGGCTGGCGGGCGGCCAGTTTGGCGCTGGCGGAATGCGTCCGCCGGGACAAGGCGGAGTACAGCAGGGACAGCCCGGCGGTCAGCCGAGCGGCCAGCCCGCAGGCGGCCAGCCCGGAGCAGGTGCACCGGGACAGGGACGTCCGGGAATGGGCGGAGGACGCGGCAGCGGCGGTATCGACGATATGCTCGAGCGGTTTCCGAACATCACGGCTGCTGACCTGAAGGCCGGCGATATGATCGCAATCTCGAGCACCAGGAATGGAGATATGACGAAAGTAAACGCTATCAAACTTCTTGCCGGTGTCGAGCCCTTTCTGCGAATGGCCCAAGCCCAATCGGGAGGCGGCCGCGGCGGACGCGGACTGGACGGCGGATTTTCTATCCCGGGCCTGGACGGCATCGGTTTCCCTTAAAAACAAGATATCTTCGCCCGGAGGCGGCAATTGGCTGAAAAACCTCCGGGCGTTATCAAATTGCTATTTATAACAAAAATCATGAAAGTCATTAAAAACATAATACTTATAGGCCTCGTTACCGCACTCGCTGCGGGAGCTGCCTTCGCTCAATCGACGGGCAGCATCGCGGGCTCGGTCACCGATTCGCTCGGGGCCGTGCTGGTCGGAGCGACCGTGACGGTTGTCTCCCCGAAGGGTACCCAAAAGACCGCTATCACCAACGCTCGCGGCGAATACAGTGTCACGGGACTCGAAGCCGGCAAATATACCGTAAAGGCAATCGCACCGAAATTCGCCTTATACGAAAACACTGAGGTCGAAGTCACGGCCGGCGAAAAGAACGAACTGTTTGTCGTTTTGACCGTCTCGGGCGTTGAAGAGACTGTCGATGTTTCGAATAACGAAGCAGTTTCGAACGACGCGGATAACAATGCCGACGCGACCGTGATCAAGGGCAAGGACCTGGATTCGCTGCCGGATGACCCGGATGAACTCCAGGCCGCACTTCAGGCGTTGGCGGGCCCGTCGGCAGGTCCGAACGGAGGTCAGATCTACATTGACGGATTTACCGGCGGCCAGTTGCCGCCCAAGGAATCGATCCGCGAGATCCGCATCAACCAAAACCCGTTCTCGGCCGAGTTTGACCGCCCTGGTTTCGGGCGTATCGAGATTTTGACGAAGCCGGGCTCGGACAAATTCCGCGGCTCGATCTCTGGCAGTTTCAACGACGAAAGCCTGAATTCGCGAAATCCGTTCGCAACCAATCGGGCCCCGAGCCAGTTGCGTTCATTTGGCGGTAATTTGTCGGGTCCGATCAAAAAGGGCAAGGCTTCATACTTTTTGGATATCATGAATCGCGACGCCGATAACAACGCGATCATTAACGCCATTGTTCTCGACGCAGGGCTAAACCCCGTCAGCTTTCGTGAAGATCTGACGATCCCGAGCCGGAGATTCTCGATCGGGCCGCGTGTCGATTTTGCTATCAACGACAAGAATACGTTGGTTGCGAGATACAGCTTTGACCGCTCGACGAACAAGAACCAGGGCGTCGGCGATACGTCACTGCCGTCACGAGCTTATAAAACGACCAGCTTTGGTCACGAGATACGGTTGACCGAGACGGCGATCATTAACGCTAAGACGATCAACGAGACCCGATTCGAATACTCATTCAACAAGCGTTCGCAGAATGGCGATAATTCGATCCCGACGATCAACGTCGCGTCGGCTTTCACCGGCGGCGGAGCTCAGATCGGTACGAGCTTTAATACCAACAAGGTCTGGGAGATAAGTAACAATACAACGACGTCGTTCGGCAAGAATTCGCAGCACTCGGTCAAGTTTGGCGTGCGACTGCGTAATGTCAGTATCAATGACAGATCGGAGAGTAATTACGGCGGTACATATGTTTTCCCCGGATTTTTCGGTGCGGACGCGTATGACCTAAACGGCGACGGCATCGTCTCGCCTATCGAGCAGTATCGGGCAAGCGTCCTCGGTGCCGCCGGTACGCGTTATGACCCAACGCAGTTTTCGCTTACGACCGGCGACCCGCTGGCAAATGTCTCGCGTTTCGACGCAGGCCTTTTCATAACTGACGATTGGCGCATCTCGCCGGCACTATTGTTGAGTTTCGGGTTGCGATACGAGAATCAGACAAACGTAAACGACCCCAAGAATTTTGCTCCGCGTGTCGGTTTCGCATGGTCGCCGGGTGCCGGTGGTGCAAAAGCACCGAAGACCGTGTTTCGCGGCGGTGCTGGCTTCTTTTATGAGCGATTCAGCGAAAATCTGACGCTTCAGGCCGAGCGTTTCAACGGTACGCGTCAGCTGAATCTGATCGTCAGTGCCAATGACCCGGATCCGGCACGGCGGGCCGCTGCACTCGCTCTGTTGGCTCAACCGGTATTTACCACTGGCGGCGTGACGAATTCGCCGACCGCTGCGCAGATCCTGGCTGCACTTCCGCAGTCAAATACGATCCGCACCATCGACAGCGGCCTCAGCGTGCCGTACACGATGCAGGCGACTCTCGGAATTGAAAGGCAGCTGCCGTACAAGACCACATTTGGTGCTTTCTTCATTACTTCGAGGACAATTCATCAGTTGCGCGTGCGAAACATCAACGCTCCGATATGCCCGCTCCAGACTAACTGTCTGAATGCACCCCGGCCGCAGCCGGCACTGGGTAATATTTACCAGTACGAAGCGAGCGGTGTCAGCAACCAAAATCAGCTGATAATGAACTTCCGAAGCATGATCTCGTCGAAGATCTCGCTCTTCGGCAACTACCGCCTCGGTTTTGCAAAGAGTGACACTGACGGAGCCAACAGCTTCCCGTCGTACAACTACGACCTCACGGGAGAATACGGCCGATCGTCTTCGGACATCAGGCACAATTTCGTGATCGGCGGAAATATTACTCTGCCCTGGAGCATCTCGCTGAATCCGTTTATCACGGCAAGTTCGGGCCGCCCGTTCAATATTACTCGCGGCGTCGATCTCAATGGCGATTCGCTCTTTACGGAACGTCCAACGTACGGGGAACTCGGGGCAAAATGTTCCGAGCTTCGCATTACTGCCTCGTACTGTGATGTCGCCGGGAAAGATCCGAATTTGATCATTCCGCGAAATTACGGCGAAGGACCGGGCTACTTCAGCGTCAATCTGAGGGTCGGTAAGAACTTTGGATTTGGTAAAACAGCCGGATCAACAGCGGCCGCCGGAGGCAATCAGGGCGGCGGAATGGGTGGTCCTCCTCCAGGCATTATGATGGGCGGCGGCGGAGGCCGCGGAATGGGCGGCGGCCCAATGGGCGGTATGTTTGGCGGTGGCGGCGACCGACGCAAGCCGTATAACTTGAACTTGAGCGTTAACTTTAACAACTTGTTCAACACCGTCAATCTCAATACGCCGATCGGCAGTTTGAGTTCCGGCAGATTCGGCCAGTCGACGAATATAGCCGGAGGTTTTGGCGGATTTGGCGGCGGCGGCGGAACGGCAAATCGCCGTGTGGAGCTGCAGGCCAGATTCAGCTGGTAAGCAAACCGGGCCGACACGGCACGATCAATGAGGGGCAAATACTAAGCAGTATTTGCCTCTCTTTCAGCATCTGAAACATAATACAAAGACTTTACAATAAATTATGAAGTACTTTTACGTTTTGATCCTGACAATGATGGTTTCGACCGCGGTATTCGGACAAAAGTCCGAAATCCAAAAGCCGGGTCCGAAGGCCGCAGCCGTTGAGGCATCAGCTGACGACATCGCCAAACAAACGCTGGCGGCGCATGGCGGAGAAAAGCTAAAGGCCATGAAGACGCTGGTCATACGTGGTTCGCTTGACCTTAACGTTTTCAATCAGGCGACACCCGCTACGTTCGCGACGGCGATAGCCGGCGATCGGTACTCATTTATCATCAACAGCCCGTTTCAACCGCTCAAACAGGTTTATGACGGCGAACAAACATATTCCTCATTACAGGGCGTGGCTCTCCCGCCGGTTACGAGCCTTGGATTTCCGGTGATGCAGCGTATCGGTGATAAAGGATTTGTCGTTTCGGCTCTCACGGGCGAAAAGAAAAAGAGAAAGGGGTTTCGCGTGACGACGCCTGAGGGGTACTACACTGACTTTTTTCTGGACGATAAGACAAACCAGATCAAAGGTTATGAATCCAGTTATGAGTTTCAGGGACGTTTGATCTCGACGTCGGTCGAGATCGACAAATCAATGCTTGTGGAAGGGATCCTGGTGCCGGAAAAATACTCTCAGCGGTTCGATCTCGGGCAGTTGACCGCGTACGCTGCATTCAAGGCAAAGGAGATACTCGTCAATTCGAAGCTGGATGACGATGTATTTACGATCCCCAAATAATTGGCAATTAGGAGGCGAAGCAGCTCGTCTTCCACCAGTCGATCGTTCGACGCAAACCTTCTTCGAGTCCGACCAACTCCTGATAACCGAGCCACTCCAGAGCTCGACGGTTGTCAGCCTGCGAGTGTTTGACATCACCCGTCCGGGCCGGCTTGTACTCTGCCGTCACATCCGGATTACCGGTGATCCTTTTTAGTACATCCAGCAACTGGTTCAGCGAGACACGATCGCCGTTTGCGACATTCACGGTTCGCCCGAGCCCCTCAGAAGCCTGACTTGCACGAATGTTGGCGTCGACCACATTTGCCACATAGGTGAAGTCACGTGACTGTTCACCGTCGCCGAATATCACGGGCGTAGTGCCTTTCATCAATGCATCGATGAACCGGGAAATAACGCCTGAGTACATCGACGATGGATTTTGACGCGGCCCGAAGACGTTGAAATAACGAAGAGCCATCGTTTCCAGGCCATAGACGTTGTTGAACGATCGGCAGTATAACTCACCCGTCAGCTTGGCAACCGCGTAGGGAGAAAGCGGGTCCGGGCTCATCGTCTCGACCTTAGGCAACGTGGGTTGGTCGCCATAAGCCGAGCTGGACGCCGCGTAAACAAACCGTTTGACACCATTCTCTTTGGCGGCCAAAAGGACATTGAAGGTGCCGTCAACACATACGCGATGTGTTTCGGACGGGTTTTCGACCGAGCGGGGAACGCTTGGCAGGGCAGCCTGATGGAACACTACCTCGGCCTCCGATATGGCCTTTCTCAGCAGTGCTGCGTCATTGATGTCGCCGTGGTAGAACTGGAAATCGCCGCTGATCTCATCGAGGTTTTCGCGGCTTCCCGTTGACAGATCGTCGATGATCGAAACCTTGGCTCCCTGGCGGATCAGTTCGTCCGCCAGGTTGGAGCCAATGAAACCGGCACCGCCGGTAACAAGTACTTTGGATGTAAGCGCCATTTTCAAATCACCGCTGCAGAGTCGCGGCCCGCGACAATTCTATCGGCCAACGCCGACATATTCAAAGCCCAATTCACGCATTTCCTTCGGCTCGTATATATTGCGGAGGTCGGCGATCTTCGGTGCGGTCAACAGCGACTTCACACGTTCGAGATCGAGGGCCCGGAACTGGTTCCATTCGGTGACGATAACCATAGCATCGGCTCCGGCGATAGCGTCATATTCGTCATGGGCGTATTCGATGCCAGAAATATAGTGCTTGGACTCTTCCATTGCGACAGGGTCAAAGGCCTTGATCGACGCTCCACGCTTGATGAGCTCGGCAACGATCTCGATCGCGGGTGACTCGCGCATATCATCGGTCTCTGGCTTGAACGAAAGTCCGAGCATACCGATCTTCTTGCCGTTGAGATCACCTACGAGTTTCTCGATCTTGGGGATCATTGCATCACGCTGCCGTTCGTTGGCCTCAATGACGGCGTCGACGATGAGTGTTTCAACGCCGAACTGATCCGCTACTGTGGTCAACGCACGCGTATCCTTCGGGAAGCAGGAACCGCCGTAGCCCGGTCCGGGATGGAGGAACTTTTTCCCGATACGGTTGTCCATTCCCATTCCGCGGGCGACATCATGGACGTCGCAGCCGATGGCGTCGCAGAGATTGGCGATCTCGTTGATAAATGTGATCTTGGTCGCGAGAAACGCGTTGGCTGCGTATTTGATAAGCTCGGCGGCCTCAAGGGAAGTGATCACGATAGGCGTCTCGATCAGGTACAACGGGCGATATAACTCTTTCATTACCTCGATCGCACGGTCTTCGTTACTGCCGATGACGACCCGGTCCGGACGCATAAAGTCGGTGATGGCGGCACCTTCACGGAGGAATTCAGGGTTTGACGCAACACCGAACTCAGTGTCGACCTTGAGATTTTCCTGAACAAAGTTCCTCAGCCATTTTCCGGTGCCGACGGGGACGGTCGATTTGGTGACGAGCACCTTGTACTCATTCATCGCCTCGGCAACGTCCTTGGCGGCCTGGCGATAGTAACTCATGTCCGGCGTTCCATCCGCCTGCGGCGGCGTGCCAACGGCGAGAAACACGACCTGAGCACGCTCAACTGCCGAACGAATGTCGGTCGTGAAATGCAGGCGGCCGTCCTCAACATTCTTTTTGACGATGGCGTCGAGGCCCGGTTCATATATCGGGATAATGCCGTTATTTAGCTTTTCGATCTTTGACGCGTCGACATCGACGCATATGACATCGGTCCCAAACTCAGCGAAACATGCACCGGAGACCAAACCAACATAACCTGTTCCAATTACTGCGATATGCATAGCTACAAAATTACTAGTTTGTTAAATAATTCACAATCTACAAATAAAAGATTGCGGGTCACGTAAGTTACATGACCCGCAAAACAAAGAGAACGTTCGTTCGAGAATTAACGCGTCGGGCTAACGATGATCGTGCCGCCGCCAAGCGTGGTGTCATTCTTGGTGGTGCCGAGGAAAACAGCAGCACCGGCGACACCGGCAGCAACAAGTATCAGCCACGGCCATCCTGCGATAGCAACTCCGGGAGCCGAGCCGGGACGCAGACACGGCTTGCAGCCTGACTGTTCGACATTGCCAGCGGTGGCTGACGAACCTGCAGCGACCTGCTTGTCGTTCGAGCCTTCACGCATGGTAACGAGTCCGGTCGACGTGTCGACGTGAGTGTGCGAGCATTCGACCTCGATCGCAAAGCTGTCTGCCTGGCCGGCATCAGCAATGATCGTAGCGTTCTTGGTGGCAAAGGTCGTGGCGACGCCGGCAGCGTTCGAGACACGATACTTACCCTCTGAAAGGGTACCGACGATGCTTGATTCCGAGAAAGTCAACGTCAGGCTCGAATTCGCAAGAACTTCGATCCGACCGGTTTTGCCCAAGCTAACAACCGCACTCGAGTCGGCACCGGTAACGATCGTGCTTCCCGAAAGGATGGTCGAATTTGAAACAGCGGCTTGGCCATTGACGGACACCTGTCCAGAAACAGTGATCTCGCCGGCCATGTTGACAGGCACAGCGAAGGCCACCGATGAATAAACACACCAAACAGCCGCTACGGTGACCGTTGTAATTAATTTGCGAAGACTATTTTTGCCGAACATTTGAGTTAATATCCTCCTGAATCATTCCTATCAAATAGATAATAAGCTTAGCCGCCGGGGCGAGATGCCGCGGCGGCTAAGTGCAATAAGATTTAGCGATTTGGGCTAACGACGACCGTTCCACCGCCGAGGGCGATATCGTTTCCGCCCTGCGATGCGGCCCAGATGATGCCTGCTGCGGCTCCACCCATGACGAGTGCCCACGGCCACCAGGTGGTCATGCTGTCGCACTCTTCTTTGCCGTCTTTGTCAGCGTCGATACATTTGCCTGAAGCATCCTTGTAATCGTCCGTCGAACGGCCGGCCTGAGCTGAAGCTCTTTCGCCTGCATTCAAACTCATCGAGGTTCCGGCGGCGTTGACATTGACCGGGTTAGCGGCACGGAGAACTGTAAGCGAACCTGCACTGAGGTCGATCGTAGCGGTCTTCGCATCAAACGAAACCGTTGCGACGCTGTTCGGAGCAAGGTCGATCTCGCCGGCGGTTCCGAGGCTGATGACAGCGCTCGAATTGGCCGGGGTCGATACGATGCTCGACGAAAAGATAGTGCGGCCGCTTTTGGCTGCTTCGCCATTGACCACAACCGACTCACTTCCATTGACGACGATCTCGCCGGTGGTTTTTTCAGTATTTGCCAGTGCAACCATCGAGTAGGTCGCAAGCATTGCAATCATCAAGCACGACGAAGTCGCCTTTCGAATCCACAGTTTACTATTCATAGTTCTCCTCTTGTATCGCTTCAGTTCAATAAAATCAAAAAAACAAACCTTTCAATCTTTTACACGAGTTCGAGCCCAATGTCAATAAAAACAACACGTTCAGCGTTAAAACCGAATTATCGTTACGTTGCTTACTTGGACTGCTAAGCTAAGATTTGCCTAACAGTTATACCACATTTCGAAACTGATTCAAATGGAAAAGTGTATAAAATGGCCGGCGTTGGATTTTTTTCAGAATCGCGACTTTTCAGGCGGATGTGACAACTCGCGGCGTTCCTCGATGGCCGGCGATTCGGCACATTGCCGAATCGTGCTTTTTTTGATTTAATTTGCACAGTCCGGCATTTATTTAGGTACTAAGGATCAAAATTTACGATGATGAGTAAACGACTGCTGATATTGGTATTCGCCGCCCTTTGGGTGGCCTCGTGTTCAAGCGGCCCGCAGGAAAAGCGGATAAAGATCGGGTTTGCGATGGCGACCGTCAAGGAAGAGCGGTGGCAGCGTGACCGTGATGCCTTCGAGGCCCAGTGCAAGAAGTTGAACGTCGATTGTGTGATCACCGTCGCGGACAACAGCCCGGACCGGCAGGCAAATGATGTCGATAACCTTCTGACGCAGAAGGTTGACGTGCTTGTGATCGCCCCGCAGGACGCCACCCAGGCGGCATCGATGGTCGATAAGGCAAAGGCCCAAGGCGTACCGGTCATCAGTTACGACCGGCTGATCAATTCTGATAAGATCGACGTCTACATTTCACATCAAGTGCCTGTGATCGGCCGAAAGATCGCTGAGTACGCTTTGAGCAAGGTTCCGAAGGGTAACTACGTGATCGTAAACGGGGCCTCAACGGACAATAACGCTCACATCATGAATAAGGAGTACATGGCCGTTCTCAATGATGCGATCAAAAAAGGCGACGTTGTTATTAAGGCCGAGCAGTTCATACCGGACTGGAAGCCCGAACTCGCTCTAAATTTTGCCGAGAACGCACTAACGCAGAACAATGACGATATTCAGGCATTTGTCGTTTCGAATGACGGCATGGCCGGCGGCGTGGTGAGTGCGCTGGCGAAAAAAGGCCTCGCCGGCAAGATCATCGTTACAGGACAGGATGCAGACAAACGGGCGTTGCAAAGCATTGCTGAGGGCAAACAGTCGATGACGGTCTATAAACCGATCATTCCGCTTGCCAATTCAGCCGTCGAAGCGGCGATCAAACTCGCGAAGAAAGAGAAGTTGGACACGAAGCCATTCAAGAAGGACGACAATTCAAAAGAGGTGCCGGCGATCCTGCTTGAGGTGGTGACCGTAGATAAGGCCAACCTCATGGAAACCGTGATCAAGGATGGCTACGCGAAATACGAAGATGTTTTCATGAACGTGCCTGAATCTGATCGGCCAAAGAAATAAAAGGTAACAGTTAACCCTCCACATAATGAACAGAATTGCTTTGGCATTAGATCTGGGCGGCACAAACTTACGTTTGGCCGCGGTTGGTGAGGACGGCACCGTTTACTCCCGTTTGCGATCTGAGACTCCGAAGGGGTCGTCGGGTGACGACGTCATCGACCTTATCGTCAGATTGGCCGAGAATTGCCGCAATGGATTGGCGGACCCGTTATCGGTGTGTGCGATCGCCGCCGCGGTCCCCGCGACCATCAATATTGAAAAAGGCATTTTGAACAAACTGCCTAATTTGCGTTGCCTTGAGGGCGTCCCTTTGCGGGACATCCTTGCAAAACGCCTCGGCGTCGAAGCTGTCCTCGAAAATGACGCGACGGCGGCGGCGATCGGCGAGAATTGGCTTGGTGCCTCGCGAGAAGTCGATACATCGATCTGTGTGACGCTCGGCACGGGCGTCGGCGGCGGGCTCGTAATAAACGGTGTGCCTTATCGCGGTAAGGACGGTACCGCCGGAGAGGTCGGCCATATATGCGTCGAACCGAACGGGCATCCTTGCGGTTGCGGCAGCCGCGGATGCATCGAACAGTATGCCTCGGCAACGGCGATTATCAGATCGGCAATAAGTGCCGGACTCGACGTGGCGTCATCATCTGCCGTGTATGAGGCCGCAAAGAGCGGAGATAAAAGGGCGTCGGCAGTTTTTACGTCGATGGGCAGCTATCTCGGGATCGGACTGGCCGGGTTGGTCAATGTGCTTAATCCGGAAATGATCGTTCTTGGCGGAGGTGTCTCCGCCGCATGGGACCTGTTTGCTGACGAAGTGCGGCGGGAGGTCAACGAAAGGGCGTTTCCAGAACCGGCGGATCGTGTTAAGATCGTACGCGCCGAATTGGGCGATGACGCCGGTATCCTCGGAGCGGCCCGGGCTGTTTTCGCATCGGTCGGCAGAGGCGCCGCGAACTAACAGGTAAAAACTTATGGACGCTTTTCACAAGATACTCGTTCGTATTTACGAGATCACCGGCGGCCGCGAAACGGTTGATGTCGATCTGGTCGACCTGACCAAAAAGGAAGGTTATTTTCCGAGCATCGACAGTATCGCCGAGATGCTTAAAAGCGAGAGTTGGGTCACCGAATCACGTCCGAACGTAGTTCGGATAACCCATTGGGGCGTCGCCGAGGCCAAAAAAGCGGGCAGTGTCAGGCCCGACGCGGCTAGGGCCTTGGAACGCGACGCAAGGAAACTTCACTCCGGTTCGCGTGATCTCGGGGTGATGATCGAAGAGTTTATTGCCGATCCGAATAAAGATCGTTTCGCAGCGGTGACAGGCAAATTGGGCGAGATGCAGAGGCAGGCGAAGGACATCGAGGAATTGCTATAGAATTGTTGCTTGCATTTATAAATATTTTCCTTATATACTAGTCGTTTGCCGCGATGCGTATTGTCGGAGCGTATCAAGTGGGTCTCGTGCCCACTTTTTATTTTTTATAAGTGATGGTATCGAAACAGCCTTTTGCCGGACGAGTCAACGAAGCAGCCCTCGAAGTTGCGGCGAAATGCGGCGTTGAGTTCGTCCACGCGGAGATACTTGGTGCGAAGCGCGACTCGGTCGTTCGGATATACATCGACAAAGAGGGCGGCGTGACGATAGACGATTGTACGCGATATTCCTCAGCGATCGAGGAGATATTTGACGCCGAGGACTTGATCCCGTGGGCATACGTTCTAGAGGTTTCGTCACCGGGGATCGAGCGGGAATTATATTCGCTCTCGGATTTTGTGAAGTTCATTGGCGAATTGGCAAAGGTAAAGGTTTCCGCTGAGATCAACGGTCAAAAGAATTTTGTCGGCGTTATCTCGGGAGTTGAAGATGATCTGATCGACTTTGAAGACCGCACGTGCGGCACGGTCAAAATACCGTACGGAACGGTCGTTAAGGCAAATCTAAAGATCGATCTTGGTAAGGAATTAAAGGGACGAAAAGAATAGTTTAAGCGAGGCCTGTATGGCGGCAATTGCACGCCGGGCAGATTGGAAGTTATGACATCATCCATCGGACAGAGTATTGAGATCTTGTGCAACGAGCAGGGACTTGACCGCGACATGGTCATCGAAGCTATGAAAGAGGCCGTTAAAGCTGCGGCCCGAAAGCAGTTTCGCGGACATGATCGAACCGGTGAAGGTATCCAGGTCGACTGGAACAACGAAGAGGGAATGATCGAGATCTCCGCGCAAAAAACTGTGGTTCACGACGTTGAGAACCCCTCCGAGGAGCTTTCACTCGAAGAAGCTCAGGAACTTGCCGGGGACGATGTTGAGATCGGCGATTCGCTTCTGATCCCGTTGCCGAATGAAGAAATGGGCCGTATCGCCGCACAGACCGCCAAACAGATCCTCGTACAGAAGGTCCGCGAGGCCATCCGCGAAAAGGTCTATGAGGAATACATCGATCGAAAGGGCGAATTGATCAACGGAACGGTCAAGCGATTTGAACGCGGCGACATGATCATCGACCTCGGCAACAATCTTGAGGCGTACGTTCCGCGTGCCGAACAATCCCGCGGTGAAATGTGGAATCAGGGCGAGCGTATCCGCGTTGTGATCGCTGACGTGTCCAAGGACCAGAAAGGCCAGCAGATCAAGGGGTCGCGTGCGTCAGCTGAGTTGCTCAAGCGGCTGTTCGAAATGGAAGTGCCTGAGATCTACGACGAGACCGTCGTTATCAAGTCGGCGGTACGCGAACCGGGCGACAGAGCCAAGATCGCAGTTGCATCTAACGAAAAGGACGTCGATCCGGTCGGAGCCTGTGTCGGAATGAAGGGATCGCGTGTCCAGGCGATCATCAAAGAGCTTCGCGGCGAAAAGATCGACATTATCGAGTGGTCGGACGAACCGTCGGTGTTTGCAGCCAACGCTCTTTCGCCGGCAAAGGTCTCGCAGGTCAGGATCACCGATATCGTCAACCGCCAGATGGAAGTAATTGTCGGCGAAGACCAACTGAGCCTCGCGATCGGCAAAAAAGGCCAAAATGTGCGGTTGGCCGCACGCCTGGTCGGTTGGGACATCAAGATCGTCAGCGAAGAACTGCTGAAGAAAGAGATCGCTCTTAAGATGGGCAAGATGATGGCGTCGGGCGAGGCCGTGCCGATCACGGCTCTTCAGGGCGTCGCCGCCTCACAGGCTGAGACATTGTCTGAAAAAGGCATCGCTGATGTTGAGGCTCTTGCGGCGACATCGGTTGATGATCTGGTAGATTTCCTTGATGTGTCGTTGGATGAGGCCGAGAGCATTCTCGCATCGGCACAGTCGATCGTTGCTGCGAAGAATGTCGAAGTCGGCACCGAAACTGATGGCGAAGCCGCCGAAGAAGCGGAAACGCCTGAAGAAGCGGAAGTCGCCAAAGCCGACGACGTCGAACCGGCCGCGGCTGAGGAAGAGCCAGCGGAATCTGCGGATGCTGCGGCTGACGGAGACGACGCGTCGGAAGAAACAGGCGAGTGAGCCTCTTGGATGCGGAGCGTGGGCGTCGCACGATAAAAATTGTTTTGTGGTTTGAGCCGTGAGTAGCGAAATGTGATGCACGGCTGACGGTTAGGTTGAAACGAAATTATATATGGCCATTCGAAAATCAGTTCGAATCTACGATCTGGCACGCGAGTTGAAACAGGATACAAAGCGCGTGATGGAGGATCTGCGCCGAGCCGGTGCGGATGTCAGTGTGGCATCAAATTCAGTTAGCGCCGAATTTGCGGAAAAGGTTCGTAATAAGTACTTTCCGAAGACCGAAACAGCCCCAAAACGAGCGATCAAGGTCATCAAGGCCAAGAAGGAGGATTCGGCTCCGTCTGAAACCGTTGAAGCAGTTGAAGCCGGCGAGGCCATCGCCGAGCACGTCGAGCCGGCCGTGTCGAAAACGGTCGAGGTGCCCGCCGAACCGGCTGTTGTCGAAACCGTGACCGCTGCCAAACCGGAAGAATCTCCGAAAGCGAAAGAACCCGTCGCCGAGACACCGGCCGCAGCCGGTAAGACCGTCAAGGTCAAAAAGCTTGTTGTATCAAAGGTCAAGCCGGCCGAACCCGACGAAGAACCGGAAGTGCCGGCCGCGGTTGAGGTTCCGACGGCGGACGTTGCTCCTGTCGAAGCAACAGCCGAGCCTGCTGAAGCGGCCCCGACGGCCGAAACCACAGAGGCGGTTACTGAAGAACCGACTCCTGAACAGGAAACCCCGAAGGTCGTGAAACCGGGCGGTACAACTGTCAAGACACTTACACTCACCAAATCAGCCATCGAGAAAGGCATCAAGCCGGGTGATAAATTGGTCAGCGATGCTCCGACCAAGACCGGAAGGCTGCTTGGCGATCAAAAGGGCCCGATCGACCCCAGAACCGGCCGACCGCAATTTCGCGGAACCCCCGGCGAGACCGCGGCTCCGCAGATGACCTACACGCCACCGGCGGACAACCGCCGACGTCCGGGTCGTGGCGGCAGCGGACGCAAGGGCAAGGACGATAAGGGCGGCAGATTTGCCGAACGCGATCTCGACGCACCGCGGCAGCGGTCTATTGAGGAGCGCATCCTTGATCAGGTCGGCGGCGGTGAAAAGACCGAGATCCGCTCGGTTCGACTTACTGAGGGAGCAACCGTTCGCGAATTTGCCGAGGCTCTGGGCATTACGCCGCGAGACATCGTTCAACTTCTCATCAAGCGCGGTGTATTTGCGACGCTCAATCAGCCTATCGGCGAAAAAATGGCCATCGAGATGGCTCTCGAATACGGATTTGATCTGAGTTTTGTGCCGTTCGAAGAAATGGTGATCGAGCAGGAATTCGAAGAGTTGATCGCGGCTGACGCGGACGACGTCGAACTTCCGAGAGCTCCGGTCATTACGGTCATGGGACACGTCGATCACGGTAAGACATCGCTGCTCGATGCCATCCGTTCGGAAAATGTGGCTGAGGGCGAGGCCGGCGGTATAACTCAGCACATTGGTGCCTACAGCGTGATGGTGCCGAACGCTGACGATCCGGATCAGCCGCGTCGTGTAGTGTTTCTCGATACACCTGGTCACGAAGCGTTTACAATGATGCGTGCCCGCGGTGCCAAGGCCACGGATATCGTTATCCTGGTCGTTGCGGCTGATGACGGTGTAATGCCGCAGACGATCGAGGCGGTCGAGCACTCAAAGGCGGCGGGCGTTCCAATCATTGTCGCGATCAACAAGATCGACAAACCCGACGCTAATCCGGACAAGGTGAAACAGGGCCTCGCTGGTCTTGGCTTGCAGCCGACCGATTGGGGCGGTGACACGGAAATGGTCCCGGTCTCGGCCAAAAAGCGCGAAAATCTCGATACGCTGCTCGAAACCGTATTGATCCAGGCGGACATTCTTGCCCTTACTGCGAGCCCGACCCGGCGTGCGTCCGGCGTTGTCCTCGAGGCAAAACTTGATAAGGGACGCGGTGCGGTCGCGACGGCCCTCGTTCAGCAGGGAACGATGCGTGTCGGCGATCCTTTCATTGTGGGCCAGTTTTACGGCAAGGTCAGGGCGATGTTCTCCGATCGCGGTGAATCTGTGACCGAGGCTGCTCCGGCCACTCCTGTTGAGATCCTTGGACTCCAGGGTGTGCCGCAGGCCGGTGATACATTCCAGGTCGTGTCGGATATTGACAGAGCCCAGACGATAGCCGGACAGCGGCAAATGCACGCCCGGCAGGCGGCGATGCTCAAGACCACTAAGCGTGGAATCGAGTCGCTCGGCCAGGCAGAGATCAAGGAACTTCTGGTCATTCTCAAGGCTGACGTACAGGGCTCGGTCGAGGTTCTCAAGGGAACGCTCGAGAAGCTTTCGACGGAAAAGGTCAAGGTCCGGGTCATCAGAGCCGGTGTCGGTGCGATCGCCGAATCTGACGTTCTGCTTGCTTCGGCAACGCAGGCGGATGACGATTCGACGGCGGTTGTCATTATCGGATTTAACGTGAGGCCCGAGGCCCGCGTCGGTGATATCGCCAAGCACGAGGACGTGGATATTCGCCTGCATTCGATCATCTACAAGGTTGAAGAAGAGATCAAGGCCGCGATGATCGGTATGCTCGACGCTATCGAGAAAGAAGTCATTTTGGGCAAGGCCCTTATCTCGGAGACCTTCAAGGTTTCGAAGATCGGCACCATCGCCGGTTGCCGCGTCATCGACGGCGTCATCCGCCGACAGGCAAAGGCCCGTTTGATCCGCGACGGCGTGGTTGTGTGGGAAGGCGACATCGCTACACTCAAGCGGTTCAAGGATGACGTAAACGAGGTCAAGAACGGCTTTGAGTGCGGTATCAGCCTCGTTAACTTTAACGATCTAAAGATCGATGATCAGATCGAAGCCTTCACGATCGAGAAGATCGCGGCGACGGAGTTGTAACCGTAATGCGACGTCCAGAGCGATTTGCCGAGGCCCTGCGCGAAGAGATCGCGGAAGTCGTCGGTTTTGAATTAGATGATCCGCGAGTAGAGTCGGTCACGGTCACGGAAGTGGTCGTTTCGGCGAACATGCGTGACGCGAAGGTGTTCACCTTTATCCAAGGCAGCGATGCCGAGGTGCAGGAAGCCCTCAAAACGCTCCGACACGCGTCCACGTTCGTTAGACAGCAGGTCGCGATGAATATGAACCTTAGACATGCTCCGCACCTGCATTTTGTTCGGGACACGGCGGAGGAGAATGCCTCACGGGTCGGCGCGATCCTACAGGATATGGCCATTAAAGGCGAAATAATTAAGGAAGATAGTGACCAGGCGTGATCGGTCGGCTGCGAACCGCTCGTATCGGGACGGTTCGGCGATCGATCGGCAATCGGTGGTCACTGTGTACTAAGTGTTAAGTCAAGTTGTTGAGTTAATTGAAAATAAGCGTGATTTTGCCATCACGACGCACATCAAGCCGGACGGCGACGGTGTTGGATCTTCTTTGGGACTTTACTGGCTCTTGCTCTCGCTAGGGAAAAAGGCCGAAGTGATCGTGCACGGAGATGTACCGGCCGCCTATCGCAGCCTGCCCGGTGCTGAAAAGATACTCGACGTAAGGACGATCGAAAGGCGATACGACGCCGTTTTTGTCATCGAGTGTTCGGATATCCATCGGCCGGGGATCGCCGGTTTAGAATCTCAATTCACCGTCAATATTGACCACCACGCCACGAGCGAGCACTTCGGCACCGTCAACTGGATCGATTCCACTGCTTCTGCAGTCGGCGAGATGATCTACAACCTCTGTAAGGCCATCGGCGGCCGCATTACGAAAGAGATCGCCGAATGCGTCTATATGGCGTTGGTCACGGATACGGGTTCGTTTCACTTTTCCAATACATCGGACCGGACCCTGAAGGTCGCATCGGAACTTATCAAGGCGGGAGCGAAACCCGCGAAGATCGGCGAGGCGGTATATGCCAACTATCCCTGGTCGAGGATCGAGCTGATGCGACGTGTCCTGGATACTGTCAAACGCGACGATTCGGGCAGGATCGCAACTTTACGCCAAACCATCGAAATGAAGCGGTTGTCAGAGGCGGTGGACGGCGACAACAACGGTTTTGTGAATATACCGCTTGCCGCCAAAGACGTTCTTGCTGCCGTCTACATGCGTGAAGTCGGTAAAGGCGAATACCGTGTAAGTCTGCGATCAAAGGGTGATATCAATATTGCTCGAGTGGCAGAACGATTTGGCGGCGGCGGGCACAAGAATGCGGCCGGCTTGCGGATCTCCGGTGACTGGGACGAGAAAGAAAGCGAAATAGTCGAGGCGGTCAAACTTGCGATCGAATCTTCAGTGGCTGACATTTCGGCCAACGGGTCGAACGGCCATCAATCGAAGTAATCAGGTATTTTTCGGAGACCGAAGGCAGTTTTGGGGGATCAGCGGATCAGGTTGCCGCTGCCTTTAACAACTGCCATAATTTTTTTAATGGTTGACCCAAAAGAAAAGCGTTACAAATGGCGTCGCGACGATTACCGCGAAAATACCAAAGGGCTTTTGATGCTCAATACCGGCGACGGTAAGGGTAAGACGACCGCTGCGATCGGAGTGCTTGTCCGTGCGGCCGGCCGGGGAATGGACTGCTGCATGATCCAGTTCATGAAATCAAAGAACGACCGGTACGGCGAACACGAATCGTTTGAAAAATTGGGGGTCGAGGTCCACACCATGGGCGACGGCTTTACCTGGGACACAAATGACCGATCGCAGGACATAAAAACCTCAGAGGATACATGGCAGTTGTGTGTCGATAAGATGCGAGACGGCGATTACGACGTTTTGGTATTCGACGAACTACTGTACGTGCTGAGTTACGGCTTTTTGGATATTGATAAGGTCATTGAGGAAATCAGGTCGGTCAGGACAGCACATCCGCATCTGCACCTGATACTAACAGGGCGAAATGTCGAAAACGCTCTGTCGGCGATGATCGACGAAGCAGACCTCGTCACCGAAATGGTCGAGATCAAACACCCTTTCCATAAAGGGATCTTTGCCCAGCAAGGTATTGAATTTTAATGAGATCACCAGTAGACAAGCGTAAGCCCGACGGTATCGTCGATCTGTGCGCACTAGGCCTGACGACATGCGGCGTCGGTTATCTGCCATTAATGCCGGGCACATTCGGTTCGATGGTCGGGGTGGCCATTTATTTGGGGATCGTATGGATAGACGGCGTTGCGGGATTACAGGCGATGACGGCAGGGTTTACGGGCGACCAGGTTTCCGCGGTCGTCTGGGCGGCGAATTCGTCGTTGCTGGCGATCTTGATACTCGCCGGGATCTGGGCTTCCGGGAGAGCGATCCCGCTCCTCGGTGACCTCGATCCACCCGAAGCTGTGGTCGATGAGGTAATGGGCCAGATCATAACGCTGCTCTTCGTGCCGCTCGGTGTCGCCTGGCCCTTTGTGTTGGCAGGATTTCTTCTCTTTAGACTTTTCGATATATGGAAACCGTATCCGATCGACAGCCTGCAGCATTTGCCTGGCGGTGTTGGCGTTTGTGCGGATGACATCGTAGCTGGTGTTTACTCGGGGATGTGCCTAGCGATCGGTTACGCGATTTGGATGATCATATGACATACCATGTTCTACCGGGCGATTCGCTCCAGGAAGAGTTTCGCAAAACGGAGATCGCCGGCGACGTGATAGTTTGCCGCGAGTGCATGATCGTTGGCGACGTTTCCGGCGAAACTCTGAACGAGCTTTTCGATCGGCGGGCAAATTTCTTACTCGTCGCGTACGGGACAGACGAGATCGATTACCACGAAAAAGTTGCCGACGAGTTGTCGCGGCTGATCGACCTGCCGGCAGACGCCGAAGTAAACCTCTGGTTCGAATACGAGCTTTTTTGTCAGGCAAACTACTGGTTTTGCCTTTACCTGCTTGCCGATACGGAATCCGCGGTCTTTCGGGTTGAGCCGATCGTCCGCGAACCGCATGAGATCTGGGAAGGATTTGGCGGGTTAGATAAAAGTGCTCTCAAGACCTGTTTCAGTGGTCGAAAACGGTTATCTGAGGATGACCTTAAGTTGGGTGTAGATCTTTGGAATGCCTATTCGGCCGGAGATCACGGCCGGCTTCGAGAACTCGGTAAGATCGAATCGTCGTGTTTTCGAAAACTTGCTGAGGCCGTCGACGCCGAGATCGAAAAGGGAATCAGACCAGCTGAGATCCTGCGGGAGATCCGCGGCAGCGGGATCAGGGAGTTTGAAGAGATATTTGTCGAGTTCACGAAGCGGGCCGGAGTTTATGGCTTTGGCGATACGCAAGTAGCCGCAATTCTCGATCAAATGTCGTAATGGTCGCTCTCGTCGTGGTTGGCCAGATCGGTGCCGATCGCGTCCTCTTTTTGAAATATCCAGCCCAAACGCCAAAAATATCCCAGCAAAAGAATCGTTATCACCAACATTGCCGCCAGTGTGACAAAATAGCCGGTCCGAGTTTTCAACTCGGGCATGTATTCGAAATTCATCCCATAGATACCGGCGATAAGGCTCAACGGGAGGATTATCGACGACATCACGGCAAGCGTTTTCATCACATCGTTCGTTCGATTGCCGACGACCGCGAAATGAATGTCGAACAGGCTGCTGACCAGGTCACGATACCCCTCAGCCAGGTCTGAAATTCGGACCAAATGATCATGGACGTCGCGGAAAAAGGGCAGCACCATTGTTGGGATCTGAGGAAATTCGCCGTGCGACATTCGATACAGCACCTCAAGTTGACGCGACGAAATCCGCTTGAGACGGGCAACGCTTCGGCGGAGGTCCATAATGTCGCCGAGAATGGTATTGTTCCCTTTGCGCATATCCAACACGCGTTCCTCAAGCGAATTTATCTCTAGGTCAAAGTCGTCAACGATCGGCATATAGAGGTCAACCAGTTCGTCGAGTATCCGCTGGAGCAGATACGCCGCCCCGCGTTGACAAACGAACGGGCTGCTCCGGATCTGTTGTTTGGCCGTCTTAATACTACGAAACCGCTCAACATGAAAGGTGACAACGAAATTATTTCCCAGATAACCGTCGAGTTCTTTGGTGACGAAATTGGCGGGGTGCGTTAGTCCTGGCTTAATGCCGTGGACAATGAAATAGAGATAGCGTTCAAAACCCTCGACCTTTGGCTGGTTGCGGGTTTCGAGGCAATCTTCGACCGTAAGCGGATGAAAGTTGAAGACATTGAGCAAAATATCTTTGGCCTCGGCCACGCCCTCCTCAGTCTCGCCCTGAAGATCGACCCAGACGACATTGGTCTCATCAGCCAACAGTTCCGGCAGGTCGTCACGGCCAAATCCCTCTTCGACCGCCTGACTGCCATGTCTGTAAACGAATATCTCCATAATTTCCCGAGAAGTATGACTAATTAGCGGCTTTCGGGCAAGTTGAGACCGCGGTCCCGGTTCGCTTGATCCGATGGTCAGATGTTCCCGGGCGATCCATTCGAAGACGCGCGACTGAAAGCCGATCTAAACCTATGATATCTTGGATCCTATAGTTTATGAGCGACAAAGACGTGACCCTAAGGGTCGAAAACGTGACCAAAAGATTTGGCGACTTTACCGCGGTTGACGACCTCTCTCTGGAAGTCAGGGCCGGCCGCGTTTTTGGTTTTCTGGGCCCGAACGGAGCCGGAAAGACGACCACTATTCGGATGATCGTCGGCATTACGGCACCCGATGAAGGGCATATCGAGCTTTTTGGCGAGCGAATGTCCTCGAGATTACAGGATCGGATCGGATATCTGCCCGAGGAACGCGGCCTGTACAAGAAAATGAAGGTGGCAGATCAACTAAGGTACTTTGCGGCGCTCAAGGATCTGACCGGAAAGGAAGCTGAACGCCGCATTGACCGATGGCTCGAGCGCATGAACCTGTCCGAGTGGAAATCCAAAAAGACGACCGATCTCTCGAAGGGAATGCAGCAGAAGATACAATTCATCTCAACGGTGCTGCACGATCCGGACCTGCTGATACTTGACGAACCATTTTCAGGCCTCGACCCGGTCAACGTCGAATTTATGATCGATGTGCTTGCCGAATTTAAGCAGAAAGACAAGACGGTCATTTTTTCTACTCACTTGATGGAAACCGCCGAAAGGCTCTGTCACGACATCATTTTGATCAACAAGTCCAGAAAGGTGATCGGCGGCAGTCTGCGTCAGGTAAAGGAGAGCTACGGACGCAATGTGATCGCCCTTCGGGCGGTCGGAGGTGAGGCGGTCCTTGCGGATAAAACCCTTGTAAAGTCGGTGGTGTATCACGCGGACGAGGCCGAGATCGAGATCGCCGACGGAGCGGACGCTCAGTCGATACTCAAACAACTGGTCGCGTCGGGGGCGGAAATTACCAAATTTGAGCAGGTCGAACCAAGTTTGAACGATATTTTCATCGATCAGGTCGGAGGTGAGAAATGATAAAGTTCATCGCTGTCGTAAAGCATGAGTATCGCAAGATCGTTCTGAAATGGACATTTTTACTTGGCACGCTTCTGTTCCCGGTTATCGGGGCCTGCTTCGCTCTGGTGCCGGCGATAATATTCTCGATCAAGGGCGAGCCGACCAGGATTGTGATCGTCGATCCCTCAAATAAGATCGGCATGAGAATACGCGAGAATCTTGCACCTGATAAGATCGCCGCCCGGACAGATCAGTTGGCAAGGGATGCGGTGAAGGATATGCCTGTCGCCCAGCCAGGGCAGATGAACCAAACGCCGATGCAGGGAGAAGCTTCATTTGTTTTTATCGACTACGATCCATCCGGGCGTACGATAGACGAAATACGCAGGAACCTCAATGAAATGGCCGCGGCAAATAAGATCGACGCATATTTGATCGCTCCGCCGAACATCGATGGATCGGATGCGAGATTTGAGTTCCGGTCGCGAAAGGTGGGCGACTTTGTCGCAGGCAATATCTTACGCGATGTTATCAATGACGCGGTCCGGTCTCAGCGGTTGGCCGATGCCAACATCAACGAAAAAAGCGTAATAGAACTTAGCCGGCGAGTGAGTATCGACTCAAAATCGCTCGATGACAAGGGCCGCGAAAAAGACAGCGATATGCTCCTCGCCGCATCCTTCGTTATTGGCCTGATGATCTACATAACGCTGGCGATCTATGGTCAGGTAATAATGGGAGCGGTTGTTGAAGAGAAGGAGACGCGAATAGCCGAGATCCTGTTTTCGTCGGCGAGACCATACGAATTGATGCTCGGCAAACTTGTCGGCGTTGGCCTTGCCGGACTGACTCAACTCTCGATATGGGTGATCTCGATCGCAGGCCTGGTCGGATTCATGGCGGTCCAATCCGATATGACCAGTATATTCGGCGGTATGCCGCACATTACGCCGTTAATGGTCGGTTACTTTCTGCTGTATTTCCTGCTGGGATATTTTGCCTATGCGTCGATATTCGCATTGATCGGTTCGGTCGTGACGACGGTGCAGGAAGGCGGCCAGTTCGCATTTCCGCCCGTGATGTTAATGCTGATCGGGTTTTATTTCAGTTTTGCGGTTATCCGCGATCCGAACTCAAGCCTATCGTTTTGGGTGTCGATCTCGCCGTTTTTTGCACCGATGACCATGCCGGTGCGGATACTGGCGGAAACCCCGCCGTTTTGGCAAATCGCAGTTTCGATCGGTATCAATGTTCTAACAATTGCCGCGTTGGTATGGCTGGCGTCGCGTGTTTATCGCGTCGGGATGCTGATGTACGGCAAACGTGCCACGGTACCTGAGATCTGGAAGTGGATACGGCAGGTTTGATCGATCATGGCTGTAGAGATCGAAAAAAAGTACCGGGTCAACGCCGACCAGTTTGCTGTCGTGATCGCGGCGTTAAGCGAAGACGGGGCGATCTTTCATGGTGACGAAGATGAAGTTAACATAATCTACGGCGGGCCGCCGCTCGATCCGGCCGGCGCGGTCGTTAGGATAAGAAAGACCTCAAAAGGCAGCCTGCTCACGTACAAGCGCCGCATTGAGAATGATCATGCGGTCAAACAGCAGATCGAGTATGAGTCGGCCATTGCCGACCCCGACGAGGTCAATTCGATACTGACCTGCCTCGAACTCGTGCCTCGATTGATATACGAGAAGCGGCGGCAAACCTGGAAATATGGCGAGGTCGAGGTCGTGCTTGACGAGCTGCCCTTTGGCACCTACATCGAGATCGAGGGGCCGATGTTCGCGATTGCCGAGGCCGAGATGCGGCTGGGAATGGAAGATTTTGAGGTCGAAAACGAAACTTACCCTCGGTTGACAATGCGATACGGTACATTGTCGGACGGCATCATCGAATCCCGCTTTGGAGCGAAATGACAGTTACCTCAATGAAAAAGTTTTCCTTGCTAATAATAGCGGCAACTTACTTGCTCGGGTGCGGCGGCCCGCCGCCGTCAAATAACGCTGTCGAGACCAAGAGATCGTCAACGCCATCGGGAAATTCGCGAATTGCTGCGTCTGCTTCGAAGCCCGATATCACTGAAACAATGCCCGAAGGTCAGAAGATCGTTGAGCCCGAAACCGTAAAGGCCGTGGACAAGAGATTTGAGGGCGGGTGGTTGTGGATCGATCCGGACGGGCATTCTAATCCTACACCGTATGAATTCAAACAGGGCAAGTTTGCAATGCGGATCCCGACAACCAAAGATCTTTACGGCGAAAACCGGACCGCCCCCAGACTGGTCAAGGCCGTGAGCGGGGATTTTCAGATCGAGGCTCGGATCAATTTTGATCCGGTCGAGGACTATCAGGGGGCCGGCCTGCTCATTTATGTTGACCGTATCAATTATCTTCGGCTGGAAAGGTCATTCGGCGGTCTCCGCGATGGCGGTAGCGGCATCAGGCTCGATGTGCGAAAACAGGACCAGTATGAATCGCTCACTACGCCGGGCGAGGTGCCGACAACATCTAAATCTGTTGAACTCAAAATTTCACGACGCGGAAACGTCTTTACGGCATATTGGCGCCAAAATGAGAATGCCGAATGGCGCGAGATCGAGGAGTTTGTTTCCGCATTTCCAGAAACCGTCTTTGCCGGCGTGATCGGGTGTAACACAGCGAACGAGATCGCGGTCGAATTTTCAAATATTCGTTTACTGCCGCAACCCGTTACAAATCCGCTAAAATGAACTATTGTTCGGCAGGGCTCGTAATCTCATTTTATGATTTGCCGGTGATATTCCGGCTGCGACTGACAACTGTTAAGATCGGATCGAATAGAACACGATAAAGGAGAAAATTATGTTTTCACTGATTTGGCAACTTCTGGTCGGTCTGGTGATCGGAGTGATCGCCCGGCTCTTGATCCCCGGCAAAGAAGAGATCGTCGGCGGTATGCTCGGATGGCTGGTAACCGCTCTGGTCGGTATGGGCGGCTCGTTCGTCGGGACGTTGGTAGGACGGGCGATCTGGAAAAAGGAAAATTACGCTGCCGGATGGATAATGTCGATCCTTGGGGCGGCCGGACTACTCTTGCTTTTGAGATTCCTTTTTTAGGTTCGGCAAACAACGACTCGTTAAACGCGCCGTCGGCATTACGCCAGTGGTGCGTTTTTTATTCGTCGACCTTTAGTTCGATTCGGCGGTCCGGAATGAACCACATAGCCGCGACGAAAACGTAAAGCACATTTGAGATCCAGGTATTTACGAACGCGAGCGGGATCGCCAACGTGTAGCACACGATCGAGATCTTGCCCTTCAGGTCACGGCCGATAGCTGATGCGAGCAACTCATTCTCGCCCTTGGAGTGCTTCATGATCTTGTTCTGCAGGATCGTGTACGATAATGCCGCCAAAAGCAGAACGATGCCGTACCCGGCGGTCGGGATCGGAGCAAAGTGATTTTCGCCCATCCAGCCGGTCGCAAAAGGAAAAAGCGACAGCCAGAACAACAAGTTGAGATTTGCCCACAGAACCTTGCCGTTGACCTTGCGGGTTGCCTGGAGCATATGATGATGATTGTTCCAGTAGATGCCGAGGTAAACAAAACTAAGTACGTAGCTCAGAAATACGGGGACCAAAGGCCGAAGGGATTCGAGGTCGGTGCCGTGGGGCACCTTTAGCTCAAGCACCATTATCGTCATGATAATGGCGATCACGGCGTCGGAGAATGCTTCGAGTCTGGTCTTGTTCATCGTTTTTCAAGTGGCTGTCCCGCTCAATTTACCATAGAACTTTTAGTTACGGTACCATCGTCCTGTTTCGATTCGGGCAAAGCCATTTTCACCAGCCCGTCAAAGGCGACATGATATGCGACGCCCCTTACCGGAATCGACATCTCCGCCTCGGTCTTTCCTTCCGAATTGGCAATGCTTACGCTGGCAAAGTAACACGCGGCTCCGTGGGCTCCGGCGTGCCGCACCTGGGTTTGAAATACTTCTTCGCCCTCAATGCGGCCGCGGTCAGGGTACATCGCCGTGCGTACAACAAAGAAACCGATCTCACCGTCCTTGTGGGCAACGATCTGCGGTTCGGTCAGAGGATCGGCAAATACATCGGCAGATTCGATGATCCACTCGGCTTCCTGGAGCTGCTTGCATACGATCTCGACACCGAACGCATGAATATCGGCTGCGGTCATTAATTCTTTTTCGGTCATTCCAAATATTCTAACCGCCGCGACGCCCGGCAATCAACATCGCCGGCTCAAGGCTGCCGGTCTTAACGTAACGAAATTGCGGTGAACCAATTTAGCCCGGCGGCATCAAAGTAGACGGAGGTTTTTTTGTTATGAAAAAGCTAAAAACATCTACTTTAAATATCATTGCCGTGTTGGCGTTGAGCGTGGCGGGCGTATTTGCGCAAGGTGTCGAAAAAACCACCTTTACCGGCACCGTGGTCAGCTATGGCAGCGGATTTAACACCAGAACAACGACCAATACATTTACTCTAAACCTTACAGGGACAACGTCCTACGCCGATGCCAAACGGCTTTTCGGGATCCTTGACGAAAACGGGCAGGACGATCTCTTGAAAGCTATCCGATCGACCGATCTCGGTAATTTCGCCGTCGGCGGAAGGCTCGGCCGCACCGTCAACGGCGTTAATGTAAGCCAGGTCGGCAACAAACAGCGTATCCGAATTATCTTTGAGAGATGGCTCGGTGTCGCCGAACTCCGGGGCGGTTACCGTTCGATCGACTATCCGTTCGGTTACATCGAACTGATGGTTGACCCCGTTACGGGAAAGGGTGACGGGACATACATCGCAGCCGCACGTCTCCGTGTAAAGACCGACAAGAAGACCGGCCAGGAGGTCGTTGAGGTCGAGGATTTTGCAACATTTCCCTCAAAATTGATGGGAGTTGTCGTCCGGGGACGAAAGACGCTGTAAGCGGCGTCATTTGCAACTAAGGCCAAAAGGGTGCATTCTAGGGAAGTAGTCCTTCTCTTGCGATGCGCCCTTTTGCGTTGCACTCATCAAAGACGGTTTGTGGATTTGGCAAAGAGCAGGTTTTTATTGGAACAGAAGTAGCTCTTGCGTTAATTGAGCATCCGAAACTGACACTTCGCTGCACCGTTTTTCTGCGAAGTCGATCAAATCGACACTTCTTTTGATCTTCCCGACCGAGGGAAAGGGTAATTAATTTAATGTCAACGAAAATTTACGTAGGAAATCTCCCGTTCAGCACCACGTCGCAGGATCTCGAATCGATCTTCGGAGAATTTGGAACGGTTGAGTCGGCCAATCTCATCGAAGATAGGGAAACTGGCCGCTCGCGAGGGTTCGGCTTTGTCGAAATGTCGAACAAAGAGGAAGGCGACGCGGCGATCGCCAGTATGAACGGCAAAGAACTGGACGGCCGGGCACTCACCGTCAATGAAGCAAAGCCCCGTGAGGACCGCGGCGGGAGCGGAGGCCGTGGTGGATACGGCGGCGGACGCGGCAACAGCCGGGGCGGTAATCGCGGCGGCGGATACGGCGGCGGCGGACGATACTAAACATAGACCGATATCAGATCGCTGCGGTGCAGTGCCGATCGTATGCCCGGTCCGTACTGCACGCAGCGTATCCAGACAGTAAGCACAGGTATAGTGAATGAAAGAAGAACTGATTGAAATGGGCGGTGTCGTTGTCGACAAGCAGCCCAATGCGTTTTTTAAGGTACAACTGAATGATTCTGAGCACATGGTGCTCGCTACGATCTCCGGCCGTATGCGCCGAAACCGGATCCGCATTTTGATGGGCGACCGTGTTGACGTCGAGCTCTCGCCGTACGATCTGACGAAAGGCCGCATCACATATCGCCACAAATAGGGTGTGGTTTGGTTGGCAACTCGACCGAGATCACTAGTGGCATTTAATTGAATGGCCGGCCCGACCGCGACTTGTTCGTTTTTGGCCGGTCATTAGTCGTCATGCGGACGCTGCATTTCCACACACATTATCTGACCGCCGGAACGGCTGGCGGGCGGCCGTCTCTCCATAAGTTTTCAGATCACAAAAACAAATGATGATCTCTGCGATCGGCGTGGGTCCGAGCACGTTCACCGATCGCGGACAGGTGCGTAAAATCTTCTCAAAACTAGTGACCACCGTCACATCAATCGAGCCTGAGCGGGAACACAATGGCGCTGATAGGGAAATTTTCAATCTCTGTCGACTGGAGGTGAAAAGTGATGAGAAAGTATTTCAAGACTGCTTTCGTGTTAGCCGCATTTACGGCTGTGTTGTTCCTCCTTGACGGTACCAGCCAGAATGCTCAGGTAATGAACAATAAGGCCGCTCCGCCGCTCGAGATGCCAAAGGTGATTGAGTTGGCAAAGGGTTCAAAGCAGGGAACTGTGACGTTCAACCACGTCAAGCATAACAGTGGTGAATACAGCGTGTCGGGCCCGATCCAATGTATCGAGTGCCACCACACGGCACAGCCGGCTTCGGAATTGGCCAAACATCCGCCACTAAAAACCGATTGGCCGGCCGGCCGCACGACCACGCTGACCATGGAACTCTTTAACACGGACGCCAAGGCGGCGGGAATTGCCGCTTGCCGAGATTGCCATGCGAAGGCCGGTGAAAAGCCGAAGCTGCTGACGGCCCTTCCGATACTCAAGGATCCGGGCAGCACCACAATGACCACGCTGACCAATCAGCTGGCATTTCACAGGACCTGTGACGCGTGTCATTTCTCGATCGCGATGAATCGGCCCGAATCGAAGGTCCCGAATGCGACGATCTGTGCATCGTGTCATAAACGGGCCACCTAATCTTGACCGGTAATTGGTTTGCCGACAGCTATGCCGAGCGGCATCGATGTAGAACTGTGCAAATTGCCCGGAGAGGGGCGAAGAACAATAAATACAGAATAAAAATGACGAAACCGGCGGTTGCTTAACCACCGGTTTCTTTTCTTGTAGTCGAATGCAAAGCGAGCGACTTATTTGTTTACAAATGAGAAACTCTGCACTGCCTCGCTTATCAACTCAGCCGAGTTGGCGACCTTAGAATTAGCTCGTCCGGAAATCACGACAGTAAACTTTTCCCAAACAAGAGCGACCATTAATGATTTGTCGCCGTCGATCGTGAGTTGGTATGCAGCACCGCGGTAATCGCCGACGTTCGCGGATGTTTCGCCGAGGAGCTTGACGCCCGAGTCACCTTCCAGGGCCTCCCGGAAACCGCTCAAAAACGCCGCTACGTCCTTGTCGGTCTTTATGACGTTCGTCCCAAGAGTTATCGAAACGGAAACGCGGCCTTCCTTAACGTCGCAAATGTAATTGCGGCCGCCCTCAGTGCTTTTGACCGTTACGCAGGAAGTGGGCAATGCGATCTCAAATCCGTCGGCTTCGGAATGGTAAACCTCATCGCCAACTGCGGCAAGCGAAGCGGTCTGGGCCGAGGCGGCAATACTAAAAAGCGCAACGGCGAAAATGGCGAAAGCGAAGTGTTTAAGAATTTTCATATGTCGAGATTCTACCCAATGTCGACGGCCGCCGCAATAGCCATTTCAGCACCGTCGGAAATTGTCGACTAGAACAGTTCCTTCGCAGAATGTACGACGCAAACATTTCACTTGGCTGACGAGGCCAGTGATCATACAGTGACCGCGATCCTTTTTCGTGCCAGCATGATCGCCAGATAAATGCCGATCACTATGTCGATCGACATACAAAACATCGGCCACCAAGACGGAAGCCCGGCATTATCGATAAAAAGGTGGTGGAAAAGATCGAAAATGCCGTGGCCGACGATCCCTGCGGCTACGAGCCACAAGCTCGTTCGAAAACCGACAGCTGCGATGATGGCAAATACGGCTCCAACGGCAGTCTCGACCAAAATAACGTTGTTTGACCCGCCCAGTACCGCAAATAAGCTGTAGTACGACGCGATGACGACCAGAATTGCCGAGTAAAGGGCCCTGTCACGGTCGAGCCCAACGACTGTCGAGAATATCCCGATCCCGATACCCAAGATCACTCCGATGGCGTATTCCATGATCTATTTTGTTCCCAGGATCTGGGTCGAGATAAAGCCCCACAAAATGACCGAAAGTCCTCCGATCTCCCCCACGGTAAGTGCATAAACATACCAGGTGGTCGAAAAATTCCGCTTGTGAAAGAGATTGTCGGTCCTATTCATTACTCCGTGCGTGAAATATCCGATGATGGTCACCGCCAAAAAGACCAGTATAAAACCCATTGAAACAAGCTGAACTGTCTCGGAGTATGGGCTGTATTCAAGTAGTTTGGCGATAACGAGCATCGCAAAACTGTAAAGAAAGGCCGCACGGTGAGCGATGTCGATGTAAGCAGGAGCGTTGTGGTCAGGGCTTGTCAGCATCTTTTGGTGCTTGACGATGCCTATAAGCATGCCGGCCAGCAAAAATAGGCCTGAGGCCAGAACACTGATCTTAATAGCCAAAGTCATATTTATCTCCTTGGTTCGGGGTAATGTTGATCAAAGTAGTTATCTCACGGATGCTGAAAATGGCCAAATTGGGTCCGTAGATTGAATCGAGGCGAATACACTGTCGCGGATGCCACAGGCCGATCAGTGATCGAAAGGTGCTCGGCCAAACCACCTTATTCCTGACCGCGTGGTGCCCGTGGCGTTGGAATCGGGCGTGGAAATCTGCTATTTTTTACAAATGGAAAATTCAAGCGGAATGAGTAGTTTGGCGGGACGTGCAGGGATGCTGCTCGTCGTTGTCGGCGTGGTCCTTTTTATGGCGGGCATCTTCGGGGCTCCGCGGGTTTTGGCGTTTACAGGCGTCGGCCTGATGGCAGCTTCGCTGGTCGCCTTCTTCATCGAGGAGCACGGCCAACGTAAACAGACCTATTACTAAGCCCGTCGTCACCCTCCGATAGATTTGTTTATTCGAGCCCG
>JBGAOU010000019.1:0-68694 GCA_044221625.1 Pyrinomonadaceae bacterium | reverse complement strand
CCATTCTCCGCCTGCTTCAGTATCCCTATGATCTGCTGCTCACTGAACTTACTTCTTGTCATTCTCCGGTCCTCCTTTCCTCTTCCTATTCTGACCGGAATCTCTACTCTTGTCTGGTACTATTTTAGGGGAGGGTTACAATACGTACAAACTCGGCGGTGCTCTGGACGAAGAGACCTACCCATCGACTCGCTTTGTTAAGAACGTGCTTGACGCGAATGGTCATCTTTCGATTGTCGAAAGCAAGAAGGATGCAAACTCCGGCTTTTGGCACTACGCCGATAGTTTTACATACAACGCCTCGGGCGCGGTCACAAAGATGCAGTTGGGTAACGGAAGATGGGAGACCGCGATCTACAACGACCGCCTACAGATCACCCAGATCGGTTTGGGAACAACGGATTCGATGCAGGATCTGTTAAAACTCAACTACGATTACGGCACTTCAACACAGAACAACGGTTCGTTACGGGAGCAAAGAATCAACTTCAGCGGACTGTCGAATGAGATCAAACAGACCTACAGTTACGACGATCTGAATCGGTTAAAGTCCTCGACCGAAACGGTCAGCAATACTGTCTCCTGGAAACAGACCTTCGATTTTGACCGATACGGGAACCGTACCTTTGACGCCGCGAACACGACGACGCTGAGCGGGTCGGTCGCCGCGAAGGTCAAAAATCCGCAGATAAACACTTCGGACAACCGGCTTAAGAAGGATCAGGACAACGACAGCGTGACCGATTACGATTTTGACAAGAACGGAAATCTGACACTTGACGCCGAAAATCAGCGATTTGTCTATGATGCCGAGAATCACCAAACGGCGTTTTTCAAGCCAACGAACAGTTCGCAGACAGCCGACGCGACATACTCGTTTGACGGTGAAGGAAAGCGGGTCAAAAAGGAGACTTCGACCGAGATCACCATTTTTGTTTACAACGGCGGCGGGCAACTCGTGGCGGAGTACTCGACTCAAATATCACAGACACCGAAGCTGAGTTATTTGACAGCAGACCATCTTGGCAGCCCTCGGATCATCACAGACGAGACGGGTGCGGTAATATCACGCCACGATTATACCGGATTCGGCGTTGACATTGCCGAAGCATACGGCAGCATCGGCGGCCGCTCCGCAACGCAAGGCTACGGCACCGACGACAAGGTCCGCCAGCAATACACCGGCTACCAACACGACGACGAATCCGGACTCGAATACGCTCAGGCACGAAGCTACAACTCGTCGCACGGAAGATTCACCTCCATTGACCCGTTGATGGCATCCGCCAATGTTAAGAACCCTCAGACTCTGAATCGCTACAGTTACGTCCTCAACTCACCTTACAAGTTCGTCGATCCGTTGGGATTGATCTCTAGCTCTACCGGAGCTTGTGGACAATGGTGTCAGGGAAGCGGGCCGTATTCCGACAGCTTGAGCGGTCGAGATGCGAACCTCGACTGGATGCGTGAGTATTTTGGAGATGTTGTCGGATATGTGTTAGACCAACCAGATGGATCGTCTGTGGTCAATGGTATTGTTATACCTCCAAGACCGATTGAGCGACCCGCGACCACGCCTCTTCCTCCCGTTCCCCCTCCACCGCCGCTGATGAGGACTAAGGATCTCTTTCTTAAGATGTGGTCAAATTATCCGGTTATATCTTTAGGGTATGAGTTCGGCCACGATATTTTGCTCGATAGCGAGGGAAAGCCGGATCCGTCGAATCAGTGTGCGGTTCGGTTTAGTTACATGGCGATGTTGGTTCTTGCGAATCAATACAACGGGATGTTCAACGGTAGTAAGAAGAATGGGTATGCGATCAAAGCTGAGGAGATTGCGGCATGGCTGAAACACGTATTCGGTTATTCATACGAACTAACTGGCCCCAATATTGCCGATCAGATCAAGGATAGGCAGGGAATAGTTTTCCTCAAGAATTTCCCTGGAGCAGATGACGGGGTTGGAAACTTGCGATTCAATCATATCGACCTGTGGAATGGCCCATCATATAGACTGGGGTCGACATCTGAAAGAAAGTACATTGACGGTGCTAAGAACTAGTTTGACAATGCCTCGAAGGTGATTTTCTGGGAGTTTAAATAAATGAATACTGGAATTCTGATATTAGTGACTTTGATGTTTGTGACTAGTGGATGTTCGTTAAGCCAATCTCCGTTAAGGCCATCGGGACAGTTGGAATCGCGAGTGCTCAGTGGTTATTCCGCGATTCACGATGTCGGTGGCTTTCAGTTACGCCTAGCTTGGTCTTCAACGGATTGCCGTTTGGAGGAACGAAACGGCAACGATACGGTTTGGAACTCGCGTTCGCTTGGTATGCGCGGGCCATGTGAATTCATCCATCTAGCCCGGTCCGATAAGCCACAGACGGTTACTATTGGTCAAAATCGGACGCGACGAATTATCCTGATGGTCATTGGTGGCCCACCCCATCCTGTACATCGCGATCCCCTTATGCCGGACGGATGCGGGACCGTTTCGGCCAGGGTTTTCGTGTATTCGCATCATATTGCCATAGATCCCGCGGACCCTCGCGATCTCGAACTCAAGATTGAACCAGATGCGCTTTGTCCATCATATCCTCGGGACGAGGTGTTTTTCGTTACGGGATAGCCAAAAGAATTGGGGTCATCTATGAAGTTCACCGTATAAGTCAAACTCACGAGCGAGCCGGGTCAGGCCTTCGATCTTACGATTCCCGTTCGATCCCACATTGGTACTCCTCGCGGACATTTCACAGGCCGTATTCATACCAGGATCAGTCTCCATTTTTCGCCGGGCGAGGGCATAGCGGCGTTTCAGCGGCAGTTGTCGTCGGACAAGGTCGTTCCGGCAAGTTTGGCGATCCTCCACTAATGTCAGTTTCTGCCTGTTGCGGATATGTGTCAACACTCATTTGGGTGAGCGCGTGACGGGTGAAGCGTGACAGGTGACAAGTGACAAGTGACGGGTGAAGCGTGAGAACCACTCCGTCATCCCGATAAAGACCATCGGGATGCCACCTCTCCTTGGTAAGGAAAGGAATTGTCAGATATCGGGTGACGCCGCCGATCTACTGTTGCAGAAATGCAATCTTGCTGTATCGTTGCAATTTATGTTAGAATTTAGTTTTGACCGGATCTTTGAACATTCATAAAACACGATGGTGAGTCTATCGAGTCTATCGAGTCTATCGAGTCGGGTGAGTCGAGAGCGTCAGGACTAACAATGATTTGTAAACCAATAGGAGGATTAATCACCACGAAAGTGTAAACTTTTTTCAGGACGACACAGTCAGGACAGCGTGGACACTCGGGACAGTCAGGACAACCGGGACAGCATGGACACTCAGGACAGCCGGGACACTCGGGAAATGATGAATTTAGAGGGACGAGTGATCATTCCCGGATCACAATTGTCGAACTGATTACCGCGGGCACGGCGGGAAGCTCGCCTGTAATGGAAAGGGATCTGTTTGCTGCTCAAAATTCGTTTAGGTATGGCGGGCGGAATTTGGGGCCGCGGCCGATCAGGGATCCTGTAATTCCGGCTTTTCGGCGTTGGATGGTAATATCAAGCTTGGAGAATATCTTTTGGGATCTGTATGTACCGCCGCACCAAGTTTATCGAGATCCTGCATGAGATCCGCCAGGAGATGGCGGCCGAGGCAGACTATGATCCGGTCTTGCTGACCGAGAATGTGCGTTCGGGCGGCCACGCGGCCGGCGGTCTGAAAAAGCTCAGGAACGACCGTGCGGCCGGTTCCGACGCGGCCGAGCCGGCCGATGCCGAACCGCTTGCCCGGGGCCGTTGACGATGATCCCGGGCCGGTCAAACATGCCCACAGTCTGCCGATGTTTCGCTATCTGATATCGATCGTCTTTATTTTGCTGGTCATTGCCGGTTCGGCGGCGATCTTTTTCCCTGATTACTGGGAGCACCGCTACGACGACCTGATCAGCAGGCAGGCACGCGTTTACCGCATCGACGAAAAACTGGTCTGGAGCGTGATCTACGAGGAAACATACTTTCGCGCGTGGAAGGTCGGTGCCGCCGACGAGGTCGGGCTGATGCAGGTTACGCCGCTCGTCGCACGCGAATGGGCCAGGGAAACGGGCCTCAAGGAAATGGAACGGCAGGCCGCGTCAAACGTCGGCGAACTGCTCTCGGACCCTGAACGCAATATTCAGGTCGGCTGCTGGTATCTGGAAAAGATCCGCGAAAAATATCGCGAACGCCCGGCCGAAACGGCGATGATGCTGGCCGCGTACAATGCCGGTGCGAGCCGCGTCGACGAATGGACGCGTGACGCCGATACGGCGACGATGACCGAAAGCGATTTTGTCACCCGCATCGCCATCCCGAGCACGCGGTCGTACGTCACATCGATACTCGAGCGTTACCGTGCCCAGCCAAAACAGAAATAGGATGCAGATCCTAACCGCCGAATACGTCCTGCCGGTCTCGTCCGACCCGATCGCCCGCGGGGCGGTCGCCATCGACGGCGACACAATCGCGGCCGTCGGCGAGATCGATGCGATCGCGGCCCGGTTTCCGGACGCCGAGACGCTTGACCTCGGGGCGGCGGCGATAATGCCGGGAATGGTCAACTGTCACGCGCACCTCGAGATAACCGCGATGCGCGGGTCGCTCGACGAGGTCGAACACGATTTTCGCTCGTGGCTGCTGCGGCTCAATTCGATCCGGGCGGGCTGGACCGACGAGGATGTCGAGGCGTCGGCCTCGGCCGGGGCGATGGAAGCCTCGCGGGCGGGCGTCACGTGTCTGGGCGATATCGGCCGGATGGGCCATGCGGGCGTCAAGGCGCTCAAGGCGGCCGGCCTCCGCGGCATCGTATATCAGGAGACCGAGTTCTCACCGGACAACCGCACGGCCGCCAACGACTTTGAGGAACTCGGGGTCAAATTTGAGGCGTTGAAGGAGGAGGAAACCGACCTCGTCAAGGTCGGCATCTCGCCGCACTCGCCGTACACGGTCAGCTCTCAGCTGTTCGAGCTGATCGCTCAATACGCCATCATCAACCGCATTCCGCTGACGATCCACGCCGCCGAATCGGCCAGCGAAGTCGAGCTGCTGACCCGCGGAACCGGTTTCTTTACAGACGTTTACGAAAAGTATGACGTCGAGTGGTACAGCCCGCACTGTTCGCCGATCGAATATCTCGAACGCCTCGGCGTGCTGTCCGCACGGCCGCTGCTTGCCCATTGCGTAAAGGTGTCGGCCGGCGATATCGAGCGGATCGCCGCCAACGGAGCCGCGATCGCCCATTGTCCGAAATCGAACGCCAAATTTGGCCACGGCTACGCACCGCTCGAGGCATTTTGGGACGCCGGGATAGCGGTCGGGCTGGGCAGTGACTCGGTCGCCAGCAACAACGTCTGCGACCTTTTGGAAGAATCGCGATTTGCCGCACTCGCCGCCCGCAACCGTGACGGATCGGCCAGGTTCGCCGCTGCCCGCGACGTGCTCGAGGCCGCAACCATCGGCGGAGCACGTGCCCTCGGCCTCGATCACCTGATCGGCACTCTCGAAGCGGGCAAACAGGCCGACATCGCCGTTATTTCGCTCGAGAATATCGCTCAGCAGCCCGTCACCGACGTTCACGCCGCCCTCGTTTTTTCATCGAACGCCCGCGACGTGGCCATGACGATGGTCGCCGGAAACCGGATCTATTGATCGGGCTTTCAGCCGGCGATTGCGATCGCCTCAATTTCCGCCTTCACTACGGCAGAAATGGGAGTAGAATAAAGTGGGAGGATCTTCGCGATCCCACCGCGATAGAAAGATCATCATGATGAAGATATTTCTCGTTGCGTCTTTGATCTGTGCCGCGTTCATTCCCGCCGCGTTTGCTCAGGAAACCCTCTTTGACAAAGGCCTTAGGCAATTCAGTGCCGAACAGTACGAAGAGGCGATCGTGACCTTTCAGCAGGTGGTGAGTACGTCGCCGGAGAACTATGCGGCGATCTACAACATAGGGCTTTGCCACTACAACCTTGAGCGGTACGACCGTGCGGTCGAGGCTTTTAAGCGGTCGGTCGCGATCAAACCTGATTACGTGGCCGCCTGGATCCAACTGGGCAATTCGCTGGACTATCTGGATAACTACAGCGAAGCGATCGCCGCCTACCAGCATGCGATACAGTACGATCCCAAAAATTCGAGTGCGTACTTCGAGCTCGGGGTGGCTCATTACCGAAAGAAGTTGTATTCCGAGGCGATCAAGGCATTTAAGGAATCGATCCGGCTCGATCCGGCCAAAGCCCAGACACACTATCGGCTCGGCCTGTGCTACCGCGAGACAAATAGCTTGGACGACGCACAGGCGGCGTTCGAAAAGGCGGTCGACCTCGGCATCACTAACGGTTATGCGCAATTTGAGCTTGGCAAGATCTATAACAACAAGGGAAACGTCGAGGGTGCGATACGCGTCCTGAAGTCGGCCGTACAGCTCAAACCCGACCTTGTCGATGCGTATATCGAACTGGGCAATGTCTATTACAACGACGAGCGTCCCGCCGAGTCGATACCTCACTACAAGCGTGCATCGGAGCTCTCGCCGAAGTACGTGACGGCGGTGTTGTACCTTGGCGACGCGTGCCTTAACGCAAAACGTTACGACGAGGCGATCCGGGCCTATAACAAGACCCTCGAACTCGATGCGGCTAACGCCAGTGCGTTGTACGGCCTCGGCCTGGTCTACTTTAACCAGGGCAACAAGCCGTTGTGCCAGGCACAGTACGATAAGCTCAAGCCGTTGAACGCGACGCTTGCCGAAAAGCTGCTCGGGTTCATCAACCGTATGTAACGGCGGGCCCTATTTCTTTCCGCCGGCGGCCGCGGCCTCCATTTCGCGAAGCAGGTCGGTCGGCGTCCATGCGTTGCCGGGCAATATCTTTACGACATTGCCGTCGGGGCCGATGACCGCGGTCCGCAAACTGTGGTTGAACTGCGCTTTGTCGTTCGGGTCGATCTCGTAACGCAGGCCGAAAAAGTCGGCGATCTTGCGAACGTCGGCGTCCTTGCCGACGGCGAGCTGCCAGACCGTAAAGTCGGGTTTAGCATCTTTGCCGAGATAGCCGAGGCCGTAGGAACGAAGCTTTTCGGGCGTGTCGCGTGCCGGGTCGAATGAGATGCTCAGCAATCGCAGCTTATCCTTTGCGGCCGGGTCGGCATTGATCATATTGGCGAGATCGCTGAAATTGGTCGACATCTTGATGCAGTAATCGGGCAGCGGACACTGGGCGTAGATAAACGTGATCGCCAGTGCCTTGCCGCGAAAATCTTTGATCGACACGATCTTGCCGTCCTGATTGGTCAGCATAAAATCGGGCACCGGCTTGCCGATCTGGGCAAATCGCTCGTCGACATTGGGCGTCGGCTGGCCGGGGAGCGGAGCGGCGAGAATGCCGATATTCTCGAGCCAGTACGGATCCTTTGCGGTATTGTCGACGACGAGTTCGGCTTTGATCTCGGCTCCGGGCTGGAGTTCGTTCCACACCCAATCGGCGTGGATCGGAAAGTCCATCGTCATCGCGTCCATATAGCCCTCGACCTTTTTATGATCGATCGTCGCCTTTTTGGCGGCCTTGTCCACCGCGACGACCTTGCCCTCGATCGGAAAGCGTTTTGCGGTCGATGATGCATTTCCCGTTTCGGCGGCCTTTTTGCAGCCGGCAAAGAGTAATGTGAGTACGAATAATAGAATGGTGATCTTGCGCATAAAAATATTATAAATTCAGGCGTTACTGTAGCTGCACCGAGGCATAGCTTCGTGTAAGGTTGTCCGCGTTGCTGCGGATAGAGATCAACTGGCCGTTGAGGATCGACGGATTCTTATACAAACGGCGAACGCGAAAGCTAATGACCGCGGATTGGCCCGGAGCAAGTACGGCCGTCTGCTGCGGATTTGTGATCACGATCCAACGCCTCTGCTCAACAAAGACCGAAAAGCTCGCGGCGGCCGTTCCGCGATTGGTCACGGTGACGGTAAATTTGGTCTGCGTTCCGACCGGAGCCGTTACGTTCTGGACGGCCGGCGTGATCTCGATGCCCGAGTTTCGCTGCGATTGGACAAGAGCGTTATCGAGCTCATTGCCCCAGACCTTTTTGGCGGCGGACTCGTCGGATTTCAGGTAGAGGTTAAAGAACGATGTGAGCAGGCGGCGCGTTTCGCCCAATTGCTGGTCGCGGGTTATGGTGCCGCTGTCGCAGCCGAAGCCGTTGGCGTCCTCAAAACCACAATGCCAGCCGCCCTGAATAACGGGCAGGATCCTGGGCGAAACGCCGCCGTTATACATCAACTGACCGTTTGAGGCCAACGGCACGATCGTATCCGAGCTAGCAGAGATCAAGCTGACAGGCACGTTGATATTCGGCATCGCGGCCGTTGCCGAAGGATTGGTCTCAGCTGCGGCGAGATTGGCGAGGGCCTTGATACGAACGTCCTGGGACGTCGCCAGAATGCTCGATCCGCCGCCCATCGAATGACCGCTCGCGCCAAACCTGGAGGTCGCCACATGGCCGAAGAACGTCGATGCCGGATTGGCGTTTTCCTGCTCTAGATAGGTCAGACATCGTTTGAGGTCGTCGGCAAAATTCTGGTGATTGGGCAAAAGGCCGCCTTCCGAGTCGGAGGCGATGACCAGATAACCGTGTGTCGCCAGGTGTTCGAGCGTTGACTGATACGACGAGACCGCTTGAAAAAAACCATGGCCGAACGTGATCGCCGGATAGGGCGACGCCGAGTTGTCAAATGCCCCGTTCTGTCCGGCGACAGTCGCCGGATAATAGAGCCTTGCCGTAAAGGTCGTGCTATTTGCCCGCGTAACGGTCACGCTTCGCCAGCCCGCACGAAACGGGCCGGGTTGCGACAGCGGATCGGCCTGGCCGACGACCGCGGCCGCAAAAATACAGATCAAAAATATGATCTTTGCGATCGGCATTAACCTGAGTTTAGCCCAATCGGCCGCAACCGTGCAAAACTGACAACCACGGCCAATGTGGAGTAATATTAAGTTGTTATGACTGCACAATTATTGAGTGGAAGGGTGTTTTCCGAGGCGATCAAGGCGGAGGTCGCGGCCGAGGTCGCCGATATCCGCGAGGTTCATGGATTTGTGCCGTGCCTGGTCGTGGTCCGCGTCGGCGAAGACCCGGCGTCTGCCGTCTATGTCGGCAGCAAGGTCCGCACGGCTGAGGAACTCGGCATCGTGTCTGAGCATATGCATTTTCCGGCGGAGACGAGCGAGGACGAGATAGTTGCGGCGGTCCGCGGGCTCAACGCCCGCAGCGACGTCGACGGCATTCTCGTCCAACTGCCTTTGCCGAAGCACATCGATGAGCAAAAGGTGCTCGAACTGATCGACCCGGAAAAGGACGTTGACGGATTTCATCCGGTCAACGCCGGACGTCTGATGCAGGGCCGCGAGGCTCTGACGCCGTGTACGCCCGCCGGCGTCATCGAGGTGCTGAAACGCTCGGGTATCACGATCGCCGGCAAGAACGCTGTCGTCGTTGGCCGGAGCAATATCGTCGGCAAACCGATGGCGATGCTGCTGCTGCACGAAAATGCGACCGTTACGATATGTCATTCACGAACGGCGAACCTGCCCGAGGTGTGTTCAAGGGCTGATATCCTTGTGGCTGCGATTGGCCGGGCCGGTTTTATCACCGCCGAACACATTGGCGAAGGTGCGGCGGTCGTCGATGTCGGTATCAATAATGTCGATGACCCGGCAAAAGCACACGAGCTGTTTGGGCCGGACGATATCGAAAAGCGTCTGGCCACGATCGAAAAACGCGGCTTTACGCTCGTCGGTGACGTTAATCCGCGGGACGCGATGGCAAAGGCCGCGTATTTTACGCCGGTCCCGGGCGGCATCGGGCTGCTGACCGTGGCAATGCTCATGAAAAATACCGTCACGGCCGCACGTATGCGGCGAAAGATCTGACCGATCACGGTTCCGGGCCAGGGAATTAATCATATGAATTTCGAAGAATATCAGTCGGCGGCATGCAAGACCGCACACTATCCGCGGCGGCTCAACAATCTCGAATACCCGACGCTCGGGCTCGCCGGTGAGGCCGGCGAGGTCGCCAATGTCGTCAAAAAGATCCAACGCGATCACGGCGGCGTGATGAATGAGGAGATCCGAGCCAAACTCAAGGACGAGCTCGGCGACGTGCTCTGGTACATCTCGGCATGTGCCGACGAACTGGACTTGACCCTGACCGAGATCGCCGAATTTAACGTCGAAAAGCTGAACAAGCGTCACGGCGGTTAATCTGCGGCCATATTGAAAAGAAAATGTTGACTGTTGGGTTGACCGGTTCGATCGCGGTTGGCAAGTCGTTTGTTTGCAGCGTCTTGCGTGAGGCAGGTGTTCGCGTCCTCGACGCTGACGTGACGGCCCGCGACGTCGTCGCAAAGGGGACCGAGGGTCTCGCGGAGGTTGTCAAGCATTTCGGCGACGGGATATTGACGGCAGACGGCGAGCTCGACCGAAAGGCTCTGGGAGCGATAGTTTTCAGCGACGAAACGAAGCGGCTTTTGCTCAATTCGCTGATCCACCCGAGGGTCTTTGCGGCACAGGACGCATGGCTCCGCGAGGCGGCCGCGGCCGACCGCGACGGCATCGCCGTGATCGATGCCGCTCTTATGATCGAATCGGGCGGTTACAAGCGGTTTAACAAAATAATTGTCGTTTGGTGTGAACCTGTTATACAATTGGAACGCTTGATGTTACGCGATGGCCTGAGCCGCCGCGACGCCGAAAAGCGTGTCGCCGCTCAGATGCCGCAGGACGAGAAAAAGCGATTCGCCGACCATCTGATCGATACCTCACACGGCTTTGACGACACTCGTCGGCAAACACTCGAATTAGTCGAATATCTCCGACAACAAGCGACCGACAGCGATGATAGTTGACCGCGACATCACTGCCAACGATCTGCCAACGGCCATTCGCCGGCGGCGGGCCGTAGCGGTGTTGGTCTTAGCGGCGGTGATCATTGCGGCGGGGTGCGGTCAGTTCAGCCGGCCGAAAGCCGAAACTTTCTACGCTCAAACCAAACCTCCGAAGCAGCAGGAATTTCGATGGAGCAACGGCAAGGCCCCGAAAAATCTCGATCCGGCACGTGCCGCGGCAGCCCCCGAAACGGATATTGTCCGGGCTATTTACGAAGGACTGACCGATCTTGACGCCAAATCGCTGAAGGCCATTCCGGGCGTCGCCGAGCGTTGGGAATCGTCGCTCGACCTTAAGGTTTGGACGTTCTACCTGCGTCGCGACGCACACTGGTCAAACGGCGAAGCGGTAACTGCGAACGATTTTGTCCGCTCATGGAAACGCCTTGCGGACCTTCGCGAAAAGGCCGCAAATAATTATCTTTTCAGCAACATAGCCGGTATGTCGCGGACGCCGGCGACGGCGGCCAATCCTGGCGAGCCGATCGATTTTCTCGGCAATCCGGTCATCGACAACGTTTCGCCGCTCCAGCAGATGTCGGCTAACAGCAATTCGGCTCCTGACCCCAAGCCCGAGGTGCGGACCGATACCAATACGACCAAACCGGCGGCGACAACTGAACCATCGCCGCGAACCGAGCCGGTGCCGCTGAGATTCGGGGTCGAAGCGGTCGACGAACGAACGTTGAAGGTCGAGCTCGTGTCGCCGGACAAGGACCTGCCGCGGCTCGTCGCCAATCCGGTCTTTCGTCCGATCTACGGTGACGGATCGTCATTTGACAAGCCGGCGGCCGAGCGGTCGCTGGTCACCAACGGTGCCTTTCGCATTGCCGAATCCGGCGGCGACGGCCTCGTGCTGGAAAGGGCCGAACACTACTGGAACCGAAAGGCCATTGGGTTGGAACGGGTGCGTTTCGTGCCGATGGAAACGGCCGAAAAGGCGCTCGAAGCATACCGTGCGGGTTCGGTCGACGCAATTACCAACGCCAATTTCGAACCGCTCGCGCTCAAATTGCTGGCACCTTACGAGGATTTTCGGCGCACGACGCACAGCGCTCTGAACTATTACGAGTTCAATACGCGGTCGGCGCCATTTCGCGACCGGCGCGTCCGCGAGGCGCTGACCATCGCCATAGACCGCGACCGCCTTGCCGAAGGTGAGCTTGAGGGTTCGGTGGAACCCGCAAATAAGTTCCTATCGCTCAACGATAACGGCAAATTTGAGGTCGCCTATGATGTCGAGGATGCCCGCGGGCACCTGGCGGCCGCCGGATATCCGAATGGCGAGGGTTTCCCGAAGATACGTCTGGTGATCAACCGCAACAATCTGCAGCAGCGGATCGCACGGTTCGTCGCCCGTATGTGGAAGCAGAACCTAAACATTGACACCGACATTATCGTAAAAGAAGCGGCTGAGATCGAGGCGGCACGTGCGTCCGGCGACTATGACCTGATGCGCCGCGGGATCGTGCTGCCGACGGCTGACGAACTTGTCAGCCTCGCGGCCATCTTTGGGACGGACCAGACGATGGTGCCCGAACCTACGCCTGATGCATCCGCCGAGGCCGTAAAACGAAGCAAAGACCCGAACGCAGCTCCGTCGCCGGCCGGGCCTAACGCCGAGGCCGAAACTCCGGCCGATCCGGCCGCGAGTCCCGTGCCGCCGGCTGTTCAGAAGTTGACGGAGGAGGCCGCGATATTTGAATTGCGGGCCATCCCGTTGTATTTTCCAAAGTCATACGCTATGGTCAAACCGTACGTAAGCGGATTTGAAATGAACAGTTTAGATGCACCGTCGCTGAAAGAGGTAAGCATCGATAACGACTGGCAGCCGAGATCAACGACAGGCGAATAGCCATTGCCCGAACAAGTTTGGTTTTGTAGTTTTTCGATCGTTTATGGCCAAGATACGACCACGACCGCTGCGAACCGCATTTATCGCCGTCATTTTGGCATCGCTGCTGACGGGCTGTATGTCGTCTGCCAAGGGCAAATACTTTGGCCGAACGTCACCGCCGGCGGACAACGTCCTCAGGTACGTGTCCGGCAGCGAACCCGAGACTCTGGACCCGCAGCTGCCCGATGGCCAGCCTGAAGCCCGCATCTTCATGGCCCTTTATGAGGGCCTGGTCGAATATGGCCCGAAAGACCAGCAGCCGGTCCCCGCGATCGCAAAGAGCTGGGAGATAAGCCCGAAGGTCGACGAATTTGTCTTTCATTTACGTGATAACGCCAAGTGGAGCGACGGCAAGCCCATCACCGCACAGGATTTCGTTTACAGCCTTCGCCGCGGATTTGCGCCCGATACCATCTCTCGCACCGCGGGCCTCGGCTACGCGATCAAGTACTCGGCAGAGTTCAACGCCGAAAAGGTCTTTGTTAAAAAGAACGGCAAATTCCTGACCGCTGCCGATATCGACGGCATGCCGACGAAAGACGTTCCGGCCTTTGGCCCTGATACCGAGTTTAACCGCTTTCTTCGCGGGCCCGAGCGGATAACGCTCGAGGGCGACGAAAAGAAGCGTGCAAAGGCGCTCGACGCTGACGCCAAGCTCAAAGCCGCCGTCGAAGGCGGCGAACTTGTCCCCGTCAAGGCCGAGGATATCGGCGTCGAGGCGATCGACGACCGCACGCTGAGGATATCGCTGCGGCAGAGTGCACCGTACTTTCTCGGGCTGCTTGCTCACCAGTTCTTTCGGCTGGTGCCGCAGCAGGCGATCGAAGCTCACGGAAAGGAGTGGACGCGGCCGGCAAACATTGTCACCTGCGGTGCCTTCCGGATCAAGGAGTATCGGCCGTACGACAAACTCGTGGTCGAACGCGACCCGAACTACTGGGACGCCGCCAACGTCCATCTCGACCGCATCGAGTTCTATCCCGTTGAAGAGCTTTCGACGATAATGAATCTCTACAAGGCCGGTTCGATCGACGCGTTTCTCAACCACACCGTGCCGACCTCATGGATCGACGAGGTCAGGCAATACAAGGACGAGTATCTCAATTTCCCCGAGGCGGCGACCGCTTACTACGCGATGAATACGACCAAGCCGCCCTTCAGCGACGCAAAGGTCCGCCGGGCGTTCATGCTCGGGCTTGACCGGCAGGCACTCTCCGATTTCAGAAAGATCACCAAACCGCTTTTCGGCAAGGTGCCGTCGGGGATCTATCCCGACTATGACAAGGCGGTCGAGAAGGTCGGTGACGAGATCCGAAAGGAACGCGGCATCACGCCCGAGGCGTGGGCAAAGCGAAACGATTTTGACGCCGAGGCGGCGCGAAAGCTGCTGACCGAAGCGGGCTTTCCGGTTACAAAGAGCGGAAGCGGCTATTCGTGTCCAAACTTTCCCACGGACCGCATCTCGATAACGTTCAACACCAACGAAAACAACCGCTCGGTCGCGGAGTTCATTCAGTCTCAGTGGAAACAGAATCTAGGCATCACGGTCCCGCTCAAGACGATGGAATTCAAGACCTTCCTGCCGTACTTTAAGTCGCTCCAATACGAGGGGTTTGCCCAGTTCCTCTGGTCGGGTGACTATATGGATCCGTACACGTTCCTGAGCCTCCAGTACGGCAAGGATAACGAGGGCGGAGCCGGATTCTACGACCCGAAATACGACAAGATGCTCGACGAAGCCAATGCCGAGCTCGATCCGGAAAAGCGATACGAGATGCTCGCCCGTGCCGAGTTTTATCTGATGGACCAGCTGCCGTTCGTGCCGCTCACCATCAACGCGACCAACTGGCTCAAAAAACCGTACGTCAAGGGAATGTACCCGAATCCGGGAACGCTCATCCCTTGGAAATTTGTCTATATCGAGCGTGATCAGGCCAAATGGGACAAGGACGTCGAGAATATTTTCAAGACGCCCGATCCGCAGACGGAAAAACAACTGGCCGATCTGACCGCGACCCAAAAGGCGGCCGCCAAATAAGCGAGAGATACGATGCTGAGTTTCATCATTCGCAGATTGCTGATAATCATCCCGATGGCGTTGCTCGTCGTAACGCTGACGTGGGGATTGATCCGCATCGCGCCGGGCAATTTCTATTCGGGCGAAAAGAAACTGCCGGCGGCTGTCGAGGCAAATATCCGCAAAAAATACGGCCTCGATCAGCCGTGGTACACACAGTACGGGATGATGATGTCAAATATCGCCCGCGGCGATTTTGGTGATTCGCTCAAGTATCAGGGCCAGTCGGTCAATGAGATCATCAAGCGGCACCTACCGTATTCGGCCACGATCGGGATCCTCGCTTACCTGCTTGCGCTGGCGATCGGGCTGACGGCCGGAACGACAGCCGCACTCAAGCAAAACTCGGCGTTCGACTACGGTTCGATGTCGCTGGCGATGCTCGGGCTGTCGCTGCCTAATTTTGTGCTCGGCCCGCTCCTGGTGCTGATATTCGCGTTCGGGTTGTACTGGTTCCCGCCAGCACGCTGGGGCGGCGTTTCAAGCATCGTCCTGCCGGTGATCACGCTGTCGGCCATTTACGCGGCCTACATCGCTCGGCTGACGCGTGCCGGAATGCTCGAAGTGATGCGGTCTGACTATATCCGCACGGCCCGGGCCAAGGGGCTGGACGAAAAGACCGTGCTGCTCCGGCACGCGCTTCGCGGCGGTATCATCCCGGTCGTGTCGTTCACGGGGCCGGCACTTGCCGCACTGCTCGCCGGAACGGTGGTGGTCGAAAAGGTCTTTGCATTACCCGGGCTCGGCGACATTTTTATCAAGTCCGTGCTGAATCGCGACGAACCGCTGATACTCGGCATCGTCGCCTTTCTGTCGATCCTGATAATGCTGTTCAATCTGGCGGTCGATATCGCCTATGGTTTCCTCGATCCGCGGATCAGGTACGAATAGTTCGTTATGGCTGAGAATTTAGAGATCGTAAAAGGAACCTCGCTCTGGAGCGACGCGTGGAAGCGGCTGAAACGCAACCGGTTGGCGCTCGCCGGGCTGATATTTATCACCTTCATGGTGGTGGCCGTGATAGTCGGGCCGTCGATTCTGGCGTGGACGACCGGCTACACCTATGACCTGATCCCGTCCGACAGCGAACTCGCCCGGTCGCTGCCGCCGTCGCTGACGCACCCGATGGGAACGGACGACGCGGGACGCGACCTGTTCGCACGCGTGCTGCAGGGCGGCCGGATAAGCCTGATGGTCGGTATCATCTCGACGTTCGTTTCGCTGATCGTCGGGGTCAGCTATGGAGCGATCGCGGGATTTCTGGGCGGACGCATCGACAACCTGATGATGCGGATCGTCGATATCATCTACGCTATTCCTTATATCCTGATCGTCATCGTGCTGCTGTCGGTATTTGGCGGGCCGTCAACGCCGGAGTGGATCAAGTGGCTTTCGACCAATATCGGCGGTGCCGGCAATCAGGCCCTGAGCCAGATCTTCCTCCTGTTCTTTGCACTCGGGCTGGTGTCCTGGCTGACGATGGCGCGTGTCGTTCGCGGGCAGATACTGTCGCTCAAGAATCAGGAATTTGTGCTGGCGGCGAGGGCGACCGGAGTCTCGACATTTGGGATCATTTTTCGCCATCTCGTGCCGAACGCCCTCGGCCCGGTGATCGTCTATGCGACGTTGACGGTGCCGAGCGTGATGCTGACCGAGGCGTTTCTGTCATTCTTAGGGCTCGGCGTCCAGGCACCGTACGCGTCGTGGGGCAGCCTGGCAGACGCCGGGATCAAGAACCTCGCGATCTTTCCGTGGCAGCTGATCTTTCCGGGCGTGACGATGGCTCTGACCCTGTTTTCACTTAATTTTCTAGGCGACGGCATCCGCGATTCCCTCTATCCGCAAACGAGGAAGTTCTGACGTTGCAAAAGCCCGCACGACGGTTAGGGCATTTTTATGGCGAATAGCGACACAATCTTATCGGTCGACGCCCTCAAGACCTATTTCCATACCGAGGACGGCGTGGTCAAGGCTGTTGACGGCATCTCGTTCGAGCTCAAAAAGGGCGAGACGCTCGGGATCGTCGGCGAGTCGGGTTCGGGCAAATCGGTGACCAATCTATCGGTTATGCGGCTGATACAGCAGCCGCCGGGCGAGATAGCGGGCGGCAGCGTCGTATTTGACGGCATCGACGTGCTCGCACTGCCGATCGACGAGGTCCGCAAGATCCGCGGCCGCCGGATCGCGATGATATTTCAGGACCCGATGACGTCGCTCAACCCGCTCCTCAAGATCTCGAAACAGTTGATGGAGGTCACCGAGCTTCATCTCGGCCACAGCAAGGAACAGGCCCGCGAACACGCCCTAAAGATGCTCAAGCTCGTCGGCATCCCCGACGCTGAAAAGCGTCTCGACGAGTATCCGCACGAATTCTCAGGCGGCATGCGTCAGCGTGTGATGATCGCGATGGCCCTCAGCTGTGACCCGGAATTGCTTATCGCCGACGAACCGACAACCGCCCTCGATGTCACGATCCAGGCGCAGATCCTCGAACTTATCAAGGATCTCAAGGCCCGAATGGGCACGAGCGTCATCCTCATCACGCACGACCTGGGCGTCGTCGCCGGCATGACCGATAAGATCATCGTGATGTACGCCGGAAAGGTGTTTGAGCAGGCGCCTACAAACGAACTGTTTGCGTCGCCGGCCAATCCGTATACCAAGGGATTGCTCCGCAGCGTGCCCGATCCGGCGCATGAACAGGGCCAACCGCTGTACCAGATCCCGGGCTTGCCGCCCGATGTCGCTCATCTGCCGCCTGGCTGCCCGTTTGCCGAACGCTGCGACCGCGCCGAGGACATCTGCCGACGCGAGTTTCCGCCGTTCGTTGAGGTGAGCGATTGGCACCATTCGCTGTGCCATTTTGCTGCCGAGGTCTATCAGGCCTCCGTTAGCACGGCTGCCGAAAGTGCCGATTAATACTATGAAAAAGATAACGCTGCCGCTCATCGTCCTTCTGATCGCCGTGCTTGGATGCTCAAAGTTCAAGGAACTGTCGGGTGGGCCGTCGGCCGGCGGGCCCGGCGGCGGAACAGGCGGCGGTTCGGGCGTTTCGGCGAGCAGCGACCCCAAAGCTGATGTGATAGCGGCGTCGCGCAAGTTCATCGAGCTCAAGTCGTTTTCGGCTAAGATGGACGGCGTCGGCGAGACCGATATCAAGTCACAGGTCGATTTTGTCGCTCCAGACAAATTTCACGTCAAGTACCTCGGCGGCACCGGTGCCGGAATGGAAATGATCAACATCGGCAGCGATTCATATATGAAGAGCGGCGGCGGCAATTGGTCCAAAATACCGGGCACCGGCGGACGGTCGATCCCGACCATGCGTGATTCGTTCAACGAAGAGGGCATAAAATCGCTGACCGACGTCAAGTTTGAGGGCGAAGACACCGCGGACGGCAAACCGGCTCTTGTTTACTCATATAAAAATGTTACGCCGGCCGGCGATCATCCATTTACGGCCAAGATCTGGATCGCAAAGAGTTCGGGTATTCCGGTGAAGATCTATGCCGAGTATCCTAACGGGACGCTCAAGCATATGACGGTAAATTTTGATATCGATACACCGGTGACCATCGAGGCACCAATAAAATAGCATGTCGGAAACTGACGGAAACAACCTGATCTCGATCCGGGACCTGCAGGTCCATTACCGCTCGGGCGGCGGGCTCTTCAGCGCGTCGAAAACGGTCAAGGCCGTCGACGGCGTGTCGCTCGATATCAAACGGGGCGAGACGCTCGGGCTCGTCGGCGAATCGGGCTGCGGCAAATCGACGCTCGGCAAGGCGATACTCAGGCTGACCGAGCCGACAGGCGGCGAGGTCCACTACGACGGCAAAAGCCTGCGTATGCTCTCGAAAACTGCGATGCGCGAGCAGCGAAAGCACTTGCAGATGGTGTTTCAGGACCCGTACGCCAGCCTCAACCCGCGAATGACGGTCGGCAATATCATCGGCGAGCCGATCCGCACCTTCGGCCTGGCAAACGGGCCGGTCGAGCAGCGTGTACAGGAACTGATGGAAACGGTCGGCCTCTCGCGGCGGTTCGTTAAGCGTTATCCGCACGAATTTTCGGGCGGCCAGCGTCAGCGCATCGGCATCGCCCGGGCGCTTGCGGTCGACCCCGAGTTTATCGTCGCTGACGAACCGATCTCGGCACTCGACGTCTCGATCCAGGCGCAGATAATGAACCTTTTGGAGCGTCTGCAGGCCGAAAAGCACCTGACGTACCTGTTTATCTCGCACGACCTGCGGGCCGTCCGTCACCTGTCCGACCGCGTGGCCGTGATGTACCTCGGCCGCATTGTCGAGCTGGCCGACGGCCGCGATATCTACCGCGACCCGCTCATGCCGTACACACAGGCACTGATCTCGGCGGTTCCGCTGCCCGACCCCGAACTCGAAGCGAAACGCGAACGGATCATTCTCAAGGGCGACGTCCCATCGCCGATCGATCCGCCGAAAGGGTGCCATTTTCACACGCGGTGCCAATACGCGATCCCGGAATGCTCGGCCGTGTCGCCAAAGCTCGTCGAGATCAAACCGCGCCACTATTCCGCGTGTATCCGCATTGACGCCGATAATCCGAATATCGAGGAGAACGCCGCTGCCGGCCTCGGGGTGCTTTCCGCCTGACGTCAGGCCGGTTTGCGGTTCAGTACAAGGCTCGCATTCGGGCCTTTTTTTATTGAAATCGACAGGATATTAGTCGTTTCTGGAGGTACATAATAAATTGTATCCAGGCTTTGGTGATGCCGGCGGCATCGTTAGGGCACGACGGTCAATTTTAATTTTTGATGAATCTGCGTAAGCAAATACCGGAGATTTCAACGCTCGATCAGATCGCGGAACAGTGCGGCCTGACGATCGCGGTTGCCGGCCGCCGCGGCGAAGAGATATCGGCGTCGAATAACAATTCGATCTGCCGGATGCTCAACCCGGGCGGTAAATACTGCCGCGAATGTGCCGCGTTCTGCGGTACCGCCCTCGAAGAATCGCTCGAGGTCGGCGGCCCCGTGACATTTACTTGCCACGCCGGGCTCGATTGCCGTGCCGACGCCTTTATGCTCGACGGCAAGCCGGCGGCGGTCATCGTCGGACGCAGTTTCAGCACCGCCGAAAATTACCGAAAGACGACCGAGCGGGCGAGTTCGGGCGACTGGACCGGATTTCCGCCTGACGAACTTTTTGAGAATATCCCGCTGACCGACGCCGTCGATTCGCTCGAAAAGGGTCTGGAAATGGTCGCGAACGCCGCGGCCGAAATTGAGCCCGAGCCGGCCGAGCCCGCAGCGGAAGCTCCGGCGGACATTCCGAAAGAGATCACCGCCGAACCGCCTCACCACATCACATCGGCCGCGGACGAAACCCCCGCACTGCCGTCCGTACAGCCGAGGGCCAATGTGGCGGCGTGGCGGTCATTCTTTTCAGGACTGCAGAGCCGCGACTACGTTTCGGCGTGCGAGTCCATCATCGGATTTCTGGGCCGCGAATACGGCCTCGATTCGCTGGCGTGGCTCGACCGACGCGGCGACCGCCTGGTCAGTATCGCCGCCGGCGGCGAACTTCGCGGGCGAAAGCTCAAGCTCGGCATTCGTGCCGACGATCCGCGGCTGGCCGAGGCCGTCACCAACGAAGAGCCTATCGAGCTCGGCGAACGTTCACGCACGGCCGCCGACGGTCGCCGGACGATGTGCCTGTTCCCGGTTCCGGTCGGTATCGAGATACCGTCGGCATTGGCGGTGCTCGGCGACATTGCCGACGAAACCGTACGCCGGCGACTGTCGAGGCTCTGCCGTTCGATCGGGCCCCAGATCGAGGTTCTGCGGCTTCGCAACGAGGTTTCGCGTCGCGAGGCTCTGGCGTCGGCCGTTCGCCGGTTTGGCGAAGGGCTAAAGCATGCCGACTCAGACGATTTCTGGCTGCATCTGACTCAGGTCGCGACCGAGCTGATGCAGGCCGAACGTGGTTCGCTGCTCGTCGCACATCCGGTGACGGGCGAACTCGAGATCAAGGCCGCGATCGGCGCCCGCAGCGAGATCACCGCCGACGAACGCCCCGGCGGCCGTGTCGCTCGGATCATACTCAAACGCGGCGAACCGACCGTCGTTGCCGACGTGACGCGGAGCGGACTGCCGCCGGCCTCGCCCGATCGCGGTTACAAAACGGCGTCGTTTATGAGCGCTCCGGTCACCATCGGCGGCCGAAGCATCGCCGTCATCAACTTTACGGACAAGGCGACGGGCGAGCCCTTTAGCCGCGACGACCTCGACCTGCTCCATGAGATCTCGCCGCAGATCGCCGTGGCGATCGACCGTGCCGTGCTGAAGGAACGCGCCGGCGAATTTGAGCAGCTGTCGGTGACCGATCAGCTGACCGGGCTGCTCAACCGCCGCTACATCGAGGAACGCCTGATGGAAGAGGTCAAGCGGTCAAACCGTCACGGCTACCCGATGAGCTTTATAATGCTCGACGTCGATCACTTCAAATCGTACAACGACCAGTTCGGCCATCCGGCCGGTGACGAGGCCCTGCGGATCGTCGCGGGCGTCATTCGCGACACCCTGCGTTCGGCGGATGTCGCGGCACGGTTCGGCGGCGAAGAATTTGCCATTCTGCTGCCGCAGACGCACCAGAATGAGGCGGCGATGATCGCGGAACGCATCCGGGCAAATGTCGCGGCGACCACATTCCCGTGCCGCGAGGTGACCATCAGCGTCGGCGTCGCGACGTGTACCGACGAACTTTGCACGACCGAGGGCATCGTCATCGCCGCCGACAAGGCTCTCTACGCCGCCAAGCACGCCGGCCGCAACACCGTGCAGATATACGACGAACTCGGGGAAATGGTGGCGTAGGGCCGAATGAACGACAAAACCGACAACCGAATATTGGCACGCATTTCCACCGAGCACTTTGTCGGCCGCGAACACGAATTGGCCCGCATCGCCGAGTGTGCCAGTGCGTCGGCTCCCGTCGGCCTCAACCTGCTCGCCAAACCCGGTGCCGGCACGACCGAGCTGCTCAAACAGGCGTTCGACTGGCTGTTCAACGAACACGGCGATGTGATGCCCGTCTATCACGCCGTCCGCGGCACCGACACGGGCCCGCGTGAGGCGGCACGGCGGTTCGTCCACGACCTTTTGAAGCAGACCGTCGCGTTTCGACGCGGTGACCGCTCGATCATCGACGCCTCACCCGAGATGCACGAGCTGGCCGAACTCGCCGCTCCCGAGGATGCGTATTGGGTCGATCGTCTGGCCGAGGCGTATTACACCGAGACCGACTCCGCCGATGACCGTTCGTACGCCCGGATGCTGCTGTCCACGCCGCTCAGGGCCGCGGCCCGCGGTGCGAGGATATTCCTCTTGATCGACGACCTTCACCTCGCCCCGCTCATGCCGCAGGGCACGATCGTACTCGACGAGCTGCGCGACATTTTCGAAGGGACGGACACAGCGTATGTTTTTGCCGGTGCCCGCCGGATGATGTACGGCCGCAGCGGCGTCGAGGTGCTGCGGATCGACGACCTGCGTGATGACGCGGCTGCACGAATGGCCGCGGCGATGGCGGACCGTTACGGCGTGGCCATTAACGACGAGACCCGCGACCTGATCGCCGAACAGCTCAACGGCAGTCCGCGCAGCGTCGGCCGTCTGTTCGCGTCGGCCGCCGAACGCGGCCTGAGCCTCGACAGTTTTAAGGCGGTCGAGAGCCTGTACTGCGACGAGATATTTGGCGGACGTATCGGCCGCGGCATCGCCGCCGAGCTCGATGCGGCCGTCCCGGAACACGTCCGCTGTAACGCGTCGGCCCTTCTTGCCGAAACGCTCGCGGCCGACGGCGGCCAAACGACCCTTGCCCGTTGGCGGCGGCGGCTCGGCCTGGCCGGAGCCGAGTTTCGCTCGGCGATGAACCACCTCAACGCGATCGAATTTATCAGCCTGCGTGCGGGCCGCGTGTTTGCCGAGCCTGACAATTTGCCGCTCGCGGATCATATACGGGGCACGGCACGGCTCGACGCCGGCGAGACGCGCGGCCGCGTGGTCGGCGAGGCGATGGCCGAGTATGTCAAACGAGCTCCGGCGGTGATGGCGAGGGTTTACCGGCGTAATGCCGCGTTCGGGCTCAGGCGTCTGCTTGCCCGATTTGACTGTCAGGAAGTGCCGGCCGAGCTGATCGATTACGCAAAGTTTGAGGCTCGCATCAAGGGCCTCGACGGCGAAGCCGCGGCCGCCGCCATTGCCGAAAGCACCGATGCCGTTCGTCTGCCGCACATCGTTTACACCGCCAACACATCGGCATTTTATCCGCCGCTCGCCGCACTTATCGATGACGAGCGGTCGGCGATCGCCCTCGGGTTTGAAGAGACCAATTACCGCGAGGACACGGTCTGGATCGCCGCCGAGATCGGGTCAAAGCTCGAGGCCGCCCGCGATCACACTGAGTTTTGGCTTGACCGGCTCGAGATGGCCGCCCTGTCGTGCAACTTTCTCAATTACCGCATCTGGCTGATCGCGCCGGAGGGATTTTCGCCCGAGGCCCGCGAGCTGCTCGAGGAACGCGGAGCGTTTGGTTCGAGCCTCAAACAGGCCGAGATGCTCGCCGAAAGGCTCGGCACTCATACTCCGTCCGGCGATGCGGTTGACGAGTTCGAACTCGTCATTCCGATGGGAGACAATACCGAGCTGATCGCCGCCAACGCCGTCGAGGAGATCGCAAAACGCAGCGGATTTTCGGCCAAGGCCGTGCGTCAGATCAAGACCGCACTGGTCGAGGCGTGTATCAACGCGACCGAGCACAGCCTGAGCCCCGACCGCCGCATCTATCAGCGGATCAGGGCGGACGCCGACAAACTTACGATCACCGTCGCCAACCGCGGGCTCCGGCTCGCCGACAAACTCGCCGCCGAGATCGTCCCCAACGAAGGCCGCCGCGGCTGGGGCCTAAAGCTGATGAAAGGCCTCATGCACGAGGTCCGCATCGAACAATCCGACGACGGCACCCGCGTCACGCTTGTCAAATATCGCGGGGCGTAGCTCGGCCACCCCTTTCGCCCGCCGATCGTTCCAAATCAGGCGATCTATCTGAAAGCGGCCGCTTTCTACGCCGCAGACCGCTCTGACCGCTAAGTCCGGGACCGCCTCAAGACTGTTTCAAATTAATTTGGAATTTGAAACAACTTAAGTCCTTTATTAAGCGACTTTAACCCCCGATTTTGTTTCAAATTGCAAATAGCTACCGTTACTTCGTTGAGGATCCGCTCGAAAACACGGTAACGCCCGTGTTTAGAGCAGTTACAGCACCTCGGGTGTTTCAAATTACATTTCAGGTGATTTCGACGTGCCCGATATGGCGTTTTCGATCCATCCGGGCGTTCTGCTCCGGTCATTCGTTATTCGATATTCTAAATTCAGAATTGAATTCGTGTCCGGGCTGTCCTGAGTGTCCTTGCTGTCCAGCGTGTCCTGCGTGTCCTGACTGTCCCGACACTCTTGATTCACCAGACTCAATAGACTGTGTCGTCCTGAAAAAAGTTTACACTTTGCTGGTGATTAATCCTCCTATTGGTTTACAAATCATTGTTAGTCCTGAACTGGGTTTACAGTTCTTGTCTGTGCTCAAGCTATGGCCTAGGCCATAGCTTGAGCGGCCTCGGTTTTGATCGCTCGGTAGTAGTTTTTCCAAAGTCGTTTGAGCGGTCCGTGTTGTGTGTGTGCGACGGCCGGAGTGAGCATATCAACGCTCAAATGCGGCCGTAAGTGGTTGTAAGTGTTGACGGCCAGTGCGACCTCTGAACGGGCTTCGGCGAGGCTTGCGAACCGCTGTTCGAGCAGTTCCTGTTTGAGAATGCCGTTGACCCTTTCAGCGATGGCATTCTCAAGCGGATCGCCCTTTTCCGTCATGCTGATGCGGACGCCGGGCCCGAGTGTTTGCAGGTAGGCAGTACTGTAATACTGCAGCCCGCGGTCCGAGTGGTGGATCAGCCCCTCTCTCTGCGGGTTGTCCTTTATCGCCATCCTGAGAGCCGATACACACCCTTTGGCTGAAAGATCGGCACTCATGTGATAGCCGACGATCTTTCTCGAATACGCGTCCGTGATCAGGCTCAGGTAGACAAACCCCTCCCGCAGGCGGACATACGTGATATCGCTCACCCATAACTGGTTCGGGGCCGACGGCTCAAACTCCCTTACCAGATTCGGGTATCGCTTCATCCACAGGGCCGAGAACGTCGTTCGGGGCTTTCTCGTGCGTCGCTTGCGTACCAGCAATCCGTGCTCTCTCAGTATGCCGAAGAATGCATCCCGGCCGATCCCGATACCATGCCCCTCCAGATACTCTTTCATCATGTGCCGCAGCTTCCTGGCCCCGACACGCTTCTGCTCCAGGCGGATCCTCGATACCTCCTGTACCACGAACTCGCTTCGTACCGCCTCCCGCTCCAGCATCCGCTGCTGCCCGTAATATGCCTGCCTCGTGTAGCCAATCAGCCGGCAAAGCGTCCCCAGGCGTCTTCCTTCGCTTTCCCGCACCGTCATCACTGCTTGGCTCCACGTTTTTTTCGGATCTGTATCCCCATCTGCTCTTCCGCGATGTCGATCATCGTGTTCAGAAGCTTGTTGTACAAACGGGCCTCTTCCAACTCCCGCCGCAGCTCCAACACCTCCCGCGGCAGTTCTTCACGTTCCGACCCAAGCTCACGCGCTACCCGCTCGATCGCCTCACGCTCCGGGCCCTTCCCGCTCTTGTGATCCAGTACCCAACGGTTCAACGTGCTCGAACTCACCCCGTACCGTCTCTCCAACTCACGATAACTCACGCCCCCCGCAAGGTACTCCGCTACCGCACTCTCCCGTATCGTTCTTTGTCCTTTCATCTGTCCCATTATCTACCATTTTTTTTGTAAACCTATTTCAGGACAAGACAGACTCTCTCGACCCACCCGACTCGATAGACTCACAAGACTCGATAGACTCGCAAGACTCGCCCAACTCACCATCGTGTTTTATGTATTTTCAAAGATCTGATCTATCGATTTTATCACAAGTTGCAGGCGTACGGCAATATCCTATCTATGCAACGACTGGTCGGCGGCGTGGCGATCGGGTTTCGGGCTTTGCCCGACTCGCAGTGCGGTCGCGGCTGTGCCCGACCGTCGTATGCCCTGAACTGACCGAAGGAGGCGGCCAATGCCGCCGACAGATCGGTGTTGTATTTGGCGATATACTGTGATAAAACCTTACCTCAAGTAGAATCTTCGCAAAATCAGCTTAAGTTAAACAAGGATAAAACATTAGTGATCACTGAAAACGGTGCGGAAACGGCATTTTTGGCCGCTGATGACAAGGCGGTGGTGCTCGCGGGCGACTATCTGAACAAACTCTCGGGCGAGGCGATCGAACGCGAGTGCAAGACGAAGCTCGAATCGGGCGTCAAGGAGCTGGTCGTCGATTTTTCGCAGACCGAGATCATCAACAGCATCGGCATCTCGATATTGCTCGGCGTAATCGATACGGCCGCCAATTCCGGCGCAAAAGTGGTCTTTGCGGATCTGAACGAAGAGTCCGCCGAACTTTTTGAAATGCTCGGGCTGACTAAGCATGTGACGATGGCGTGAGGGGCTGAGTGGTGAATCGTGAATGGTGAATCGTCGTTCGTGAACCGGAAATGGGAAATCGTGAGCTGTGAATAGGGCGATGACCGGACGCTCGAAGGTACGAGATCTATGCGGCCACATGAAAAGCTGGATGTTTGGAAAAAGTCGATCGATCTGGTGGTGTCTGTCTATCGGTTGACCGAAAATTTTCCTTCGGAAGAGAAATTTGGGCTGACGTCCCAGATCCGCCGGGCTGCGGTGTCGATACCCGCAAATATTGCCGAGGGAGCGGCACGCGAATCAGACAAGGACTTTGGCCGGTTCTTGTCGATCGCTCAAGGCTCAACAAGCGAAGTCGAGACCGAATTGCTTATTGCAAATCGACTCGGGTTTTTGTCAACCGAGGACTATGACGAAGTTATGGCCTCGCTTGATAGCGTCGGACGAATGATAACTGGGCTCTCGAAGCACCTTAAACGGCGATCGGACCCCTGAGGCACTCGATCCACGATTTACGATTCACGATTCACGATTCACGATTCACGAACGACGAACAACGATCCACGATCCACGACCAAGATGATCGAACAAAGAACAAAGCTGATACACGCGTTTGGGGCGTTGGCGGACCTCGGGCAGGAAGTTGCCAATAAGAACAACTTTCAAGAGACGATCCGGACCTCGCTGCACCTGATATCGGGTTCGCTGGCGATAATGCGGGGCGGCGTCGCGCGTTATTCGCGTTACGGCCACGAACTGAACATGCTCGCGGTTCGCGGCCTGGGCGACGATTTTCCGCTCAGCCTCTCGCTGTGTCTCGAGGACGAACGCCAGTTTTTGGCCAACGGCCTCAACCCGATCGAGACCGAACACGCCAAGGTGCTGCCGTTCTTTCAGGTCTATGACCACAGTTTTGAAAGCCGCCGGATAGAGCTTTTTGTGCCGCTCGTCATCCGCGATGAGATCGTCGGGGCCGTTTTTCTGGGCGAAAAGGCGACCGGCGAACCGTACACCAGTTACGAAAAAGAGATCATCTGCGCGATGGGCCGCCACATCGGCGTCGCCATCTCACAGCGCAACCTGATGGCCGAGATCGAGCGGCACGCCGAAGAAAACCGCAAGCTGTTTGACGATCTGCGGACCACCTACAACGATACGGTCAAGGCGTTTGCCGCGGCCATCGACTGTAAGGACAAGTACACCGAGGGACATTCGGTCCGCGTCGGCCGATACTCCGAGATCATCGCCGCCGAGCTCGAATGGTCACCAGATCAGATCGAGGGTGCGGCGACCGCCGGCTACCTTCACGACGTCGGCAAACTGACGGTCGAACGCAAGATCATAAACGCTCCGTACCGCATCAACGCCAAAGAGTCGGCCGAGCTTAACAAGCATCCGGCCGTTGGCTTTGAGATACTGCAGCCGATCCATCACCCGTACACTGACGTTCCGCTGGCGGCAAAGTACCACCACGAGCGCCTCGACGGACGCGGTTACCCCGACGGGCTCTATGACCGCGAGATACCGTACATCGCCAAGGTCGTGAATCTGGCAGATTCGTTTGACGCGATGACGACCGACCGGCCGTACAAGGCACGCCGTCCGGCCCACGAGGTGATCGAGGACCTTAGGCGAAACGCCGGCAAGCAGTTCGCTCCGGAACTCGTCACCGCATTCCTGCGTGGAATGCTCAAGGAACTGACAGGCGAGACCAAGGACAAGCGTTTTCGCCGAATGCTCGGCCGCGAATATATGGAGGCCGAGGGCATCGTCCCGACCCTGCGAAACACGCTCAACGAGATGCGGCCGACCACGCCGCTGACCTACATCGCGTCAGATCAGCCTTAGTCGCCGATGCATTCAGGTGCAGCGAGCGGTGTTTAGTTCTGCTCCAGCAGTTCGACAAATTTTTTGGCGGCGAGCGAGAGGTTGCGGTCGCTGCGATAGATTACGCCGACCGAGCGGACCCAATAATCTTCGGCAAGTTCGATAACGGCGAGCCGGCCCGACGCCGATGCGCCCGAAACGGTCGGTGCCGGCACGATCGCCAACCCAAAACCGACCTCGACCGCACGCTTTATAGTCTCGATATTGTCAAACTCGGCCACCTTGGCGATCTCGACGCCGTTTTCCTTGAGAATGCGGTCGGTCGCCTTTCGCGTCGGCACGTCACGCTCAAACACGACAAATTCGCGGCCGTTGAGGTCGCTGACCTTGACCTTTGCCCGCGACGCCAGCTTGTGGTCGGGCGGGGCGATCAGCACGAGCCGGCTGTTTGCCATTTCGACGATCGACAGGCCGCGTTTCTGTTCCGGGTAAGCGACGATGCCGAGCTCGACCGAGCCGCCGAGGACGTCGCGGACGATGCGGGTCGTACGCGAATATTCGAGGTCGATCTTGGCCGCCGGAAACTTTGTCATAAATTCGCGAACCTTTGGCGGAAGTTCGTGCAGGCCGACGCTGTAAACCGTCGCGACCTTGACCGTGCCGCCGATCTTGCCGATCACGCCGCGGAGCGATTCCTGCAGATGGGCGTAACTCTCGAGGACCTTTTTGGCCTCGGCGTAAAAGACCTGTCCGGCGGCGGTCAGTTTGACGTCGCGGCGGCCGCGGACGCGCTCGAGCAGGCGGCGGTCAAATTTATCTTCGAGCGACCGTATTTGCTGGCTGACGGCCGACTGAGTGATGAAATTGCGTTCGGCCGCGAGCGAAAAGCTCTCGAGGTCGACAAGATCGCAAAATACTTTCAGCGTTTCGATATGCATAAAGCGTGACGACAGGCAAATATTAGTATAGCTAATTGAACAGTGCTAAAAATTTCATTTTAACTTATCAGTTCTCTGCCGTATGATAAAAAACATCGTGTTTACATTGCTCAAACAGCAAATTGGAATTAAAATTTCCCAAATCTATTTAAGTTATTCGCGCGAATTGGATTATTAGATGGCGATCAAATTTTCGAACACATTCTTACTTCGCAAGCTGCACCAGATCACGGGGATCGTGCCGCTCGGGATCTTTTTCTTCGTGCACATGTTCACGAATTCAAAGGCGATGAACGGTGCCGCCAATTTTGACAAGGCGGTCAAGGAGATCCACGACATCCCTTATCTGCTGCTGATCGAGATATTCGGCATCTTTCTGCCGCTGCTGTTTCACTCGGTCTATGGCGTGCTGATCTCGTCAGAAGCCAAACCGAATGTCATGAACTACGGCTATGGCCGAAACTGGTTCTACATGCTGCAGCGGGCGACGGGCATCTTTCTGTTTCTGTTCATCCTCTTTCACCTGCTCAATCTGAGATTCGGGCTGATACCGGGGTTGACCGAGGTGGCGGTGGCGGGCAACGCCGACAAGGCGTTCTCGATCGTCGCGAGCGATTTTCAGAAGACGTGGGTCCTGATCGTTTACATTCTCGGCGTGGTCGCGACCGCGTGGCACCTCGCTTACGGATTTTTCCTGTTCGCGGTCGATTGGGGCATCGTCATCGGCGAAAAGGCCCAAAAGATGACGCTCGCCGGTTGTGCCGCACTCGCGGTACTGCTGTCGGTGGTCGGCATCAACGCCGCGTTCGCGTTCCGCAGCCCTTGCGGCCTGATGCCCAAGGCGCTGTGCGAGGCACCGGCGGCACCGGCAAAGGCCGCTCCGGCAGGCCCGACAAAGTTTTAATTAATAGGTTTCAGATAGATTTTGGTTTACTAATATGGCATCCAGCGGATTAAAGATTGCGATCGTCGGCGGCGGGCTTGCGGGCCTCGCGGCGGCGATGAAAATAGCCGAGGCCGGCCACGAGGTCGATATGATCTCGGTCGTACCGGTCAAGCGTTCACACTCGGTCTGTGCCCAGGGCGGCATCAACGGAGCGGTCAACACCAAGGGCGAAGGCGATTCGCCGGCCAAGCACCTCGACGACACGGTCTATGGCGGCGACTTTTTGGCAAATCAGCCGCCGGTCAAGCGGATGACGGACATGGCTCCGGCGATCATCAACCTCTTTGACCGAATGGGCGTACCGTTTTCGCGTACCAACGAGGGGCTGATGGATTTCAGGCGGTTTGGCGGTACGCTGCATCACCGCACGGCGTTTGCCGGCGCATCGACCGGACAGCAGCTGCTCTACGCTCTCGACGAACAGGTCCGCAAATGGGAGGTCGGCGGCAGCGTCACCAAATATGAGGGCTGGGAAATGCTCTCGCTCGTGCTTGACGACCATCAGGTGTGCCGCGGCCTGATCGCGATGAACCTGCAAACGCTTGAGTTAAAGTCGTTTGCGGCCGACGCCGTGATCATGGCGACCGGCGGTCCGGGGCTCATCTTCGGCAAATCGACCAACTCGATGACCTGTACGGGCAGTGCTGTTTCGGCCTGTTACCAGCAGGGCGCCAAGTACGCCAACGGCGAATTTATCCAGGTCCACCCGACCTCGATCCCCGGCGAAGACAAACTAAGGCTGATGAGCGAATCGGCCCGCGGCGAGGGCGGCCGCGTCTGGGTCCCGCGTGACCCGATGGACGCCCGCAAGCCAAAGGACATTCCCGAGGCCGAGCGGCGATACTTTTTGGAAGAAAAATATCCGGCGTACGGCAACCTTGTGCCCCGCGACATCGCGACACGCGAGATCTTTCAGGTGTGTCTCGAGGGCAACGGCGTCGGCGGCCAGAATCAGGTCTATCTCGACCTGACGCACATTCCGGCCGAGACGCTGACGCGTAAGCTGGGTGCGATCCTCGAGATCTATGAGATGTTCGTCGGCGACGATCCGCGATTTGTGCCGATGCGCATCTTCCCGGGCGTCCATTATTCGATGGGCGGCCTGTGGGTCGATTACGAACAGCGGACGAATATTCCGGGGCTGTTTGCCGCGGGCGAGTGCGACTACTCGATCCACGGGGCGAACCGGCTCGGTGCAAACTCTTTGCTGTCATGTGTTTACGGCGGTTTTGTCGCGGCACCCGCGGCCATCGAGTACGGCAAGAACGTCGAACGCGGTTCGAGCGAATCGAACGGTATCCATGCCGCCGAACTCAAACGCCAGCAAGAGATCAACGACTCGATCATTAAGAGCGAGGGCGGCGAGAATCAGTACAAACTGCACGAGGAACTCGGCAAGGTGATGACCGACAACGTGACGGTCGTCCGCTACAACGACCGGCTGCAGGCGACCGACGACAAGATCCGCGAACTGCAGGAGCGGTTTACCAAGATCTCGGTCAACGATTCGAACCTGTGGGCGACGCAGGCGGTGCCGCACGCACGTCAGCTCAAGAATATGTTCGAGCTGGCCCGCGTCATCACGCTCGGGGCGCTCAACCGCAACGAGTCGCGCGGTGCGCATTACAAGCCGGACTTTCCGGACCGCGACGACGAGAACTTTATGAAATCGACGATCGCCGAATATTCGGCCGAGGCGCCGGTGCTGAGCTACGAGCCGATCGACGTTTCGCTGGTCGAGCCGCGTAAGCGTGACTATTCGTCGAGCAAGAAAGCAAAATCGTGACCGACGCGGCCGGCATTGACGGCGGCAGAACATTGTTTAATTGAATTGTTTATGACCACAAACGCACACGTAGAAAAGAAACGCCTGGAGAATCCGCCCGCGACGATCAAATTCAAGATCCAGCGGCGTGAGAAAGAAGGGGCGGCGGCGCATTGGGAAACATTTGAGATACCGTACAGGCGCAACCTGAATGTCATCTCGGCGCTGATGGACATTCGTAAAAATCCGGTCACGATCGAGGGCAAAACGACGACCCCGCCGGTCTGGGACATGAGCTGTCTCGAACAGGTCTGCGGCATCTGCACGATGGTCATCGACGGCCGCGTCCGGCAGTCATGCTCGGCACTGGTCGACGACCTTTTGCTCGCGTCGGGCGGCGATACGGTCAGCCTCGCGCCGATGTCTAAATTCCCGAACGTGCGCGACCTCAAGGTCGACCGTTCGAAGATGTTCGAACACCTCAAAAAGGTCGAGGCGTGGATCGAACTTGACGGTTCGTACGACCTCGGGCCCGGTCCGGCGATCTCAAACGAGACCGCTCAGGAGCGCTACGCACTATCGCGCTGTATGACCTGCGGATGCTGTCTCGAGGCGTGTCCGCAGTACGGCGATGACAATTACATCGGGCCGCAGGCGATCGGCCAGGCACGGCTGTTCAATATGCATCCGGTCGGCAAAACGACGATCGACAACCGCCTCAACGGGCTGCTCGACGACGACGGCATCGGCAACTGCGGCAACGCCCAAAACTGCGTGCAGGTGTGCCCGATGTCCGTACCGCTGACCAAGGCGATCTACGAGACCAACCGCGATATCACGGTCAACGCGCTGTTCGGCTGGTTGAAAAAGTAGGACTCGTTTCAAATAACTGCATTAAAAAAAAGCGGCCTTTCGGGGCTGCTTTTTTTGTCGGCCCGCCGACTGCCGCCGGAGCTTTCGTTTTGAGATGTCACCAATCAGTGGTGGCTCGCCGCCGGCGGCGCACAAGATATGAGAGTAACGCCCGATCCGGCACGCTGACGATCACCGCAGCAGCGTGTCATACCTCGTTCTGCTTTTTATTTTTCGGCGTTTTCCCTGTATAATTCGTAAGTTTGTTGGATCACCGCGAAAGGGCAACCAGTTGCCGTATGCGCGAATCATAGATTGAGTAAATTCCGACATTGAAATGCCGGTTTTGTTTGGTTGCGGTTTTATGATCAGGCAAGGCAAAAGCGGCATATCAGGAGCACCTCGAGGCTCCAAATATTGCACTCATAAAGGATACATCGGTTTTATGCATAATCTTCGCGCTATCGGGCTCGTGATATTGGCTTTGGCGGCTTTTTGTTTTCCCGCCATCGCCCGCTCGAACGACCCCGCACGCAAGTCGGCGGAAATAAAAGGGTCGGTCCAGCAGGTGGTCGAATCAGTAGATATTCAGGGCAACAGGCGGCTTCGCGACGAAGACCTGCTCTACTACATCAAAACCCGTCCTGGCGACGTCTATGACCCGGCCAGCCTCGAACGTGACCTCAAAGAACTGCTCTCGCTCAACTTTTTTGATAAGACGGCGACCCGCGTTTTGACCGAAGAAGGCGTCCGCGGCGGCGTCAACGTGATATTTGAGGTCCGCGAGCTGGCGATCATCCGCGACCTGCAGTTCAAGGGCAGCAAGGCGATCCAGGAATCGGACATCCTCAAGGAATTTCGCGAAAAGCGCGTCGGCATCTCGAAAGAGGCCGTTTACGACCCGGTCAAGGCCCGCAACGCGACACGCATCCTGCGTGAGATGCTGGCGTCAAAGGGATTTCCGAACGCGAAGGTGACCGTGCAGGAAGACGAGGTTTCGGCCACGTCGATCGCGGTGACATTTAACATCGAGCAGGGCAACCGCTCGCGCATCATCAATATCGAGTTTGAGGGCAACGAAAAGTTCAAGGACGGCGAGCTGCGCAACGCTCTGACGCTGGTCAAGGAAACCGGCATCGTCACGCGATTTAAGGGCCAGGACATCCTCGACCTTAGAAAACTGCAGTACGATCTGCAGAAGAACGTTCGGGCGTATATGTTCTCGAAGGGCTATTTTCAGGCCCGCATCGGCGAACCGCAGGTCGTCGGCCTCGGGTACAAACGCACCGGACTGCCGATCATCAAGAGCTTCCCGATCCCGATCCTGACCTCAAAGGACGATACGCTGAAGATCATCGTTCCCGTCACGGAAGGCCGTGTTTTCCGCGTCGGCGAGCTCAAGGTCGAGGGCAACTCGATCTTTTCCGAACAGCAGATCCTCGGCTATGTCGGGCTCAAGAAAGGCGAGATCGCCGACGGCAAACGCCTGCAGGACGCGGTCTACGAGGACCTCAAGAAAGTGTACGGCGGCCAGGGCTTTGTCCAGTACAACGCCGAGTTCGAACCGGAGTTTAAGGACAACCCGGCAAACGCCAACGAGGGCATCGTCGATATCACGATCTCGATCGACGAGGGAAAACAGTTCAGTTTGCGGCGGCTCGAGTTTACCGGCAACACGTTCACGCGTGACCGCGTGATGCGCCGCGAATTCCTGATCAACGAAGGCGATATCTATAACCAGAATTACCTCGAGATCTCGGTTGCTCGCCTCAACCAGACGCAGTACTTCGACCCGATCGACAAGGATCAGGACGTCGAGATCCGCACCGACGAAGAGAACGGCAACGTCGATCTGATCGTCAAGGTCAAGGAAAAGGGCCGCCAGCAGATCTCGTTCAACGGCGGTGTCTCGGGCATCGGCGGTTCGTTCTTCGGGCTTGAATACTCGACCAACAACCTTGCCGGCCGCGGCGAGGTCCTGTCATTCAACGTCGGCTACGGCAACCGTCAGCAGACGCTGCAGATGACATTCCAGCAGCCGTATTTCCGCAACAGGCCGATCTCGGTCGGGTTTTCGGTATTTGCGAGCCGGTACAAGTTCTTCGGCGAGGGAACGTACCTGACGCAGAACCAGGACCTGTTGAACGAGCTCTATAATCCGTACGGACAGGTCGTGACCGATTCGGCCAACCTGTTTACGCAGAGCACTTACGGCGTCACGCTGTTTGCGACCGCACCACTGTCCGAGCTTTTCTTTAAGAAACGCCGGTTCACACAGTTTTCGCGTGTCGGCCTCAATTACCAGCTCTCGGCGACGAGCATCGAGGATCCGGCGGTCAACTCGGGTGCCGACCCGTCAGCCGTCATCCCGGTCATTTACCGCCAGCCGAACATTTTGACGAGCCGCATCACCGGAACGTTCGTTTACGATTCGCGCCAGCCGGCCAAGAACGGAATTGATACGCTCCGCGGCAGCCAGTTGTCGCTCTCGCTCGGATTATCGGGCCTCGGCGGCGATGTCCGCACTTATCAGCCGAGCATCAGCTACTCAAAGTTCATTCCGCTGCGTAACAAGAAGAAGCCGAATCCGGACGTCTTCGCGTTTCGCGTCGTGGCCGGCACGATCGGCACATGGGCGGTGACCGACAAGGTCCGAAACGCCAACTCGATCGCGTTCGTCGGCGGAGTTCCGGCTTACGAGCGGTTCTTCCTCGGCAGCGAGAATGACATCCGCGGCTACAACTCGCGTTCGATCGGCCCGGTCGCTCCGTTCGACACATACGTTACGACCCGCAACGTCGTGCTCGCGAACAATGCTTTCGGCACGGCCGACACCAACCATTTGCTCGATCCGCGAACGCGTGACGAGCTGATCACGATCGGCCAGCTGACCGGTGCCACGGGCAACAATCCGGCACTGTACAGCCGCAATTTCCGCTTTATCGGCGGCGACACGCAGCTGCTGGCAAATATCGAATACCGCATACCGATCTTCGGCCCGGCGACGCTCGCCCTTTTTGCCGACGTCGGTTCGGTCTTTAACCTGCGCAACGCCGGAACGCAGCAGATCAACAGCGAATTTCTCGAAGACGAAAAACTGCTCGGCGGCGGCCGCCTGACGGCCCTCGGCCTGATCAATACACCGGTGCTCGAACAGAGCTTCGGCAGCCTTTTGTTCTATCGCGGCCGCGTGATGACGCGTACCGACTATATCAACGAGTTTTGCCGCGGCAACCGTTACGCCTGCCCGACGAGCCTCTCGCCGCAGGTACAGCAGTTGTTCCTCCGCGGTGAGGTCCAGCAAAACTCGCTGCTCAAGGTCGGCGAAAGCGCTTTTTCCAAGCTCAATGATTTTAAGGCCAGCGTCGGTGCCGAGCTTCGCGTACAGGTGCCGATCGTCAATGTGCCGTTCCGCCTGATCTACTATTACAACCCCAACGCCAAGCTCGGCTACACCGAGGAACTGCCGGGCATTTTCCTGCCGGGCAAGCGTAACGGGTTCAGATTTACGGTCGGACGTACGTTCTAACGGCGGCATTACGCTGCCGGCGGGCGAAATTGACAAGGATTTTTCGATAACTTACTATTGCTTTTCTTTTTTTGAAACGACAAGCAACAGTTTGCGTAAAATAGGTTTCAAATAGATGGTGCATCGCACCTTTCCAGGAGTTTAAGGAGTACTACATAATAATGAGAAGATTCAGTATAGCTGCCCTCAGCCTTTTATTTGCCGCGATGTTTGCGGTATCAGCAAACGCTCAGGCTGGAGCTGCGCAGACCGGTGCCGGCAAGATCGGGCTGGTCAACAGTTACCTTTTTGCGGATGAGAAGGCCGGAGCCGGCATCACCAAGTTCAAGAACGCCCTGACGGCGCTTGAGGCCGAGTTCAAGCCGCTCAATGACGAACTCAAGACGATGCAGACCAAGTACGAAGCCCTCGCGGCCGAGGTCCAGAAGCTGCAGAATCTGCCGCAGGCTGACCGCAACGCCATTCAGGCAAAGGTCGACGAGGCTCAGACCATCGAGACCAATATGAAGCGTAAACAGGAGGATGCCAAGGCACGCTATGCCAAGCGTTACGATGCGGTGGTCGGGCCGGTGACGGACGACATCCTCAAGGCGATGAATGAGTACGCCAAGGCGAAAGGCTATGCCGTGATCTTTGACGGGCCGAAATTGCTCGAAGCCCAGATCCTGATGGGCTTTGATGAAAAGACCGATATTACGGCCGATTTCATCACGTTTTACAACGCTCGCAAATAGCGCTGTGGCCGGCCCGGTGCCGGCGGCGTAACGCAAACCAAAACGACGGGTAGCCGGTAAAAACCATTTTGCCGGCTACTCGTATTTTATATTTTTGGTATTATTTCGGAGTATGACCATCCTCGATTCAGTTGCGATACAAAAGATACTGCCGCACAGATACCCATTCCTGCTGGTGGACAAGATCATCGAACTCGAGCCGCGTGTGCGGATCGTCGGCATCAAGCAGGTTACGATAAACGAACCGTTTTTCAGCGGGCACTTTCCCGGTGCACCCGTGATGCCGGGCGTGCTGCAGATCGAAGCCCTCGCGCAGGTCGGCGCGATACTCGCCCTTAGGGAGTTTGAGGACCGCGACAGCAAGATACCTTTCTTTACCGGCATCGAGGACGGCAAGTTTCGCCGCCCGGTGGTGCCCGGCGACACGCTGACGCTCGAGGTGACGACCCTGAGGATCGGGTCAAAGGTGCAGAAGATGCGCGGCGTCGCCAGCGTCGAAGGACAGGTAACCGCCGAGGCGACGATCACGTCGATCATCGCTGACCGGCCAAAGGAGCAATAAGATGGAACCTTACCAGTTGACCACACGCGAAGCCCTCTTGTGGGTGATGCTGATCAATGCCGTTATCGGATTCGGCCTCGGGCTGATCCCGCTGCTCTTCGGTTATTTCAATAAAAAGCTTCGTCTGGGCCTGATCGGCATCGCCGTGGCCACGGTCGGCGGGGCGATCTTGGGCATCTTTATCTCGATACCGGCGACGATCATCTTTACCTGGCTGGTCGCACGAAAGACCGGCGGTCCGACGGCGGCACCCGAGGACGATCAACCCCAAATATGAGCGCATTTATTCACGCGTCGGCGATCGTCCATGCGGATGCGGCGATCGGAGACGACTGTCACATCGGGCCGTTCTGCACGGTCGGGGCCGGGGTCAAACTCGGTGCCGGCGAGAGGCTCGACTCGCATGTGGTCATCGACGGCATCACTGAGATCGGCGACGAAACGCACGTTCATCCGTTCGTGTCGATCGGGCTCGGCCCTCAGGATCTGAAGTACGCCGGCGAACCGACGTCGACCGTGATCGGCAAGCGAAACCAGATACGCGAATTTGTCACCATCCATCGCGGAACGGTCGGCGGCGGCGGCGTGACGCGGATCGGCGACGACAATCTGCTGATGGCGCAGGCGCACGTCGCACACGATTGTCAGGTCGGCAGCAGCGTGATCATGGCGAATGCCGCGACGCTCGCGGGCCACGTCGAGATCGCTGACCGGGCAAGCGTCGGAGCTTATTCGGGTGTGCACCAGTTTTGCCGCGTCGGGTACGAGGCGTTTATCGGCGGCTATTCGGTCGTGGTCAAGGACGCACTGCCCTTTGCGATCATTCAGGGAAACCACGCCAAATGCTACGGACTTAACAAGGTCGGAATGAAGCGCCGCGGTTACTCGCAGGACGTGATCGAGGGACTCAATCACGCGTTTCGGCTGCTGCTCTCATCCAAGTTGAATACGACGCAGGCCCTTGAGCGCATCCGCGCCGAGGTCACCGGCTGTAAAGAGGTGACGCTGCTGGTCGACTTTATCGAAAGCTCGAAACGCGGCGTGGTGAAATAAATGCCGCAGGACACAAACGTACTCGAAACATTCGGCAAGCGGATACAGCGGTGCTACGGCTGCTTTGTCGCTTATCACCTCAAGGATATGTATCTCGGCGAGGACGTCACATTCTACTGTGAGCACTGCAAGGACGATACTATGTTTCACTTCGACGATTTTTCTCGGCTGCTCGACGTCTCGAAGCTGAAGGAAGTATCCGATGATGACCATCATCATTGATGAGAACCGCGACACTGCACATCGATGCTCCCGACGGCGTCCGTGAAGTGACGCTGGAGGACGAACTCACCATCGGCCGCACGCCGCCGGCGGGCCTCGTGTTGGGCGACAGCGGACTCTCCCGCAAGAACACGACAATTTTTCGCGAGGACGACGAGCTGCTGGTGGTTGACGAAGACTCGACCAACGGCACGTTCCTCAACGGCGAGCGCATAAGCGGTGCCCCGCGGATCCTGCGCAGCGGCGATGTTCTGACGATCGGCAGTTCGACCACGATTCGCGTCGAGATCGACGGTGTGTCGGCCGCGGCCGCCCCGACGCCCCCGCCGGTCGAGCCGCCTGTCGAACGGCCGCCCGTAAAAGCAAATGTGCCGCCGCCCGCAGTTCCGCCAGCCGCCGCCGCTACAGAGGCCAACGGCGGTCAGACAAAGATGCTCATCGCGGCCGGAGCGTTGACGTTCGTCATCGTTTTTGGGGCATTGATCGCCCTGCTGGTGGTGAGCCGGAGCGGCGGCAGCGGCGGTAACGCGGTAAATGGAGCTTCGACCCGGCCGGTGCTCGCCTCCGGACTGATCCCGAAACGCGTCATCGACCCGCTCGGCGGCGAGGACGAAGACGACCTCGATGACCTGATCGCGTCATGGGAGACCGAGGAAAAGGAACTCGATACGACCAGCGTCGCCGACATCAAGTCCGACCCGGCGGCGGCCGACGATATAGATCTGAATGTGACGGCCGCGTTTCTGGCGGCACAGGAACGCAAGTCGCTCGAGCCGCGCAATGGCGACACCGGCATCCGGCCGGCCGGGCTCGACGTGCCAAAGGAGCTTTTCGGCGACGGCGTTATCAAACAAAAGGCGAAACTGCTGCAGATGAAGGGCACCGGTTATCAGCAGCCGATGGATTTTGCGGAGCTTGCCGAAAAGCGTTTGAAACAGGAGCTGTTTGAGATGCCGATGGCGACCAAGAGCTATTATCTCGTCGTCGGCGGCAGTGCGGGCGAGGGGCCGTTCACGTCGTTCAGCTTTCAGTCCGGCACCGACGAGATCGCTCCCGGCTCGCCCAAATACAAAACGCTCGAACAACTGGCAGGTAATTTCGGCGGGCAGCAATACGACCTCAACAATCCGTCGCACCGCAAACAGATGCGCATCAGGCTGCTGCGAATGTTCAACAAACGGGCCAAACCGGTTTTGGAGGAGGTCGCTAGCGCCTATCTTGAAAAGTTTGGCAGGCCGCTGCGGGTCACGTCGCTGACACGCTCGATGGACTATCAGATCAGCCTCAACGCCACCAACGCCAATTCGTTCAAGGTCCGCGGCGAAGGCTCGCTGCCGCCGCATACATCGGGATGTGCGTTTGACCTCGCGCGCAAGCATATGACGGCCGAGGAGCAGAATTTTGTGATGGCCAAGCTCGCCGAAATGGAGCGGGCCAACAAGCTCGACGCCCTGATCGAATACGGCACTAACGCCTGCTGGCACATCTTTATCTATTTTGACGGTATTCCGCCGCGGATGTAACGCGTCAAAATTGCGACGCGATAAACCGCTGCCACGCCTCGCCGTTCATCTTTTCGATACGCCGCAGTTTTAGCTTGAAGGTCTTCCAATCGGGGTTGTTCGCGACGTCAAACTCCATATCCTCGATATGGCCGAGCTTTTTATTGACCCAGATCGTGCCCTTGCCGCCGCCGATACCTGAGCCCGCGGCCGAGTACTTGCGGCACTTGACGCCGCCGCGCACTTCGTCACGCTCGTACACGACGCGGAGGTCGCCGCGGTAAGCGAACATCGGGCCGTCCTGCTTGAATGTCGGGTCCGCGATGCCGACCGTGAACGCGCCCTTCGGATCGGCCAGGTGCGGAAACGAAACGTTGAGGCTGGCAAGGTCAAAGTTATAGAGGTGAAACGGCAGACGCCCGATCGGCGCCATTTCGGGTTTGGGCCGCATCGCCGGGATCGACACCTCGACGGCCTTTTCGGCCGGGTTGAAGGTCAGCGTCGCGAAGAGCTTTCTTTCGCTTTGCGACAACACCTGCCACGACTCGAGCTTTTTGGGTAGAAACGCGGCCCAGTCCATTTCGGCGATGACAAGGCCGGCCCGCTCGCCTTTTTCGTGATATTTCAGCGACTCGATGCGGTTTTCGCCGGCGATGTACAGCGAAATGTTCTCGGGCTGGGTGCCGTCGACGTTTGTTTTGACGTAATGATAGACGGTTTCGACGGCGACGCGGCCGGGCCGGAAGACAAAGTCCGCTGTCTGTGCGGCGGCACCGCCGGCAGCTGCAAAACACACCAAAAGCAGCGAGATCAACTGAAATATCTTGTTCTTCATCAGGTTAAGTTTGGTCTTCGGTCAATCACCGTTTACGCCCCTCGCCGGCGATAAGTTCCGAGGATTTGGACATTCCGCCCGCCAATTCTTAGACTTGAATCATAGATGGAAGACGGCTCAAAGAACAAAAAGACCCTGACCGGCCTCGCCGCCCGGCTCGGCAGGCTGCCGAGCGATAAAAAGCGGGCCGCACTCGAAATGAGCGCCGCGCTCGCGGGGGTCAGCTTGCGGGTCAGCCGCGAGTTTGTCGAGGCCGTGCCGCGTGCCGCAAAACTGCTGTCGGCCGAGGACCTGCGGCTGTGGGGTGAAATGGGCCGGCGGCTGGCGATGGGCAACGCCGATGTCGGGACCGCGTTCTTTGCCGAGGGCGTGGCCGGGCTCAAGTCTGTCCCCGAGGGCGCGAGGGCGGCCGTTTTTCAGATCTGCACGCGGCAATTGGTGCTTTCGAGTTCGATCGCCCTTGAGACGTTTCGGGCGGTGCCGAACATCGCCCGCGAGGTCGGCAACGCTGAACTGCTGGCCGAGATCCTCGCGGTCGCGTTTGAGATCGCGCAGCGGTCGGCCAAGCACAGTGCCGAGTTTCTGCAGCACACGCCGGCGGTCGCGGCCGCTCTAAGGTCGTCGGACAGCGGCGGCGAAGTGGCGGCCGAGGCGATCGCACTGGCCCGCCAGTTTGCTGAGCGAACGGGCGGCATGACAGCCGATCTGTGGGCCGGCCTGCCCGACGCCCTGGCCAAGGTCTCGGCGCCGAACGCCGTCAGGCTGCTGCGGTGTGCGGGACAGTTTTTGGAGTTTGGCGGCAGCGTGACACTGCATTTTGTCGCGGCCGGCAGTGACGTTCTTGGTGCCGCCGATGCCGTCTTTGACGATTGGACGCTGGTCGCACGCACCGTCGCCCGTCACGGCAATGCCGTCCTGATCGCGTTTCTGCGGGCCACGCCGAAGGTCATCGCCGCCCTCACACGCAATAAGCGCGAGGACCACAGCGAGGCCATCTCTCGCGTGCTCCAGCTGACGGCAAAGATCGCCGTTTCGGACGCGGAGAGCGCCCTCGCTGCCTTTAAGTCGAGTGCCTCGGCACTGCGGACCGTTTCGCTCGAACAGTTCGAAGAGTGGATCGGCAGCGGTATCGAAGACCACGCGGGCGACTCGTCAAAGGCCCGCCGCAGCTACTTCGCACTTGAAACGCGCGAGTCGACCTCGCGGCTGCAGCAGGCGCGTTCGGGCCTGCCGCTCGAAAAGGTGCAGAGTGTCCTGCGAATGTACGTCGAGGCGCTGACCGGCAAGGAGGTCGAGATCGCCCCGATCACCGAATTGCCGCAGGAATCGCGGATCGGCGACGGCAAGACGATCTATCTGCCGACATCGGTGACCGAGTTTGACGACGACGAGATGGACTTTCGGCTCTACAAGGTGCTCGCCGCTCACGGTGCCGGACAGATCGAATTTGGCACATTTGAACGCGACACTGCCGAACTCAAGGCCGCCTATGCCGAGCTGACCGAGCTTTACGAAGCGACTGCCGACGCGACCGACGCATTCTCGCTGGCTGGCTATATCGAGGACGTGCAGAAGGGCAAACGAGCGCTGTCCGATGAAGAAATCGCCGCCGAACGGCGTCAAAAGCGGAAAAAACTGCCGAAGGGCTCGGATTACAGGGCGGTGCTGACCGCGTTTCCCGAACCGCGGCTCGCCCGCCGGATATTCGGCACGATGGAGAACGCGAGGATCGACAGCCGTCTTCGCGGCAGCTATCGGGGACTGAGAAAGGACCTCGACCTGATGCAGAACTTTCTGCGTGAGCACCGACCGTATATCTTTGACCTGCCGATGCACCAGGTGCCTTTCGAGCTTCTGTTTCAGATAACGATGTGCGGCGGTGCGACCGACGACGCCCGAAAGTTTTACGGCCAGATCGTGTCCGAGGTCGAGACGATCGTCGAAAAATACGTCGCGTTCGGCGGCGGCAGCGGTGACAACGCCTCGACCGTGGCGGATTCGATAATGGCGACGAGCCGGGTTTACACGCTCTTTCAATCGGTCACGCCCGAACAGAATCAGGAGGCCGAACCGGAGCAGTCCGACGACAAGAGCGAGTTTGCCTACGATGACAAGGACGCGGCCGAGGCGGTGACCGAGGATCAGGTAAAACGCGAAAAGCCAAAGGAGACCAAAGACGTTTCGGACCTTTTCAACGCGTGGAACAGCCTCGATGACGAGGGCGAGCCCGACGAACTGCAGGGATCGGAGGCGTGGTCGCAAAGCGAGGTGCCCGAGCAGGCGCTCGAGGCGGACGATGTCGCCTTTGCCTACGACGAGTGGGACCGCGAGCTGAACGATCACCGCGTCGGGTGGAGCCGCGTGATCGAAAAGAAGGTAAAGCTCGGCGACCGCACCTTTGTCGAACTCGCCCGCACACGCTATCGCGGCGTCATCTCGTCGATCAGGCATCAGTTTCAGCTGATGAAACCTGAAAATCTGACACGGGTCAATCGCGAACTCGACGGCGAAGATTACGATCTGAACGCGCTTGTCGATTTTGTCGTCGACCGCCGGGCCGACGGCCAGCAGTCCGAGAATATCTATACCAAACGCCTGCGCAAACAGCGTGATGTCGCTGTTTCGCTGCTGCTCGACCAGTCCAGCTCGACCGCCCGCACCATTACCCGCAATCCGCTGCAGCCGTACACGCATCCGGGTCGGCGGATCATCGAGATCGAAAAAGAAGGGCTCGTGTTGATGAGCGAGGCACTCGAGGCGGTCGGCGACGTTTATTCGATAAACGGGTTTACCAGTGAGGGCCGCCGCAACGTAAAGTTTTACGTCGTCAAGGATTTTTCGGAAAAGTACTCCGACGAGATCGAGCGGCGCATAGGCGGCATCACGTTTCAAAACAACACGCGGCTCGGCGCCGCCATCCGCCATGCCGCCTATAAGCTGCTGCGGCAGGAATCGCGTACCAAGCTGCTCATTATACTGACCGACGGCCGGCCGTACGATCACGATTACGGCGACGCGCGGTACGCCCGCGAGGACGTTCGCGAGGCACTGACCGAGGCCAAAATGAGCGGCATCACGCCGTTTTGCATCACGATCGACCGCGAATCCGAAAGCGAGCTCCGCGACCTTTACGGCGATGTCGGCTACACGATCATCGACGACGTCCTCAGCCTGCCCGAACGGATGCCTAATATTTACCGGCGGCTGACAAGTTGACCGCCTGAAACACGATCCGCCAAAAAATGCCAGGCACGTGTTATTTTGCTAACGTTGTGATCACGTTATGAATATCGTCTCGCTCGAAAACGTCTCGAAGAACTACGGTTTTAAACCGTTGTTCGAGGGCGTGACGCTGGGCCTTGAGGAAAAGGACAAGATCGGCATCATCGGAGCCAACGGGTCGGGCAAATCGACGCTGCTCAAGGTCATCGCCGGCCTTGAGGAACCCGACACGGGCCGCGTCGTTCGGGCAAAGGGCAAGTCGCTCGCCTTTCTGGCCCAAAATCCGCAGTTCGACGACAGCCTGACCGTTCTCGAAACGATCTTTGCCTCGAGCGGCGGCGTGATGCGGACGATCCTCGAATACGAGACCGCTTGCCACGATCTGGCGGCCGGGAACGACAGCCCGAAACTGCTCGAACGCGTCGCCGAACTGCAGCACGAACTAGAGATGAACGGCGGTTGGGAGATCGAGACCAACGCCCGCACAGTGCTTTCGCAGTTGGCGATCAACGACACCTCGGCGCTGATGGGCACATTGTCCGGCGGCCAGCGAAAGCGTGTCGCGCTCGCTCACGAGTTGATATTCAAGCCCGACATCCTCATCCTCGACGAACCGACCAATCACCTCGACGCCGACACGATCGAGTGGCTTGAGGCGTATCTGGCGCGGTACACGGGCGTTTTGCTGCTGGTCACGCACGACCGTTATTTCCTAGACCGCGTGACCGACCGCATATTTGAGGTCGATCGCGGCGAAGTGCAGAGTTTTGCCGGCAATTACGCTTATTATCTGGAGAAGAAGGCCGAGCAGGAAGAGCTTCGGGCGGTCGAGGGCCACAAGCGCGAACAGCTTATCAAAAAGGAGCTGGCGTGGCTCCGCCGCGGTGCCAAGGCGCGGACACGCAAATCCAAACATCGTATCGAGGCCGCCCATGCCCTGATGGCGGTGCCCAAGGAACAGGCCAAGGGCGAGGTCGATATCGCCATCGGGTCAAAGCGGCTCGGTTCCAAGGTCATAGAGATCAACGGCGTCTCGAGATCGTACGGCGACAACGTTCTGATCGACGACCTCACATATCTGGTCAAGCGGGACGACCGCATCGGCATCATCGGTGCCAACGGCTCGGGCAAAACGACACTGCTCGATATGATCACCGGCCGCGTCGCCCCGAGCAGCGGCAATATCGAGATCGGCCAGACCGTCAACATCGGCTATTACGACCAGGAGAGCCGGGCGCTCAACGACGAGCAGCGGGTGATCGACTATATCCGCGACGTCGCCGAGTACGTGACGACCGTCGACGGCGCACAGATCACGGCGGGCAAGATGCTCGAAAAATTTCTGTTCTCGCCGGCCGCGCAATACGCCGTTATCGGCAATCTGTCGGGCGGCGAGAGGCGCCGGCTGTATCTGCTGCGAATATTGATGGGTTCGCCCAACGTGCTGCTGCTCGACGAGCCGACCAATGACCTCGACATTCCGACGCTCATCGCCCTCGAAGAGTACCTCGACGATTTTGCCGGGGCATTGATCGTCGTCAGTCACGACCGGTATTTTCTGGACCGAACGGTCGAGAGCATTTTTCGATTTGAGCCCGGCGGCCATGTCCGCGAATACGCCGGCGATTTTTCGGCATATCTCGAACGTCGGCAAAGCGAGGACGCCGAACGCAAAGAGCGCGAGGCGGCACAGGCCGCGGCCGCGGCACCGGCGACGCCCGCTCCGCAAAAGCCTAGGTCCAACAAGCTGTCGTTCAAGGAACTTCGCGAGTTTGAGGCGATCGAACAGCGTATTGCCGAGACCGAAAAACGCCTGCCCGAGATCGACGCCGAACTCGCCGCTTCGGCCAGCGACGCGGGCCGTGTGCACGAACTTTTTGTCGAACAGCAGACGCTCAACGAACGCCTTGAGGCCGACCTCGAACGCTGGGCCGAACTCGCCGAAAGACATGAAATTTGACCGCTACTCCGCCCAAATTGTTAATATTGTCTAATGAAAAGCCGAAAGCTCGCGGACATTCTGATAATTTGCAGTGCGGTGCTGTTTGCGGCCTGCGGTGCGGCGGCAACCGGATTTGGCGAAAACCAGATCTTTGAGACCGGGACAAATGACGCCCGGTTCAGGGTCGAGACTGTCGCCACGGGGCTCGAGGTGCCGTGGGGTTTCGCTTGGCTGCCGAACAAGGACCTGATCTTTACCGAGCGGCCGGGCCGCGTCCGCATTATCGAGAACGGCGAACTGCGGACCGAACCGGTATTTGTCGTGCCGGACGTCGAACCCTCGGGTGAGAGCGGGCTGATGGACATCGCGCTTCATCCCGATTTTGCCAAAAACGCCTTGGTCTATCTCGCGTACGCCTATAACAAAGAGGGCAAACGCGTAAAGGTGATGCGTTACAAATACGCGGGCGGCAAGTTTACCGAGCCAAAGGCGATCATCGAGGACGTGCCCGGTGCGCTCAATCATGCCGGTATGCGTTGCCGGTTCGGCCCGGACGGCAAACTGTATGTGACGACCGGCGATTCGACCGAGTGGCCGCTTGCGCAAAAGCTGGATTCGCTGGTCGGCAAGACCCTGCGGCTCAACGACGACGGCACCGTGCCGCCGGACAATCCGTTCGTCAAAACGCCGGGTGCACGGCCCGAGGTTTGGAGCTACGGCCATCGAAACGCACAGGGACTGGCGTGGCAGCCGGGATCGGGCCTGATGTTTCAGACCGAGCACGGGCCGAGCTCGTTCGAGGGCAAGGGTTCGGGCGGCGACGAGGTCAACATCGTCGAGGCGGGCAAGAATCTCGGCTGGCCCGAGATACACCACAACGAAAAACGCGAGGGAATGGTGTCGCCCCTTCTCGAATACAGTCCTGCATGCGCGCCCGGCAGCGGTATGTTCTACAACGGGGCGGCGTTTCCGGCGTTTAAGGGAAATTTCTTTTTCGGCTGCCTGCGCGGAGCCCGCATCATCAGAGTCGTGCTCAACGGCCGCAGCGTAGCGTCGCAGGAGAACCTGCTCGAGGGCACCGTCGGGCGGATCCGCGAAATGTCCGAGGGGCCCGACGGGTTTATCTATTTTTCGACATCGAACCGCGACGGCCGGGCAAACCCCGGCAAGGACGACGACCGCATCCTGCGAATAGTGCCGGCCAAATAACGGGGGCGGTTATTTTTTCGACTTTTTCGAGCCGGACCCTTTTTTCTTTCCGCCTTCGGCCGGTTTCTGCTGCTTCACCAGCAGGTGCGGGGCGATCTCGCCCTCGAGTATCTTTTTGGCCTCCTGCAGCTCGACCAGCCGCTCGGGGCTGACGACCGGATACGACATTTTGAGCGACTCGAGCTTTTGGACGATGACCTCGGAGATCGCCAGCCGCGTGAACCACTTTTTGTCCGCCGGGATGACGTACCAAGGGGCGTGATCGGTCGACGTTTCTTCCATCGCGTCCTCGTAGGCGTTCATATAGTCATCCCAAAAGACGCGCTCCTTGGCGTCGCCGGCCGAAAACTTCCAGTTCTTTTCGGGAATATCGATCCGCTCGAGAAAGCGTTTTTTCTGCTCGTCCTTTGAAACGTGGAGAAAGAATTTGAGCACGTGCGTCCCGTTCTCAGTCAGGTGCTGCTCCCAATCGCGGATCTGGCGAAAGCGCTTTTTCCAGATAAACTTGTCGTTCTTGACCTTGTCGGGCAGCTGCTGGAGCTGCAGTATCCCCGAATGGACGCGGACGACGAGCACCTCTTCGTAATGCGAACGGTTAAAGATGCCGATCCGGCCGCGTTCGGGCAGTGCCTTTTGACAGCGCCAGAGAAAGTCGTGATCGATCTCCTCCGTCGAGGGCTGTTTGAATGAGGTCACCTGACAGCCCTGCGGATTGAGCCCGCTCATGACGTGCTTGATCGCGCCATCCTTGCCGGCGGCGTCCATCGCTTGAAAAATGATCAGCAGTGAGTGAACATTTTGAGCGTAAAGGATATCCTGAAGCTCGGTGAGGCGCTCGATATTTTTGGCAAGGTCGGCGACGGCCATCTTCTTGTCGGTGTAGCCGCCCGAATGGTCGGTCGGGTGATTGTCGAGTTCGACCTTTGAGCCCTCGGCGATGCGAAATCGATCGATATCAAATTTATTTTTTGCCATAAAGTACACGAATACCACGAAAACGATGAAAATACTACCGCTTTTGTTGACACTTTTGATCGCGGCGAACGCTTTCGGCCAGCCAAAGCTGGTGCCGACGCGTGTCGCCCTGAAGAACGGCAAATCGTTTACGCTGAACATCGCCGACGGATTTGAGATCATTCCCGCCGCCGAGGGGCTCAAACGCGTGCGGTTCTTTGCAAAGTCGCCGGACGGCCGCATATTCGTGACGGATATGTACAACCTCACCGACAACAAACGCGGGACCGTCTATATCCTCGACGGCTGGGATCCGGCGAAGGGCAAATTTTCGAAGGTGATCCCGTATATGACCGGCCTGCACAACCCGAACAGCGTCCAGTTTTATCGTGACGCCGACGGGCAGGAATGGTTCTATCTGGCCGAGACCGAAAAGCTGACGCGGCGAAAATACACCCGCGGCGAGACCTCGCCGACCGACACGCGGCCGCAGACGCTGGCGACCTTTCCCGACTACGGCCTGAGCTATAAGTACGGCGGATGGCACCTGACACGGACGATCTCATTCTCGCCGGACGGTAAACTCTACGTTTCGGTCGGGTCGAGCTGCAACGCGTGCGTTGAAAAGGAAAAGATCCGTGCGAGCATTGTCGAAATGAATCCCGACGGCACCGACCAACGCGAATTTGCCCGCGGCCTGCGCAACGCGGTCGGCCTGAGGGCGATCGGCAATTTTGTCTTTGCGACCAATCAGGGATCAGACCACCTCGGGCTGCAAAAGCCCGACGAGACGTTTTATGCGTTAAAGCGCGGAGCCGATTACGGCTGGCCGTACTGCCACTCGTCGGGCGGCAAGATCTTTGCCGACCCGAAATTCAAACGGCCTGGCCAGTGCACGGGCGTGACCGCGCCGTACGCGTACTTTCCGGCCCGCTCGTCGGCGTTGGGGTTTGATTATTTCAACGATGATGACGCGGTGCCGGCGATCAAGGACGCTTTTCTGGTTTCGCTGCACGGTTCGACCAATAAGGCGATCGGCCACGGCTACAAGGTCGTCATTATGCGAAAGGGCGAGCGGCTGCAGGATTTTATCAACGGGTTTCTGCAACGCGGCGTGGTCAACGGACGCCCGTGCGACATTATGAAACTCGACGCCAACTCATTTTTGATGACGGACGATTTTTCGGGGATCGTTTACCTTGTGCGAAGAAAGGGCACGGTGACCGAGATCTCGTAGAGTTTCGGTCGGCGGAAAAGCGGTTTTTGTCGGCCGGGCGGTGTAATTAGACGGCCAACTGTGATTAAATTTTTATAGATCATGCTCAAACGTTACATGCACAAACGCGAGCGGTATCACGCGTTTCTCGAAGATAACCGCGTCGTGCATCCGTTTGACTGGGGAACGGAATACATCACAGATGACGCTGAGGGCCGCGACCCGCGTGAGCTGTTCAGCGAATTTTCAAAATACACGATCGAGCACAGCGAAGATTTTTTCTGCTCGCCCGAGATCGCCGACTACAGCCTCAGCGGCGGGCTTCTGACCTGGACCAGCGGCATCGAGACGCCGTCGAAAGAGAACAACACGGTCTATGCCTCGTATTTTCCGGCCGATGGCGAGAAAAAGGCCGCCATTCTCGTGCTGCCGCACTGGAACGCCAAGGCCGGCACCTACTTTGATCTCTGCAAAGTGTTTAACCGGCTCGGGTTTTCGGCCCTTCGGATGACGCTGCCGTATCACGAAGAGCGAAAGCCGCCCGAGCTCAAACGGGCCGATTATCTCGTCGCTCCGAACGTCGGCCGCACGCTGCAGAGCCTGCGCCAGTCGGTCGTCGATACGCGCTCGGCGGTGCGTTGGCTCAAGTCGCAGGGCTATGAAAAGGTCGGCCTCGTCGGAACGAGTATCGGGTCGTGCGTCGGTTTTTTTGCGTTTGCCCACGATCTGCAGATCGACACGGCCGTTTTTAACCACGTTTCGGGCTACGTCGCCGACGTCGTCTGGGAGGGCCTCTCGACCTATCACGTCAAAGAGGGCATCGGCGAAAATGTCGGCCTTGACGAACTTCGCGAATACTGGCTGCCGATCTCGCCGATGGCGTATATGGAACGCCTCGCCAAGCTGCCGCCGCGGCCGCAGCGTTATATCTACACGCTCTACGACCTGAGCTTTCCGGTCGACCTCTCACGCGACACGATGAACGCCCTTCGCCGTCACAAGATCAAACACAGCAAAGCCGCCATTCCCTGCGGCCACTACACGCTCGGCGAAAAACCCTGGGTCTATTACGACGGGTACAAGATCGTGTCGTTCCTGCGGAAACACTTGAAATGATCCTCTCACAGGGCTATATCGGATAGCTCCGGTTCAACCGCTATCCGATACTCAGTATTTTCATTTGTTTCTATTCAGCATTTCCTTTACCAGATCGTCCGGCGGAAAACGGAAGTTCGTGGCTGCGAGGGAGGCGATCGCCGATTCCAGGTCTAGCAGTCCTTTTGCGGCAGCAATTTCTAATACAAGGAAAGTGGTAATTATCTTCAGGCCCTGGTCGGTCGCTTCGAGAACAGCCTTTTTGTCGTCCATCAATATCTGCCCGATACCGAATTCCAGGGCGATCGAAATGGCCGATGTTTCACCTCTGCCAAGCCCGCCACGGGTAAGAGATGGAACAAGGGACGCATCTCGCACGTCTACCCAATCAGGCGGACAATTTGCCCATTCGCTGACAACCAAAGGCGCCTTCGGATGGCTCATTTCCTGAATTACGGCCTTTGGGACCACAACGAAACTGAATATCGAAGGCAGGACAGATATCTTCTCGATCAGAATGAGGTAATTGAGCGGGGTTGTATCAGCGACTACGATCATTTCTTAAGAAACATCTCAAGAGTCTCAAGATCGCGTTCCATGTCTTCCCGATCGTAGTTGGATGGGACATTATGCTGCTTCAGAAAACCATGTGCCTCGTCGATCGAAAGTTCCAGTATTTCAGCCAGGCACCCGAGACTAATATTCTGTTGACGATAGTTTTCAAGCGCATAGGCCTCGAGCATTTCACGTGCAAGATCGGCATCAGTGCTGTAGGCAGACACGAGGCTTTCCGGAATTGAAACGGTGATTTCCATAACGAAAAGATTTTATCATCTTTTCACATGGGTACCAGAAATTTGTTTGCCAAGGAATTGCGGTCAAAACTGGAACAGACCTTAAAGAGGGCCTCCGACCACTGGCTGAAAATACGAAAATCAGCGTGTAAAGAAAGCCAATTGCCGGGTAATCTTTCATATAGCGTTAAATTAGACTCCGAACAACGCGCTTTGTTCCACGATACATCAAATCAGTGCTAAAATTCTGTCAACTTTTTTGAATGAGTCCGATCGCCGAAAAGCACAAAAATACGGTCACCGAAGCGATTGAGCACCTGATATCGCGCGCCGATAACGCACGCGGGCTGACCGGGGCTGACATCGCGTCGCGTGTCGAGGCGGCGGTCGAGAAATACCTTTTGCGTGACACGCCCAACGCGGCGCACACCGACATCGAGGAGTTTGTCCACGACATACGGGCCGACGACCTGTGTCTGATCGTCGCGTGCGAACGCGGTGACGAAAAGGCATGGGAAGACCTGGTCGCCAATTTTGACTCGACAGTTAAGTCAGCGGCGAGAAAGATATCGTCCAATAGCGAAGACGCCGAGGATCTCGCAAGTTCGATCTGGGCCGAGCTTTACGGCCTGAGGGTCGATGCCGACGGCAACAAAAAGAGCAAGCTCGCATATTACTCGGGCCGTGGTTCGCTGGCGGGGTGGCTGCGGGCGGTGGTCTCACAGTTGGCGGTCGATGAGTTTCGCAAACAGTCAAAGTTTGTCCAGATCGAAGAGGACCGCGAGTTTGAGAACCTGGCAAATGAGGCCGCCGGCAGCGACCACGACCATTTCGCCACGCACGGAGCGAATCCCGAGGTCCTGTTCAGCGACGGTCAGACGGCGGCCGATGTTTCTGCGGCGTTGTCGGCCGCGATCGCGGCGCTCGAGGCTGAGGACCGCCGGATCCTGAAAATGTACTATTTTGACAGCCTGAAACTTAAGGACATCGCGGCGACCTTCGGGTACCACGAGGCGACCGCCAGCCGAAAGCTGACCCGCGTTCAGGCCGATATCCGAAAGGGCGTCGAACGCGAGCTGCGGTCAAAGCATGGTTGGACCGACGGCGAGGTCAAGCGGCACCTGAGCGAAACCGCCGCCAGTCTCGGGCTAAACCTCGAAACGATGTTCGCCGTTCTGTTGGTTTTGGCATTCGTGCAAGATATTTGGTCAGGGGGCGTTCTATAGTTGGGTTACGAAAACCTCACCGCAGGGGCGTCGGGGTTTCGGGCGAGACGGACATGAATTTGCAGGATGTCAGTCATGAACATTAAAACAGGTCGGTTCGTCTCTGTGATCTCTGTGGCCCCTGTGGTGAAAAAATATTAGATGGAACTTGAATTCGACAAAGAAATAGACGCGATCCTGCGAAAAGCGCGGAGCGGTAATGGTGCGGCCGGAAAGGCCGCGGCCTCACCGCACCTCGACGCGGACACGATCGCGGCGTTTGTCGAAAACGCTCTGCCGCCGCGGTCGAAGATGCTCTATATGGAGCACATCGCCGATTGCGACCGCTGCCGGCGTGTGCTGTCGCAGACCGTGCTCTTGAACAGCGGGCCCGGCGTCGAGACGGCCGAGGCCGAAACGCAGCCGGACCTGACGCCTGCGGCGATCATCCCGTGGTACAAACGTCTTTTTGCGACGCCGGCACTGGCGGCCGCGATGGGTGCGGTGATACTCGCGTTCTCGGGAATACTCGGTTACGTCGTGCTCCAGGAACGATCACGGCCGAATGCGGAAATTTCGCGGGCGACCGAGCCCGGGCCGGTTCAGGGCGGGCCGTTCTACGGTGGCGAGGCAGATTACCCGACGGCGAACAAGCCGTCATCGGCCGTTGCCGCTAATTCCGCCGCGATGCCGCCGATGAGTTCGGCCGCAAATACCGCCGCGAACACGGCAAGCTCGGCAAACCGTGCAGACGCTTCGTCATTGAGTGCGGCAAACACCCGTACCGACTCCGAGCCGAAACCCGAAACATTTTCTGACGAAAGGCGAACGGCGGCCGCCGCGCCGCCTCCGGCTCCGACCGGCGGTGTGCCGGCAACGGCATCGGGCGACGCCAAAACAGATGACGGAAATCTGAAGGCAAAAGAAGAGGACGCGATCATCGCGGCAAAGCCGGCTGACGACCGAATGGTCCGCGATATGCCGCCGGCCGCCAAAAAGAACGGCCCGGTCCGTTCGGGGCCGTCAAACGCTCAGATCCAGATGCAGACGCAGAATGTGATCACCGAGAACTCGCTGCGTACGGTCAACGGCAAGTCATTCGACCGCCGCGGCGGCGTCTGGTACGACCTTGCGTACAAGGGACAGTCGACCAAAAAGGTCAGCCGCGGTTCAAGCGAGTACAAGGACCTCGACGGCGGGCTCCGCAATATTGCCGAGACGCTCGACGGCACCGTTGTCGTAATGTGGAAAGAAAAGGCGTACCGCATACAATAGTTCTTCGGTCCTGCGGGCCCAAAGGGTTAAAATAGAACGCATGAGAGTAGCAGCCATACTTTTGTGCGTTCTTTGCATTTTGACCGCTGCGGCGGCCGCCCAGCCGGCGTGGCAGGCGCCGCTCGATTCGAAGGTCAGGTTTTACCAGACGACGGACCTCGGCATCGTCATCGCGGGCACCGAACGGAGCCTGTACGCGATCGACGGCACGACCGGCGAACGCCTCTGGCGCCGGCCGACGGGCAAGATCGGCGAAACTGCCGTCACCGCCGTTCCCGATACCGACGTCATCCTGTTCACGCAGGACGTCGGCAGCAAGTCGCGGCTCGAGGCGGTCGATATGGTCTCAGGCTCGCGGCTCTGGCTCAGCGAAAAGGTCAAGGGCGACGTGATGCAGCTCGCGGTCGACCCCGAAAATGACCTGATCGCGGTCGTGATGGTCAAGGACGCCCGCGGCGACGCCGGTTCGAGCATTAAGCGAAAGCCGGTCGTCCATGTGATGCAGCTCTCGACCGGCGACGAACTATGGAAACGCGACCTCGAAGACACTATCGAGATGATGCCCGCGAGGTTTGGCGACGGGCTCGGCGAGATCGCCTTTACGCTCGACAATTATCGTGCGCCGCTGATGCTCGACGGCAGGCTCTATCTTTTTTACGACGGTGCGACATCGTACGACGCCCGGACCGGCAAGGAAAAAGAACGTGAAAAATTTAAGGTCAATGAGGACGGCCTTGCCCTGACCGAGGCCGATCCGGTCGTTGACGACAGCCACGTTTACGTATCGGGCCGCGGACGCGTTCGGGCGGTCAACCGCCGGACCGGCGATATCGATTGGAAGGCCGACGACCTCGGGATAAGTGCCGAGATGGCACAGGTCGGCAGCGTGCTCTACGTCCGGACCGGCGGCCAGTTCACGCGGCTCTCGGACGGTGAGATACAGGAAAAAGGGCCGTTCGGCGTATCGGCGATCGATACCCGCAGCGGCAAGACGCTCTGGCGGTACAAGGGTGCGGACAAAGGGCTGACCAACTTTGTCTTCGCCGACGCCGGAACTATCCTGATCGCGGACAAGGACGACCTCATCACGCTCGACGCCCGGACCGGCAAGGAGCGTTCGAAACGCGGGCACAAGGTCGAAAAAGCCCAATTCGTGCTCGTGAACGAAAGCGGCCAGGCCGTGGTCGGCGGCCGCAGCGAGATCGCGGCTTTTCGCGTCGGTGAAAAGAAGGGCCAGGAATTTTGGCGTGTCCGGCACAAGGCGCCGGGCCGCGGCGTGCTGAAGATCGTCGCCGGTGTCGCTCTGCGGGCGGCCGCGATATATTTTCGCTACGGGGGCCTCGCGACATCGGCGATCGGGCTCGCCCGCAGCGGGCTTAGTTTTGCGGCGGCGGTCAACTCGTTTCGCGTTTCGGGGCTCAAGACGCGTTTCGGTTCGTTTGACCTCTCGACCCTGGCGGGCAACTCGATCCGCAATTACGTGACGCGGCGAATTTATGCCTACGGCTCGCTCGGGCGCACGCCCGGGCTGTTAAGCCGGATCTCGGGCCTGCAGGTGACCCTGCCCAATGCGACCGACATTCGCGGCCAGATCATCGGGCGGGCGATCGACCGCGTGACGCCGTCGCGGGCCGATGTGCAGGAGAGCATCTTTGACCGCGTCGATCCGATCCGGCAAATGGAGCGGCTGTCGGACTTTCTGCTTCGCCGCAAACGCCTGGCGGAGCTCCGATCGAACCATATGTATTTTTACACCGACCTGCCAAAGCCCTACGACCGCAAAGGCCTCGTCGGCGTCAACATACACAACGGCCGCGACGCGAGATACGCACTGGTTTCCGACCCCGATCCGCAATTCGTGACCGACGAAACGAGCGGACTGTTATACTCGGCGGACGGCAGCCGTCTGCAGGCGTTCAGTATCTTGAACCGTTAAGAATTTGACCGCAAATGAACGCAGATAGACGCAGGTGTTCGCAGTTGATATATCTGTGTCCATCCGTGTTAATCTGTGGTTAATACCATCGTTCTAAATATTGAAATATGAAATTCCAAATATTTGCAATCGCGTTACTGTGTGCAGGTGTGTCGGCCGCGGCAGTCGGTGCCCAAACGGCCGCCAAGCCCGACCCTGAGATCGCTAAAATGGTCAAAGAGGTCTCGGCAAAGAATATCGAGGCGACCATCCGCAAACTCGTGTCATTTGGCACGCGCAACACGTTGAGCGAGCAGGACAACCCGACACGCGGCATCGGTGCGGCACGCGACTGGATCTATCAGGAATTTATCAAGATAAGCAAGGATTGCGGCGGCTGTCTCGACGTGCAGAAAGAGGCGTTCGTCCAGCCAAAGGCGAACCGCATCCCCGAACCGACGACGCTGACCAACGTTTTCGCGATACTCAACGGCAAGACCGACGCCAAGCGGTACTACGTCGTCTCGGGCCATTACGACTCGATGTGTTCGAGCCCGACCGACGCCAAGTGCGACGCGCCGGGTGCGAATGACGACGCTTCGGGTACCGCGGTCTCGATCGAGCTCGCCCGCGTGATGTCAAAGCGGAGTTTTGACGCGACGATCGTGTTTATGGCCGTACCGGGCGAAGAGCAGGGCCTGCTCGGTGCCGCTAATTTCGCCGAACAGGCAAAAGTTAACAAGCTGAATATCGAGGCGATGTTTACCAATGACATCGTCGGCGGCGTCACCACCCAAAAGGGTTCGATCAACCGCAACAAGGTCCGCGTCTTCAGCGAGGGCGTGCCTTCTAGTGAGACCGAGCAGCAGGCGAATACGCGCCGCAGCGTCGGCGGCGAAAACGATTCGGCGTCGCGCCAGTTGGCGCGATTTATCAAGGAGCAATCGGCCCGCTATCTCAAAAATTTTGGCGTGATGATGATCTATCGGCGTGACCGATACGGCCGCGGCGGCGACCATATACCGTTCGTCGAACGCGGATTTACGGCCGTCCGCATTACCGAATCCGACGAGGACTACACGCATCAGCACCAGAACGTCCGCACCGAGAACGGCGTATTTTACGGCGACACGCCGGAGTTCGTCGATTTTGAGTACACGGCAAATGTCGCCCGCGTTAACCTCATCGCCCTCGCGAGTCTCGCCAACGCGCCGGCCAAGCCCGTCAACGTCGGCATCGTCACCAGCAAGCTGACCAACGACACCGAGCTCAAGTGGGACGCCAACACCGACGCCGACATCGCCGGCTACGAGGTCGTCTGGCGCGATACCACGGCGGCCGAATGGACCAACGCGAAATATGTCGGCAACGTGCTCACCTACACCGCCAACGGTATGTCGAAGGACAACTATTTCTTCGGCGTCCGCGCGGTGGACAAGGCGGGTAACAGGAGCCCGGTCGTTTATCCGCGTCCGATGCGTTGACCGCCCCGCAAATTGCGTTACAAAAATGATATCTGACGCAACCCGACGGGTTCGCGCCTGCGTCAAAGTGTGTTATAAATGCAAGTTGCGTCAAAAACTGCCGATCCCGCCCGGTGTATAGACTAGGAATAATTAATGAAGAAGTATTTTTTGGGTTTACTCGTATTATCACTGGCCGCGGCCGGTTTCTTGGGTTCGAACACGACGACCGCCGGATCGGTCGAGCTGACACCGCGGTCGCCGCTTTTGCCGTCGCCTAATATCGTCATCAGCCAGATCCAGCCGGGCACGACGGCATTGCCGAATGACGAATTTATCGAGCTTCACAATATCGGATCGGCGCCGGTCGACCTCAATGGCTACACGCTGGTATATCGTTCGTCGGCGGGCGTGAATGACGTCGGCCCGATGGCCTCGTGGAATCAGTCGACGATCGTTCTGCCGGGACAGTATTATCTGGTGGCCTCGACGTCGTACACCGGTACGGCGACGCCCGACCTGACCTACAATCCGACGACGTGCTCGTGCTCGCTGTCGGCGACAGCCGGCGGTATGGCGATCCGCAGCGGCCCGGTCAATACCGGCACCGTCATCGACGCCGTGGGCTGGGGAGCGGCGACAAACATCTTTTTCGAAGGTACGCGCGTGGCCGCACCGGGTAGCGGCAATAGCCAGGCGAGGCTCAATCAGGGCTGCCAGGACACCGATAATAACCTCAACGATTTTGCCGTTCAGATATTTTCGGCACGAAATACGGCGACGCCGCTCTTTGCCTGCAGCGGCGGCGGCACGACGCTGTTTGCCGCAATGACGGCAAATCCGGCAACGGTCATTCCGGGCGGTTCGACGCTTTTGGCGGTCACGGTCATCCCGGCGACCACACCGCCGAGTACCGGCATCACGGTCGTCGGCGACCTGACGCAGATCGGCGGTTCGGCGACACAGACATTTTTTGACGACGGCACCAATGGCGACGAAACCGCCGGCGACAACGTCTACTCGATATTTGCCCCGATCCCGGCCAATGCGACCGGCGGCGTCAAGGTCGTCACCGCGACCGCGTCCGACGCCCAGGCCCGCACCGTTCCGCTGACGCAGAACATCACCGTCAGCGCACCGCTGCCGGACGAAGATCCGCTCATTTTCGGCAACCCGAGCAACGCGACTGCCAATATCGCCAACGAGACCAACTACCTGATGCAGAAGCCGCAGTATTCGCTCTCGTATCACCGCTCGAACGGACGCCCGAACTGGGTCGCGTGGCGGCTCGACAGTTCGTGGATCGGCGGAGCACCGCGGCAGGACGACTACCGTCCGGATCCGGCGTTGCCGGCCGGCTGGTATCAGGTCCAGGACAATGATTATTCGGGTTCGGGCTATGACCGCGGCCATATGTGCCCGTCGGGCGACCGCACCCGGTCGATCCCCGACAATTCGGCGACGTTCCTGATGACCAACTTCGTTCCGCAGCTCGCGGCCAACAACCAGGGCCCGTGGAATGATTTTGAGAACTATTGCCGAACGCTGGCATCACAGGGCAACGAGATCTACATCATAACCGGGCCTAACGGCACCATCGGCACGATCGCCGCCGGCCGTGTCGCGGTACCGGCCGTAACGTGGAAAGTGGTGCTGGTCTTGCCCAATGGGACCAACGACCTGTCGCGTGTGACGCGAGCGACGCGTGCATTCGGCATCATCGTTTCAAATCAGCCGCCGATCAACAGCAACGCGTGGCGCAATTATCGCGTGACGGTCGATCAGGTCGAAAATCTGACGGGATACAACTTCTTTTCAAATATCCCCAAGATCACACAGGAACTCATTGAACGTAAACGAGACAAGCAGTAATGAAAAACCATAGACCGGGCTTTGCCCGCATCAATGTCATCCTGGGCGCCGCCATCATTCTGGCCGGCGCCTTTTCCGCGTTCGGCCAGCGAGAGTTTGCCATTTCCCTGATCCAGGGCGACAAGAATATGTCGGGCTACGAGGGCCAGCAGGTCAAGGCCTCGGGCATAGTCACGGCGCGGACCCGTACGGGCTTTTTTCTGCAGACGCCTGACGACAAGGCCGATTCAAACCCGAATACGTCCGAGGGCATCTTCGTCTATACCAAGACCGAGCCCGAAGCCGACGCCGCGATCGGCAATCTCATCGTCGTGTCGGGACGGGTCGAGGAGTTTCGCCCGCGGGCCGAACCGGCGAGCCTGCCCATCACCGAGCTCTCAATGATGAAGGGCCGCGACCTGATCCAGGTGCTGTCGAAGGCCAATCCGCTGCCCAAGCCCGTAGTGCTGACGATCAATGATTTTAGGGTCAACTCGATCGACCAGCTCGAAAAATATGAGGGAATGCGGGTCGCCGTGCCCGAGATGACGGTCGTCGCCCCGACCGGCGGGCGTGTCGATAACAAGACGAACTCCGTCGAGTCTAACGGCACGTTTTACGGCATCGTCAAGGGCCTGGCCAAACCGTTTCGCGAGCCGGGCTACGAACTCTATGATTTTCTGTTCCTGACCGACAAGGAAAAGGCCGATTTCAAAAAAGATTTTCCGGCGATGAAGTTTAACGACTCAAACCCGGAACGCCTGCGCGTCGAGACGACCGCCCAGCTTGGCTCACAGCCGATCGAGGTGCCGGCGCTGACCGAGCTCAAAAATGTCGTCGGCGTGCTCCATTACGGCTATCGCACGTACACGATCCTGACCGACGTCAGCGAGCGGCCCGGCGTGTCGAGCTATATCAAGCAGGTCAATCTGCCGCCGGTCGGCGCCCGCCAGTTTTCGGTCGCCGGGATGAACGTCGAGAATTTTTTCGACGATATCGACGATCCGGCCATCAAGGAAGACATCGTCACGACCGACTCGTTTAACAAGCGGATGAAAAAGATCTCGCTCGGCGTCCGCAACATCATGCAGTCGCCTGACGTGATAGGCGTGATCGAGGTCGAGAACCTCGCCGCTCTCAAACGCCTGGCCGAGCGGATCAACGCCGACGCCGAGGCCGCCGGCAAGCCCAACCCGAAATACGAGGCTTACCTCATCGACGGCAACGACGGCCGCGGCATCGACTCGGGCTTTTTGGTCAAATCGTCGCGGATCAGCGTGATCGAGACCAAACAGCTCGGCAAGGAAGACAAGTTTGACAACAAGAGCGTTGACGAAGAGGCGTTTCTCAACGACCGTCCGCCGCTGATGCTGCGGGCCTCGATGCTGGACGACAAGACCAAACAGCCGTTTGAGTTTACGGTGCTCGTCAACCATCTGAAATCATTTCTCGGCTACAACGACCCCAAGCGGATGGACGGCGTCCGGACCAAGAAGCGCCTCCAGGCCGAGTTTTTGGCAAAGTTCGTCCAGCAGCGTCAGACCGCCAATCCGCAGGAAAAAATCATCCTCGTCGGCGATTTTAACGCTTATCAGTTTAACGACGGCATCGTCGATGTCATCGGCACCATCAAGGGCAAACCGGCCGCCAAGGGCGAGGTGATGAATCCGTCCGAGGACCTCGTCAACCCCGATATGACCGACCTCGTCGATCTGATCAATGCCGAACAGCGTTACTCGTACCGCTATGACGGAAATGGCCAGGTGCTCGATCACATCCTGATCAGCAACTCGCTGCAAAACTACATTATTGGATTTGGCTACGCCCGTATGAACGCGGACTTTCCGGAAAGCTACCGCACCGACGACAACCGCGCCGAACGCTTCTCCGACCACGACGCCGCCGTCGCCTACTTCTCGATCGACGCGGCAACCGCTAAACCCTAGGCCTTGTTGCGTATCAACAGGGCGGACGCGGGTTCGTCGTTCGGGTCCCCGGGGGACGAGTTCGCCGCGGAAGGCTTTGGCAAGGATCGATTGGGTTAGTTTGTACGCATAGCTTTGGGCTATTTTGTAACAATCTTCTATTTGGTCGGCGAATTTATTTGATCTTCAAAATGGCGGAACAGTGCTTCCTGTTCTTGAGCAGTTTTTCGCCGGCTTTCGAGTTTATTCCACACCTGCTACCTCTATTGGCTTTGCAGATAGTGATAATGCAGTTCGCGAGTCATACTTCGCTTTCAGTTCTTTCAAAATCTCTGGCGTGGCAGCGTGGATATTTGGATCGCCAATAAAGCACTTCAGGTGTTCTTCGAAAAAATGCGTTGCAGACCAAGAATAATGCTCGGTGGGCTGACTACTTGAAGCTACGACCGATGATGCAGGCACGACCCTCACACCATCTGTGTCATATAAAAAGACATATGAGACAGGGCTAAGCCGGAGCATTTTCTCGCATTGAGCCCTGAGCTCATGCAGCTTATCAACTTTTCCATTTCTAATGAGCTTAGCTTGTGCTAAAAACCCCTTTTTTATTCTGTAGTCGGTCAAGTCGTAGCTGATCGTCACCAGAAAATCAGCGCCGTAAACACTTTCTTGTTTGCCAATCGTTCCACGTCCAATAGATCCTAAGGTCTTAGCTCGCCATTTAATTCCGCGAGACTCAAACCCGTCCAGTCCACCCTCAATTCGTCCAAGCATTCTGTCCGTAAAATGCGGTTCTTGTTCAACTTGACCTTCGCGCAATGCTTCGAGGGAGCGATCAACTTGATTCCCAATTTTTCGTGCAACTTCTTGAACTGCTCGATAGTGAGTAAGCATCTCAAATCTTCTCCTTGCTAATTCGTTCTAGTAGGACCGATGCGGGTTCGTCGGTTGGGTCCTGGGGGACGAGTTCGCCGCGGAAGGCTTTGGCTAGGATCGATTGGGTTAGTTTATCGGTGTAGCTACGGGCCTTCTTGTAACGCTCTTCGATCTGATCGGCGAATTTGAAAAGCTCTTCGACGCGACGGACGATCTCTTTTTGCTCCTCGGGCGAGCAAATCGGCAAAGTCAGCGTCTTTAACTGAGTCGTGTTTATTCTCGGCCGTGTTGCTCCATGTACGAAACCCACGAGTTCATCGTAAGTCCGACGATTAACAAGCTGGAAGACCAAATATTTTCGATCAACTTCATCGTTTGGCCTCAGGCAGAAGCAGTCGGCTTTTGCGATTGCCATCGTTTCCAACTTCGGCAAGATACATGCTCTTATTTCATCTGCGATAAACGAAGCAAAAATAATGTCGCCTTCTCCAACTGTATGCTTCTTCAGCGTTTCGTATTTAGCAGTGTCTATATAGGTTTCCTTCTCGCCAATGAAATTAAGATGTCCGACATTTTCAAGACGAAGTACCCTGACGCCACTTTCTGAATAATCGGACGACTTCAGATTTGATCCAAATGGTCCGTCAAAAATTCCACCTTTAGGAAATAAACTACCTAACTCGACAATACTCCAACCTTCTGGAAATCCGGTATCAGAATCAATCTCACTGCTTTCTCTCCAATCTGGTGTAAGTCTGCCGGAGCAGGCGGCGGCGAGGACGGATTGGCGGAAGCGTTTTAGGATGGCGGGGATCCTGTCTAGACGCTCTTGGGCGGCTTCAACCTTTCCGAGCAGCTTTTCCAATTTCTCGACAATGCGTTTTTGTTCGTTGAGCGGGGCAAGCGGAAACTCAATTTCTGCTAATTTTGAAGCGTTTACGTTCGGCACGGCGATGCCGGCTGAATATTCAGAAATGGAACGCCAATAGTCATGCGACTTGAGAAAGTACTCTACGTATTTTGGCAAAGCGGCCGATGAAGGATTAAATCGAATAAGGTATGACGCGAATACGGTTTGTTGTGGAATCTCCTCAATTCTGATACTGACGCCGACAGAACCGGCTCGCGATACTACAACATCATCCTTATGTATCTGATATTTTTCAACAGACTCGGGTTCCAACGCGCAGAATGGCACGGTTTCCCAGTCGATCTTTCCATTGGAAATATCCGTAGTACGGAGGTATCGTATTCGACCCTGTTTGGCTGCCTTCGATGTCCAGCCATATTGTGGCTTCGAGCAGACCGCTCCTAATGATGTTTTGGCCCAGCCTTCCGGTAAACTCATCCCGCGACCACCATCTCGTCTTTCTCGATCAAAGCCATGATCTCCCGCAGATCATCGACGACAGCTTCAAGTTCCGTGATCGCTTCGGATGCCAGAACATCCGGTTCCGGCAGATCGTCGGCGTCTTCGAGGGATTCGTCCTTTATCCAGGTGATGTCGAGTTTGTAATCTCGTTCCTTAATGTCGCTGATGTGGAACCGGCGAAAGCGTTCGGATTCTTCGCGTTTGGTTGTGCCGTTGGGGTTTGTGCCGTAGGCCGTTTCAAACTCGGCAAAGTGAGCATCGGTCAATGGACGATCCTTTTTGGTAACGCCGGGAACGTTCGAGCGGGCGTCGAAGATCCATGTGTTCTCGGTCGGCATTCCTTTTTGCAGGAAGACGACATTTGCCTTGACGCCCTGAGAATACGGCGTAAACGTTCCGCGTGGAAGACGCAGGACGGTGTGGACATTGCAGTCCTGCATAACGATCTCAAATACCTCGCCCGCCTTGCCCTCGAACAAACAGTTGTCCGGCAAAACGATCGCGGCACGTCCACCGCGTTTTAGCGAATTGACGATATGCTGAACAAAATTGAGCTGTTTATTGCTCGTCTCGATCGTAAAATCTTCGCGTTCCGGTGCCTGGTTTGCTCCTTTGGTCCCGAACGGCGGATTTGTCAGGATGCAGTCAAACCTTTCGCCGCGATCTGTCTCATAGATCGTGTCTCCGAGATAGATATGCGGTTCGACGCCATGCAGATACAGGTTCATCAACGCCATTCGGCGCGGACGGGGTACCAGGTCCTGGCCGTAATAGGTCTGCTTTCTGATCCGAACAGCCTCGGTGCGGTCAAATACGCCCTTAGTCTCGCCGATAAGCCACTCGTAAGCACAGACAAGAAAGCCGCCCGAACCGCAAGCCGGATCGGATATTTTGAAATCAGGTATTCCGCGCGGATCGGGCCTCATCACGCGCACGATGGACTGGATCAGGACACGCGGTGTAAAGTATTGCCCCGCACCTTTTTTACCCTCGCTTGCGGCACGTTCCAGCAATCCCTCAAACGCCTCGCCCTTTACGTCAACGTCCATTTCGGACCACGCCTCTTCATCGATCATCGTGATCAGGCGTTTGAGATTGACGGGATTGTTAAAACGCGGAACGGACTGGACAAATATCTCGCCGAGCAGGCCCGGCTGTTCGCGAAGCTCGCGGAGCATATCGGCGTAATGATCGACGAGATCGTTTCCAGACTTAGTCTTGAGGCTCGCCCAATTGTAATCGGCGGGAATATCAACCTCACGCTCATCTGCCATTTTCAGGAATAGCAGATAGGTAAGCTGCTCGATATAATCGCCATAATCCACGCCGTCGTGACGAAGCGTATGGCAAAATCCCCAGAGTTTGTTTACGATGTCTGACATAGGCTTTATATTAGTTTCGCCAGTCGTTTAGACGATCCTTTGCCACGGTGAACGCCTTGGCTTTTATCATGCTTCCTTGTCCAAACCAGATCGAGTTTAATCGTCGCTCGCCACTCATGGTTATTCGACCGTCAGCGCTGACCGGAATCTTTTGGTCAATAAATTCGGTAACGCCGTTGTAAGCCGCCCATAACGTTCCCTTGACGCCCGGCATAGAATTTCCTTTACCTTCGGAAAAGAGGTGTTCCGCAAAGGCGCGATTTCTTTGAGCTCGTTCGAAGGCGGACGGTTGGGCGTCTTCATTCGGATCGGGAAATACACTAGTCAAATAGTTTTCCAATCTTTTTGAGTCAACTTGAACCTTAGTCATTTCATGGAATGCCTCTTCAAGGTCCGCATATCCGTGGTGGATGATGCCCAACATTTCCTCTGCTCGAAAAAGCCGCTGTTGCATGTTGCTGAAATGTGGGATTCGCAATGTCGGTCCCTCTTTCAGTGCAAAGGTAAGAGTGTTGTTACATACGACTCTGATCGGCGTGAATTTGATCTGGACCGAGCTGCTTCCATCGTGGCTATTGCTTAGAAGCAGGTATTTATCGACAATATCGTCGCCGATGACCTGAATACTAGATGGCATTTTTGCGAGGATCCAAATGCGCTCGCCTTTCCCGAGGGCTCCGGCGGTATGGTAGATAGCAGCATTGTCCCTGCCGACGATTCGGTCAAAGAACGAGAAAGCCTCACGATTCTGGAGGATCGAATAACTCCCGTTGACTATCCCGTAAACGTCGCAGTCCGGACTGCCGATCTTGTCCTCGCGAACTATCCCGAATTTGTCCTTGACCTGAACCCCAAGAACGCCGGTCGAGGCGAATAAGGGCAGTTTGACAACCGTCCAATCAAGATTGGCAGCCTTAATCGCCTCGGCAGCGGTAGCGTTCCCTTCTACTCGTACACCAAGTCCGTGCCACGGTACGTCACCGGCATACATCATCGACGCCCTGCCATTATCAATATAGATCTCGTGTGCCATCCGTACTCCTTTCTCAAGACGCTATTGCAGTGTTAAATTCGCGAATAAGGGGAACAAGTTCGGAACCGAATATCCGCCTTGCCTTCGCGATGCCTCCCCGATCATAGAATATTGGTAGATCCTCAAAGTCTCTTTCGTCTATGGTCAGATTCTCGATCAGATGCTCGCGTATCATATTTAGCCAGATCGCCTGCTCCTCGGTCAGGTCAGACGAGGCGAACATCTTTTCCATAGCCCGGCTTACGCGTTCCTCTGCCGTCAAGATCGCTTCCTGTTTATCCGCCGCATGTTTGACCATCGAAATAATGTCAGCCAGAGCTTTGTGATAAACGCGGTCGTGAGCACGCCGCAGGTCTAGCTCCTTGAAATCATTCTGTGTCAGTGTCTGACGCAGTTCCGTGAGAGCTTCTGTTCGCCATTCCTTCGGATTACTCAGAATGATCTCCAATGCCGAAACACTAGACGAATTCGCCGCAACGAACCTTGAAAACGCTTCGAGATAGTCTTCCGCCCTTTCAAATTTACCGTATCGCTCGACTTTCTCGGAGGAAACCTCGTCATGCTCCTCGTACGAGATCAGAAATACCTTATCGGCACGCTCGTAATTTAGGAGCAAATGCTGGAACTGTTCGTTTCTCAGCAGCTTGAGTGTTTCTGTAAAATCTTTGCCGATCTTAGACGGAAGCTCAGCGGCGAACCTGCCGATATCGCCGTCAGGGACAAATGCCGCGAAATCCTCGCGGGCCTTGCCGGTCATGTTCTTCTCGATCCGCTGAAGCCGCTTTACGAGAATATTGGTATGGTATTGCCGGTCAACGTTCTGGTAAATGTTCTCAATTACCTCATGCAGCGGAGTCGGCGTCTTGGTCGGCGGTTCGATCTTGAAGGCTGACGCATTTTTGAAATATTCGATCAGCGTGCCGTCAAAACAGTCAAAGACCGTGAAATTTGTTTTATTGATCTCAGGACAAAGCCGTGTACCGCGTCCGAGCATCTGTTCCCACAGAATGCGTGATTTGACCGGACGCAGGAATACGAGGAATTCGAGGCTCGGGATATCGACACCGGTCGTGAGCATGTCGACCGTGACCACGATCTTCGGGTTTGGCCGGTTGCGAAACTCGCGTATCTTTTGCAGCGGCCGGTCAACGTTCGCGTTGCCGGTTATTTTCTGGACAAACTCGTCGCCTTGGCCAAACACGTCACGGCAGATCGTAACTATCTGGTCGGCATGTGATGTGTGTTGTACGTCATTGGCCGCAAAGATCAGGGTTTTTGGAAACCGGCCCGTGCGTTCTTCGTGTTCGTAGGCGTGCTTGGCAAATTCCTTGATGATCTTCTGATTGCTGTCGAGTACTGTGATGTCGCTTTCGATCTGGCTCGATTCATAATTGCGCTCATCCTCAAGCTCATCCAAGATCTCTTCGCCGGTTTTCACGTCAATGCGGCCAATAGACTCGCCCTCCTCAAGAAATACACCGTTGATCTTGACGTCCGACTTGATCTTTACCGCATCCCAATCAACAAGGAAACCGTCTCGGACGGCCTGCTCGACACCGTAGCGAAATACCGGCTGGCCAAAAACAGAGGTTGTGTGCGGAGCTGGCGTAGCCGTCAGGCCGATCTTCACGGCGTCGAAATGGTTCAGCGTATCGCGCCAGATGCTAGATTCCTGTTTGGAATAACCGCGATGGCATTCGTCCGCGATTATCACATCAAAAGCATGGACAGGAATGTCCAGCTTGCTCGCGTCCGCCTCATAATCGGGATCATCCGTTTTCTGCTCGAAAGCGCGCTCGTAGCCGAACAGATTGATCGCCATTCTTTGAATCGTCGAAACGTAGACGAACGTCTGCGAATCGTCGGGTGCGGTCAGATATTCGTTGGGCAGAACCTTAGGATCAAATGGCTCATCATCGCCGAAATCCTCGCGGCGAAAGCGTTGGCTGTAGATCTCGTATTCTTGGTTGAACTTTCTGCCGTGGATCGTGTTGAACGACGAAAACTCGCGGACAGCCTGAGCCGCGAGGGCCTTTCGGTCGACCAGAAACAAGATGCGGCGGGCAAGTTTGGATTCGAGAAGGCGATATATCTGCGCAACGGTGAAAAAGGTCTTTCCGGTTCCGGTCGCCATTGCAACGAGCATTTCGCGGCGGCCCTTACGAGCCTCACTTTCGATGCTCTCGATGGCATCACGCTGATAATAACGAAGCCGGCCAATTTGGCTCGACGGATTATCGATCAACCACGAGTACGCCAACGCGTGGTTGGAGTTGAGCTTTTCGCGTAGGCCGTCCGGAGAATGGAACTGGCTGATCCTGCGGGCCGAGTAAATACCGGTCCGCACATCTGCGTGCCAGATGATCTCGCCATTGGTCGCGTAAATGAACGGCACCTTGAAGCCATCCCAGTTTCCGATGCCGTGACTCGTGGTACGAGCGTAGCGTTTGGCTTGTTCGAGAACGTTTTGAGGGGCGACGGATACCTTTTTTGCCTCGATAAAGCCAACGAGTTGACCGCCGACAACCAAAGCATAATCCGCAGGTCCGCTTTCTGTCGGAAATTCTTCAATTGCATGACGGCCGAGCATGGATATATCCATGCCTTCGTGGTATTCAACGATCTTCCATGGCGGGTTTG
>JBGAOU010000018.1:0-72119 GCA_044221625.1 Pyrinomonadaceae bacterium | reverse complement strand
GATGCCGTACCGCGTTGACTATAAGCTCTCTGTCCCGCGTTATTCGGACCTCGAGATCGACGGCGGCAAGGGCGACCTGAATATATCGGGCATCGACGGTTCCATAAGGGTCAATTTTCTCGACGCCAACGCCCGGATCGAACTTTCGGGCGGCGGCACCAACATTACCATCGGCACCGGCACGGCGGATGTCACGATCGCGTCAAAAGGGTGGCGCGGCCGATCGGTCGACGTTCAGATGGTCAAGGGCGACCTGACGGTCCATTTGCCGACGTCGATCAGTGCGGAGATCGACGCCGCGATACTTCGCACCGGGAAGATCGAAAATCTCTTTCCGGGACTAAAGCCGCGGGTACGAAAAGGCGAATTTACCGAAAAGTCGATCGTTGCCAAGGCGGGGAATGGCGGGATCCCGATCAAATTTACGGTTGGGGACGGCACACTGAGACTGACCGATCATTAGCACGGCCGTATTCGAAATTTGCGTGTAAAGGGTGATAAACTGTCGAGGTTTATCACCCTTTTCAATTTGAAGATATGACCATCAAATCAGATATTTGGCTTCGGCGAATGGCCGAAGAACAGCAGATGATCGAGCCGTTCTTGCCGGAACTCGTTCGCGAGATCGACGGCCGAAAGATCATCTCGGCCGGGGCGTCGAGCTACGGTTATGATATGCGTTTGGCAGACGACGGTTTTCGCATCTTTTCGAGCGTGCACGGAAAGGAGATCGACCCGAAACGGTTCGACGAGCAATATTCGCTGATCGAACCCGACCTCCAGACCGCCGAAGACGGTTCGAAATATTACATCCTGCCGGGCCATCACTACGGGCTCGGCGTAACGGTCGAGACGTTTCGCATGCCGCGAAACGTGACGGGCGTCGCACTTGGTAAATCGACCTACGCTCGTGCCGGACTATTGGTAAATACGACGCCATTGGAAGCGGGCTGGACCGGGCGGTTGGTCGTCGAGATCGCGAATTTGGCCAACTTGCCGCTGCGTGTTTACGTCAACGAGGGCATCGGGCAGATCCTCTTTTTTGAGTCCGACGAGGACTGCGCTGTCAGCTACAACGACCGCGGCGGCAAGTATCAGGGCCAGACCGGCCTCACTTTCGCGAAGGTATAGATTCGTGCCGTCCGAGCAAACGGCGGCCGTTAACCAAATATCTGATGCATCGCATTGCCGGACAACTGTTTATCATTATCGCGGCGCTGACGACGGTGATCTCTGTTTCTGCGCAGGACCAGAGGCCGCGGGTCGCTGACCTCGGGCTCAAGATCGGCGTCCTGCCGTCGGGGACGTTCAACGCGATCACGGACGTTGCGGGCGTAACCGTCGGGCAGACGACCATCATTCGCGGCGACACTGTGCGTACGGGCGTGACGGCGATCTTGCCGCACAGCGGTAATCTGTTTCAGGAAAAGGTCCCGGCGGCGGTCTATGTCGGTAACGGCTTTGGCAAACTCGCCGGGTCAACACAGGTAAACGAACTCGGCGAGATCGAGACGCCGATCCTGCTGACCTCGACATTATCGGTACCGAAGACCGCCGATTACTTACTCGACTACATGCTCGGCCTGAAAGGGAACGAAAATGTGCGTTCGATCAATCCGGTCGTGGCAGAGACGAATGACGGCGGGCTGAATGACATTCGCGGCCGCCATGTGACACGCGATGACGTCTTCGCGGCGATCAAAAATGCCAAAAGTGGTGCGGTGGATGAAGGCTCGGTCGGGGCCGGCACCGGAACCGTCGCATTCGGCTGGAAAGGCGGCATCGGAACGTCGTCACGAAAATTGACGGCACCGCTCGGCGGCTTTACGGTCGGGGTGCTCGTACAGTCAAATTTCGGCGGCATCCTGTCGATAGACGGTGTGCCCGTCGCCAAAGAACTGGAACAATATTATCTGAAAAATGCGGTATCCAAGGGTTCGGCCGAGCCTGACCCGTCGGCGGACGGTTCGATCATCATCGTGATCGCTACGGACGCTCCGCTTGATCACCGACAGCTTCGGCGGCTTGCCGAGCGGTCGATGGCGGGCCTCGCTCGTACCGGCTCCTCGATGTCGAACGGCAGCGGCGATTACGCGATCGCATTTTCGACCGCTAACAGAATAATTGCATCGCAGCCGGTCAGAGAGGTCAAAGTGCTCGGCAATGACGCGATGTCGCCGCTCTTTCAGGCGGTCATCGAGGCGACCGAAGAAGCGATCCTGAACTCACTTTTCCGTGCGACGACCGTGACCGGTAACGGCCGGACGGTAGAGGCCCTGCCGATCGATAAGGTCAAAGAGATCTTCAGAAAATATGGGAAATTGAAGTAGATCGCGAATTGACGCAGCTTTGCTCCAACTTGCTGCTTCCGGAGTGATCTATTTTTGGATACCAAGGTAAGCGTTATGAAATTGCTCAACTATATCGGCGGCGAGCTGGCTGAACCCATTTCGGGTAAGTATCTCGATAATCACAACCCCGCGATCGGCGAAGTCTATTCGCAAATACCCGATTCGGATGAGCGCGATGTCGAGGTGGCCGTTGCGGCAGCCGAGGCGGCATTTCCCGCGTGGTCGGCAACGTCGCCTGTAGATAGATGCGCGATACTGTTGCGGCTCGCCGGATTGATCGAGCGTGATCTGGAAACGCTGGCGCTTGCCGAATCCACCGATCAGGGAAAGCCGGCCTCGCTCGCCCGCACGGTCGATATCCCGCGAGCGGTGGCAAATTTTCGATTCTATGCCACCGCGGCGATGCACCTGGCCAACGAGTCGCATGACAGCGTCGGGCAGGCCGCGATCAACTACACGCTGCGGCAGCCGGTCGGCGTGGTCGGCTGTATCAGCCCGTGGAATTTGCCGCTTTACCTCTTTACGTGGAAGATCGCACCGGCGATCGCCGCCGGCTGTACCGTCGTCGCCAAGCCGAGCGAGGTAACGCCGATGACGGCGTTCGAACTGTCGAAACTCTGTATCGAAGCCGGGCTGCCGGCTGGCGTCCTCAATATCGTTCACGGAACCGGCCCGCAGGTGGGCTCGGCGATCGTCGGTCACCGAAGGGTCAAAGCCATCTCATTCACGGGCGGCACCGCCACCGGCGAAGCGATCGCCCGCACGGCCGCACCGATGTTCAAAAAGCTGTCGCTGGAACTCGGCGGCAAGAATCCGAACATTATCTTTGCCGACTGCAATTACGAGGAAATGCTGGCGACGACCATACGTTCATCGTTCTCAAATCAGGGCGAGATCTGTCTGTGCGGTTCGCGTATCTTCATCGAAAGTTCTATCTACGAAAAATTTAAGAGAGACTTTTCGGACCGCGTTAACGCCTTACAGGTTGGCGACCCATTGGAACCGGCGACCAACGTCGGTGCCATCGTTTCAAGGCCGCATTTTGAAAAGATAATGTCGTACATCGATCTCGCCCAACGAGAAGGCGGCACGATCGTTGCCGGCGGCAGCGAGGTTGTCCCTGAAGGCCGTTGTTCCGGAGGCTGGTTCATACGGCCGACGATAATCGAGGGATTGCCGTTCGATTGCCGTACCAATCAGGAAGAGATCTTTGGCCCGGTCGTGACGATAACGCCGTTTGATACCGAAGACGAGGTGCTCGGATACGCGAACAGTGTGCGTTACGGGTTGTCGGCGACGGTCTGGACCGAAACCCTCTCGCGGGCGCATCGAATGGCGGCAAGGCTCGAATCGGGGATCGTCTGGATCAACTGCTGGCTGCTCCGCGACCTGCGAACACCGTTCGGCGGGGTCAAGGACAGCGGTGTCGGCCGCGAAGGCGGCTTTGAGGCATTAAGATTTTTTACGGAAGAGAAGAACGTTTGCATCAAGTACTGACGCTCTCGAAACTCTCTTTCGTACCAAGGAGAGAGAGAAATGAGCAAATTGATGAAAAAAGGCGTTTTAGGTCTCTTGGCGGTCGTAACCGCGTACGTGGTCATCGGTGTCGTGATCAGCGACTATGTCATTCCGCCCGAGAAAGTTCAACTCGGGTCATATCTTCGAGCGGGCGATAAATTTATCAGCAAAACCGAGGGGTTTGACCAAACTATCCTCGCAAACAAGGACGGATGGATACATCTGAGCCTTGAGGCACAACCGTTTGCCGAAGGGCCGCCGATGCACCTTCACGAGAGCTTTGAGGAAACGTTCACCGTAAAGTCGGGCACGCTGAGTATCATAGTTGCCGGCGAGAAAAAGACGCTGCGTGCCGGCGAATCGTTTACCGTGCCGAGGATGACATTTCACAAGCCGTTCAATGAGACCAATGAAAAGGTCGTGGTCGAAAGTTCTGAAAACACAAGAACGATGCCGACGCAATTTGCATACATCCTGTCGCAGATATATCCCATCATTGATAAGGCCGAAGGCCGGCCGAGCGTCCCGGCAATGATGATGCAGATGGCGGTCTGGGGCAGCGATATGGATTCGTACCTGGCAGACGGCCCGCCGGTCATCGTTCAAAAGGCCATGCGTCCATTGCTCAGGCCGACCGCCCGGCTGCTCGGCTACAAATATCATAATGATGAGTATAAACCGATTCGCCTAAATTGAAGTAGTCGCTTCGGGCTTCTACAATAGTGCTCATCAGAGGTCAGAATTATGAAGATTTTTTACGCACTAGTCGTTTCTCTTGTCCTTGCGTTCACGATGTCGGCACAGGTCAAACCGCCGACCGAGTCGGCCATGTCGCGGTTTCTGCGTTATGTCAAGATCGACACGCAGTCGGCCGAGGACCAACCGGCACCGCCCTCGACAAAGAAGCAGCTTGTTTTGGCCGAATTGCTGGCCAAAGAGCTGAAAGAACTCGGCGTCAAGGACGTCCGGATCAGCGAATGGGGCATCGTTTACGGTATGGTCCCGGGCAACCTGGCCGACAATAATGCGGTGCCGACGATCGGATTTATCGCTCATATGGACACCTCGCCGGCCGTGTCGGGAGCAAACGTCAATCCGATCATTCATAAGAACTATCAGGGCGGCGACATAATTTTGCCCAATGATAAGACCCAGGTCATAACCGCCGCTCAAAATCCCGACCTCAAAAATCTGATCGGAGACGACATCATCACCGCCGACGGCACGACGCTTTTGGGCTCGGACGATAAAGCGGGTATTGCCGAGATCATGACGATGATCGATACGCTCAAACAAAATCCGCAGATCAAGCACGGCAACGTCGCGATCGCCTTTACTCCGGACGAGGAGGTCGGCGGCGGCATTGAGAAGTTTGACATCAAGGGCTGGGGAGCAAAGTTTGCGTACACGGTCGACGGCGAACAGCTCGGCGATATCTCCAACGAGACCTGGTCGGCCCGGACGGCAACGGTCACGTTTCACGGCCGGTCAACCCACCCGGGAACGGCCAAGGGGATTATGGTCAATTCGTCGATCGCCGCCGGAGCGTTTCTGGCACCGTTTGCCAAGTATCCGTTCCGGCCAGAGACCACGGCCGGGCGTGTCGGATTTTTGCATCCGTACGTCGGCACGATGGACGTCGAAACTTCCCGTTAAGATGCTGATCCGCGATTTTGACCTGAGCGGTGTCGCCGCGCAAGAAAAGCGATCAAGCAGATGATCGCCGCCAGAAACAGTTTCCCAAGACCAAGATCGAATACGCGAGCACGCTCGGGTATTTGAATATGAAAGAAACGCTGAAGGATTACCCGCAGTTGACCGACTATGCTATCGAGGCGGCCAAGCGGGCCGGGATCAAGGCCGAACTTCGCCCGATCCGCGGCGGCACCGACGGGTCGCGGCTGACGGCGATGGGCCTGCCGACGCCGAATCTGTTCACCGGCGGACACAATTTTCACGGAAAGCTCGAATTTAACTCGCGAAAAGGACTCGAGAGATCGACCGAGACGCTGGCAGCATCTGGACTGGACTTCCCGGAATCCACGAGAGATCGCGATAGCCTGGTTATTTAACCGCAGTTGACGCGGATAAGAACTCATTTTTTAGATCCGGTTTTAATCGCGGTATCGGCGTCATCCGCGGTTGACTTCGCCAGTTACTTTTCTACGTAAAGTGCAGGAAATTTGGCTTTTAGGGCCTCGACCTTCGGTTTATCGTGGACGACGATATACCGATCGTTGGGGTTCTTTTTCATATAATCCTGGTGGTATTCTTCGGCGTCGTAAAAGGCTTTCAGCGGTTCGAGGGCAGTTACGACCGGTGCCGAAAGAGCTTTTGACGAGTCGATCGCCGCGATAAAGGCCTTGGCCAAATTTTTCTGGTCATCGTTAGCGTAGAAGATAGCCGAACGATACTGCGGCCCATAGTCGGGGCCCTGAAAGTTGAGTTGGGTCGGGTCGTGAGCGACGGCAAAAAAGACGTAGAGCAGCTGCTGATAGGTCACTTTGGCCGGGTCGAAAACTATCTTGACGGCCTCAGCGTGGCCGGTTTCGCCGGAACTTACCATTTCGTAATTCGCTGTTGCCTTGGTCCCGCCCGCATAGCCGGACACGACGCTTTTTACGCCTTTGACGTGCTCGAAAACGGCCTCAACGCCCCAGAAACAGCCGCCGGCGAAGACCGCGGTCTGATCCGCGGCCGCGACCGAGACCGAACTTGAGGCAAACAGCAAAATAGCGAAAGCCGCTCTGGCTAAGATCCCGTTCATAGTCCTTTTCACACCCCACATGACAGTATATTCGGTCCGTTGGTAAAAGCGGATTCCAAACGGCCGGGTGCCGTTCATAAGATGCGTCAATTCGGTCCGCGGCCGACTTCTGATAAAATCTACTTCGATGAATGATAAGATCGTCAATTCGGGCAAAGCACCGGAGCCGGTCGGGCTGTATCCGCACGCCCGGCGAGTAGGCAACCTGCTATTTTTGTCGGGCGTCGGGCCGAGGGAACGCGGCACAAAGAAGATCCCCGGCGTTGAACTCAGTGACTCGGGCGAGATCATCTCTTACGACATCGAGACACAATGCCGCTCGGTCTTTCAAAACGTCCGCTACATTCTCGAGGACGCGGGGTCGTCCTGGGCAAACATCGTGGATGTGACCGTTTTTTTGACCAATATGAAAGACGATTTTGCCGCGTACAACAAGGTATACGCCGAGTATTTTGCGGAAAATCAGCCATGCCGGACGACCGTCGAGATCAACAAACTTCCGACACCGATAGCCATCGAACTAAAGGTGATCGCCACCATAGATTAATCAAAACAAGGGGATATATCAGTGATACAAACAAAGGGTTACGCAACACAGGATAAAGAGGCAAAATTTGCACCGTTCACATTTGAACGCCGGGATGTCGGGCCGAACGACATCCTCATCGACATCGTTTACGCCGGCATCTGTCATTCGGATATTCACCAGGCACGGGCCGAATGGGAACCGATGGTTCCGTCGATCTACCCGATGGTGCCGGGCCACGAGATCGTCGGACGCGTGTCGCAGGTCGGCAGCAATGTCACAAAGTTTGCGGTCGGCGACATCGCCGGTATTGGCTGCTTTGTCGACAGCTGCCGCGAGTGTCCGGCCTGCACCGGCGGCATCGAACAATATTGCTTTAAGGGAAGTGCCCAGACCTATAACAGCACCGAGATGGATCGGAAAACGCCGACCTACGGCGGATATTCCAAGAAATATGTCATCGACGAAAAATACGCGCTGAAGGTCTCGGCGACCGGTGATCTTTCGGGGATCGCACCGCTGCTCTGTGCCGGTATCACGACCTACTCACCGCTCAAGCGTTGGGGGGCCGGCCCGGGCAAAAAGGTGGCGGTCGCCGGCCTCGGCGGGCTGGGACATATGGGGGTGAAGCTGGCCGTCGCGATGGGAGCCGATGTGACCGTACTGAGCACCTCGCCGTCGAAGGAAGCGGACGCCCGGGCCCTCGGGGCGACCGGATTTATCAACACGCGGGACGCCGACGCGGTCAAAGCCGCGACCGGCAAATTTGACCTGCTGCTCGATACCATTTCGGCAAATCACGACTACAATGCGTATTTGGGCATGGTCACCATCGGCGGTGTAATGGTGGTGGTCGGTGTGCCGACCGAACCGGCGCAAGTCAACGCGTTTTCGCTGATCGGCGGTAACAAGGTGCTTGCCGGCTCGATGATCGGCGGCATACCAGAAACGCAGGAAATGCTCGATTTTTGTGCCGCGAATAATGTCGTGTCGGACGTCGAGGTGATAACCCCGGACCGGATCGAAGAGGCATATGACCGCACAGTCAGGTCAGACGTGAGATACCGGTTTGTAATTGATATGCGCGGAGACTAGGAAAGACTGCCCACGAAATACACGAAAGGCACGAAAGGGTCATATGGCTGAAGTTATTTACAAGGACGAATCGTACAAGATAATGGGGGCCTGTTTTGAAGTTTACAAAGAGAAAGGCTGCGGTTTTACTGAGGCGGTTTATCAGGAATGTCTCGAGATAGAATTTCAACGGCAAGGGGTTCCATTTCTATCTCAGCCAATCATCGAGATGGAATATAAAGGCACGAAATTGAAACAAACTTTCAAACCTGATTTCATTTGTTTCGGCTCCATTGCTGTCGAGCTGAAATCGGTCTCGAAACTGGTCGACGAAAACCGGGCACAAGTGTTGAACTACCTTAATGCAATGAAATTCAGGCTTGGATTGCTTGTAAATTTCGGACACTATCCAAAAGTGGGATATGAAAGGATCGTTGTTTAGCTTATCTTTGTTTCGTTTCTTTTGTGTATTTCGTGGGCAATCTTTCTTATGCGTTACATAGCTCTGCTTCGCGGCATCAACGTCGGCGGAAACACCATGATCAGCATGGCGGAGCTTCGTCTTGTGTTCGAGGGGCTGGGCTTGGGCAATGTCGTCACGTACATAAACAGCGGAAATCTGGCGTTCGATGTGCCTTCGATCGAAACCGCCGAAAGCGTTGACACCGAATCGCGTTTGGCAGGGCAGATCGAGCTTGCGATCGAAACAAGGTTCGGTCGGGCTGTTCCGGTGATCGTCCGCCGACAGGACATCATTCCCGACATCATTGCGGGTAACCCGTTTGCCGGCCAGTACGATAGCCACAAGGAAATGCACGTTTTGTTTTTGAAGGAGCCGCTCACGTCGGGGCAGATCTCACAGATCGAGGGGCTCAAGTCCTCAGAGGAGCGATTTGCCGCGTCCGGAGGGCACGTGTTCGTTCACCTGCCGATGGGCGTGGCGGACAGCTTTCTCGGGAAAGGACAGGTTGAACGAAAACTTGGAGTCACATTTACTGCCCGCAATTGGCGAACCGTAGAAAAACTTGCGGTATTATGACCATTTGCAGCATCATCAAATGATATGAAAACACTTCTCAGAGTTTCGATCCTGATAGTCGCGTTCTTTGTTACAGGTGCATTTGGGCAGAATGACCCGTTTGACGCCGGACTGAAGCAATTTCAAGCGAAAGATTATGTCGCGGCCGCGATCTCATTTGGCAAGGCGGTACAGCAGACGCCCCAGAATTATCAGGCTCATTTCAACCTCGGCCTGTGTTATTACAATCTCAAGCGTTATGACGACGCCATCAGCTCTTTCCAAAAGGCGATCAGCATTAAGCCTGATTATGTCAGGGCAAACTACTGGCTGGGAAATTCCTACTATAGCCTTAAACGCTATGACGAGGCTGTGAGTTGGCTGCAAAAGGCCATACAGGCCGATGCGACCCAGCCCCAGCCTTATTATTTGCTGGGCGTGATCTACCAACTGCAGAAACGGTATCCCGAGGCTGAGACCGCTATGAAAAAGGCGGTTGAGTTGAAACCCGGCGATATCGATTACAAGGTCGAAATGGGAAATGTTCTCGTCAATCTGAAGCGGTACCCCGAGGCGATAGTGCTGTTTGATGCGGTGATCAAGGCCGATCCTATGCACGCGAACGCTCAGCTTGGTATGGGAAACGCCTATTACAACAACGCGAGAAATGCCGAATCGATCCCGTACTATAAGCGTGCGGCCGAGTTATCGCCAAAGTGGGCGACGGCACACTCGTACCTGGCCGACGCGTATTACCGAACCAAGCAATATTCGCTGGCGATAGCTTCGTTCGACGCGGCCATCAAACTCGACAACAAGCGGGCTGACACCTGGTACGGGATCGGCCTCGCCTACGCGGCGACGAAGAACAAAGCCATGGCTCAGAAAGCCCTGAGCGAACTTCGCCCGCTGGATGCCGATAAGGCCGCAACGCTCCAAAAACAGGTTGACCTGCTAAAGTAAGCGGAGAAGGCGGACATGATCAGAAGGCCCTTCAATTTCAGGCAATGGATCGACGAGCACCGGCATTTGCTCAAGCCGCCGGTCGGGAACCAGTGCGTTTACGACGACGGTGATTTTATCGTGATGGTCGTCGGCGGCCCCAACTCGCGAAAGGATTACCACTGGGACGAGGGCGAGGAGCTTTTTTACCAGATCGAGGGCGACATCAAGGTGCAGATCCAGGAGGACGGCCGGGCGGTCGAGGTCCCGATCCGCGAGGGCGAGATGTTCCTGCTGCCGGCCCGTGTACCGCACAATCCCGTCCGCGGGGCAAATACGGTCGGTTTGGTGATCGAGCGAAAACGCCAGATCGGCGAGCTCGACGGCCTGCTCTGGTATTGCGAAAACTGCAACGAAAAGCTGTACGAAGAGTATTTCCAACTCGACGACATCACCACGCAATTTCAGGGCGTTTTCAAGAAATTCTACGATAGCGAAGATCTCCGCACCTGCGGGGCATGCGGCTGCGTGATGGAACCGCCGACAGTTCGTGAATGATGCTCAAGATCGACGTTCACACACATATCCTGCCGCGGGACATTCCGTCCTGGGAAGATCGGTTTGGCTACGGCGGCTTTATCACGCTTGACCACTACGAGCCGTGCTGTGCCCATATGGTGCGGGACGACGGCAAGAAGTTTCGCGATATCGAGGCAAACTGCTGGGATGCCAACACGCGGATCGCCGAGATGGACGCGGCCGGCATCGGTGTGCAGGTACTCTCCACGGTGCCGGTGATGTTCTCATACTGGGCCGAACCTAAGGACGCCGCCGAGATCGCCGTATTCCTTAACGATGACATCGCCGCAGCCGTCGCGGCCCATCCGGATCGGTTTGTCGGGCTCGGGACGGTGCCGATGCAGGACACTGAACTCGCCATTCGCGAACTCGAACGATGCCGGCGGATCGGGCTTGCCGGCGTTCAGATCGGGACCAATGTAAATCAACTCAACCTCGGCGAGCAGCGATTTTTTGACTTTTTTGCGGCCTGCGAACGCCTAGGTATGGCTGTTTTCGTTCATCCGTGGGAAATGGCGGGCGAGGCCGATATGCAGAAATACTGGCTGCCATGGCTCGTCGGAATGCCGGCCGAGGTGTCGCGGGCGATCTGTTCGCTGATATTTTCGGGAACGCTCGAACGGCTTCCGAAATTACGGGTATGCTTTGCCCACGGCGGCGGGGCATTTCCGTCAACGATCGGGCGTATCGAACACGGATTTAACGTGCGGCCCGACCTGTGCGCGATCGACAACGCGCACGGCCCACGAAAATACCTGGACCGGATCTATTTCGATTCGCTTGTGCATGACCCGGCGACGCTTCAGTTCCTGGTGGATCTGGCCGGCAGCGGCCGCATCGCTCTCGGCACCGACTACCCGTTCCCGCTTGGCGAACTCGAGCCGGGCAAACTCATCGATTCGATGCCGTTCGACACGGCTACAAAGGAGAGAATGCTTCACGGCACCGCACTCGAGTGGCTTGGGCTCACGCTCAGCAGATTTCAATAATAGTTATCTCATCGAATCCAGAATATCGGCGATGTCCTTCTCGGTCGTGTCCGGATTGATAAAGCAGAATCGCGAGACGGTTTCGACGCCTTCCGGATTTCTCCATTTTGTCGGAGCAACAAGTGCAAACCCGGCCTTGTGGTTGCGAAACGTCCAATCACGGTAATCCTCGGGCGACCAGCCTTTTCGCCGATACAGCACACACGACAGATTCGGTTCGCGGACCAGTTCGGTATGTTCGGCCTCCTCGATCATCCGGCCGGCGATCTGAGCGAGTTCGATGCCGCGGCTGATCGCCTTTTCATAGCGGTCCGTGCCGTGCATGGCGAGCGAAAACCAGAGCGGCAGCCCGCGAACGCGGCGAGTGAGCTGTATCTGATAGTCCGACGGGTTAAATCCCTGATAGCCCTCGTCGCTGAAGATATCCAGATAAGAGCCTTCCTGTGAATGGGCACGCTTGGCGAGTGAAGGGTCGCGATAAAGCACCGCCCCGCAATCGTATGGTGAAAAAAGCCATTTATGCGGGTCGATGGTGACGCTGTCGGCCCGCTCGATGCCGTTGAAAAGCGGCCGGACAGACTTTACGGCCATCGCAGCACCGCCGTACGCCGCGTCGACGTGAAACCACAGTTTGTGCCTGCCGCAAACATCCGCAATGCTTTGCAGGTCGTCGATGATCCCCGAATTTGTCGTGCCGGCGGTCGCGATGACAGCAAAGATCCGTTCACGGTCGGCCGCGGTCATGTTGTCGATGGCGTTTTCGAGAAGTTTGCCGTCGAGGCGGTCATCGGTCTCGATCATCAAGACGTCGGCGTCGATGACCTTTGCCATTGCCTTGATCGAGGAATGGGCTCCGTTTGACGTGATGACGATGCCGCGTGAGGTTGCCTTAGCGGGATCGACGCTTCGCCAGTATTCGCGTGCCGCGACCATCGCCGAAAGATTTGCCTCGGTTCCGCCGCTCGTGAACACGCCGAACGCCGGCGGCGGCATTCCGGTAAGCGAGACGAGCCACTCCATCGCCTGGTTTTCGGCAAAAATGCAGCCGGCACCTTCGAGCCAGAACGCGCCGTGCACGCTCGCGGCCGATGTCACAAGGTCGAATAAAACGGCCGAGCGGGTCGGGGACGCGGGAACAAAAGCCAAATGGCGCGGATGGTCGATCGGGATGCTGGCCTTGATCAGGACCTCGCGAAAAAGCTCAAACGCCTTTTCGCCGCCGATGCCCGCGGGTGTGATCGTTTCGCCGACGAGCGTTTTCAGTTCGGCCGCGGTCTTGGGAAACCCGAGTTGCGGATCGGTGTCGGAAATACGGCCGATCGCGAACTTGATGACGTCGAGGGACATCTCGACGAGGTCAATATCAACGTTGTGCATATCTTGAAAACATCGAATGCCGGCCGATGAACTCGATCATCATTCTAGATCCCGGCATAGTATCCGACAATGATCGCGGCAACGGTCAGCGTGCCGTAAACCACCTCGAGGATCCCGATCTTCATCGCCTTGAGCCTTCTTCGGTTCGGCGACACCCCGGCAACGGCCCGCACCAACAGCAAGATCATCATCGCCGGAATCAGAACTGACGCGAGTCCATTATACGCTAAAACACCGGCGGCGATGACCGCCGCGGCGTTGGTCATGACGACCGCGGCAAGCGAGAAACTCTTGCCTTTTTCCAATTTGAGCCGGTTTCTGACGTATATGATCGACGGGATCAGCCTCGAGATCATCACCAGCCAAAGCGCGAGTGCCGGCGGCCAGCCGAATCCGGCGGCCAGCAATATCGCGGCGGCCGAGGACGAGATCGTGACCGCACCAAATACCTCGGGCAGCAAACCGCGGCTTTTTCGCGAGCCGTCGAAGTATATCTGAACGCACGCGAGCGGCAGCACGATGAAAAACGGGACAAACGGGTGCAGCCCGCCGGTCAAGATCGCTCCCGCAAAGCCGATGAGAGCGATGGCCGCAAATATCGCGATAAAGCCCGCCGCGACTCGGGCCCGCTCGGCGTTTCGCTGGCCGGTGCGGTCAATGATCAGCACCTTTAACGGTTGGCGGGCAAGAAAGCCGCCGATGGTCATGATGGCGATCAACACGCCGGGCAATGAAAAGCCGATCGCCAGCGATGCGACGATCGGCTCAAACAAGAAGCCCCATGATCCATGTTCCGACGGCAACGCGATCTGTTTGCGATCGATCTTTATTTGTGGGCGGAACGCCGAACTGTCGGGCATCTGTCAAGAATAATCGAATCTCAATGAGATCGAAAGGCGGCCGCCTCCATCTCGGCCGCACGCGGGAACAAGACGTTATTTTCCAAATGGATGTGTTGATGCAGATCGCGTTCGAGTTCCTCAAGCCGCGTCAGGAGCCCCTGATAGCTCGGGCACGCACCGACCGGCACCGCAAAGTTACCGGATATTGACCGCATCTCTTTCAACATATCGCCGACCGCGTCATGCTCGCCCATCATCATCCTGATCGGATGCTGAACTGTTCCAAATGGCGGGTAGCGGGGCGTCATGCCGTTTAGTTTGGCGTACTCTAGATCCTTGATGTACGGGAACAGGACCTGTTCCTCTTTGTACATATGCGGCAAAAGGTCGTCCCGCATCGCGTCGAGCAGGTCGGACATCTTGGCGAGCTCGGGATGGACGTCGCCGTGAACCTTGTTGACCTTGTCCATCAGCGGCTGCAAACGGTCAAGTTCGTTATAGGTAAACCGATGATGCGTATCCAGAATATGGTCGATCAGCTCGGAAAGCGACTTGGACGCATAGTCCGTTTCGCCGAGTGTGCCGGCATCCAGCAGAGCCTCAAGGTCGCGTTTGACGATGTCCGGATCGACACCGGCTTTTTGACAGGCATCCATAAAATTCACTCGGCCGCCGCAGCAATAGTCGATGTGATGCGACTCGAAGATCCTTGTGGTTGCCGGTGATTCGATCGCGATCTCGCGAATAGTTCGGGTCGTAATATTTTGCATGGTCCCTCCGAAAAAATTTTGTAACGAAGCTATGTTTGTTTATTCTCGGGCGAAAAAATATGATTTAGATCATAAGGACGAAAAAATTTATCCTGATGCGGCCTATTGCCCGATAAAATGAACAAGTCGATCGATGCATTCATCCTGGCGGGCGGCAACTCCAGCCGAATGGGCTTTGACAAGGCCGCACTGACGCTTGGGGGCGTCGCCGTGATAGAGCGTATTGCCGATGCACTTTCGGGCATCGCCGGCGAGGTCTATGTCGCGGGCGGGAGCGGTGAGATCGCCGGCCTGAAGCGAGTTCCTGATATCTCCGGCGAGGGAAGCCCGCGCAGTTCACTGTCGGGCCTGTATTCGGCACTGGTCCACGCGAGCAGCGACTGGATAGCGGTCGCTGCATGCGATATGCCATTTGTGACCCGCGGCTTGTTTGAGGCGCTTGCCTCACGGCGGGCCGGCGGCGATGACGCGGTGATCCCGCGTGATCGTGCGGGATCGGCACAGCCGCTCTGCGGGCTATACCGCGTCGAGCCGTGTGCAAACGCCTGCCGGAGGGCATTGGACGGCGATGACCTCAGTTTGCGAGGTATGCTTCGGACGGTTGAGACGCGATGGATAGATGTTGACGAGTTTGCCCATCTGCCGAATGCCGAGAATTTCTTTTTCAACCTGAACACGCCGGAGGACGCCTTGGCCGCGGAATTGATCCTGGCCGGGATCGACCCATATGCTTAAAAAAATATTTCGGATCTGTTGTGTCCTTATCCTGGCGACGGTCGCAGCCCTTACGGTATTTTGGTTTTCGCGGCCGGCCGATGTTGTTTTTGACGATCTAAAGGCATCGGTGCCGCACTCGCAATTCAGCAAGTTCGCCGACCTCGACGGCCTGCGCATCCATTATTTGGAAAAGGGCGAGGGCACTCCGGTAGTTTTGATCCACGGTTATACATCGTCTACATACACGTGGAAAGATCAGTTTGACGAGCTCGCAAAGCGATACCGCGTGATCGCGGTTGACCTCAAGGGGTTCGGGTTTTCCGACAAGCCTGACGGCGACTATTCGCGGCGTGCCCAGGGCGAGGTCGTAGCCCGTTTGTTGGATAAATTGAGCATTCAGCGGGCGTGGCTCGTCGGTAACTCGATGGGCGGCGAAACGGCCCTGAATGTGGCCGTCGATCACCCCGAAAAAGTCCTGGGCCTCGTGCTTATCGACAGTGCCGGCATCAAAGTGCAGGGGCGAACCAGCCTTGCGCCGTGGTATCTGCAGATGCCGGTCGTCGGCCGCCTGCTGACGGCCTTGGCGTTGACGTCGAACAAATTGGTCCGTGCCGGCCTGGAAAAGAGCTTTTTTGACGACTCCAAGATCACCGACGAACGGGTCAATGCCTACTATCAGCCATTGAGAACGCAGGGCGGCCAGCTTTCGGCCACGCGGGCCCGTGCCCAGTTCGAGCTATTTCCGGTCGAAGATAGGATCTCGTCGATCAAGGCCCCGACGCTGATAATCTGGGGATCCGAGGACGAGCTGATACCGCTTGAGGCCGGCCGAAAGCTGAATGAACTGATAAGCGGATCGAAACTGGTCGTGTTTGAAAAGTGCGGGCATGTGCCGCAGGAAGAGATGCCTGAGCGGGTTTTGAGCGAGATCACCGGATTCGTCAAATAGCCCGGGTTCGGGCCGTATGAGCCGAGCACTTTCCAATCTTCGGCGATTCGATTAAATTCGACAGAGTGGTAAATATGACAGAGAGCACAAACCCCACGGCCGCGGCCGTTTTGGACGCCGCCGACCCGCTGACGAGGTTCAGGGACCAATTTCACATTCCCCGGCGCGAATCGGGCGAGGAAGTCGTTTACTTTACCGGAAATTCGCTGGGGCTGCAGCCTCGCCGCGTCCGCGGTTACATCGAACAGGAATTGCAGGATTGGGAAACGCTCGGTGTCGAAGGGCATGCCCGGGCGAAGCATCCGTGGATGCCGTACCATGAATTTCTGACGGGCCAGATGGCCGATGTCGTCGGTGCCAAGCCGATCGAAACGGTCGTGATGAACTCATTGACCGTCAATCTCCATCTGCTCCTGATATCGTTCTATCGCCCGTCCGGCGAACGCCGAAAGGTAATGATCGAAAAGGGTGCATTTCCCTCTGACCGATACGCGATCGAGTCGCAGATCAAGCTTCACGGGCTCGATCGGGCGGCCGATCTGATCGAACTTGAGCCGCGCGAGGGCGAAGCGACGCTTCGGACCGAGGACATTATCGCGGCGATCGAGCGCGAGGGCTCGTCGCTGGCGATGGTCCTTTTCGGCGGTGTGAATTATTACACAGGACAGGCATTTGAGATGCGGGAAATTACCGCGGCGGGACATGCTGTCGGGGCGATCGTTGGCTTTGACCTTGCACACGCAGCGGGCAATCTCGAACTAAAACTCCATGATTGGGGCGTAGATCTTGCCGTCTGGTGTTCGTACAAATATCTCAACGGCGGCCCGGGTGCGGTCGGCGGGGCATTTGTGCACGAACGGCACGCAGATTGCCCTGATAGACCTCGATTGGCCGGTTGGTGGGGACATGACAAGGCGACACGGTTCCTAATGGGGTCGACATTCAACCCGATCGCCGGTGCCGAGGGTTGGCAGATATCAAATCCGCCGATCCTGCAGATGGCGTCATTGCGTGCGTCACTTGAAATTTTTGCCGAGGCGGGAATGTCGGCACTGCGTGAGCGGTCGGTAAGGTTGACGGCATACCTCGAACAGATGCTTGCCGCGGTCGACGACGACCGGATATCGGTTATCACCCCGACCGATCCGGAACAGCGCGGCTGTCAGTTGTCGATACGCGTCAAGAATGCCGATAAGAGCCTGTTTACGGCGATCTCAGAACGCGGCGTAGTCGCGGATTGGCGTGAACCCGACGTGATACGGGTCGCTCCGGTCCCGCTTTACAATAGTTTCGGCGATATTGAAAAGTTCGTACAGATCCTCGGTTCGGTGCTGAAATGACCGGACGCTCGCGGATCTGAGGCGGTTAAAAAGGAATAGTTTATGATCCGTGCAACGATCAACGGGATAGAAGCGGCATTTGACGAAGGCATCACGATCCTCGCGGCGGCCAGGTCGCTGGGATTTGAGATTCCGACACTCTGCAACGACGAACGGCTCAAGCCCGTAGGTGCCTGCCGGATGTGCCTGGTCGAGATCAAGGGCCGGGCCCATGAGGTCGTCTCGTGCACAACGGCGCTCGCCGACGGAATGGAGGTCGAGACCCACAGCGACCCGATCGAGGACGCCCGCAAATGGAACTTGCGGATGCTGGCCGGCAATTATCCGGCGGACGCCTTCACCGCATATCCCGACAAACCCTTTCACACGCTGGCGGGGCAATACGGCCTGACGGCGGATGATTTTCACGGCGATCACTCGATCATTGCCGACCCCTCGCACACATACATCAATGTTGATATGTCGCGGTGCATCAACTGTTACGCCTGCGTCCGCATCTGTGCTGACGTTCAGGGGCAGTTCGTCTGGCACGTGCTAGGCCGCGGCGAGGAATCAAAGGTGATGCCTGATTCATTCGGTGCGTTTGGCGACAGCACTTGCGTTTCGTGCGGAGCCTGTGCCGACGCGTGCCCGACCGGTGCACTCGAGGATAAATCGGTCATCGAACGCGGTTATCCGACCGATTGGACCCGGACGACGTGCCCGTACTGCGGCACCGGCTGCGAGATGAACGTCGGCACCCGTGACGACAAGGTCGTGCAGGTCAGGCCGGTGATGGACGCTCCGGTAAACTCCGGACACCTGTGCGTCAAAGGGCGCTACGCGTTCGATTTTATCGATGCCGACGACCGCGTTACCGAACCGATGATACGCGAAAATGACGGCTGGCTGGTCGTTTCGTGGGAAGAGGCGATCGCATTTGCCGCCGCCAAATTAAAGGCGATCGACAGCGAATACGGCCGCGAGAGCATTGCCGTGCTCGGCTCAGCGAGGGCCACCAACGAAGAGAATTATCTCGCACAGAAATTTACGCGGGTCGTTCTCGGCACGAACAATGTCGACTGCTGCGCACGTGTTTGCCACACTCCGTCCGCCGCCGCGATGAAGATGATGATCGGCACGGGCGCGATGACAAACTCGTTCGATGATATCGAAAAGGCGAGGACGATCATCCTCTGCGGTGCCAACCCGACCGAAAATCACCCGATCCCCGGTGCCCGCATAAAGCAGGCGGTACTAAAGAACGGAGCCAAGCTGATCGTTGTCGATCCGCGAAAGACCGAACTGACAAAGTACGCCGATGTGCACCTGCAGCTGCGGCCGGGCACGAACATCCTGATGTTCAACGCTCTCGCGCACGCGATCATCGACGAAGGGCTGGTCAATGTTGAGTTTATTGAAAAACGGGTAGACGAGTACGAACAGTTTAAGGCGTTCGTCGCCGAATATTCGCCCGAGGCTGTCGCCGAGCGGTGCGGCGTGGACGCCGAACTGATACGCAAGGCGGCCCGCATTTACGCCACCAACACGCCGTCGATGGCGATGCACGGCCTCGGAATGACCGAACATTACCAGGGCACCGAGGGCGTGATGTCGATCGTCAATCTTGCCCTGCTGACGGGCAATATCGGAAAGCCCGGCTCGGGCGTCAACCCGCTGCGGGGGCAGAATAACGTTCAGGGTTCGGCCCATATGGGCTGTGACCCCGGCATCTTGACCGGTTCGGTGACGATCGACGCGGGCAGGGAACTGTTTGAAAGCGTCTGGAAAGCACCGGTGCCGACCGCCGCCGGCCTCAATCAACTGCAGATGATCGACGCCGCCCGCGACGGCAAACTCAAGGCGCTCTGGACCATCGGCTATGACGTTTTCCTGTCGAACGCCAACGCTCACGAAACGGAAAAGGCATTTGCGAATATGGACCTCGTCATCATTCAGGATTTCTTTATGAATGAGACGGCAAAGAAATTCGGCCATGTCTTTTTCCCGGCCGCGACGTCCTTTGAAAAGGACGGAACGTTTATGAACGGCGAACGCCGTATACAGCGGATCAGGACCGCGGTCAGTCCACGCGGCAATTCACGCTCGGATCTGGAAATAATCTGCGATCTGGCGGCGGCGATGGGACACGCTGACGATTTCGCGTTCACAACCGCCGAAGAGGTCTGGAACGAGGTGCGGGCCGTGTGGCCTCCGGGATACGGCATTACCTATGACCGCATCGAAAAGGCCGGCATCCAATGGCCGTGCCCCGACGTCGATCACCCGGGAACCGAGATACTCCACGGCGAGTCGTTTTCAAACGGCGTCACCGCGGCTCTTCGCCGGATAAAATATCGGCCGACGAAAGAGGTCGTCTCGGATGAATATCCATTCATGCTGACGACCGGCCGCGTGCTCGAGCAGTTTAACGCCGGAACGATGACGATGAGGACGCCGAACCGCGAACTGCGTCCGACCGATCTCATTATGATGTCAAAGGCGGATTCGGCCCGATTGTCGATCAGCAACGGCGAGGTCGTCCGGCTAAAGAGCGGCCACGGTGAGGCAGTTTTGCCGGTCGAGGTCACCGACAAGGTCAAGTCAGGCGAACTTTTCGCGTCATTTCACGACCCGGCGGTCTTTCTGAACTACGCCACCGGGCCGACACGTGACCGCTTTACGCAGGCGCCTGAATTTAAGGTCACGGCGGTACGGATCGAGAAACTTTCTTAAAAAGCACTTCATCAGCGACGCTATCACCTGCGGGAGTGCTTTGCGCTCATTTCAAGTGATGCTATAGATAAAGGGAATGGCCGTGCCCGGTAAGCGGCGAAAAGATCCTATGGCGTATTTGACGCACCACACTAAGCAATTGCCCATAAATGAGTAACGAAAAAGTTGTAATTATCGGTGCCGGTCTGGCCGGTTCGCTTCTGGCGATAAATCTCGCAAAACGCGGGATGACCGTCGATGTTTATGAGGCCCGGGGCGATATGCGTCTTGAGCGGGTCGAGGCCGGCCGTTCGATCAATCTCGCACTCTCGGACCGCGGGATCGCGGCTCTTCGTGAGGTCGGTATGGACGAATATATGCTGGCCGAGGCCGTGCCGATGTACGGGCGGATGATCCATACCGTATCGGGCGAGACCAAATTGCTGCCGTACAGCGGCCGCGAGGGCGAATACATCAACTCGGTCTCGCGTGCCGGGCTCAACATCGCCCTGATGAACGAAGCGGACAAATACGGCGAGGTCACGTTTCACTTCAACGAACGCTGCCTCGATCTCGACTGTGACAGTGGTGCCGCAAGTTTTTCGAGTGGAAAGACGGTCGCCGCCGACACCGTGATCGCGACCGATGGTGCGGGCTCGGCGGTTCGTCTGGCGATGGAGGCACAGATCGACGGTTTTCGCTCGAACACCGTATTTCTCGATCACGGCTACAAGGAACTGCACATTCCGCCCGGGCCGGGCGGCACATTTCAGCTCGAAAAGAATGCCCTTCACATCTGGCCGCGGCATCAGTTCATGATGATCGCCCTGCCAAATTTTGACGGCAGCTTTACGTGTACGCTATTTCTCGCACATAAGGGAGCGATCGCGTTTGAACAACTGACGGACGCCAGCAAAGTCAAGGAGTTCTTTGACCGTGAATTCGCCGACGCCGTTCCGCTGATGCCGACGCTAATTGAAGACTTTTTCGCCAATCCGATCGGCAATCTCGGCACGCTCAAATGCTGGCCCTGGAACACGGGCGGCAGAGCATTGCTGCTTGGCGATTCGGCCCACGCGGTCGTTCCTTTCTACGGTCAGGGGATGAATTGCTCGTTTGAGGATGTCCGCGTGCTGAACATGCTCTTGTCCGAACCGCCTGCGTCAGCGGGCGGCCAGATCGACTGGAATTGGATCTACGAGGAGTACGGCCGGCTTCGCAAGGTGAATACCGACGCCATCGCCGATATGGCCGAGGAGAATTTCTACGAAATGCGTGATGCCGTCGCCGATCCTGTCTTTGTGAGAAAGCGCGAACTTGAGACAAAACTCGAGCAGACCTTTCCCGATTATTTCTCGAAATACTCGATGGTCACATTTCGTGAAGACCTGCCGTATTCTGTCGCCAAAGCCAAAGGCAACGCACAGGACCGGCTGTTAATGCAGATCTGCTCAGAGGTCGACAGTGTCGCTGATATCGACCTCGACTCAGCGATCGAACAGGTCAGGAGACTCTCGTGATGAAGCATAGACCGATCGCCGCATTTTTCTTGTTCCTTTCCGCTTTGACCACATTTACGGCTGCCGCGTCGGCGCAGACGGTGAAATTCACGGTCGCTCCTGCCCCCTGGAATGCTGATATGTTTGGCAACATCCGGGCTGTCATTAATGTGGAGATTGCCGATAAGACCGCGTTTGCCCGCATCGAGTGGCGCCGCCGCGACCTCGACCCTGCCGAAAAGTCGATAATTGTCACGACAGCCGGCGGCCGACGCGTGACGACGGTTTCATTCGGGACGTTAAACCGCGAGTACGGCGAAGTGTATTTTGAACCGATGGCCGGGCCGGGCATCTATTATGTCTATTATCTGCCGTACGCAAAATCTGGCAGTGCCAATTACCCCAAGGATTTTTACCCCAAACCCGAACCGGGAACGGGAGCAAATTCGTTTGTTCAGGGAACGCCGGTCGCCAACGCCAAGGTCATCGAGATCCAGTCGATCGATGCATTCAATTCGTTCTATCCGATGGAGGTCATCGCGACGGCGGCTGAGACTAATGCTTTGGTAAAGGCCAACGGGACAAAGGATCTTCTGGTCTTTCCCGAGGACCGAATGTTCCCGATACGGATGACGAACGACCTGCCGCAGCGTTGGATCGAAAGCGGCCCGCGAGCTAAATTTTCGGGTGATGCCCGCCGCGGAGAGTTTTACGCCTTTCAGTTCGGCGTTTACGCCTTAAGGGCGGCGGATAACGTCGCCGTCAAATTTACGGACCTCAAGGCTCCGAACGGTGCGGTGCTGCCGGCCGCTGCCGCCGCGTGTATAAACACCGACGGTGTCGGTTACGACGCAAAACCTTTCACCAAGTCGGTCTCGGTGCCGAAGGGCAAGATCCAGGCGATCTGGTGCGGCATTGACGTCCCGGCCGCGGCCCGGCCGGGCAGTTATAAGGGCACGGCAACGATCTCGGCGAGCGGTGCGGCCGAGCAAACAGTCGACCTTACATTCAACGTCAGTAATGAGATCGCAGCCGTCGGCGGAGCCAACGAACCGGAGAAAATGACCCGGCTGAAATGGCTCAACTCGACAATTGCACAGGAAAACACCGTCATTCCGCCGTACACGCCGATCGTCGTTAAGGGTAACGAGATCAGCATCCTCGGGCGGAGCATGGCGTTGAGCAACGACGGCCTGCCGGGTTCGGTCGCCACCCGATTCAGCCCGGAAATGATCTCGATGACCGGCTATAATCAGGTGCTCGTGCGGCCGATGTCGCTTTCGGTCGCCGGAGCGGACGGAGCGGCGATCGTCCCGATGCCAAAGGGCGTCGTCATTACGCAAAAGACGCCCGGAACGGTAAAGTGGCGAGCCTCGACCAAATACGCCAATGTGCAGGCGGACATCGAAGGGGCGATTGAGTTTGACGGCTTTGTTTCATATACCGTCACGGTCACGGCACTCGAGGACGTTAGCCTCAAAGACATCAGCCTCGACATCCCGTATTCGAAAAACGCCGCCAAATATATGATGGGCCTTGGCGAAAAGGGCCGTGCGACGCCGCCTTTCCTGAAATGGAAATGGGACGTCGCGACCAAGAATCAGGACGGTGCGTGGCTCGGCGGCGTCAACGCCGGGATGCAGTTTTCGCTCCGCGATGAGAGATACGTCAGGCCGCTGAACACGAACTTTTATCTGCAAAAGCCGTTGCTGCTGCCTTCGTCGTGGGGTAACGGCGGAAACGGCGGCATCGATATTGACGGCAGCTCGGAAACCGCGACCAACGTGAGGGCTTACAGCGGGCCGCGGGTAATGAAAAAGGGCGACGTTTTGTACTACAACTTCAACCTATTGATCACGCCGTTTCACACGATCGACACTGACTGGCAATGGGCGAATCGTTTTTATCACAAATACACGCCGGTCGATGAGATCAAAAAGACCGGCGCGACCGTCGTCAACATCCATCACGCCAACGCGATAAATCCGTACATCAATTACCCGTTCATCGCCCACAAGGAGATGAAAGCCTACATTGACGAGGCTCATTCAAAGGGGCTGAAGGTAAAGATCTACAATACGGTCCGCGAACTTTCGAACCGTGCGTACGAGCTGCCGGCATTGCGGAGCCTGGGCCACGAGATATTCTCCGGCGGCAAAGGCGGCGGATTTTCGTGGCTGCAGGAGCACGTCGGCGACGACTATATCGCGGCGTGGTTCGTACCGGAATTAAAGGACGCGGCCATCGTCAACAGCGGTGTCAGCCGCTGGCACAATTACTATGTCGAGGGCATGAACTGGTTGACCCAAAACGTCGGCATTGACGGCATATATCTCGACGATGTGGCGTTTGACCGCGTCACGATGAAACGCGTAAAGCGTGTGCTGACCAATGGCGGCCACCCCGGCATCGTCGATCTGCATTCGGCTAATCAGTTCAATAAAAATGACGGTTTTAACAACTCGGCGATGCTCTACATGGAGCATTTTCCATACCTTAACCGGCTGTGGTTCGGCGAGTATTTTGATTACGAAAATAACTCGCCTGACTTTTTCCTGACCGAGGTGTCGGGTATTCCGTTCGGGCTGATGGGCGAGATGCTCGAAAAGGGCGGCAACCCCTGGCGTGGAATGATCTACGGAATGACCAACCGTATGCCGTGGTCCGATAATGCCGACCCGAGGCCGCTGTGGAAGGCCTGGGACGATTTCGGTATGAAAGTGACGCAAATGTACGGGTATTGGTCGCCGAACTGCATGGTGCGTACCAACGACCCGAAGGTGCTCACGACCGTTTATTGGAAAAAAGGTGCGGCACTGGTCTCGATCGCCAGTTGGGCCGAAAATGACACCGATGTACAACTCGAGATCGATTGGCGGGCCCTCGGCATCGACCCGGCAAAGGCAACGATCACCGCTCCTGAGGTTGTCGGATTTCAGTCCGGAGCAACATTCGGGGCAGATGATAAGATCCGCATCGCGAAGAACAAGGGGCTGATGCTCGTCATCAAACAGGCTGGAAAATGATAATTACCTTCGACATCGACGGGCGGCAGTTGAAATATGATGCGTCGGCCCCGATCGACATTTCAATGCCGCTCCGATTCAACGGCCCGCAGCCGAACGCGTTCGGCGTTGACGCGGCGACGGCATCGACGCTCGGTGATACCCGCGACGGTTCGAGCGTAAATTTCGAACAGTACACTTTTATCCCTCACTGTAACGGGACGCACACCGAGTGCGTCGGGCATATCACGGACGAGCGGATCTCGGTGCGGGATCGTTTGCGGGATGTGATGATGCCGGCGGTGTTGGTGACCGTCGAGCCGCAGGTTTTGTCGGAACCGCCTGCGTCAGCGGGCGGCCGGTTTGCCCGTGATAAGGTCATTTCCGCCGAACTGTTACGTCGGCAGCTGTCAAAGGTGGCCGCGACACCACCTCAGGCACTGATCATCCGAACTTTGCCGAACGATGATGGTAAATTGACGCGTAGGTACGACACCGACGACATCCCGCCGTATTTTACAGCTGAGGCGATCGGGTACATTGTCGGATGTGGGTTCCGACATCTGCTCGTCGATCTGCCGTCGCTCGATAGGCTTGATGATCCGGCGCTGCCTGCTCACCGGACCTTCTGGCATATGGAGCCGGGAAGCCGCGAGGTCAACGCAGATACTCGCCTCAATTCAACGATCACTGAGCTTATCTACGTTCCGAACGAAGTCGCGGACGGCGAGTATTTGCTAAATCTTCAGATCGCTCCGTCTGATACGGACGCGGCCCCGAGCCGCCCACTACTCTTGTCAGAACCGCCTGCGTAAGCGGGCGGCCAGTGCATTTGTCGGAACCGCCTGCGCGAGCGGGCGGCCAGTTTGTCGAGATCCTGGCCCGCCGCTTACACAGCGGGTTCTGACACTGCGTGCTCGATAGCCTCTTTCAGGTTTGGATACTTGAATTCAAAACCGGCGTCCTCGAGACGGTTGGGCAGCACTTTGGTGCTGGCGAGCAGCAGAGCGTCACCCATTTCGCCAAAGATCATACTTACCGCAAATTCGGGAAGCGGCAGGAATGTCGGCCGGTAGAGCACTTCGCCTAGAGTTTTGGTAAATTCCGCGTTGGTCACCGGATTAGGCGCGACGGCATTAACGGCACCGCGAATACTTTCGTTCTCAATACAAAAATTGATGATCGCGACCTCGTCGGCGAGCGAGATCCAGCTCATCCACTGTTTGCCGCTTCCGACCACGCCGCCGACGCCCATCTTAAAGGGAAGGAGCATTGTCGAAAGGGCCCCGCCGTCCTTTGAGAGCACGATCCCGGTCCTCAGCAGAACGGTCCGGATGCCGGCGTCCTCGGCACGCCGCGATTCGGTCTCCCATTCTTTGCAAACGCCGGCGAGAAAATTATCGCCCGGAGGCGACGTTTCGGTCACCTCTTCTTCGCCGCGTTCGCCATAAAACCCGATCGCCGATGACGCGATGAACGTCTTGGGCTTGCTCTTGAGTTTCGAGATCGCGTCAACGACGTTTCGTGTCCCGATAATGCGGCTGTCGCGGATGGCTTTTTTCTTTTCGTCGGTCCAGCGAAGCCCGCTGACATTCTCACCCGCGAGATGGACAACGACATCGATACCTTCGAGTTTGTCCGGATCGGCAAAGCCGTCCTCAACGCTCCACTTTACGTGAGCGTCGTCGATCGGATCTTTACGTGAGGCTTTAATGATCTCGTGCCCCTTTTCGATTAGCGACTTGGTCAGGGCCTGGCCAAGCAGGCCGGTCGCACCCGTTATCAGAATTCTCATACAGATTATTCTACTCGCAGATCGGGCCGTATGACACCGGAATGTGAAAAAAATCCAAGGTAAGTGCAGTTGTTCGGGCGATCTTAGTCCTTTTTTGCCCTGAGGCGATTGTGGATCAGGTCAGCCAGCAATTTGATCTCGCGGTCGGTCAGCTGGTTGCGAAACGGCGTCATCCCATTTCCGCCGTTGGCGATCTGATTATAGACCTCGGCTTCGGTCTTGAACTTAAAATCGCCGACGCGCAGGCTCGGGACGACCTTGCCGTCCACCGTTTTGCCGTTGCCCTCGGGGCCGTGGCAGACGGCACATTGTTGACGGAATAGCGACGCCTCGTACGACTTGCTGTCGGCGATGACATAGCCGTCCTGTTTTGTGCCGGAACAGGCCGTAATGAATGAAGCGACGGTGATGACCACCAAGAGAGCCTTAGATCGAACCATAAACCACAAGTTTTACCTATCGGGGCAGGGAAAGCAATCGGCGGATCAAGCGGATTCTTCCTTCAGCGCACGTTTGAATATCTTGCCGGTCCCGCCGATCGGCAGCGATTCGCGAAACTCGACGTGACGCGGATATTTGTTGGCGGCGAACTGCGTCTTGCACCAATCCGTAAATTCGTCAACCGTCATCTCACAGCCAGGTTTGAGCACCACAAACGCCTTGACCTCCTCGCCGAGCCGCTCGTCCGGGACGCCGATCACCGCGCACAGCGATACGAGCGGATGGGTGATGATCACCTCTTCCAATTCGCGTGGGTAAATATTGTAGCCGCCGCGAAGGATCATATCCTTTTTGCGGTCAACGATGGCGAGATAATCTTCGTCATCCATTATCCCGATATCGCCGGTGTGAAACCAGCCGTTGCGAAACGCTTCGGCGGTCGCTTCGGGACGTTTGTAATAGCCTTTCATCACATTGGTCCCGCGAATAACGACCTCACCACGCTGACCGCGAGGAACCTCGTTGTCATCGTCGTCGACGCACCTGACCTCGACGCCGAAGATCTGCTGGCCGACCTTGCCGGGTTTCGACAAAGTGGTTGAAACACGCCAGCGGCGAGGTTTCAGACAGGCCGTAGCCCTCCATCACCCGCACTCCGAACCGCTCCTGAAACTCCTTCATGACCTCGACCGGCATCGGCGCACCGCCCGACGAACAGACCTTCATGGTCTCGCGAACGCGGCTGATGTCATATCCGGTCTCGTCAACGTGGCGGAGCAGGGCCCAGTACATCGTCGGCACGCCGACCCAGAAATTCACGCCCTCAGCGACCATTGCGTCGAGCGTCGCCTGCGGGTCAAATCGCGGCAGCAGCACGATACGGTGGCCGGCGTAGATCTGCGTATTCATCTGCACCGTTTGTCCGGTCGTGTGAAATAGCGGCAGTGTGATCAGACAGGTCTTCTGAACACCGTCGGTAAAATCGAGCATCGGCAAATGGATCAGAAACGTCGTGGTCACATTAGAGTAAAGATTCAAATGGGTAAGCTCGGCCCCCTTCGGCTGCCCCGTGGTTCCAGAGGTGTAGAGGATCGCGCACGTGTCGTCGGGCCGCGTCGGGTAAATGTCGAAGCTCTCTGATTTGTCGAATGTGATCTGGGTCAGCGTTTCGTGGCCGTCGATCGGGCTTTTTCCCATCAGGTCCCGCGTCATCACGATCAGCTTTTCGCAAGTCGGGACCTGGTCAAAGCCCTCCTTTACCGTCGCCGCCAGCGGCAGTTCGTCGGTGCCCTCAAATACGAAGACCGCCTTGGCGTCTGAGTCGGTCAGGTGATAGGCGATCTCACGCGGCTTAAAGAGCACATTGAGCGGCACGACCGCGGCCCCGGCCTTCATAATGCCGTAATACACTATCGGAAAGAACGGCAGGTTCGGGCAGCAGAGGGCGACCTTGTCGCCGTGGCCGATACCCATTTCGACCAGAGCGTTTGCCACGCGGTTGGACAGAGCGTCGATCTCACCGTATGTGAGGCGGACATCGCCCCAAACGATCGCCTCTTTTCGCGGAGCAAGCCGTGCGTGGTGCGATACTATCGACGCCAGATTAAGGGTGGTAGCCGTATTTTGCATTTTGTGACCGATGCCGGAGAAATTTAGATTTGCTCGATTTTAATTACACTCTCGATGATATGTCAAAGTCCATCTTTTCGGCCGAGGCGATCGGGCGGCCGATCGTCTGGATCGAGTGATGCCGCCATTCGTCACGCTGTTCGGGAAAATCCGTCCGGAAATGGCCGCCGCGCGACTCTTCACGCCAAAGTGCTGCGGTCGCCACGAGGGTCGCGAGCGTGACGAAGTTGCGCGATGAAGTGCTCAGATTGCCCGCGGATATCTGGGCAAATTCCTTTAGTGCACGTTCGAGCGACGAGCGATCACGCAGAATGCCGACGCGTTCCCACATCACACGCTTGATGCGTTTTCGCACCGCGGTCGAAAGTGCGGTAGTTTGTTCGGCGGCGGCATCACCGGCCGAAAAGTCCCGGGATACGCCGTGACCGGTAAGCGAGGCGGTATCCGCGACCGCCGCCTGTCCGGCACGGGCACCGAAGACAAGCCCCTCGAGAAGTGAATTTGACGCCAGGCGATTGGCGCCGTGAACGCCGGTGCAGGTGACCTCGCCGGCGGCATAGAGCCCGGGAACCGTGCTTCGGCCCCACAGGTCGGTCCTGATCCCGCCCATGCAATAGTGCGAGGCCGGTGAGACCGGAAGCGGATCCCTGGCGATGTCGAGCCCGTAGTGCCGGCAGGTTTCGTATATCTTCGGAAAGCGGTGCCGCAAAAAGTCGCCGTCGAGCGCCGTCATATCCAACAGGACGTTGCGGGTGCCTGTCCGCCGCATCTCGGCGACGATCGAACGCGATACGATGTCGCGTGGGGCAAGTTCGGCCCGCTCGTCGTAATTGGGCATAAACCGCTCGCCAAACTTGTTTCGGAGAATGCCGCCTTCGCCGCGCATCGCTTCGCTGAGCAAAAAACGCGGTGCGTTCGGGATGTTGAGCGCGGTCGGGTGGAACTGGATAAATTCCATATCGGCCATCTCAGCGCCCGCAAAATACGCCATCGCCATGCCGTCGCCTGTCGCAACCGACGGGTTGGTGGTGTGTTGGTAAAGTTGGCCGGCACCGCCCGTGCAAAGTATCACGGCCCTGCCGAAAACTTCACGCGGCGTCCGCAGGATCGGGTCCAGAAAACGAACACCGACACATCTGCCGTCACGGACGATCAGGCTCTCGGTATTGGCAAAGGGCGTGAGGTCGATCGACCTTTCCTGACCGGCACGAGCGATCAGGGCACGCACAAATTCGGCCCCGGTCGAGTCGCCGTTGGCGTGAATTATCCGGCGGCGTGAGTGTGCCGCCTCTTGGGTAAAGATCAACTTGCCGCCGTCACGGTCAAACCTTGTCCCCCATTCGATCAGTTGTTTGATGAAGACCGTGCCTTCGGTAACAAGGGTCGCTACTGCCGGCGGATCGCAAAGCCCGGCCCCGGCGATCAGCGTGTCGCCCTCGTGTAGTTCGGCGTTATCGTCGTCCGAAAGCACGACGGCGACGCCGCCCTGCGCATATTCCGTATTTGATTCGCTGGCTTTGTCCTTGGTCAAAACGGTGACGCGGGCACCGCTTTTGGCCAGTTCGATAGACGAGCGCAGGCCGGCCACACCGCTGCCGATAACGATAAAATCCGTTTCGAAAGACATTGTCAGAATTGTATTAGATTACCGTTCAGGTTGCGAGTAAAGAAAAAGCCTGCTCACCGAAATGAGCAGGCCTCGATCGCGGTCGTTGACCCGCGGTTTATGGAATCTTCAATTCCTGGCCCGGATAGATCTTGTCCGGGTGATGGAGGATGTCGCGATTGGCATCCCAGATCGCCTTCCAGGCGATACCGTACTTCGAACCGATCTTGCTCAGGCTGTCGCCCGAAACAACGGTGTACGTGTTCATGCCGCCGCCGGCGTCGCCGGCTCCGGTCGAAACATTGAGGATGAGATCGCTTGACTGAAAATCAGGGTCGATCCGTTCGTACTCTGCCCAAAGCTGAGCCTTGGCTTCGTCGCTCGGGGCGGTTCCCGTGATGTGAAGTACGCCGTCGCCTTCGGCCAACTCGTAGGACGTACCGTTAGCATTGGCGAGTTCCAGAAGTGTTTGGTATTTCTCTTGTAATGACATATTTCCTCCGTTATTCGCCTATTTGTTGAGGTTGTTGACAACCTTTTTCGGTTTCGCTTCGTTTGCGGCCATCATGATCTCGGCGACCTTCGCCTTATCGACGGTTCCGCTGAGGGTGACCTCGCCATCCTTGACTGCGACGGTGACGCCGGTGATGCCTTTCTTCTTGAGGGCTTCATTGACGGTGCCTTCGATCATCTTGTCGGGTGACGGCGGCTCGGGCGTCGGCATCGGCTTGAGGGTCAATTTGTTGTCAACCGATTTGATGCCTTCGACCTTGGCTGAGGCTTCGGCTTTCGTCTTGACCGTAATGTCCGCAACTTCGCCGGTCAGTGTCGCGACACCGTCCTTGACGGCAACCGTGACGCCGGTGACCTTGTCGGCAGCGAGTTTGTCCTGAACCGCCTTTTGCAGATCAGCATCGCTCTTGCCGCAGGCGCTCACGAAGAGTGCGAGGGCCAAAGTGAGAAGTGTTAAAGCTTTGATTTTCATCTTTCCTCCGGAAAATTGTTTAATATTCGCGTACCAAAAAAATCGCAAATGCACGGGGCATCTGTTCGATCTAATAAGGATCTCCGCACCCATTCAGATGTGGATAACTAGTTTTCTAGTAAGCTAATTTTGATTGATAACGATCTATTTATCAATAGCAAAGTGGGGCAATTCAAGAAAAAACTTGTTCGATGATCTGCTTGGCGACGTCAAACGACGTACTGTCCGCCCGGATGACAAAGTGCCAGTCGGCAAGTGCGTAGAATTTCTGCCGCTGCTGAAACAGCTCAAAGGCTCGCTGTTTGTCGCGTGCGAGCGGGCGGTCCTTTCGCGAAAAAGCGATATTCAGCCAGCAATGCTCGAATGTCGATTCGAGCCAGACGCTTGTCAGGCCCGACGCCTTGATCATCTCGCGGTTGCGTTCGAGCGTCCAGGTCCCGCCGCCGAGCGACAGCACCCGCAGGTCGGGCCGGTCGAGTGCCCGCCGCAGATAACGCGATTCGATGTCGCGAAACGCCTCTTCGCCCTCGGCGTCGATTATTTCGGCGACCGTTCGCCTTTCACCGTGTTCGAGTTCCTGGTCGAGATCGACACGCTTTGACCTGAGCAGATGCGCGACATGGCGAGCGACACTCGATTTGCCGACACCCATAAATCCCGTTAATACGATCCGACGTTCTGTATCCATTGCCGCTTAAGAGATTACGACACGCGCGAGTGTTTCGAAGAATCCCGGAAACGAAACATCGACACATTCGGCACCGAGGATCTCGGTCTCATCGTCGGCGAACAGCCCGGCTACCGCAAACGCCATCGCGATCCGGTGATCGCCGTGCGAGTCGATCCGGCCGCCGCTGAGGTGTGTCGGCAGGACACGCAGCCCGTCCTCAAACTCCTCGACGTTCGCGCCCATTCGTCTGAGGCCGTCGACGACGGTCCGGATGCGGTCCGATTCCTTGACACGCAGCTCTGCGGCCCCGCGGATCTCGATCCCTTGTCCCATCTGAGTCCCGAGGACGGCGAGGATCGGTATTTCATCGATAATGTTGGCGATCACCGCGCCATCGAACCGCAGAACCCGAGCCGCTGACAGTTTGGCGGCCGAGCCGCGAACGACGATATCGCCCACCGGTTCACCGCATTCGACCCGCTCCGCGGTTATCTCGAGGTCAACACCGGCCTGCCTCAGGACGCCGATGATGCCGGTCCGCGTCGGATTCAGGCCGACGCCCTCGAGCGTCATTTCCGATCCGTCGAGACCGGCCGCAGCGACCAGAAAGAACGCCGCTGACGAAATGTCGCCGGGCACGACGAAAGATCTCGCCGATAGCGTTTGCCCGCCTCGTATCGAGATCGCTCCCTCGGCCGTCGCGTCGATCTCGGCGCCAAACCAGCGGAGCATCCGCTCGGTATGATCGCGGGTCGGTGCGGGTTCGTGAACGGTGGTCGTGCCCGAGGCTCCGAGTCCGGCCAAAAGCAGACATGATTTGATCTGAGCGGACGCGATCCGCAAATGGTGTTCGATCCCGGTCAGCGGCCGTCCGGAGGCGATGACGAGCGGTGCTTTCCCGTCGGTCGACTCGATCTTCGCTCCCATTTCCCGCAGCGGATCGATGACGCGGCCCATCGGCCGTGACGACAGCGATTCGTCACCCGTGAGTGTGGCACCGGCCTGCCGGCCGGCCAAAACACCGCTCAACAGACGCATCGTCGTGCCGCTGTTTCCGCAATCGAGCGGCATCAGCGGCGGCGTAAAAGGCCCGCCGGCAATTGTGACGTCCGAACCGAAGCGCGTAATGTCGATCCCGCTCGAACTCAGGCACGCCAGTGTCGAACCGCAGTCAGCGCTAGCCGCGAAATTGCTTATTTCAGAAACTCCGTTTGCCATCGCCGCGATCATTGCGGCCCGGTGCGAAATTGACTTGTCACCGGGAAGGCGTAGCGAACCCGACAGCTTTTTGGCAGGATGAACGATCATTGCTATCATTTTAAGCGGAAACGAGAGCGTTTGTCTTGACAGGCGGCGGTTTCAGCCTTTAACGTACTGAACATATATTTATTGTGACTGAGAACGTGCAGATTACATTGCCCAGCCGGATCGAATCCGTTGATGAAGCCGCCGCGGGTGCCGAGCGATTTGCCAAAGATGCCGGCCTTGCCGACGATATGATCTTTGCGATCGACCTCGCGGTCCGCGAATCGGTCGCCAATGCCGTCAAGCACGGTAATAAGTTTGACGAGTCAAAATCGGTCGAGATAACGCTCGCCGGAACGGCCGACGCGATCGAGATCAAGGTGCGGGATCACGGGACCGGCTTTCGGCCGGAGGATATACCGGACCCGACCGACCGCGAAAATCTGCTCAAGGCGAATGGCCGCGGAATACTATTTATGCGGTCGTTCATGGACGAGGTCGAGTGGACCAACGCCGACGGCGGCGGATTGGTCGTAACGATGTTGAAAAAGCGATAAATACGGGTCGCTACGTGGACTTTTACTTCAATGTTGGTCTAAAATCAGCTTTCAATCATTTCAAAGTTAAGAACAGGAGATAAAAATGGCAGATATCATAATTACTGAACGGCAAGCGGGTGATGTGACGATCCTCGACCTCGACGGAAAGGTCACGATCGGCGAGGGAAGCGTCGCTCTCCGCGGAGCCATTCGCAGGGTTTTGGGCGAAGGCAAAACGAAATTGCTTTTGAATTTGGGCCATGTCGGCTACATCGATTCGAGCGGTATCGGCGAATTGGTATCGAGCTTTACGGCGGTGAATAAAGAGGGCGGTACGCTCAAGCTTTTGAATCTGACCGAAAAGATCCAGGACCTGCTGGCCATCACCAAGTTGTTGACCGTTTTCGACGTTTACGAGAACGAAGCTGACGCACTCGCCAGCTTCTAGTCAATATCGGCTCCGTTTTTAACGGCACAATGGGATAAAGGATGAACGTTGTTTCTCCTTTATCCTTTGTTTTATTATGTTGCCGTGCATCCCGGAGCGAAATATATTCATCTTTTTTTATTAGGCCGCAGACAGTCTGACCGATCGGTACATATTAACGCCGGGCCACGAAGTAAATGCGAAAGATCTTACTACTCATATTAGTTGCCGTTTTTGCGGCGGTTGGTTTTGGCCAAAATCCCCCGGCCGTGATGGACGTCTCGAATTACGGCGTCAAGATCGACCCCGACAAGCGCTTGCTCGTCGTGCTGGCGGCGCTCGAGATGGCGCGGACCAAGAACGACGCCGGCCAGGATGTGAAACTGATCAACACCGCATTGTCCGAAAAAGGGTCGCTGTTCAGGGAACGGCTGCTGCAGGACATGGCCGGGATGAACGAAGATCTGCGTCAGCGTATCTCGGTCTTTGTGACCCAGTACAAGAAACGCCGCCCGAACGCCACCGACGCCGAGATCGTCTCGCCATTTATCTCGATGGCGTACACGCTCTCGCCGGCACCGGAAATGGCCGATCCGGCTTACACGGCTGATCTGCCCGGAACACTGCTCGACGTGCTCGATTTTGCGCCGCTCGCACGCGAATTCTACCGCCGGTCGGGCATCAGCGGAAAGCTTGACGAGTACGTCCGGGATTATCAGGCCGAGGCCGACCGAACCCTCAGATCATCGACCCGCGAGATGGTCAGCGACCTGCTGAACTACATGCATACGCGGCCCGAGATCTATTATTCAGAAAAGGTAAAGATCGAAACGCAGAAGGCCAAAAGCAAGTCGACCGTTCTGCAAAAGGTCGAAACGCGTGATTACGAAAGGCGTTTTTTGGTGGTCCCGGAAATGCTCGCTCCGGCCGGCAATATCATCTTCCTGAACGTCAAAGACGACTACTATCTCGTCCTGCCGCCGGACAAGGACCTCAGCAACACCGATGCCCGCCGGGCTTTTCTGCAATTTGTCATCGATCCGCTCGTGCTCAAGCAGTCCAAGGACATCGGGCTGATCCGCGATCAGGTCAAACTGCTGCTCGATGAACGCCGCAAGTCAGACCCGTCAATTTCGCCGGATGTGTTCCTGACCGTCTCGCGTTCGCTGGTTTCTGCGATCGACGCCCGCCAGATCGAATTTACGCGTTCGCAGATCGCGACGGCCCAGGCTCGCGAAAAGATCGGCACTATGAAGACCGACCCCGAAAAGCGAGCCGTGTCGGCCGAACTCGAACGGCAGAAGTCGGTGCTGGCGGACGAAACGGCCTGATACTTTCGGAGGCGTACGAGCATGGAGCCGTGATGGCGTTTTATTTTGCCGATCAGTTAAAGGGAACCGAAGACTCTGGGTTTGATATCGCGTCGTCGCTGCGTGAGATGATCGCGACCCTTGACGCGTCAAAGGAGCGACCGTTCCGCAACGCCGAGGCGAAAAATGGGCCCTGGCCCGTGAATTGCGGCGAAGAGCCCGGTCGCCGTTGAGACGGCACCGGACAATCCCGTTACCCGGCGTCTGCTCGATATCCAAAAGATGATCACCGCCCGCGACCTCGCCGGTGCCGGAGCCGAGCTCAAGAAACTTGCCGCCGAAAACCCGTCCGAACCGCGGATCTATTATTCGATCGGCCGTGTTGCCAGCCTTTCGGCGGAGGGCGTCACCGACCCTGACGTACAGGCCCAAAAACTGCTCGACGCCAAGGTCGCATACAGCAACGTTCTCAGGACGGCCAAGCCGACCACGGACAAAGCACTTTTGTCACTGACGTCTGTCGCGCTCGCCCGGATATATGAATTTGCGGGCGAGAACGCCTACGCCGTGCAGCTTTACGACAAGGCGATCGAACTCGACGATATTCCGGGCGGTGCATTTCGCGACGCTCTGGCCGGCAAGCAAAACTTACTCAAAAAGCAGTAGATCCGTCGATTCCTTGAATCTTACGTCAAATCTGTTACCGTCTAATCGATGCAGGAAGATAAATTTCGCAGCGGCTATGCCGCGTTTGTCGGCCGGCCCAATGCGGGCAAATCTACGCCCTTGAACCGCCTCGTCGGCGAAAAGATCGCCGCCGTTTCGAACAAACCGCAGACCACCAGACACCGTATTCAGGGCATCGTCAACATCGACGGCGGCTAGATCGTCTTCGTCGACACGCCCGGCGTCCACAAGCCCGGCCATCTGCTCAATCGCCGAATGATGTCGGCCGTTCACGACGCTATTCTCTCGGTTGACGTCCTCGTGCTGATGCGCGACGCGAGCGTTTCGACCGGCAACGGCGACCGGTTTGTGCTCGAACTCGTAAAACAGGCCGCGAAACCCACCGTTCTGGTGCTCAACAAAATAGATAAGATACGCGACAAGTCGACGCTGCTGCCGCTGATCGATATGTACTCAAAGGAGTATGATTTTGCCGAGATAATCCCCGTATCCGCACTCAAGGGCGACGCGGTCGATAATTTGCTCAAGCAGATCGTCAAGCACCTGCCCGAGGGCGAACCGATCTTTGGCGAAGACGAGATGACCGACCAGCCGGTGCGGAGCATCGTCGCCGAGATGGTCCGCGAAAAGATACTGCTCTCGACCGGCGAAGAGATCCCGTATGTGACCGCGGTCGTCACCGAGCTCTATGACGATTCTGACCCAAACGTGCTCCGCGTCTTTTGCGCGATCTACGTCGAAAAGCCGTCGCAAAAAAAGATAATCATCGGCAAGCAAGGTGCCCGCATTAAGGACATCGGAACCCGTGCCCGGGTCGATATCGAAAATTTGGTCGGCCGCCAGGTATTTCTGAAACTGTTTGTAAAGGTCGTCGAGGACTGGCGCAACCGCGAAGCCTCGTTGGATGAGATCGGGCCTGTTTTGAGCGCGACGCCTGCCCTGAGCCGTTTTCTGCCGACATCAAAACAACAACAAAGTTTCCGTCTGCCGTCGACATCGAGGTAGATGCGGCCGCGACCGAGGTTATTCAGACCAAGAGAAACGAACCTTTTTTCGGAGCACTGCACCAGACCATGGTGTCAAACCGGATCACAACATTGCGTGTGTCGGGCTATTTTGAAACGCTGCCGACTGACGATGAGATCCGTGACGCGGTATCTGACGCGTTGACGATATACGGATTCGAACCCGCGGCGGCAGCGAGCATCGGAACGCGCAGCGTCGAGCAGACCGACTGGCTCGCCGAATGGAAAAAGTATTGGCGGCCGACCGTCATCGGCAGATTCATCATCGCTCCGCCTTGGGAGCAGATCGACGACGACCGGCGGATCGTCATCCGGATCGAGCCGAATATGGCTTTCGGCACCGGAACGCACGAAACGACGCAGTTGTGTCTCGACGTGATCGGCAGCGAACTTGCACCCGGTGAGAGCTTTCTCGACGTCGGGACCGGGACCGGCATTCTTGCGATCGCCGCAGCAAAGATCGGCGACCGGCGCATCACGGCCTGCGATATCGACGAAGATTCGGTCACGATCGCTATTGAGAACGCCGCCGCGAATAGGGCCGCCGGGATCGAGTTTTTTACCGGCGAGATCGACGAAACGGCCGACCGGTACGATTTTGTCTGCGCCAATCTGACCATCGACCTCATTTTACCGTTGCTCGACCTTCTGCTCGCAAAGTCGGGCCGCATCCTCTTGCTTTCAGGCATCCTTGCCGCTCAGTCGGATTTGATCACTGATGCGCTCGCGGATCGCGGGATCTCTAATTACTCGATCGCGTCGGCGGGCGAATGGATATCGGTCACCGTCAGACGGGACTAGGGCTTTTTGACGGGAATGGCGGCCGGGATATCGCCGTCATCAGTGATGGTGACCAGCGGCTGACGGACCTTCGGCTGCAGACGCGGTGCCGCCCCGGATAGAACGGGCGGTGTTTTCGGCCCGCTCAGCGGTTTTGGCGACAGCGGATCGGTCCGCTTAAGAATGGTGCCGCCGCGTCCGGCCGTCCAGACATTTTTGTCGCCGCGGTAAACGATCGCCTGCAGCACCTTTCCGGTAATGTTCGGCTGGACCTGCCACGAACGCCCGCCATCCTCGGTCACGAGCACCGTCCCGAGTTCGCCGACCGCGACCGCACCGTCCTTGCCAAATGCCTGTACGGCAAAGAGGTTTGACCGCGTTGGCGATTCCTGGTCCTTCCAGGTCTGTCCGCCGTCGACGGTGCCGAGAATGACGCCGCCCGCACCGACGGCAAAACCGATCCTGGCATCAAAAAAGCTGACAGCGTACAGGTTTTCGCGGAGGTTGGTCTTGACCTTTGACCACGTCAGGCCGCCGTCATTGGTCGTCAGGATCGTGCCGACATCACCGACAGCGACGCCGTTCTTTTCGTCAAAAAAGCGAACGTCCTCGAGCCAGAGCCGGGTGCCGGATTCAAACTGTTCCCAGTATGCCCCGGCCGAATCGGTCCTCAGCACCATGCCGTTGGCTCCGACGGCAAAACCGATCTTGTCCGTTACAAAGTTGACGGCGAGCAGGTCTTCGGTAACGTTTGAAACGCCCTTGCCCCAACTCGCTCCGCCGTTGATAGTGCGGAGGATCGTGCCCTTGTCGCCGACGGCCCAGCCCTTTTGCCCGTCGTAAAAGTGAATGGCGTTGAGGTTTTCGCCGGTGCCCGAAAATACGGGCAGCCAATACCGCCCGGCATCGTTGGTCAGCCAGATCCTGCCCTTTGATCCGACGGCGATGCCCAGTTCATCGTCGAGAAACGCGAGGTCATTGACATCCTCGCGGCCGCCCTCGCTCAGACGCTGCCAGCTCGATCCGCCGTCGTCAGTGCGGAGTATGAGGCCGCTCTCACCGACCGCCCAACCCGTAAAACTATCGGCAAAATAGGTCGCGACGAGCTTGGGGTTGGTCCGGATGTTAAACGGCAGCCACGTTGTGCCGCCATCACCGGTCAACCAGACGAGCCCGTTGGCGTCGGTGATCGAGCCGGTCTTTTCAGTCGAAAAGTTGACCGACAGCAGATCGGCACGGCTGTAAATGTCGACGAGGTTCCACGTCGCCCCCGAATCGTTTGACCGCGCGATGCAGCCGCCGTAACCGGCAACTATCAGCGAATTTTCCGACGTATATGCGACGCCCGAGACCACGGCACCGCTGCACGGGCCGGTGACGGTCCAGTTTGCACCGCCGTCGTTGGTAAAAAGTACCGTTCCGCCGAGCCCGACCGCGGCGGCATGATCGGCGTCAAAAGCCGCGACCTTGAGAATATGTTCCTTGGTATCGACGGCTTGTGTCCGCCATGTGAGCCCGCCGTCGGTGGTCTTCAGTATCCGGCCGTACGTGCCGGTGATCCAACCGGTCTTGGCGTCGGCACCGGCAAACGCGATGCTGTAGAGGTGATCTCGGGCGTCGACCGCCACGCGGTTCCAGTCCTTGCCGCCATTTGTCGTCATCACGATCGTGCCGCGCGACCCGACGGCGATCGCGGTCTCGGCATCACGGGTCCAAACGCCTGAAAATGTTACGTCGGTCGGAGCGTCCTGCCGCTCCCAGCGAAAACCGCCGTCGCGTGTCCGGAGGATCGTGTTGTCAGACCCGACGGCAAATCCGTGAAGCTTGTCCTTGGCAAAGTGGATCGAATAGAGCGGATTGCCCTGCGGCAGCGGGTTTTGCCAGACCCAGCCAACCCCCGACCGCTGCCCCTGAACGAACGACACAATAAGAAGTATCAGTACCGCGGAGACGCAAAGACGCAGAGACAGGAATTCCACTCTCGGATGAGCTCGGAAAAGCCTGGTCAAAGCAAAAGACGGCGCATCTTTGCTCTTCTCCGATCTGTGTTTATCCGTGTTCATCTGTGGTTAATACTTCTCTTAGATCTCCAGGATGCCGAGCTCGACGACAGCGTCTTCTAACAATGTCTGGTCAACATAACCGAGCTCGGCCATCTTGCGTGCCATCGAATCGGCGACCTCCTGAACGTCGTGGCCGTTGTGGCCCTTGACCCATTTCCACGTTATATGATGCGATTTCGCGGCGGCGTCGAGGCGTTTCCACCAGTCGTGGTTAGTCTTTCGCTTCCAGGTGCCGCCCATCGTCTCGACCACGTAACGCGAATCGGACATCAACGTGACCTTGCAGGGCTCTTTGAGGTTTTCGAGTCCGATGGCGGCGGCTGCGATCTCCGCTTGCTGATTCGTCGCTGCACCGAGGTACTCGCCGACCGCTTTCCAGATGCCCTTGAACCCAAGCACGGCGACAGCCGCCGCACGCGGACTTCCTTTACCGTTGCCGAGGCTCGAGCCGTCGCATACTATGGTGACTTGTTTCATTATCTGTTCATCCAACCGCAATTACATTGTCCACATAGCTGTCAAACGTCTCATCGTGCGAGATCACAAACAGTTGATCAAAGTTCGTTATCCGGCTGATCTGCATCGCGAGGTTTTCGCGGCGTTCGGCGTCCATATTGGTCGTCGGCTCATCGAAGAACGCAATGCGAATGTCAGTTAGCTGCTTTAGCAGAGCGAGCCGCACGGACAACGCCGCGGCCATCTGCTCGCCGCCCGACAGGCTCTGGAACGGACGCTCGTAACCGTCTTCCTCAAGCATTATGGCGTAATCTTCGCCCCATTTCAGCGTGCGTTCGGCATTTCCCGTGATCTCGCGAAATAGCAGGTTCGCCTCGAGCGAAACGTGGTAAACGTAATTGCGGGCGACACGCGGTGCCGCTTCTTTGAGTGTGTCGCGGATGAAAGCGGTTGCCTCGGCTACCTTTTCGAGCCGCTCTTTTTCCTTAAATTCGCCTGCCAGCGACCGTCTTATCTCGCTAAACCTGCTCAACTCGGCGTTGAGAGCGGCTTCGCGCTGGCGGGCAGCTGCGAGCGTCGCGGCGGCCTGGGCATGGCCGCGTTCGGCCTGCAGGAGTTCGGCCCGCCGTCTCGACTGGAGTTCGCTGTCAAAGCCGGCTGACGCCTCGGACAAACTGTTTTCCGCATCGGCGCGTCGCTTATCGGCGTCGCTCAGGTCCGCAGCGGCGGCATCGAGGTTCTGCGAACGCTCCGCGAGTGCCGAGGCCTCGGCCTCGTTCGCAACGAATGTGCGGTGAGCGTCGGCCGTCGCATCGCGTTCGGCCGCGGCGGCCTCCAACTGGTGGTCGAGGTCCGCATACGATTCGAGCTTTTGGACCGTGATGTTGCGGTCGTTTTCCAAACGCTCGAGATTGCTCTCGATCGCCGAAAGCTGGTCCCGCAGTTCCTGTTCGCGTGCGGCCGATGATTCCAGAAATTTGATCCTCGCACGCGGATCGTCCAGTGCCGCAAGCCTTGATTCGGCGTCGGCAAGATCCTTTTCGGCCGTTTCGAGCATCTCCGAACGGCTGACGAGCTCGGTTTTTTCCGCGTTCAGCCGCGTCCCTTCTTCGGTGAGTTCGGCCAGCCGCCGCTGCAGTGTTTCGACGGTCGACAGTTGCCCGGCGGCCTCGCGGGCCGACCTCAGCGACCCGACGACCGAGCGATGTTCGGTCTCGAGAGCGTCGATCTGCGAACGCAGTTCCGTAAACTGGCTCGACACAAAGCTCTCAAGTGTCTGGCCCGGCTGCAGGTTCAGGCACTTTTGCGACAGGATCGGGCACAGGCCGCTTTTGATCTCCTGCTGAAATTGCTCATCGCGTTTGAGCGAGGCCCGAAGTGCGGCGATCTCGTGCAGTAGTTTGGCGTCCCGCGACTCCAGTTCGGCGAGCCTTGACGCCTCGACGGCCTTTTCTTCGGCGGCCTTCAAACGTTCGTTGGCCTCTTTATAGCCGTCACGCATCCGGCGGAGCTTGTCATCCAGGCTGTCGATCTGCGAGCGGGCCGAGCGTGCCGCCGCCGCAGTTTCGCGAAGCCCGCGTACATCGGCCTCGACGCGGTCCTGATCGGCGGCCAGCGGCCTGAGGTCCGCGATCTCGCGGTGAGCTTTTTCCACCGACTCCAGGTTTTCGGTAAGGCGTTTGCTGTCGGCCCGCACGTTTGCGATCGCGGTCTCGGTCGCGGCAAGTTCGGCACGGAGTTTTTCACGTTCGCCGCGTTCGCGTTCCAGTTCGCGAAGGCGGCCCAACATCTCGATGTGCTTGGCGGAGAGCGGTTTAGCGGCGGCGGCCTTTTCCGCGGCGGCAGATGAACTCCTGACCGAGCTTTCCAACTGGCTGAATATAAGACGGGCCCGCTCGCTCTCGGCCGCGGCCTTTTCAAACGCCGATCTGAGCTCGGCGATGCCGCGTTCCCGGGCGTCCAAAGCCTCAACCGCCGCCCGCAGCGTGTTCAGGCCTTCGGCGGCGTCCTCGATCTCTTTCGCAAGGTTCGCGATCTGGCCGACAAGTGCCTGATGCTCGGTTTCGACGGCCTCGGAACGCGAAAGTTCGCCTTCGGCCCTGGCTATGCCCTCGCGAGCGGCCGCCACCTGTGTGTCGATAAAACGCGAGGTCTCACGCAATTTCTCGGCCGCCTGACGATACTCCTCGACCTTTAACAAACGGTCGAAAGCCGTCTTACGTTCGGGGCCGCCGTCGAGAAAGATGGCCGTAAATGTCCCCTGCGGGACGCCGATCGCCTGTTTGTAAAGCGACCGCAGGTCAGTGCCGGGTTCAAGCCCCAGGTGCTGCCACAGGAATCTGAAGACCTCTTCCTTTTTCTCCGCGATCCGCATCTGCAGACGCGGGTCGGTGACGTAGTAGCCCGAACCGGTGTCGCGATAGACGATGTACTCGCGTTCATCGAGGCCGCTTTCGAACGTGACCTTGACGGTGCCTTTTTTGGCTCCGCGGCGTACAAACTCCTCTTTTTTATAGTCGAGAAAATCGAACAGGGCCCAGGCGATCGCCTCGATTATCGTCGTCTTGCCGGCGCCGTTCTCGCCGGTGATGGCGGTCGTGCCTTTGGCAAAATCGAATGTCGATGACGCGTGAGATTTGATATTCTCAAGCTCGAGCCTGGAGATCTGCATAAGGGAAAGGGATTTCGTTTTCCAGATAGATTCTAATTGAAACGATGCTAAAGAAAAAGAATCGGGCGCAAATACCGATCAGTCGTTTATCATGATATTTATCTCTTTGGCCTATTTACGAATATGAAGATCGAAAACGGCGAAACAGCGTTGATCGTACTCCACAGCCCGCGGGAAAAACTGATCGGCATCGTGAACGAGATCGGTGCGGCCGGCATCCACATCCGGGCGATCGACCTCGGGTATTTTGACGACTGGGTGCGGTCGATCGCGGCCGGTGAAGAGCATTTGCCGATGACCGACTATTTTTTCCCGATGTGGCGTGTTGAGCGTTTGACCCGCGATGAGTCCGGACACGGCATGGCGTCGATGACCGAGCAATTCAATCAGCGGACGGGCAGGGAACTGGGCGAGTTTTGAGCCGGCTAGGGTTTTCTGATCGTGATACTGCCGTTGTTGGTGGTTATGCGGAGCATCGCGTCGCCGCTGCCGATGCGGCCGACGGTACTCTTGACCGGACCTTCGCTGATATTTTCGGTAAGCGGCGTGATCGGCAGTTCTGACTTGAACGCCCCGAATCCGTAGCTGGCCGAAACGGTGCTGGACGTATCGGTCGGCAGCGTCAGACGGATCGCCCCGTTTGACGTGCCGAAGCTGTACGAACCGCCATTGAGCAGCGAGCCGCTGTAACTGACCGAACCCGAGATCGAGTTGACCTCCAACTGGCGATGAGCGATCTTTTCCAGCGAGATCGCTCCGCCGTATGTTTTGGCGCGAAAGATATCGCCGATATCGCTGGGACCCGCCTCATACACCACGATGTTGCCCGTCGTACTGTCGAGCGACATCGCACCGGACGAATTTTCGACCGCTATTCCGCCCTGCCCGCCTGAGACTGTGACGCCCTCGGTCACGTTTCTGACAAAGGTATTGCCGCCGATTATTTTTACGCTGGCCTTGCGGACGCCGTCGATGGTGGACGTGACTTCCTGGCCCTTGACGTTGACCGACGCGTTGACGGGAATGTCGATCTCGATATCGCCGCCGCGGATGCACTCGGAACGCGGAGCGGCCTTATTTCGCCCGCTGAACGCGTTGATCATCACCCAGACCGGATCGCCGGACCGCGGGCTGGTCTGCTGGGTCTTAAATTCAAAATTGCTGCCGTCCTGGACGTAAACCCGCAGTTCGTTGCGGTTCCAGCCGTTCACTTTCAATGTGCCTTCGGTTACGCAGAGCGAAAGGTTGATCGACGGATCGACATTGATCGACCGCTCGACAGACTCGCCGGGCATGGGCGGCATATCGGCCTTTGCGATCGGACGCGGGGCTGGAGCGGCGGGCGGGGAAACGACCGTCTGGCCGGCGGCGGCCTGCGAAAACGCAAGCGCCAACGCGGCGAGGACAAACCCGTATTTCAATTTACTGCCTGATCCAGTCATTCACGTTCAGTGCTGAGGGCCTAGCGGAGGCTCGCAACCAACTCCTCTTTCTGCGATACCGAATTCAGCAGATCTATCTTGTTCTGGTACGACGAATAAAGCACCTGTTTGGCCGTTTCGTTCCGCGGGTTCCGTTTTACCTCGTTACGCATTTTTGCAATGGCGTCATTGACGACCGCCATATCCCGCTCGTATGCGATGCGTTCGCCGGGACGCATTACCGTGTCCTTGGCTGATTCGACAGAACGCGAAAGGCTGGCGATCGTCTTTACGTAGCTTTCTTCGCCGGGAAAATAACCGTTCGAAACATCAGACGCGGCCGGCGCCGTCGTAACTGCGGCGGTTGCCGACTGCTGTCGGCGTCCGGCCGAGCGGTAAGCGATCTGTTCGGCGGTTGCCGGCCGTACCTGGTGAACATCCGAAACGACGGTGTCAGCCGGTACTTTCACAATGGCGGGCGGTGCCGTCTGCTGCGGTGCCGAAACCGATGCGGGCCGGACTCCCGCGACCTGCGGAGCATTAGTGCCGCGGTCAAGTACCAGTACGGCCGCTATGCCGAAAACGATGATCATTCCGGCGACAGCGGCGAAAGACGGCGTCGCAATATTTACCGCGATAAAGGCCCAGGATTTCTGCCAGAATGGAGCACTCTGTTTTTCGGTCTCGATCGATTCGTTGATCTTGTTCCAGAGCCGCTGGGTCGGGACAAGCGTCGAAAACTCGCGATCCAGGGCCGAAAAGACGACAGCCGACTCATCCTCGGCATCGGCGAGCATCAACGAACACGCATCGCATACGGCGATGTGGCCGGAGACTCGAGCCGATTCCGGGTGGGCGAGTTCGCCGTCCAGAAACGCCTGAATGATCCCAATGTCTAAACAGTCCTGCTTCATATCGCGTCCTTGCCGATCTTACCGTAAAACCGGCTAAATTCCTGTCTGGCACGTGCAATGAAAGTGCCGATGCTCGACTCATTGAGTTCGAGACTGTGGGCGATCTCTTTGTACGAGAGGCCCTGCTGCTTTAATATCAGGCAGCTCCTGAGCGGCTCCTTGATCTTGTTGAGAGCCCGATAAATGTCGTTCACACCGGCGGTTTCCTCATAGTCGGTCTCGACCGATGCCGCTTCGAATGTGCCTGTTTCTTTGACGTAATTTTCGTCGCGCGTGTTCGCCCTAATATTGCCGCGGACGGTGTTTCGGGCGACGTTGATGGCGACCCGTATCAACCACGGCCGGAGCATTTCCTGATCGGTGATCGCGTCGATATTGTGATACAGCCGCAGAAACGTCTCCTGTGTAACATCTTCGGCCAGGGCGGCATCCTGCACGACCGATCGTGCTGCGCGAAAGACGGTCCGGTGATGAAGCGAAAACGCCTCCTCGAACTCGATCCTACCTGTCGCTGCCGCCGTAGCTGAATGTTCGGACATTATGTCCACAAAGATGTTAGTACTCTCGCTCATTTTCAGCATCAAAAATGCTCTTCACCTTTAAGACACCGCGGACCGCTGAATTATGACAAGAATTTAACCTTAAAACCCAATTATTTTCAATCGCTGCATGGTTTCGGGCGAAAGGTCACCGTCACCTGCCGCAGTGACCAGGAACCAGTGGCTCTCGTCCGAACTATTGAGGATACGACCGAGATCGGCGGCGGGTTCGATCGGGCGGCTATTATCTTGAAAATTAGGTTCGGCGACCGACAGGCGCTTGAGCATTTCGTAGAGGTGCACACGGCCGACTCCAAACTCGCCCTCGTCGCCGTCGATGACCAGTTTCAACTCGGCCTGCTGCTCGGCAAAGTGCAGCAGGATCGACGCGGCAAGGCTCGCTCCGGCCTCAAAACGGTCCGACGCGACGACCGGCTTGCCGCTCTGTTCGGCACTGATCCGCTCACGCAGCGAAAGCGTGCTGTCCGCTTCGCCCGGGACCCGTGTGTCAAACGCGACGGCCACGCGCTTTTCGTCCTCGGCGGCAAATTCACGGACGGTCAGACGGCTCGACCTGGCCGTCGCCTTCCAGTCGATCCGGCGAAGGTCGTCGTTCGTTCGGTAATCACGCAGGGCGAGCAGGTCCTGGCCCATACCGCGCTTGTTCGCGACCAGTTTGCCGGCGTCGAGCGGAATATCGTCGATATTCTCGTCAAACGGCACAGGTGAGGGGAATACGATGAGCTCGGTCTCGCGTGCCGGCAGGCGGCGGCGATGTCTGAAAAATCCGAACGGAAATCGCGTCGATAGTTCAAAATCCTTGATCAAAAAGCGACCGCGGTGCGGGAATACGTGCTCGGACTTGCTCTCGACTGACGACCGACGCGGGATATAGACGATGTGATCGAGCGTCTTGCGGACCATCGGCGGCCGGCTGAGCCGCTCGGCCAGAAAACGCGGCAGCAGTGCTTTCAGGTCCTCAGCGGCGATCGACTGTTCGCGTTCCTTGCCGCGGACCTCGGCGACGACCGAAATGCTCGGGAAGATGCGTTTGCGGTTGGTGACGCTGACGAGGATCGGCGTGGGTTCGCCGGCAAATATCGTCTCGGGAAACCGCATCTTGACGTCGAGCCGCTTGAGGCAGACGCTGCCGGCAAAAAATCCGACGATCATGCCCGCGATCAGAAACGACAGCACCAGAAAGAGCAGATTATTGCCGGTATTCCAAGCCGAAAATCCGACAACCGTCAAAAGCACGAGCATCACCGCACCGCCGGTCGTAAATTCGAACGGCAGATTCATTTGCGACGCTTCGCGGCTGGCGTTTCGGGCGAGCGGCGGCACGACAAAGATGAGGATCAGGAGGACGAATATCAGCGAAATGCCGGCCGAAATGCCCGCCAGCCTGACATTGCCCGCCCGATGGGCGTAGAGCGTAAACAGCGACAGCCCGATCCCGCCGAAAACAACGGCGAAACCGACCAGCGCGTTGCGAAGATCGCGAAAGCTGAAAAGTTGACGGAGTGTTGAAAGTCTCACTTGTTGACGCAGCCGCGGGCCCGGCCGGTTGCCGCGTGGCCTAGATCGGGACGCTGACCTTGGATATCAGGTCGAGCAGTACCTGTTCCGACTCGCGTGTCCGCTGCCGCATCGAGGTCGCACGCGAATTGACGATAACGCGGTGGCCGAAACACGGCACGACGAGGCGTTTGATGTCGTCGGCGATGCAATAGTCGCGGCCCTCGATAAACGCCGACGCCTGAGCACACCTGAACAGAGCGAGTGCCCCGCGGGGACTGATGCCGAGCTCAAGCGAATCGTTGTTGCGGGTCGCCTCGACGATCTTGAGCAGGTAATCGAGCAGGGCGTCGTCGACCCGGACCTCGGCGACCATTCGCTGGAGTTCGATCACGTCCGATCGCGACATCACCGGGCGAACCGCGGCGAGCGGGTCGATCCGGGCACGGTCACGCAAAATGCTGCGTTCATCGTCCTTGCTCGGATATCCCATGTGCAGGCGGAGCATAAACCGGTCAAGCTGCGATTCGGGCAGTGGATAAGTGCCGTGATGTTCGGACGGGTTTTGGGTAGCGATCACGATAAAGGGCAGCGGCAGCTGCCGCGACACGCCCTCGACCGTGACCTGTTCCTCGGCCATCGCCTCGAGCAACGCGGACTGGGTCTTCGGCGTGGCCCGATTGATCTCGTCAGCCAGCACGATATTTGAGAATATCGGGCCTGCTTTCCACTCAAACTCACTGTTCTTCTGGTTGTAAACCGATAGCCCGATGACGTCGGACGGCAAAAGGTCCGAGGTGAACTGTACGCGCTGAAACGACAGTTCGAGTGCCCGCGAGAGTGCATTGGCGAGCGTCGTTTTACCGATGCCGGGCACGTCCTCGATGAGGATATGTCCCCGGGCGAGGATCGCGATCAGCGCGAGCCGGACGGTATCGGTCTTGCCGCGGATGACGCGCTCGATCGAGTTTTGAAGTTCGGCGATCTTGCCGGCGGCATCAAAACCCGACGCGGGCGACCCCGGAGCAGACGCCGGCTCAGTTGTGATCCAATCTCTCATCTTCGTTGTAGAAATGCCCAAAAACTTATCCACGTCTATATCTTACAAGATAACCGCGGGCGATTGCGACACTAAACTTGCGATGCCCGGCGGCTATTTCAACGAAGCGAACCACGTCGGAGTTGCATTATTTCGCCGGACGGACGGGCCCGCATCGTCCGTTAGCTTGCAAATGATAAGCGAAAACGTCTAAACTTTTGGAACAAATCCGCTGTCGTATCGTGTTAGACCGATAACAGAGGGAACTGGTCATATGAACAAATTTCGACTCAAATTGCGGGATCAACGCGGATTTAACCTGATCGAGTTAATGATCGTGATCGCGATCATCGGCCTTTTGATCGGCGTCGGCAGTATCGCCTGGTCGGCCGTCATTCGTTCGGGTAATGAAACGACCGCTGCCCAGTCGATCGACAATATCCGCAAATTTCAGGCGCAGTACGCCTCACGCAACAAGGGCAACTTTGCGACCTTTGACGAACTGATCGCTAAGGTCAGCCTTGACGAAAAGTTCAAGGGCGAGAGTCCGGTAGTTAACGGTTATATCTTCAAACTCACGGTCGAACCGGCGTCAGCCACCAAACCGGCGTTTTACTCGATAACCGCCGATCCGCAGGTCGCCGAGGGCGTCACGGCCACCGGCACACGGCATTTTTATACCGATTCGTCGCTCAGCGGCATCAAGGGCACCGACGAAAATCGCCCTGCCAAGGCGGACGATCCGTCGATCTAATTTCAGGCCGTCTTAGCTCAGTGGTAGAGCACTCGCTTCACACGCGATAGGTCACAAGTTCAAATCTTGTAGACGGCACCAATGCTTTCAATAAGTTAGGGACATATTCCAATGTCCCTTTTTCGATTCCCACCTAAATTTCGCCTAACCTTTTTGTTTTAGCTCAGTTAAACTGGTCCTTGGTTGGAGATTTGTTTTCATATTCGATGGCGGTGAGGTAATCATCAGGGTTGTTCACGTTTAAGAAAAAATGGTCCGCTCCCGGTAGATCTTCGTACTCGGCGAATCTCAGGATCCGTATATTTAGTCGGGTTGTTAGATCTTGTAGCCTCCATTTGCCGTCAGTTATCATTTTCCGAACCTCTGGTAAACAAATGCCGGGACGGAAAAGTCCACATAGCGGTTGGACGCGTCCGTCGGGCTGCTCCGCGAAAACAGCGTCAGCACTGATGTCCGGCGAGTCTGCGAATTGCTCGACCACAGACACCATTTTGGTAAGCAATTCACAGTTTACAAACGGGAGGTCGCAAGCGAGGATAGCCGCCCATTCAGTTTTTGCGTGAAATAGAGCTGTATAAAGTCCAATTATGGCCCCCCTCGCGTTCGCTCCAATCGGCTCGTCCTCTATAATTGGCAAAGAAGTAAGATCAGCAGAAAAATTGCCGACGGCGTAAACAGGATCGGCAATCCGGTACAGAGTGGCCGCCGCTCGGTCAAGTAGAGTGTTGCCGCCGAGCAACAAAGCCGGTTTGCTCTGACCCATTCGCCGGCTTTGGCCGCCGGCCAATACAAAACCTTCGATCATAATCACTGTATTCTCAAAAATATGCTTATCCTTCTAATTCATTCGCCGGTACGGGCGTAAGTGACTCAAATCATATTCGAAAAACGGTCTTAATGCTAAATTCTAATACTGTACATCGTTGTAGAGAACTTGATCATGAAACTCAGAATTAGAGGGAACACTCTTCGTTTTCGCTTGGGCCGGTCAGAAGTAGAAACTTTTGGTCGAACGGGAACGATTGGTGACACGATACAATTTGGGCTTAAAGAAAAAGAATTTGGTTATTTGCTTGAAAAGGCGGCCGAAAATAGGTTTTCGGCCTCATTTTGTGACGGTACGATCAGGGTCAGCGTTCCCCCATCAGAAGCTGATCGTTGGGTCAGCACGGACGAGGTTAGCATTGCCGGCACCTTTCTGGCTGACGAACAAACCGAAATCAAGATATTGATCGAAAAGGATTTTGTCTGTCTCAATGCCCACAACGACGAAGATCAGTCTGACCGATATCCTCATCCCAAAGGCGACGATGCCTGTTGACCGCACCAAGATACGCTTGTTGCGATCTTTTAGATCAAACAATTACCACGAGCCAAACGGCCCGGTGTGTCGAACTTGAAATATGCACAATGTAGATATCGATCTAGTGGAAATGTCCTTGGACGTCATTAAGTATGCAATTGCCCGTATATCCGACACGGACCCGAAGCTCGGTTTTCCGAAGACCGCCGAAGAGCTAAAGGACCTGGTCGGCGAGACTGTCACGCCTGCGGGCATCGGCGGCGAAAAGGCGTTCGCTCTTTTTCGCGACGTTCTGGTCAAAGCGAGCGTCTCGATCGACCATCCGCGGCACCTTGCTTTCGTCCCCGCATCGCCGACACGGGCCGCTGTAATGTTCGATCTAGTTACGTCGGCGACGAGCGTGCACGGAGCATTTTGGCTGGAGGGGGCTGGGTGTATATTCGCAGAAAATCAGGCAATGGAGTGGCTCGTTTCGCTGACCGGGATGCCGGAAGGAACTTTCGGTGTTTTTACAAGCGGCGGCACCGAAGCAAACCTTTCGGCAATGGTAACCGCCCGGGAATATTGGCGCAGCCAAGACGACAGCCGGGCTAACCAGCGGGGCATCGTGATCGCGTCGAACGGGGCTCATTCGTCGATCAAGGCTATGGCAAAGGTGATCGATGCCGACGTGCTTCTAGTCGAAACAGAGGATCGATTTGAGGGCGGCCTGCTTGCCGAAACCATCGCTAATATGATGCCGGACGATCGCCAACGTATCTTTGCGGTGATTGCGACGGGCGGAACCACCAACGCCGGCATTATCGACGATCTCGCGGGCATCGCCGCGGTATGCGAGGCCGAAAAGATCTGGTTTCATGTAGACGCTGCATACGGAGGCGGCGCGTTAGCAGTCCGTTCGGTGCGGCATCTATTTAACGGTATCGAAAAAGCCGACAGTGTCACGATCGACCCGCACAAGTGGCTTTTTTCGCCATATGATTGTGGTGCGGTCATTTACCGCGACCCCAAGCTCGCAAAAAATGCTCATGGGCAAGAAGGTTCGTATCTGGATATTTTCAGCGACGAAGGGGCTCGCGGGTTTAATCCGTCGGACTATCAAATACAGTTGACACGCCGTGTGCGAGGGTTGCCGCTGTGGTTCTCCCTGGCGATGCATGGCACCGACAGATACGAAACGGCTATCGAACGCGGGATCGAGTTGGCACAGATCGCGGGAAAGTTGATCTCCGAAACCGACTATACGGAACTCGTGCGCGAGCCCAGTCTTTCGTGCGTTTTGTTTCGCCGATTGGGTTGGTCCCCTGAAGACTACAGAGCGTGGACATACGAGAACCACAAATCTGGATTCGCGCTGGTAGCCCCAACCAAGACGAGAGCTGGCGGGGAAACCGTCTCCCGGTTCTGCTTTATCAATCCGGACACAACGGAAAAGGACATCGCGGACATCCTTGCGACGATGGCCTGAGACTCCTTAAAGGATCAGTCGTATTCCAAAGCTTATGATCTCTTTATCCCCACCGTTTTATTTTGGAGCCATCATATCTGTGATCTCTTTCCAAGCTGCCTCGGCCTTAGTGAGAGCAAGTTGCAGATCTTTGCTTGCGGCGACGGCTTGGCTGCTCGGGGCGACATCGGCGTCTTGGAGCAGGTCAAGGAGTTGGGTAAATGCCCCGCCGAGACGTCCGAGCGGAAAGTCGCTAACTGCCAACGGCGGGCCCGGTTTCTGAGGTGTCCCGTCGTTGAGCAGCTTGATCTTGGATTCGATCATATCGAGCCGGGCCTTTTGAGCATCGGTCATCAGGGCGAGTGTGCGGAGCTTAGCGATATCGGCTGAGAATTTCTTTACCGATGCGGTCATATCCGCGACGCGCCGAATGCCTTTGTACGCCTGCATCGACAGGTCAAATTGCTGCTTGAGCCCCAGCGGCGTGGTCTTTACACGCGGATCAATTCGCACCTTGAGTGTTTGGCTAAACGATTTACCGTCCACCATCAGTTTGACCGTATATAGCCCCGGCATAACGGCGGGCCCTTGCGGTGTCCAGGGCGTGTCGCCAACGATCGCCGAAATCGGCAGGTCGTAATTATCCGAGGGCGGATTTGCGTACATCAGATCCCAAACAAACCGCTGCATACCGGCCTCGTTCTTTAACGGCTGAAATGGACGGATCCAATATTCTGGTGGATTTACGCGTTTAAGGTTAACGTCGAGCGGTTTGTCTTCGCTCGTAAAACGCCGGACGAGATTGCCAAGCACATCCGTTATCTCAAGCACGATAGGTGTTTTCGCCGGTGACTTTAGATAATAATTGATAACCGCACCGTCGGGCGGATTTTGCCCCGCAGGTTCCTCGGGCGGAAACGGGGTGTCTGTGTGCAGGCTGCGTTTGACGCGGGTTGCAAGCTGCGGTGTAAACAGTCTGGCAGGTTGGCCTTGTGTCTCGGAGCCGATCTGTCTGAGCGGCGTAATGTCATCTAGTATCCAGAACGAACGCCCGTGCGTGCCGACGACGAGGTCGTCATCTTTGACGACAAGATCACGGATCGAGGTTGCGGGCATATTTAGCCGCAGCGGCTGCCAATTTTCGCCATCGTCGATCGAATAATAGACAGCCCGTTCAGTGCCGCAAAACAGCAGTCCGCGGCGCTCGGGATCCTCACGGACCGCATTGACGATGCCGCCGTTTGGAATGCCGTTGACGATCTCTTTCCAAGTCTTGCCGCCGTCGTGCGTCCGGTAAATGTGAGGCCGCAAGTCGTCAAGCCGAAATGTATTGATCGCCGCATATGCCGTATTTGCGTCAAAACGTCCGGCGTCGATGAGCGAGACTTTTGCCCAAGATTTGAGGCCCGGCGGGGTCACATTTGACCATGTTTTGCCGCCGTTTTTTGTGATATGAATGAGGCCGTCGTCCGTTCCGGCCCAGATAGTATCGATGTCTTTGTACGACGGAGCAACGGTGTAGATAACACCGCGACGCGGCATCGTGGACATCTCCGGCGTCTTATAAATGCCGATGTTGTCGGGTACATCCCATTTATCACGCGACAGATCGGGCGAAATGACATCCCAACTTTGCCCGCCGGTCGTCGTTTTGAAAAGCACGTTTCCCGCGAAATAAAGTGTCCGCTTGTCCACCGGCGAAAAAATGACCGGAGCAGTTCGTAAATATCGGTATTTACCGCTGCGGATCGCTTCGGGCATGATGTTTTGAACGTGGCGGGTTTTACGATCAAACCGGGAAAGCTTGCCGCCATATATGATGTCGGGGTTGAGCGGGTCAGGCGCGACATAACCATACTCTTCGACGCCGACGGTCTCCCAATCCCATGCACCGATCGCTCCTGTCCGTCCGCGTGACGAAACACATGCCGAGCCGCTCTCCTGCTGGCCGCCGCAGACGCGATACGGATAATCGTTGTCAGTTATGACGTGATAAAACTGCGCCGTCGGCTGGTTGTACCAACTCGACCAACTGTCGCCGCCATTGACCGTGATCGTCGCTCCTTGATCGGTGGCAAAGAGCATGATGTCGGGCTGCTCGGGGTTGATCCAGATCCGGTGATAATCGTCACCGCCGGGAGCACCCTTGAATCCGGTAAACGTCTTGCCGCCGTCGGTCGATTTGTACGAAGCGACATTTGCGACAAAAACCGTATTTGGGTCTTTTGGATGCACCCGCAACTCGGCAAAATCGCTGCCGCGTCCCCACAGACGCGGATCGCCGTTAACGCGAGTCCAGCTTTCGCCCGCGTCCGTAGAGCTGTAAACGCCGGCAAATGAGCTTTGCGCATCAACGGTCGCATATAAACGGTCATTGTCCGAACGGGATATCGTAAATCCGATACGTCCCAAACCCTGCTCAACTGCCGGCAGCCCTTTGGTCAGCTTTTTCCAGGTATTTCCACCATCCGTAGATTTGAACAAACCGCTTTCCTTACCCTGCCACGCACCGTTTTCCCAAGGCCCTTGTCGCCCCGCCCACATATCCGCATAGACGATCTTAGGATCTTTCGGGTCGATCTCGACCTGCATCGCACCGGTATTTTCGTCCTTATACAGCACACGCTGAAACGAACTGCCGCCGTCGGTCGAACGGTAAATGCCGCGCTCTTCGTTGGGCCCATATGGATGGCCGAGCACCGCGACGAACAGACGGTTTTCGTCTTTAGGATCGACCGAGATCGAAGCGATCTGCTGGCCTTCGCGTAATCCCAAATGCTCCCAGGTTTTACCCCCGTCACGCGAACGATACATCCCATCGCCGGTCGCCAGATCAGGTCGCTGCAAACCCTCGCCGCAGCCGACATAGATTACATTCGGGTTTGACGGAGCGATAGCGATATCACCGATAGAGCCGGTCGGCTGGTCGTCAAAGATGGGTTTCCACGTCCGTCCAGCGTCTGTCGTTTTCCAGACACCGCCATTGTTGACACCGATGTAAAAAACATTTGGCTGCGATGGTATGCCCACCGCGCCGACCGTTCGCCCGGCCCGAAACGGCCCGATCATTCGCCATTTCATGCTTTGATAAAGTGATGGATCGATCTTTTGAGCGAGCGTAAATGAATTGAACGCAAAAAATAATGCTACGGCGGTGAATAGTATGACTCGAAACATCTTGGCGGCTGGTTTGCTCATATTTGTCTCTCCCATGATGTGCAGATAATGCAGAAAGATTAACAGAAATTTGGCAAAGCCGTTATCGCTGGTGGGTGAGGTTTAAAATAAAAAAAAGACACTCTTTTCACAGAGATGTCTTTTTCTAAATTATCAGCGGCAATTACGCCGTGTAAGTTATCTCGTTTTTCCAAACCGAACCCGTTGATTCAGGTTTTGGCGTCGGTGTCGGTTTGGGCGGCTTGGGCTGCGGGTTGACGACTGGCGGCGGATCTTTGGGCGGCCGCGGTTTAGTGTCGTCTTTTTGTGCCGAAGCCGTCATCGACAGGCCCAGCACAAAGGTGAGCATAATTAATATTTTGTGTAAAACTTTCATTGCTTTCATTTTCCTCTTTCGCTAAATTCACGCTTCTCGGGGAAAGAGGGAAAGTGCGTTTCCGCTAATATCTTAGGCAATCTCAATGCCACAGACGCACTTAAGACGCATTAGCTATGTATTTAGTTGGAAACTTTATTTATGCGTTCACCGCCAAATTTACAAAACTTTACGTTTTGAGGTATTTTCATACGAAATCGTGAATTTAGGCAACTGTTTTGGCAATGATTTGCGATAATCGAGCTATGCAAACTGCCCCCAACACACAGGATCGGATGCGATCCATCCTACTCATCGTTGCCACTATCGGCACTATCGTCTTTAACGGGCTGGCCGCTGCCGGATATGTTAACGGTGTCACGCCCGAACTGATATCCGCAAAATATCCGACCGTCATAACACCTGCCGGGTATGCATTTTCGATTTGGAGCCTGATATATCTAGGAATTATCGCGTTTAGCATCTATCAAGTGCTGCCGGGCAATGTCCTACGCTTTCGCCCCGTTCGATCGCTATATATCGCAACCTGCGCATTCAACTGCGCATGGATATATTTTTGGCACCGCGACCAGATCGGTATTTGTCTGGCGTTGATCGTCGGGTTGCTATTGACGCTGATCGGGATGCTGATATTACTGCGGCGAACCGGAGGAAACCCGTTGTTGACCACGGCTCCGTTTGGCATTTATGCGGGCTGGGTAACCGCCGCCACGCTCGTTAATTTCACCATTTTCCTAAAATACATTGGCATCGAGATGTCGCCAACTGCATGGAATACTCTCGGTGTCGCGATCCTCGTCATCGCAGCGGCTCTCGCATTTGTCGTACGCTGGCGGCTGCAAAATTATATTTATCCGCTCGCAGTCGCCTGGGCGGCAACCGCCATCGCTGTTAAACAGAGCGGCAATACGGCGATCGTCGTCGCAGCGGCGTTTTGCACCGTCACGTGCCTCGTTGTCGCCGGCAGCGTCGTCACGAGCCTAAAGGATTCGACCAGTGAATAACGGAAAGATCTGTGTATCGGTATGTGCCGAAACCGCAGAAGAAATGATCGCCAATATCAACAGGGCGGAGCAATTCGCCGATGTGATAGAGGTGCGGTTTGATTGCGTCCGTGACGATCAGATCCACAATTTGAGATCTCAAATTTCAAATTTCAAATATGAAAAGCCGTTGCTCGCGACATTTCGTGCCCACGAACAAGGCGGTCGTCGAGAGGTTTCACGCGATGAGCGGAGATTTTTTTGGCAGGAGCCGCAAGATTCGTTTTGTGCGGCTGATCTCGAAGAAGATGTCATCACCGATGGCGGAAATTATTCGGAAAAGATCGTCTCATTTCATGATTTTGATGGTGTTCCCGGCGATTTGGGTCAAATATTTGACCGATTGGCGGCGACCGATGCCAATATTATTAAGCTCGCCGTCACTGTAAACGACATTTCCGATGCGATCCCTATTTGGAAATTATTGGAACGTGCAAAGATCGAAGGCAATCAAATTATCCCAATCGCGATGGGCGACGCGGGGAAATGGACTCGCATTCTTGGGCTGGCTCACGGGGCGCATTTAACTTATGCGTCGCTCGACGCGGGTACAGAAACTGCGGACGGGCAACTTACTGCAAACGATCTGATAGAAACCTACCGCGTCAAAGAACTCGATAGAAACACCGAGGTTTTTGGCGTAATCGGCGATCCTGTTTCGCAATCGCTCTCGCCGTATATGCATAATGCCGAGTTTGCGGCGGCGGGCGTCAACGCCGTTTTTATGCACTTGCTCGTCAAGGATCTCGATGCGTTCATTCTGCGGATGGTTAAGCCTGAAACGCGTGAGGTCGAGCTTAATTTTGGCGGATTTTCGGTAACGATGCCGCATAAACAGGCGATCATCCCGCATCTCGACGCGGTTGATCCGACCGCCGCTAAGATCGGTGCTGTCAATACGATCAAGATCGACGAACGCAAACTCACCGGTTACAACACTGACGCACATGGTTTTATCACTCCTTTAAAGGCGCGTTTTGGCGACGTTCGCGATGCCCGTGTTGCAGTTTTTGGGGCGGGCGGAGCCTCGCGGGCTTGTGTTTATGCGTTGCAGCAAGAAGGCGCGGACGTGACCGTCTTTGCCCGTGATCCACAAAAAGCGAAAGTATTTGCTGACGAATTTGGGATCAAACACGAACAACTGACAACTGATAACCGACGACCAACAGCCGAAATCATCGTCGACGCCACGCCGCTCGGCATGAAAGGGCCGCTTGAGCACGAATCTTTATTTACTGCGGACCAGCTTTCGGGTATAAAATTTGTCTATGATCTTGTGACCAGTGCGGCGGATGCGCCGATAGTTAGCGCGGCAAAAGCGGCGGGCATTCCGGCCATCGGCGGGCTCGAAATGCTGATCGCTCAGGGCGTAAAGCAGTTTGAAATATGGACCGGCAAACAAGCCCGACCGGAGAAGATGCGGGAGCTATTGCTTACGAAAATGCAGGGGTGAAAAGCGATGGATGTCGAAGCTCTAAATTGCCCAAATTGCGGTGCCGGTGTCGCCAGCGACCACAGCCAATGCGAGTTTTGCAAAACGCGGCTCAAGACCATGGCGTGTACGTCGTGTTTTGGGTTGATGTTCGTAGGCAGCCAGTTTTGCCAGCATTGCGGTGCGGTCGCGGCTCCCGTGGAAGTTAGTCTTAAGAGTAACGGCGGAACATGTCCGCGATGCCGTTCGTGCCTCGAAGAGCTACTGATAGGCGAGACCAAAATTCGCGGATGTGGAAAATGCGACGGCCTGTGGCTCGATACCACGACGTTTGAAAATATTTGCGCGGATCATGAAAAACGCTCTACGGTTTTGGTATATTTTGGCAATCGAACGTTCAGGGGCGATCAGTTGACCAAGGTCAGTTACGTCCCGTGTCCCGATTGCGGCGAACTGATGAACCGCAACAATTTTGCACGGGCGTCCGGTGTGATCGTCGATATTTGCAAACAGCACGGCGTCTGGTTTGACGCCGACGAGCTGCCAAAGATCGTCGATTTCATCCAAAAAGGCGGTATGGAGATCGCCCGTCAACGTGAAAAGAACGAGCTGAATGATGAACGAGCACGGCTCCGCGATGAGTGGCTAAAAATCGGGATGCAGGATCAGAGTGCCAACCTCGGCGACATTTTTGAGAACGAGGACAACTTGAGCGTACGAAACTTCGTCCGACGATTGTTTGATTAGCGGTACCGATCAAAACTCTAAAAAAAGGAACACCATCACCCTTATGAGAAACCGTCGTGCGCAGATACTCGTCTTATTCATAGCCGTTTTTCTTTCCGCGATTTTACAAGTCAAAGCCGCCGATAATTGGGATCCGCAGCGAACGTGGGTCTTTTTTGTTGGCTTGGTAAAATGGAAAGATTCGGAGAATTTTGAGTCGTTCCCGGCGAATATCCGCAAGGACGGCGTTCTGCTCGACACGCTGAAAAAACGCGGTGTGCCGCAGTCGCAGATCGTTTATCTAAAAGATACGGCAGCGACGACAAATGTCGTCGAGTCGAAGTTTAATGAGTTCTTAAAGCGCCCGGCACCCGGCGATTGGGTTTTTGTATATTTCGAGGGCCACGGCTACAAAACCGATGACGATGTGCCGTATCTGGCTACCTACGATGTCGCGGGCAAGATATTGGGCTGGAAATTTGAAGCGATCCCTGCGGCGATAGAGCGTTATTTCAAAGGCTCGCACGCGATCATCGCTCTCGATAATTGCTACGCCGGAGCTATGGCTACCTCCGTCACCCGCTCAAAACGCCGCGTCGCGTACGCCGTTCTCGCGTCATCAATGGCGAGCCAGGAATCGACCGGCAACTGGACGTTTACCGAAGCGCTTATCTCCGGATTTAACGGTGCCGCATATGTTGATCAGGATCGCGACGGCCGCGTGACATTTGCAGAGATGAGCAAAAATGCTGAGCAGGACATGCTGTTTGGCGAGGAACAGGTTGCGACGACCGTCTTTACCGGCGATTTTGATCCGCAAACCGTCATCACCGAAGCTGCGATTGCCGCTTCGCCACGTATTGGCGAGCGGGTCGAGGCTTACAGCGTCGATGACTGGTATCGCGGCTTTATTACGGGCGTTCAGGGCGGTAAATTTAAGATTCATTACTATGGCTACGAGGCCGACGATGACGAATGGGTGACCACAAGGATGATCCGTGTGCCCAAAACGACCTCAATCTATAAGATCGGTGACAAGGTCGAGGTTGAGTGGAAACGTAAATGGTACCCAGCCCATATTTTGAATGTAAAAGGCGGCTCTCATTACGTCAGCTACGACGACTATGACGTGGACGAGAACGAGTGGGTTTCGTCAAAACGTATCAGAAAGAAAAGTTGAACGAACGATACAGCAGACAAATTTTATTCCGAGAGATCGGCCGCGAGGGGCAAGATAGGTTGCTCGCGTCCCGAGTCCTGCTCGTCGGCTGCGGAGCTTTGGGTGCCGCCCATGCCGAGATGCTTGCCCGTGCCGGCGTCGGTAAATTGCGGATCGTTGACCGCGATTTTGTTGAGTTCACAAATCTCCAGCGACAGACTCTGTTCAGAGAATCGGACGCCGCCGAGCGGTTGCCCAAGGCCATTGCGGCCAAGACCCGAATCGCCGAGATCAACTCCGAAATAGAGGTTGATGCGGTCATCGCCGATGTAAATAATTCGAATATCGAATCGCTCATCGACGGATGCGATCTGGTCATCGACGGTACGGATAATTTTCAGGTCCGCTATCTGCTCAACGACGCCTGCGTCAAAAACGGCGTGACATGGGTCTACGGTGCGGCTGTGTCGAGTTACGGCACGACGATGACGATCATCCCGGGCAAGACACCGTGTCTGCGGTGCATTTTTGACGAAATACCCGACGCCGGTTCGTCGCCGACATGCGACACGGCGGGCGTCATTATGCCGATAATTGCTACGGTTTCGGCAACACAGGTCGCCGAGGCTCTAAAGATACTGGTTGGTGACACGGCGTCGCTGCACGGTTCACTAATGCAGTTTGATGTCTGGGCGAACGACCGTCAGCGGATCAAGCTGGGCGACCCAAACCCCGATTGCAAGACATGCGGCCAACGGAATTTTGAGTTTCTTGACGCCGACGCTCAAGAGTTTTCCGCCGTTCTCTGCGGCCGTAATGCTGTTCAGTTAGCGCCGCCTCTGCCAGTTGACCTTGATCTTGCTGCTCTCGCCGAACGTCTCGCAGCGATAGCTGAGGTCAAGCAAAACGAATATCTTGTGCGTTTTACATCAGGCGAAAACGAGATGACCGTTTTTCGCGATGGCCGGGCGATCGTAAAGGGAACCGACGACATTTCGATGGCTCGCGGCTTATACGCAAAATTTGTTGGGATTTGAGATGATACTTTCACGCCTCGGTTTTCGCTTTTTTGGGTGGAGGCACATTTCAATGAAAGCTAAACCAAAAATTGTGATCGTCGGCGGAGGTTTTGGCGGGTTGTGGGCGGCTAAGGCTCTTGCAAACAAACGTGTCGAAGTCACGCTGATCGACCGTAAGAACCATCATGTTTTCCAGCCCTTGCTGTATCAGGTCGCGACTGCCGTGCTGTCACCGGGTGAGATCGCCCAGCCGATCCGCCGCATCTTAGCCAAAGCGAAAAATATCGAAGTCATCCTCGGAGAGGTGGCTGGTTTTGACAAAGAAAATTCTGAGGTCATTCTGGTCGACGGTTCGCCGGTAGCATACGACTATTTGGTGATCGCCGCCGGCGCGAGGCACGCCTATTTTGGGCATGACGAATGGGAACAAAGCGCTCCCGGCCTTAAGACGCTTGAAGATGCGGTCGAGATCCGCCGAAGGGTGCTACTTGCTTTCGAACACGCCGAGCGGGAGGCGTATCTTAGCGGAGTTCAAAAACAGCTCAATTTTGTCGTGGTCGGCGGCGGCCCGACGGGCGTTGAACTCGCGGGTGCGATCGCCGATATTGCTCGTCAGGCTCTAGCAAATGATTTCAAGGCGATCGACACACGAAAGACCAGGGTAATGCTGTTTGAGGGTTCCGACCGCGCGCTCGGCACATTTGCAGAGGAATTATCGGTCAGCGCAAAAAAGCAGCTCGAGCAGATCGGCGTCGATGTTCGGCTTAATAGTTTTGTAACCGAGATCGAGCCCGGCCGCGTAAAGGTCGCGGATGAGTGGATCGATTGCGATGTCGTTCTTTGGGCAACGGGCGTTGCCGCTTCGCCGCTTGGGAAAGCGTTGGGCGTCGAGACAGATAACGCCGGCCGTGTCGTCGTCGAAAAAGATATGTCGCTAAATGGCTTTCCAAACGTTTTTGTCATTGGCGACATGGCTTCGCTCATGCAAGAAAATGGCGAGCCTGTTCCCGGCGTTTCGCCCGCCGCGATGCAGATGGGAACCTGGACCGCAAACAATATCCTTAACGATCTTAAAGCCAAGCCGCGTGAAAATTTTATCTATTGGGACAAAGGCACGATGGCGACGATCGGCCGCAGCAAAGCTATCGCTGAGTTGGCCGGGATGAAGTTCAAAGGATTTGTCGCGTGGCTGATGTGGCTGTTTTTGCACGTGTTTTTCCTTATCGGTTTTCGCAACCGTCTGACGGTGATGTTCTCATGGTTTTGGGCGTATCTCACCCGCGAACGCAGCGCTCGCCTGATCACGGGCGACGCCGACGAAATGCGAGATGCTATGAGCTTTCTCGAGGCACGCTCCAAAAATAACTCAAAGAAAAAGAAACAACTTAGTAAATGACGGGGCAAGCCCGACTTCCGTACTGTCCCTTTTTAAGTTGAATTTGTTATCCTTATCGCCATTGATGAAAAACATAAAAATTCTAAGTGCAACTGCAATATTCTTACTTTCTTCGATCCATACCTTTGCTGCCGAGCCATCCATCTGGTCGGTCAATTCGCGGGCCGATGTGCTAAAGGGTGATGCGCGAGGCGTGTCGATCGACGCGGACGGGACCATCAGTCTTGCGCCAAAGCTGACAGAGGTCTTTAAGACCGGCCAGTCGTATGTCTGGGCGAGCGTGACGGATGCGGCGGGAAATGTTTTCTTAGGCACCGGCGGCGAAGGCAAGGTATTTAAGGTAACGGCGAACGGCATAGGCTCGATGCTCGCCGACCTCAACGAACTGAACGTGTCAGCTCTAGCGATTGGCAGAACGGGCGAACTCTACGCCGGGACATCGCCCGACGGCAAAGTCTATCGAATCGACGCAAGCGGCAAAGCTGACGTTTATTTTGACCCAAAAGAAAAATACATATGGTCGCTGGCGGTTTTGTCGGATGGCAGCCTCGCGGTCGGCACCGGCGACGGCGGCAAGATCTACAAGGTAAAAGCGGCAAATGCGACACCCGAATCGTCGCTCCTTTTTGACACCAGCGAATCGCACATCATTTCTCTCGCCGCAGACAAACAGGGAAACCTTTACGCGGGAACTGATGCGAACGGCATCGTGATGAAATTTGGCGCGGACGGCAAGCCTTTTGGCCTGCTCGATTCGTCGCTTAGGGAAATACACGAACTGGCGATCGGGTCTGACGGGTCTGTTTACGCTCTTGCGTTAGCAGAATCAGTTTCTGCACCAAAAACGGCTGACGCGGACAAAACCGCCGACAAATCTGAAAGCAAAACCGTCACGGTCGAAAAGCCAAGCGCAACAACGCCTGAAACTCCTGCCAAGAGCCGCTACGACCTGAAAGAAGCAAAATCCGCCGTCTATCGCATCCTGCCCGATGGTGCTGCCGATATTATCTGGGCTTCGCCGAGCGTTGTCGGGTTCTCGTTGTATGCCCATCAGACGGGCAATGGCGTGCTCATCGGCACCTCGGACAAAGGCCGCATTTACAGCGTCTCAAACGAAGGCCGCGAAACTCTCGCCCTGCAAACTGACGCCAGCCAGATATCGACGATTCGTGCGTCGGGTAGCGGATTGATCGCGACATCGAGCAATCAAGGTTCGCTGTTTCGTTTTGGGCCGGAAACAGTGGCCGAGGGAACTTACGATTCGGCGATCCTTGATGCGAAAGGAAGTGCGACTTGGGGACGCGTATGGTGGCGGTCGAACGGCAGCGTTACCATACAAACCCGCACCGGCAATACGGAAAAAGCCGACGAAACCTGGAGCGGTTGGAGCGTCGCAGCAACTGATCCAAAAGGAATTCAGATCGCAAGTCCCAAGGCGAGATATCTACAATGGCGGGCGGTGCTAAAAGCATCGGGAGCGACACTCAGCGAGGTCAACGTTGCCTTTGTCGCCCGCAATATCGCACCTGAAGTTCTATCGATCAGCGTCCTGCCGACCAACGTAGGCCTTGCGGCAAATCCGCCGATGCAGATCGATCCTAATATTGAGATGACCGGACTCGATCCGGCGGCGTTTGGCATTCCTGTGGTTGCCGTTCCGCCGCGACGCGTTTATCAGCGTGGGGCGACTGCTCTGCAATGGACCGCCGAGGATCGCAACGGCGACAAGCTAGTCTATGATGTCTATTACAAAGAGGTGGGGGATGCGGCGTATAAGCTGCTCCGCGGCGATCTGACGGATAATTTTATCTCGATCGACGGCCAATCGCTGGCGGATGGACGTTACGTTTTCAAGATCGTCGCCCGCGATACCCGGTCAAATCCGATCACAACCGCTCTGTCCGGCGAACGCACGACCGAACCGATCGATATCGATAACACCGCACCGGCCGTCACGGCATTCGGCACTGCTCAGATCACGGGTGACAAAGCACGGGTGACATTCGACGCGTTGGACGCTGCGAGCTATTTGACCCGAGCCGAATACAGCGTCAACGGCGGCGATTGGAAGCCGGTCTATTCCGACGATGGCATCTCTGACGGGCCGCGCGAGCGTTACACTATCGAGATCGCCGTGCCGACAGCCGGCGAATACGCTGTGACGATTCGTGTTTATGATGTAAATGGCAATTCCGGCAATGCTCGGGTTGTTGTTAGGAGATAAAGATTAATTGACCGCATATGGACGCAGATAAACGCTGATAAATAAATACTTTTCTTAGTCTATATCCGTGTTCATCCGCGTTCATTTGCGGTTAGTATGTTTTTGGTCCACCTTGGTCCATGTGGTCCATGTGGTCCATGTGGTCCACGTGGCCCGGACCGGACCAAAAAATTGAGAATATGTTGGATAATAATAGTGTAGCGGTCATTACAGGAGCGGCGTCGGGCATTGGGCGGGCGTTAGCTTTGCGGCTGGCGGCGGAAAAGATCGCCGGGATAGCGGTAACCGATGTCAACGAAGCGGGGCTAGCCGAGACCGCCGCCATGGTCGAGGCTGCGGGAGTTCCTGTTTCGTTTCATGTCATGGACGTATCCGACCTGAAACAAGTCCAACAGCTTGCTGACGACGTAGTCGCACGTCACGGACGCGTCACGCACCTTATAAATAACGCCGGAGTCGGTGTGATGGGCACATTTGAGCAGCTTTCGATCGAAGATCTCGAATGGCTGATGGGCATCAATTATTGGGGTGTGATCTATGGCTGCAAGGTGTTTTTGCCGATCCTCAAACAGCAAGAGTCCGCACATATTCTGAATGTTTCGAGCGTTTTCGGGTTGATCGCACCTGAGGAACAGACGGCGTATTGCTCTTCAAAATTTGCCGTTCGCGGTTTTACCGAGAGCCTGCGACACGAGATGGCGGGAACCAACGTTACAGTCCAATGTATTCACCCCGGCGGCATCAAAACGAATATCGCCCGCAACTCGCGCGTCGGTGCCGAGACGCCCGACGAGTGGAAGCAGCAAGGTGCCAAATTCTTTGACAGGGTTGCCAAGACCTCACCCGAAACCGCCGCCGATGTGATCGTGAAAGGAATAAAAGACAAAAATCCCCGTATCCTCATCGGCCAGGACGCATTTCTTATCAGTATGTTTTCGAGATTGTTCCCGCGACGATATCTACGCGTGATCGAACGCCTTGCCGGCCACAAGATGAGCCTCAGAAAGAAATAACCCTACTTTTTTGGCAAAGTCATCGTCTTTCCTTCGGAGTCCATTTCGAGGTGTCGAGTCGTATTATCAGTTACGCTGGGCGGGACGAGATCGCCGGTCTTATAACGGCTCTCCGGTGCGGCCCATTCAGTCTGAGCGGCCGGTAGAGAGGTTTTTTGCCCGCCGGAAACCTGTTGTGTATCGGCCGCTGGATTGTACACGATTCCGCCTTTTTCGACGCGGCGTATCTGTAGGTATTGGGCGATGCCTGCACCTAGGCTGGTAAAAGCCGGGATCAACATCCAAAACCACCATCCGCGTCCGATCGAGAATGCCAGTGCGATGGCGACAGCGATAAACGCAACCCCGGAAAATATTTTGGTAAGGGCGCTTTCGTAGCTGATCGGTTTGCCTTTGTGATTGACCAGACGCGGCGGTGCGATCGGGGCTGCACCACTCGAAAGAGCCTGAGACACATTGCCGAGATCAGATCCACAGCTCCGGCAAAACTTGCCCTCGTCAGGATTTTGTTGGCCGCATTTTGGACAAAACATAAGTTAGTGAATAGTGAACAGTGATTAGTGAATAGTTCTGATTACTACTTACCGCCGAGTGCTGCTGCCTACTGCTTTGCTCGCTGCCGTCTCGCTTCGAAAAGTAATACGCCGGCGGCGACGGATACGTTCAGTGAATCTATTTTTCCATACATCGGTATTTTTACCAAAACATCGCAGTTTTCCGCGACGAGCCGGTGCAGCCCGCTGCCCTCGCCGCCAAGCACCAGGGCGGATGGCCGAGTCCAGTCCCAGTCGGTGTATACCATCTCGGCATCGGCACTGGTGCCGACGACCCAGATATCTTTTTCTTTGAGCTTTTCGATAAAACGGTTGAGGTTTGGCGTTTTGGTGACGCTGACATATTCGATCGCACCGGCCGAGGATTTGGCGACCGTGTCGTTAAGGCCGACGGCACGGCGTTCGGGAATGACGACACCATCGACACCCGAGCATTCGGCGACACGAAGGATCGCACCGAGATTTCGCGGGTCTTCGACACCATCGAGCACCATGAAGAGCGGCGTCGCAGATGCGGCGTCGAGCATCGCGTCGGCGTCAACATAGTCGGCCGCAGCCGAAAACGCCATTACGCCCTGATGATTGACGCCGGGTTCGAGGTTTTTTTCAAACGTCTCACGCGTCACACGGCTCCATGCGATCGACCGCGCACGACAAATATCGATGATCTCAGACAGACGGTGTTCCTTTGCTCCGTCTGCCACGATTACCTTATCGACACGACGGTTTTCCGCCCGCAAAGCCTCAAGCACCGGCGAGAGGCCGTATATGACTGACGACGGACGAGGGCTCGCGGATGATGCTCTCGTATCATCACGCCGAGGCGGCCTTCCACGTTCGTCGTCTCTCGTTCCGCGTTTCTTGTCCCTGTAACCCTGTCCCTTTCCGTTCATAAAAGTTGCCATTGCAGCCGCGAATATTTTGTAAATTGCCGTAAATTACTGGTCGATGCGACGCTGCCAAATTCGACCTTTCCAAATCCGGCCCGTTGTCGGCCTTTCGGGTCGCGACGAGTATCTACTTCCCAAACGTCGGCGAGCGTGTGTCGGATCGCTACATAGTCGCTGACGAGCCGAGCATTAGGAGCGTTTTCCTTTAGAAAGACCGCGAGTCGGCGAATATTCTCATTCGCGAGCAGGCTCTTTTCTTCTCCTAAACACGAAAAATCAAAACCCGCGAGATTTATCCGAAACCCTTTCGCGTCGTTCCGGCTATAGATGTCGATCACTGCCTCGTCCGACACCGTTTCCGTCTCGTCGAGTAGCTTGGACTTACCGTGACGGCCTTTCTTTTCGAGCAGATCGACCTTACTTTTTGACAACATGCCCGTCACGATGAGAGCAAGTTCATCTGCTGGTATCGCGATTACCTCACGAGTATTGAAATCGACAACAGAAATAACCCCGTCGCTTATGTCTATGCCGCTTGCTCGCACAGGCACATCGTCTGCATTGAGGATTTCGTCAGTCACGATAAAGCAATTAAACCCAATCTCACCGAGCCTCCAAATCAATAGGTCAGCTTCGACAACGCTTTCAATACGAGCAACCGGCAAAGGGGTTTTGGCGGACACAATCTTTTCGAAAAATGGCGTTTCGATCTGTAACAATGTGGCGGCCTTCTTCGCGTCGGCGTCACTATTCGCAGTATGCAGGATCACATTGAACCCCTTTTCCCATGCTTCGAGTTTGCGGAATATGGGGCTGATATGATCGGCAAATTCTGCTTTGACCGCTAGGCCGCCGCCGCAGTACATACAATTCAAACGGTTAGGCGGGTTTTTCCGGTTGCACGCCTCGCAATCGACCATCTCATCGGCCTGGAATGCGATATTCTCCGTCTGGATGAGCGGGTTGAATTCGGGTTGAGTTTCGGACGTGTCAGCCATAACAAGTGGGAATTTTAGCATTTTCACCCTGAAATTGCTTGACCACCTCGTTCGCTCAGGGCAAACTGGAATGGCACAATGAAACTTTTCACCCCTGAAGAGGCAAATGCGTTATTGCCCGAAATAATCCCAAAGCTACAGTCGATACGCACCTTATATTCGCATATAAACGAGATGCGTGACGGTGCTCGTGCCGCGGCCGGTGCGTCCGAATTTGGCGGCGGCATGGCGGGCGGAACGGGCTATGTCAACGCGCTCTATAAGGTCGGCAAGCTCACCACAGAGCTGACCGATCTCGGCGTTGAGCTAAAAGACTATACGTCGGGCCTGATCGATTTCCCGAGCATGCGCGGCGGACGCGTCGTTTTGCTCTGCTGGATGCTCGGCGAGGGTGATGAGATCGAATGGTGGCATGAAACTGATGGCGGCTTTGCCGGACGACAGCCATTGTAGAGATTTCCACAGGGCGCTTTATGCATGTGCGCGCATACTATTCAAATCCCCTAAACCGCCAAAAACTTCAAAGTTTGCTGCGCTTTAATGTTGACTGCTTAAAGTAAATACTGATATCATCGCTTTGCTTTTCAGTAATTGCGCTTAAACTAACTCAGCAACCACACCTACGCTTATGAATTGCCCAGTATGTGATAGGAGTTTGGCACCAACCTTGTCGATCTGTCCGGCATGCGGTGCCATGATGAATGACAGCGTCCGCGAAGAACTACAGACTAAGTTAACGTCTGGGCCCCTCCCGAGACCCACGACAACGCCGCAGACGCCCGTGGCGAATCGTCCGTTTCCCCAGCGTCCCCCCATGATCGTTCAGCCGCAGATGCAAAAGCGACATGAAACGGCGGGTCTAAATACCTCAAAGACGAGCCCAACGCTGGTCGAATTTCAAAATAAAAATTCATCGCTACCCGATTGGCGGCTGCAATTGCAAAACGCCGTCCAGCAGCGAAAGGGCGGACAGTCGGCCGTGGCAACAACCGATGAGCGGTCGTTTCCGACTAATGGCGGAGCGGCGCTCAAGGCTGAGATCGTTCCGCCGGCCGAGCCTGAGATCACAAGGGGCATTTCCGATCCGCGTGTTGCAAATGCGATGAAGCGTATCGACCAGTCGCGGCAAACATTTCTCGAACCGCAGACAAAAGCCCCAACCGCAAAGCCCGCACCGAGCAGAGCGTTCCCGTTTGACGTAGTCCAGTCAAATGACCGGACAGCCGCCGCTCCGGCACTAGCCAGAACGGCTCCGCCAGTGGTCAAGCCAAAGCTCGTAGTGCCGACGCCGAGTGCAGAAAAGCGTGATACCAATAAGCTGCCGCCGCTGCCTCTGCAACCCGAGCGTATCGAACGCGTCATCCCGATCGAGGATACTCCGGTCGAGAAAGTCAACACGTCCGGTTCGTTGCCGCCAGAATTTGCTGAGATCAAACGCATCCGCATAAAGGCTGAAAACAGTGATGCGATCGATCAGGACAATGTAGATGTTTATGACGATGAGATAGAGGATCTCGCGCCGATCTCGATGCGGTTTGGTGCGGGTTTGTTTGACCTGATCATCGCGGCGTTTGCATCGATGCTGCTGCTTTCGCCTTTTGCTTTTAGCGGTGCCGAATGGTCGACGCTTTCGGGCGGGCTTGTATTTGTCGCGACGTTTGCGATAGTTTCGTTTCTGTACATGACGGCGTGTGTCGGTTTTGTCGGCAAGACTTTGGGAATGCGGCTCTTTTCGCTCGAATTGGTCGATGCCGTCGAAAATGAATACCCGACGCTGTATCAGGCGGCGATCAACACGTCTGTTTTCCTCGTGTTGCTGCCCTTGCTCGGGGCGGGTTTTGCCACGACTTTCTTTAACGAAGAGAACCGTGCACTCCACGATCTGCTGTCTGGAACGATTCTCGTAAGAGAGTTTTAGCTCGAATATCAGAGGTAAATGTCAAGGCCCAAAGTCACCGATACTTTGGGCTTTTTCGCGTATAAACTAAACTTACGTCTTATGAACGGCGAAAAACTCCAACCAACTAAGGAAGAAAAATTCCAGCAACTCGCCGCCGTTGTCCGCCGTAAAGCCGTCGCTGAGATCAAAAAGCATCAAAAACTGATCGCTAACTTTAACGCCGACCTCGAAAAGCATGGTGACCCTGAGCGTTGGAAACGCTACGGCGATCTGCTGCTCGCAAACGCCCACAACGCCGAGCGTAGCGGCGACGTAATTAAGGTAACCGATTATTTTGACGAAGCGACGCCGGTGATCGAGATCATTGGCGAGCGAAACCGATCGATCAGCGAGGTCGCGGAAGACTATTTTCGACGGTACGTTAAAGCCCGCAACGGACTCAGCGTAATTAACGAACGCAGGGCGGCAGCCAAAACAAAACTCGTTAGTTTGACAGAAAAACTTGGCTACATTGACGCCGCCATCGCGGAGGGAAACGAAGAATATCTCGCCTCACACATCGCCCCGCCGCGAAAGCCGATCGCTGTAGCACGCAAGAAAAAGCAGACTATTGAATTCAAAGGAGCCCGCCGGTTTATCTCGACCGACGGTTTTGAGATACTCGTTGGGAAAAAGGCAGTTGATAACGACTATCTGACGTTTCGAGTGGCAAAGTCGCTGGACACTTGGCTGCACGCGGCTGATTATCCGGGATCCCACGTCGTTATCCGCAACGCCGGACGCAAAGAGATCCCGAACCGTACGCTGACCGAGGCCGCACAGCTTGCGGCTTTTTACAGCGACGCCCGCGAACAGCCCAAGGCAGCCGTCAATTACACGCTAAAAAAATTTGTAAATAAGCCGAAGCGTTCTGCTCCCGGTTTGGTGAGCCTTGCCAGCCACAAGACGATCCTTGTCGAACCTCAGGTGCCCGTCGAGAGTGTCTAGCCGTTTTATTCCGCCATCGTTTTTGCGATGGTCTCTTTCATCGATTGAAATATTCGCTCGCCGCCGCCGACAAAAACGCCGCGCAAGTGGCCTTCGCGATCGACGAGTATCGATTGCGGTACGACCTGCTGTTTTGTTATCTTATAAAACTCGTTCGTCGAGGCATTAGAGCTGCTGGCGATCGTGTAATTGAGCTGTTTCTGCTCGACAAATTTCTTTATCTTGTCGATGGGCTCAGGCGTTCCGGCACCGTCACCGATATTAAGTCCGATGACCTCCAAACCCTGCTCGCGGTACTGATTTTGAAATTCGATAAGCGTGGGCATCTCCGCAATGCAAGGCCCGCACCACGTGCCCCAGATCGTTACCAAAAGAACCTTGCCTTTTTTGTCTGAGAGCTTAAATTTACCACCATCCAGCAGCACAAATTCCGCCTCGGCGAGCCCCGTCGCAAGCGGTGGAAATGCCGTCGATTTAGCGGTATTGTCACCGAGCTTGGCGTTTGTATTTGCGCCCGCTTTCGCCGTGTTATTTCCCGTCGCTGTCTGCGTTCCGCCGCACCCCGTCAAGCCCGAAAACGCAAGCGTCAAAACTATAAATAATGCCAGTGTTGTAATAGGTCGTTTCATTAATTCCTCGTGTGCCGCACATTGCCGTCAGCCATTTCAGTCAATAATACAAAATACTCGAAACATTAGCACCTAAAAACAGAAAATGTTTGGTCCGGTCCGGACCAGGTGGACCAAAGTGGGCCAAGATGGACCAGGATAGGAATGAGCTTCAAAGTTCGTTGACGCAAAAACCTTTAAGTGCTAATTTGTAGGAGTTAAATATCATCTAAAAATCATAGTGTGTCGTCGGAGGGCTTTAATGTTCAAATACGCGTCCGCGTTGCTTCTTGGTTTTGCTGCCATACTTATTTTTGCCATTGGTTTGAATGCTCAAGTTGATGCAAATACCTTGTTGCTACTCAAATTTGAAAATTCGCTTAATGGTGAACAAGG
>JBGAOU010000054.1:0-12832 GCA_044221625.1 Pyrinomonadaceae bacterium | reverse complement strand
CCGCGATCTCCGCCAGCCTTTCGCATTCCTCGACGATCGCCGCGTGATCCTCGGGCGTCCGAAACGTGATGTGCTCGATCGAATTTATCGACCACGGCTCAAGTGCGGCTTCGTCAAGCAAACGGATCAGGTCGTGGACCGTGTTGTCCTGCAGATAATCGAGCAATTTCGATTTCCAGAGTTCGATAAGGTCAAAACCGGCTTCGTGCGCGGCCTTGATATCGGTAACGAGGTCGGCGTGCATCGTAGTGGCGCCGTTAAGTGCTATTTTCATCGCTGTGTGGTGCCGGTCTCGGCAATTAAACGAGAATTCTAGCACGAATATTTGGTAATATGTAGGTTCAGACGCCCGATTATTTCCCGCCGTACGAAGGCGGCGATCGGCGAGCAACGTTCCGGGTCGGCCGGCCGTCATAACAGGAGTTCGGAGATATGATCGATAAAAGCAGTCTCCGCCGATACATAATGAAAAAACTCTTTGCCGCGTTCATTCTTGCGATGTGTCTTTGCTTTTCAGCTTCGACCCAGACCTCAAACGACTCGTCCCTGCGGGGTGTGACCGCTCTCGACGAAAAGGATCGCGACGCCAACGGCAAACTGCTGACCCTGCCGGCGGCCGAGCATATTTCGCGGGGATTCGTTTACCTGGACAATCGCCATTTTCCGGAAGCCCAGGCACACTTTCAGCGTTTTCTCGACGTTTATCCGAACGATCCGCTTTTGCCACGAGCCCTGTTCGGAATGGGCCGCTCGCTGATGTGGGAACGCAAATATATCTCGGCGATACCATTCTTTGGCCGCGTGTCGTCCGAATTCCCTGCTACAAAGGACGGACGCGAATCGCTTGCCTTTATGGGTGCGTGCCACGTCCGCCTCGGCAAGAACGAAGAAGCCGCAAAGATCTACGAACGCTATACGACGATGTATCCGACCGGCGAGAGGATCGATTCGGCATATTTGAACATCATCGACGCATGGCGCGAGGCGGGGAAATACTCGGACGCTCTGGCGTGGGTCGAAAAGGCGAAAACTCGTTTTGTTGACACTCCGACCGCGGTCAACGCGATGCAGGCCCGGGTACGTTTGGAGATCAACCGAAAGAACTGGATGGACGCCGTCGCCGCCGCGGATGAACTGTTAAAGGTCAAAACCTTTACCGGCTCGATGGCGACAGAGGGCGAGATCAAGTATCTTAAGGGCCTCGCACTCGAAAGTGCGGGCAAGCGTGCCGAGGCGATGGCGGTTTATTCGTCGATCCCAGATGTCAACGGTTCGTACTTTGGCGGGCTGGCCTCAGACAAGCTGAATACCGGCAACCGGATCAAACGTATCGCTCAGGTTTCGCCGACGGCGGCGACGGATTTTCCGGTGATGTTTCGCAGCGAACTGATGCAATACGCCAAACCGAAGGGCATCGATCCGCGATTCCTGCTGGCCATTATGAAACAGGAAAGCAGCTTTCGGCCCAACGCCAAATCGCCGGCGGCGGCCCGCGGCCTGCTTCAGCTCGTCTATGACACCGCTACCAAATACAACGAGCGGGCCGGAATACCGGTCTTTGCCCCCGATGACCTCTATCGGCCGTCGGTGAACATAGCCATCGGGACCGAGTACGTCGCCGAACTCAACAAGCAATTTGGCGGGCTGTACGAGGCGATCGCGGCGAGCTATAACGGCGGCGAGGACAACGCCGCCCGCTGGCTGAATCGCTCTAACCCCCGAGAGCCCGGCGTTTTCACCTCTGAGATCGGCTTTGCCGAGACCAAGAATTACGTGTTCAAGGTGATGACCAATTATCGCGTTTACAAGGCCCTGTATGACGAAAACCTGATCAAACGTAATTAGTTAGCCGCAGAAACCCAAAAAAGGCTCGCCGGTCCGCAGTGGCCGACGAGCCTTTTCTGATCTGGTGCCGATCAAAAGCTCTGCAGGTACCAGCGGCCCTTGACGAGTTTCAATTCAAACTCCTCGTCCTTGTTGCCGTCGGCACCGAACTTGAATTTGACCTTGGCCGTATCGCCGCTGATGACCGGCGCACCGACGATCTTTCCGGTGCGAAATTCCTTGCGAAATTCGCCCAGTTTCTCATCCGTGGCGGTTCCCATCCCGCAGATGTCCTTTGTGTCCTTATCGCCAGACCCGTCGGGGTTGCATAATGCCGGCAAGTTTGCCATACGGCCCGCTTTTGCGGCGTAAAACACATCTTCGACGACCTTTTCCGGTTTGTCGTAAACGCCGCCGCTCGGGGCCGCGTCCGGTATCGACGGATCAGGAACACCGCGTCCCGGCGTCGGTGCCGGTGTCGCCGCAGTATTGGGCGGCGGGACAGCCGCGGTATTTGCCGGTTTGGGGTCGGCGGGCTTTGGCGTGTTGTTCGCGGCATTGCCGCCGCAGGCCGCCAATGCGGCACAAAACAAACTCAAAATGACGACACGATAAATATTCATAAACGGTTCGAAAAATAAATAGATCTTAGTAAACCAATACAAACGTTCTATTGCTCGGCCCAGTCGCCCTGGCCCTGTCGGTCGAGCTGATAGCCCTTTTCCTGCAGCGACATCTGGACATCGCGGGCGTGGTGCTCGTCACGCACCTCGAGGATCATCTCGATACCGACCGTACCGAGCGGCGCGAGCCAGATCGCCCTCTGGTGATAAACCTCGACCACGTTGGCACCGGTCTCAGCGACGCTGTTGAGCAGAGCCGCGAGCATTCCCGGCCGGTCGATGACCAGCACACGAAAGATAACGTATCGGCCCTTGCGGACCAGAACCTGTTCGAGGATACGGGCAAGCAGATTGCCGTCGATGTTGCCGCCGCACAGGACGGCACAGACGTGGTCTTCGGGTGTGACCTTTATCTTGCCGGCGAGCAGTGCTCCGACGCCGGCCGCACCGGCGCCTTCGACGACGAGCCGGCTGTTCGATACGCAGTGATAGATGCCGCGGGCGATCTCCTCCTCGCTGACCTCGACCACGTCGTCGACGTATTCCTTGATCAGCGGCAGCGTCAATTCGCCCGGCCGCTTGACGGCGATGCCGTCGGCGATCGTCGGTTTGGCGTCAAATGTCACCGGTTTGCCGGCCTGCAATGATTGCCGGACGGCACCGACATTCTCGGCCTGGACGCCGATCACGCGGACGTTCGGCAGCAGTGCCTTGACGGCGATAGCGATACCGGAAATGATACCGCCGCCGCCGATCGGCACCACGACGACCGTGGTCTCGGGTGCGTCCTCGGCGATCTCGAGCCCGATCGTACCCTGGCCGGCGATAACCTTTTCGTCATCAAACGCGTGAACGTAGATGTAGCCGTGCTCCTCCTGAAGACGCCGTGAATTTGCGACGGCCTCGTCAAAGCTCGTCCCCATCAGGAGCACCTCGGCACCGTACGACCGAGTCGCGAGGATCTTGGTCAAGGGTGCGAATTCGGGCACGACGATCGTCGCGGCGATGCCGTGCAGCTTTGCCGCGAGTGCCACGCCCTGTGCGTGATTGCCGGCTGACGCGGCGATCACACCACGCTTCTTTTCTTCCTCGGTGAGGCTCGAGATGCGGTTGTACGCCCCGCGGATCTTGAACGAACCGGCCCGCTGAAGGCACTCGCCCTTGAGCGAGGCCGACGCGCCGATCTCCGCCGAAAGCTGTTCGTCGGCAAGGATCGGCGTCGAGTTGATTATGCCCTTGAGGGTCGCCCGGGCGGCTTCGATATCACTTAGTTTGACGGTCATAACTGGCGAGAATTATAGCAAACAAGTTTGAAATAGAGTATATTTGGACTATTACAAATTTGCGGAGGACATTATGGAATTATTCGGTCTCGGTGCGGTATTTCTTGTGTTTTTGGGCATTGCCCTGCTGACAGTCGCATGGAAAACGATCAAGATCGTTCCGCAGTCGAGCGTGCTGCTGATCGAGCGGCTCGGACGTTTTCATCGGGTCGCAAACAGCGGCCTGAACATCATCGTCCCGTTCTTTGAGGCACCGCGGGCCGTTTACTGGTCCGGTACGCGTCCGGGCACGACATCGATCGACCTCCGCGAACAGTTCATCGATATGCCGCCGCAGCCGGTGATCACACGCGATAACGTGACGATAAACGTCGATTCGGTCGTGTATTGGCAGATCACCGAGCCGACCAAATCGGTTTACGAGGTCGCCGACCTTGTCGGTGCGATCGTCCAGTTGACGATCACGGGTATGCGGTCGGTGATGGGCGATATGGACCTCGACCACACCCTTTCAAACCGCGACCAGATCAACGGTAAACTGCGGCTGATCCTTGACGAAGCGACCGACAAATGGGGAGTTAAGGTTACCCGCGTGGATGTAAAGAACATCAATCCGCCGGAAGATGTGCGGATCACGATGGAAAAACAGATGACCGCCGAGCGAAACCGCCGTGCATTGATCCTCCAGGCGGAGGGCGACAAGCAGGCCGCGATCACGCGTGCCGAGGGCGAAAAGCAGGCGGCCGTTACCCGATCGGAGGGCAATAAGCAATCGGCCATTCTCGATGCCGAGGGTGCCGCTCAGGCCCGTCTCGTTTCGGCGACGGCCGAGGCACAGGCGATCGCTCAGATCGCCGGGGCGATCGGCGACCGCGGCCAGACGGCTCAGTATCTGATAACGGCGCGCTATGTCGATTCGATGCGGGATATGGCCCGCACGCAAAACTCGAAGGTAATATTTATGCCGACCGAAACGAGCGGCGTGCTTTCGAGCGTCGGAGCATTTAAGGAAGTATTTGCCGCGACCGGCGAGGCCGCCCCGGAACTGCCGAAGGCTCCCCGCAGCCCTCGCGAACTGGAGAAATAATTGATGTTAAAGGTCATTGGAGTAGTTTTGGTCCTGATCGTCGGTGCCGGTGTCGGCGCCGCGTACAAGTTCGGATTTATCCTTAATCCGTCGCCCGCCGATCCGCCGCCCGAGAGTTCGATCTACGAATTCACGATGCGGAACATCGACGGCGAGAACGTTAAACTCGATGCTTACAAGGGTAAGGTGATCCTGATCGTAAACGTTGCCAGCAAATGCGGTTACACTCCGCAATACGAGGGCCTCGAGGCTCTCTATCAGAAACATAAGGACAGCGGCCTCGTCATTCTTGGTTTTCCGGCAAACAACTTCCTGAGCCAGGAACCCGGGACCGAGGCGGAGATCAAGGAGTTTTGCTCGACGAAGTACAAGGTCACCTTTCCGATGTTCGCCAAGATATCGGTCAAGGGGGAGGACCAGCATCCGCTGTACACGTATTTGACCAATAAACGGTCAAATCCCGATTTTGCCGGTGATATTTCGTGGAACTTTAACAAGTTTCTCATCGACCGCCAGGGCAAGGTCGTCGCCCGTTTCGGGTCGAAGGACACACCCGAGGGTGAGGCGATAACCTCGGCGGTAACGAAATATCTGGCGGCTAAATAGTATCTGCTGCTGTTTATGTGCGGCACATCTGATCTGATCCACGAATTTTGCCGGCGGTGAGGTTCGTGGATGTTTTATTGGTGAATATGAAAATCGTTAGTCTTGTTTTTGGTGTCCTGGCGGCCGCCGTGCTCGCGGTCTGCGGTTTCAGCTATTGGATCTACAGTTCAGTCCGATATGCCCAACCGCACTCAAAGGCCGAACAATACATCAAGATCGAAAAGGGTTCGACCCCGAAAGAGATCGTCGCCAAACTCGCGTCTGAGGGCATTATCAGCAGCGAAACGGCGACTATGCTCTACCTGCGTTTTGTCGGCGACGGCAGCAAACTCCAGGCCGGCGAGTATCAGTTCCCTTCGCCGATAACGACGCTCCAGGTGCTCAAGCAGCTTGAAAAGGGCGAAGAACGGACGATCAAACTAACGATCCCCGAGGGATTTACGCGGTTTGACATCGCCAAGCGCATCGCCGAGAAATTCCCGCAAACGCCGCCAGTCGACGAAAAAGCGATCGTTGCGATGATGGACGACATCTCGCTGATCCGCGACATTTCACCCAATGCCCCGAACCTAGAGGGCTATATGTACCCGAGCACGTACAATGTGCCCCGCGACGCTAAGCCGCAGGATGTCATTAAGATGACGGTTGAGCAATTTAGAAAGTTTTGGAAGCCCGAGTGGGCCGACGCCGCGAGGCGGATAGGGCGAACACCGCACGAGATCGTGACCATAGCCTCGCTCATCGAGACCGAAACTAAGGTCGAGGCCGAACGGCCGATAGTCGCCGGCATCCAAATGGGACGGCACGATCCACAAAAGCGACCTCGAGGTCGATTCGCCGTACAATACCCGTATCAAGACGGGCATTCCGCCCGGCCCGATATCGTCGGTTACCGAAAGTTCGATCAGGGCCGCTCTCGAGCCGCAGCCAAATGACTATATCTTTTATGTAAGAAACGTCGAAGCCAACGACGGCAGCCATTGGTTCTACGCTTCGGCGGCTGAGTTTGAAAAGGGTAAGGCAAAGTATCAAAAGTGGCTCGAGGAGCAACGAGCCGAAAAGAGAGCCGAGCAGAATAATAATTGACGTAGTTACAGAATGTAGTTACAATGTACATGAGATTCGAATGGGATGAGAGGAAGCGCCGTGAGAACCTTGTTAAGCATGGGCTGGACTTCCTTGATGCACGGGATATCTTTGAACAAGAAACATACACTGTTATTGACGATCGTTTCGACTATGGTGAAACGAGATTCTTTACCCTGGGCATCCTGAATGGCGTGATCGTGGCGGTATCGCATACCGAAAGTGATGAAATGGTACGTATAATTTCCCTCCGAAAAGCAGAAAGATATGAACAAGAAATCTACTACTCGGCAATCAGAGACTGACTGGGAACGGCTTAAGAATATGAAGGACGAGGATATTGACTTCACTGACATTCCCCGTCTTACACCGGAAATGTTCGCTAAGGGAGTTGTCAGAAAGGGCTTTACGCCGATACCGCGTAAACACCAGATCACGCTTCGATTAGATGACGACGTATTGTCGTTCTTTCGTGAATTCGGTCAGGGTTACCAAACCAAGATAAATCAACTACTTAGGGCCTATATGGAAGCCCACAACGCCAAGTAGGTTTCTTTAGGGCTTATGCATAGAAAGGTAAATATCGCCATGATCCTTCTCGCCTTCGTTTTTTCGATCGGCGGCATCTTGCTGGATACGGCGCACGAGACTGCAAAGCGCGACGCCTATTTCCAAGAGCAGGAAACAGCCTTGGCAGAAGGACGCCCTGTGTTTGCCGGCCCTTACTGTTTCCCCGACCCGCACCCGAAGACCTTGTACTGGATCTCCTTTCTCACCGGCCTGTCGTTACTTGTCTCGTGTCACCGAAGATTTTGGATGTTCGCGACTTTACCGGTGCTTGGAACGATTTCGGTCTTTTTGTATTGGTATTTTGATACACAGCAACTTTTGATCTCTAATGAGTTCTTTCGACCAATTCTAATTGACAGATTTCTATATCGCGCAAACTTTCTTGATCTGGGTGTTCTGACGCTGATCTCTTCAGTCCTTATGCTGCAGTTGTCATTTATAATTCCAAAGTTTCACATCTCGTTGAGGTCCAGACCGCTTCCCTAATGATAAAACTCCTCGCCCTCGACCTCGACGGCACGACATTGAATTCGGAAGGAAAGGTCCCTGACGTCAATCGCGAGGCGATCGCGGCGGCCGAAGCTGCCGGTGTACTTGTGACCATCGCGACCGGGCGGCGGTTTCGCGATGCTCGGCCGGTGGGCCTCGATCTCGGGCTCAACGCGCCGATGATCACGCATAACGGCGCGCTCCTGAAATTTGCCGATTCCGGTGATACGGTCGAATATTCCCTTTTGTCCGAGTCAACCAGCCTCGAGATCGTCCGTGTCGGTAAAAGGCTCGGCGGTGACGCTCTCGTGAGTGCAGACCCGCACGGTTCGGGCACACTTTTATACGACCGCGTTTCGGAGCGTAACCGGCCCTTGATGAAATACATCGCCTGGTCGCGTACGCTGCACGGTGACGAGGCTGACCTGTCGATCGTCCACGTCCCGCAGCTTGAGGACATAATTCAGGGCCACGATGTGGTCCACATCTCGTTTTCGGGCGGATGTTCGGCAATGTCGGAGCTCGAACGCGACCTTAACGAGGAATTTGGCGCGGACATTACGATCCTTGCGACGATCTACGAGCAGTTGGACTTTACCCTGCTCGATATCTTGCCGCCCGACGCGTCGAAGGGCCACGGCGTCGCTCGTCTGGCCGAACTTAACGGCCTGCGGCCTGAAAATGTGATGGCGATCGGCGATAATTACAACGACCTTCACATGCTCGAATTTGCGGGCACGCCGGTCGTGATGGGAAACGCCGACCCCAAGTTGCACCTGCAAGGGGAATTTTATACAACATTAACTAACGACGAAGGCGGCGTTGCCGCGGCTATCGAACGATTTATCTTGAATTAGGAGAATAATTAGTGACAAACCGAATTGCAGTTATCGAAACCAATAAAGGCACCATCAAATTTGAATTACTCGAGGCCGACGCCCCGAAAACGACCGAGAATTTCCGGCTGCTCGCCGGCAAGAACTATTACGACGGCGTGATCTTTCACCGCGTGATCCCCAATTTTATGATCCAGGGCGGCGATCCGCTTGGCGAGGGCTACGGCGGCGAATCGGCGTGGGGCGGCAAGTTCAACGACGAGATCGACCGGTCATCGGCTCTCTATGCCGGATCGTACGAAAAAGGCACCGTCGCGATGGCCAACTCGGGCCCGAACACCAACGGATCGCAGTTCTTCATAATGCACATTGACTATCCGCTGCCGCCGAGCTATACCAAATTCGGCAAGGTGATCGAAGGGCAGGATGTGGTCAACGCGATCGCGACCGTTTCGCGGAATCACAACGATAAGCCGCATGATCCGGTCGTGATGAACCGCGTTTACATCGAGGAAGCGGCCTAAGACGTGAGAGCCGTCGTTCAGCGTGTTTCTAGGGCGAAGGTCACGGTCGGCGAAGCCATCACCGGCGAGATCGGCCGCGGCCTGCTCGTCCTGCTCGGCGTCACGCACAACGACGGCAAGGCAGACGCGGATTACCTTGTAGACAAGATCGTCAATCTACGCATTTTTGACGATGCCGACGGAAAGATGAACCTTTCGCTCGCCGATATCGGCGGCGGGTTGTTGGTGGTTTCGCAGTTCACGCTGTACGGCGATACTCGCCGCGGCCGGCGTCCGTCCTTCATCGACGCGGCACCGGGCCCGGCGGCCGAGGCAATGTACGAATATTTTGTCGAAAGGTCCCGCACGATGGTCGATAAGGTCCAAACCGGAGCCTTTGGCGCGATGATGGACGTCGAACTCGTCAATGACGGGCCCGTGACGATAATGCTGGACAGCGAAAAGTCTTTTTAACTAAAGAATATGAAAAATTACCTGATAATTCTGCTCGTTCTGATCTCAGTCGGGATCAGCGGCTGCGGCGGCGATAAAAAGCCAGCGAATAACTCGGCCCCCAACGTCAAAAAGGGCGTCGAGCCCGTCGCCGATGCCGAGATAGCCGTGATCGAGATGGAAAATTCTGCCGCCTACGGCACCATCAAGATCGAGTTGTACTCGAACATCGCACCGAAGATGGTCGCCCGATTTAAGGAACTCGCGAAGGAAGGCGTGTACAACGGCACCACCTTTCACCGTATAAATCAGTCGGTCGTCCAGGGCGGCGACCCCTTGTCAAAGGACGCTGATCCGACCAATGACGGAACCGGCAAATCCGGCAAGCCTAACGTCCCCGCCGAATTTTCGGACATCAAATACGACACCGGCATTGTCGGTGCGGCCCGCGGGCAGGATTTTGACTCTGCCAATTCGCAATTTTTCATCACGCTCAAGCGCGAATCGGGCTTTGATAATCGCTACACCATCTTTGGCAAGGTCATCGACGGTATGCAGAACGTCCGGACCATCTCGGGCGTGCAGCCGAAGGACGGCGAACGGCCCGTCGAACCCGTCAAGATCAAAAGCGTGACGATTGTCCCGCGATAGACCGATTTGGTATTATTAAGTCGGCTCTTATGCTCGCGTAGCTCAGTGGATAGAGTGCTTCCCTCCGAAGGAAGAAGTCGCAGGTTCAAATCCCGCCGCGAGTACCACGATCAAAAAGGCGTCCCGATCTCCGGAACGCCTTTTTTAATTGCTGCAGCCTATTGCCGACTATCTAACCTTGAGCATCGGGTCACCGAGTATCGCCCATGACAATCGAACATCGGCACCGCCCGCTACCTGAGATTTCGCGTCCGCCACAAGATCGCCCAGTCGGGTCAGGTTCCCGGCGCCGATCTGAAGGAAGAAGCGTGATGCCATGATCTCCTGCACGTCGGGTGTAGTCTTACCTGTTGACGCCCAGACTGCGACTGCGCCGCCATTCGAAGCCTTTGTAAGAACTTCAGCGAAACTTTCGTTTCCGGATGCGATTATGAAATTCGCGTTCAAACAGGTCAATGCTGTGACCAACGAAGGTCTTGTTGCATTTGTGAGAGACGGAACGTCGCCATTCCAAAACAGGTTTTGATCCCGCCACGCACCTGTCGTACCGTGACCGGTATAATTGACGATATATTGTCCCGAATTCGCTACGTTGTTCGGATCTATCTCATTGAAGGCATTGATCAGGTCGGTTTTTGCCGTTGGAGAGGTTTGCGAGATCGAGGTGGTCGGTACACTTCCAGGCAGGTTAGACATTATTCGATTACTCATTGCTTGAAAGTCATATCCGTCCGGCCAATCGTAAACAAATGTAGCCCCTCGGTCCATTGAATTTGCCGTCAGTGCAGATTCCCATGCAACGGTCTTATTGAAGACTGCCGTGACACCGGCCGCATCCCTCGACGCAATTCGCCCTATCGGGATCTCTGCAAGTCCATCATTGTTAAAGTCTGCAAGAGCCTCATCACTTCCGGTCTCATTAAACAAAGTGTTCACCATTTTGACCGGGACCATGTTCCAATACCCACCGCCTGAGTAGTTTCTTGGATCGTAAGACGCGTCGCCGATCAGGAGTACATACTGCGGCGGAGTCTGCCAATTATTCTTGGCATAATTCAGAAAGTCCCGGATCGCTTGTGAACTCGAAACGCCGTAATTGAATTCGTCGAATATTTCAGATACCTCGACAACTTTAGAAAGCGTTCCAAGCCCTGTTCGATAATTGCTCCAACCCTGGGCCTGCGTCATCAGGCTTGCATGTGATATTACCAGGAAGTGCGCACCTTGAGTTGGCACGCCAAGCATTTCAGGATCGTTTGGCAGAACCGAGACAGGTGCCGAAAAATTAGACGCCTCGACCGCGAGGAAAATTCTGCCCCTCGCCGCAGGTATCATCGGGCCGAAGCTGCCATTCGTCTCGACCATTTCAAGACCATTGATATTGATCGGGTCCAGTTCATTGGTAACATCAAACACGCGGACGTTAGCGGTACTAAATCCGGAAACTCGAGTCTTCTTGTAGTTGTTTGTGTAGAAATCCAGCCGATTTGCATCGGCTTTGTAATTTTTTGCAAGATCGATCGTGACCGAATCAAACAAATTGGTGTCGCCACTAGCGCCGTTTGAACGCATCGACACGGTGTTGGTTCCTTCCACAAGGAACGAAGCCGGAACTGAGTATACTGCCGAGAACGGCAGCCTCGAGTTTCCGGTTGCCGGCGCGAGAACATTTCCGTTAAGGGACACTTCGACGTTGTGATTGGTGAGCGAATATCCTTGGAAGGCTAAGCTCACCGTTGCGTTTGGCGCTGCCGGGTCAATACCCGTCAACGCAAACGTATAGTTGGTTGTGTTAGCTGTAATCGCGCGACCCCAATAGTTTTCCAGATCACCGTTAAGTATGGTATCTAAATAAAATAACCTTTCTTTCTTAACGATCTGAGTTGAAAACATCTTGGACATGACCGTACCCATATTCGGGCGAGGTGTTGCGTTTCTAACGCGTTTACCGGGCTGGGTGCCGACGATCAGATAGTATGTCCGTATATCACTTTCAACTGTGTCAAGGTCCTTCCCAAAGAACTCGATGTAATCAGCATTTGGGCCTACAATGATGGGTCTCTCAACGCCTTCCAGATAAAGCTGCCAGAGTGCCGGGTCACTATTCGCATCAAAACCCGCCGCCTGTAACTGAGCCTTTGTTACGCGGATAATACCAGAGCCTTTAGCTGCGATCTTGGCTCCTGGCTGGGCGATAACCTGTTTATGTCGTTCCAGATCCGCGGCGACTTGGTAGGTCATGACCTCGGATTTCAAGTCCGACGGCAAGTCAAGGATCGTATTCGACGGCCGAGCGTTCTCATTGATCGTCGGTGCCTTATCAAACATCGCAACGCCGTCAACCGTTGGGTAAGATTTCACAAGTTGCGTACCAACCGTCCACGATCGGGTCTTTCCACCGGTTACACCATACGTTTCAACGATATATTGACTGTCAACATTGCCTGATGGATCAAAGAAACTATAATGTTCGCCATAAACTGTCGGTTCAATTGACTTAAAGCTTCCGCCCAGGATGAATTCAGAAACCGGCTCGGCCGCTCGAGTATCCATTCTGTAAACGTAGAATCCTTGATTATTAGTCTCCACTTCCATTTGCCAATGAACCCACGCGCCCCTACCGGTCGTAAAGGCTTCTGCAGTTTTGAAGATCGCGATCTCAGCCTTTGGACCCGGTTTTGGGGACTTGGACTTTGGCGATTCAGCCGGCTCAAACCTACCACGGCCTATATTCACCTTAGTCTTCTGGGCAACCAAGGCTGACGACGAAGACAAAAGGACCACCAGAACCAGAAAACAACTTACAGCTTTGCGCATTTTT
>JBGAOU010000017.1:0-74887 GCA_044221625.1 Pyrinomonadaceae bacterium | reverse complement strand
AAGTCCGTCTTGCCGTCACCGTCAAAGTCGCCCTGGACCGGAATGTCCGAACTGTTGCCCCACCCATACGATGTCCACGCCGCCGTCACGAGGTTGTACACATACCAGACACCGCTCGAAGGCCGCCATACGGCCAGATCAGCCGGCGGCGTCTCAGCGGCATTGGCGTCCACGACCGCAAGCATTCGGCTGCCCGCGTATATGTACTCTTTCGAAAGCTGCGGCGTCGGTGTCGGCGTCGGTGCGGGAATGAACGGATTGATGCTCGACAGGGCGGAGCGATCCTTGGCCGGAAGAAGCTTTTGCCGCTTGGCATCGTCGTCAAGGTACTTCAGGATGGCACCCGAAACACCTATGACCAGAAAGGCAAAAATGCCGATCTTCCACCAATTGTCGGACAGCGATCTTTGGTCAGAACTTTCTGCACGCGCGGAACCGCCCGGGCCGGAAACCGTTTCCGCTCCGTCGGGCCGTGAGGATGTGGGCATATTGCACTCCTTGTGTGGTTAAGAGCCGCTTGGGATTTATTTGTCTCGGTTAGACACGAACAATCTACGCCTCACTTCGGATACTTGTCAAGCTTTTTTTTGAACGGTGATCGCGGCAATGCCGCCGAGGACGGGCACGACACACAGACCAGCCGTTTCACTAACGAAATCTTGCCGTATCTCTGCAATGTATGGTACGATCTTTTAGGATCGATCTTTGAAAATACATACAACACGATGGTGAGTCTGTCGAGTCGGGTGAGTCAAGAGTGTCGGGACACGCAGGACAGTCAGGACACGAATTCAATTCTGAATTTAGAATATTGAATAACGAATGAGCGGAGCAGAACGCCCGGATCGATCGATAATCCCTGAAAGGTAATTTGAAACAACCGGGACGCTGTAACTGCTCTAAACAGGGGTGTTACCGCGTTTTCGATCAGATCCGGAATGCCGCATCGGGGGCACGTTTGCAATTTGAAACAAGATCGGGGGTTAAAGTCACTGGATAAAGGACTTAAGTTGTTTCAAATTCATTGAAAATGTCGAATTAATTTGAAACATTGTTCCCGCCTAAACCCTGGCGACCAAACGGCCTAGCGGCACACTACGAGACAGCCGGTTGTTTCAAATTCGAGCGGTGAATTTGGATCTCCGCACAAAAGCGAAGATAACGTGCCTTTGGCACTTAGGGTTTGACGAGTGTCGCGGATCTTTTGTCAGGGTCACAGACCTCGATCTTGCCGCTCTTTGAAATGTCGGCCTTGGTATCGTCGGCGGGCAGCCCGAGCTTTTGGCGGATAAACTTTTCGCCCTCGGTCTCGATCATCTCGCCGTTTATGACGTGCGAGCGTTTGACGAGCGTGTCGCCCTTTTTCTCAAACGCGGCCGGTTCGAGCAGGATGTACCACGGCGAACCCCAGTTGCGCATATCGCCCGTCGAGCGGCGATACTCGTAATGCTGTGTCTTTTGCTTATCGGTGCGGTTCTCAGACTCGTAAACCGCCGGGAACGTCAGCTTTAGATATTCGAGGTTGTTTTTCATCGACGACAGCGGATCGTACTCGCCGACCGCGACGATCTCGAGGCCGTTCGCCTTGTACTTGTCGTAAAACCGCTGCAGGAAAGGGGCGTCGTGACGCCAGTTCATACACCACGGAGCGTAATAGACGACTATGACCAGCTTTTTGCCATGGGTCAGGTCGCGCAAAGTGACGTCTTCGCCGGTGCGAATGCTCTTGAGCGTCCAGTTTTTGTATGTGATATCTTTTTCAACGATCGGCGATTGCTCGTTTTGAGCAAAACCGGCCGAAAAGGCGAACAATATGACCGCGATGGCGAAAAGGCTCTTCATCAAAAATCTCCTCTCGAGTGAAAGACTAACTTTTCAGATGCCAAACATCAAGAATTTAGTTGGCAGCAGAAAATTTGCCGGCCGCCGGGCGAACCGGGATACGCGGGCCGATTTGGCACCTGACCGGTTAATTTCGCCGCCCTTTTGTGATAACCTTTGGCTATTAACCATATGAGCGACAAAGCAACCGTTTCAGACATTTTCCGAAGGGCGTTGGAGATCCGCAAGGCGAACCCGAACCAGGCGATCAAGGACGTCAAGGCCCAACTCGACAGCGAATACAGCGGCAAGGCGTTTCCGGACACAGCGTTTCTGACCATCCCCGAGTACGACAATATCGCCCCCGAGGAAGATTGGACCGCCGGCCTGCCCATCGTTATGCGCGGCATCCAGAACGAAGATTGGAACGACGTCGCCCAGGGCATCATCATCAGCCTCGAGCAGGTCGAAAATTATCCCAAGGAATCGCTCCGCGAGGACGACCCGATTAAGGAGTGGCGCAACCGCGACCGCGGCATTGCCGGCGCCGAGGAAAAGAACCTTAATAAGTGGATGCCCGAGGAACTGCTCGCAATGGCCCGAAAGAGCGCCGGCGGCAAATAGCCGAGAGCTGCCGATTTTCACCGAGTTTAACGCGTACTGCGGCGGCCCGGGCCGTGCGGTACGCGTTTTGGCTTCTTGGCTGCGGGCTTTAGAACTCGATCCGCAGCCCGTCAAACGCCTCGGCCACCTCGCACGGCGGATCAAACGCCGCGACCGCCTCGGCAAAGTCGATCTCATCCCACTCTGGGTAAAAATGCGTCAGCATCGCCCGCCGCGGCGCCGCCCTTCGGATCAGGTGCATCGCCTCGGCAAGCTCCAGGTGCAGTTCGACCGGCTTGTCGCGGATAAATGAGCATTCGAGTACGAAGAGCCCGACGCCGCCGGCAAGTCCCGTGATCGACGCGTCAAATCCGGTGTCGGCCGTAAAGACCATCGTCGCCTCGCCGACCCGGATGTGTATCGCATGGCTCGCGTCGGTGTGCGGCGTCTTTTTGGCCACGGCCTCGACGCCCGGCAGTATCACAAACGGCTCAAGCTCGTCGACCTCGACGATCTCGATCGCAAACCGCTGTTCGAGCAGGCGATAGCCGCCCGCGGCGTCAATGCCGCGAATTAGAGCATCGAGGCCGCGTCCGCCGAATATCCGCAGCGGGCTCGTCCGGTCGCGGGTCTCGGCCGCGTGCTTGATGCCGAACAGATACGGCGCGAGCCCGCCGAAATGGTCGAGGTGAAAATGCGATATCCAGATCGCGTCGAGCCCCGCCCAGTCGAGCCCGAGCTCCGCCATCCGCTGTATCGCCGACGGCGAACAGTCGAGCAGCACCGTGCCCGAGGCCGTTTCGAGCCAATACGCCGAACTGCTCCGCCGCGGATGCGGCACCGATGTGCCCGAGCCCAAAACTGTTAGGATCATCGTTTGATTTTAGCAAAATATCGGTAGGTTGCGATTCCGGCAAAACACTATGCGACCAATCTTGACAAAAAAATAATGTTTTGCGATTCTATGAGTTACGGGAATACCCAAAAATACTGTCAGGGTGTGGTTTATGAAAATATCGGCACAAGAAGAATATGGGTTAAGGTGCCTGGTCCAGTTGGCCAATCTGCAGCCGGGCGAGAGCCTGACGCTGCCGCAGATCGCCGAGCGTGAGGGCATCTCGACCGCCAATGCGGGCAAGCTGATGTGGCTGCTTAACAAGGCCGGATTTGTACATTCGACCCGCGGCACCAAGGGCGGGTACTTTCTCGCTCGTCCGGCCGGCGAAGTGCGGCTTAATGAAGTGATCAAGGTGCTCGACCAGGACGTGCTCAATAAGCACTGCGAGAGCTATACCGGCGTTCGCGACTCGTGCGTGCACAACGGCGATTGCGGTATTCGCCCGGTCATCGTTGGGCTTCACGAGATCGTCGAAAACGCCCTTTCGCAGATCACGCTGGCACAGCTCGTCGGCACCGAGAGCTCGGTTGACGCGATGTTCCACCAGATCCAGGGGATCCACCGGACGATCGAACCGTCGGGATTTAGCCAAATAGGGACACGGGGTACATAGAAAAAGGTCCTTTGACCATATGATCTTAAGTTTCTATTTGATAGAAGAAAGTTATGTCGACAGCAGCAGAATTACTTACAAATCGGGAATATAAATACGGCTTTGTCACGGATATCGAGACCGAAACGATCGACCGCGGATTATCTGAGGACACGGTCCGGCTGATCTCTTCGAAAAAGAACGAACCCGAATGGCTGCTTGAATTTCGGCTCAAGGCCTACAGGCAGTGGCTCAAGATGAAGCAGCCCGACAACTGGGCGAATTTTGCGTATCCGAACATCGATTTTCAGGACATTTCCTACTACTCGGCACCGAAACAGAAGCCCGAAAAGGCCAGCCTGGACGAGGTCGACCCGGAATTGCTGAAGACCTTTGAGAAGCTCGGCATCCCGCTCAGCGAGCAGAAGATGCTCGCGAATGTGGCCGTCGATGCGGTCTTTGACTCGGTCTCGGTCGCGACGACCTATAAGAAAAAGCTGCTTGAGGCGGGCGTGATATTTTGCTCGTTTACCGAAGCGGTGGCCGATTACCCCGAGCTGATCAAGAAGTATCTCGGCTCGGTCGTGCCGGTCGGCGACAACTATTACGCGGCACTGAACTCGGCTGTGTTCTCTGACGGATCGTTCGTATTTATTCCGAAAGGCGTTCGCTGCCCGATGGAATTATCGACCTATTTCCGTATCAACACGCAGGAAGCCGGCCAGTTCGAACGGACGCTGATCGTTGCCGAAGAGGGCGGTTATGTCGCCTATAACGAGGGCTGTACGGCGCCGCAGTTTGATACAAATCAGCTTCATGCGGCGGTCGTCGAGCTCGTGGCACTGGATGATGCTGAGATCAAATATTCGACCGTGCAGAACTGGTATGCCGGTGACGAGACGGGTAAGGGCGGCATTTACAATTTTGTGACCAAACGCGGTGCGTGCCGCGGGGTCAACTCGAAAATATCGTGGACGCAGGTCGAGACCGGTTCGGCGATCACCTGGAAATACCCGAGCGTGATCCTGCAGGGTGACAATTCGATCGGCGAATTCTACTCGGTCGCGCTGACCAACAACGCGCAGATCGCCGATACCGGCACAAAGATGATCCATTTGGGTAAGAACACCAAGTCGACGATCGTTTCGAAAGGCATCTCGGCCGGCAAGTCGAACAACTCATACCGCGGCCTGGTCAAGATAATGCCGAAGGCCGACGGTGCGCGAAACTATACGCAGTGCGATTCGATGCTGATCGGCGGCAAGTGCGAGGCAAACACCTTTCCCTACATCGAGGTGATGAACAACACCGCCCGCGTCGAACACGAGGCCACGACCTCCAAGATCAGCGAAGACCAGTTGTTCTATTTGCAGCAACGCGGCATCCCGCAGGAGGACGCCGTTTCGCTCATCATCAACGGTTTTTGCAAAGAGGTATTTCGCGAATTGCCGATGGAATACGCGGTCGAGGCCACCAAACTCTTAGGTTTGAAACTGGAAGGCAGCGTCGGTTAGTTGGCGTCACTCAAATGAACGCCTTTGATCTTTGAAATTACAGGAAGTTGTTTCTTGACAAAAAAGTAAGCTTTCGCTTACCTTAGTGACTGTGAAAGGGGAGTAGATCACCCGAACGGGTTGGTAAAGCCGTCATTACGAGTGCCTTGGGCATTCCGGTCTTATCAGCAAAGTATCGAGACCTTTCGCGGTTTTTGTTGGTTCCAGCAAACTCGCGCGAAGGGTCTTTTTCTATGCCTGCCGCACGCCGCCGGACCAACGACAAATACTATTAATGGGAAGGAACAATTATTAATGAACTTAAGAATTTGCATTGAGAATCTCAGATATACGGCGTTTGTCCTGATGATATTTGCCGCGGCGACAGCTACCGCGGCCGCTCAAGAGGTAATTCCGGGCCACAAGGCGACCAATTATAATATTACCGAAGCGATGGTGATCGAGGCTCAGAAAAAGTGGGCAGAATCGCTTTTGAAAATAAGCAAGATCCACGCTGAGGGCGGCGACTACAAAAAGGCGGCGTCGGATGCCCTTGACGAAGGATATAACTATTCGAACGGCATCGTGTTGTTCAAGCCGACGCTGACATCGGGCGATCAGACGTTCCGATTGGATAGAGAGGGAGCCTTGTCGTACTTTGTTGGAGGAAATCCGAAATACAAGGACGATTCGGGATTCGCATTGAAAGGTTGGGTCGGTTACAAGACCAAGAATGCCGGTATCATCCTGAACGGCACGGTGGCCGTCACGACCGGGAACATTTACCTGTACGACAAAGCCGGTAATGAGACGGTCGTGGACAAAACCTGGGGGTTCAAGATGGATGAATACGGAAAATTGAAGATCTTCCTTCATCATTCATCGCTGCCCTATAAGCCGGCAAAGTAATTGAAAATGAAGTTGAAAAGGCCTCTCGGAGATTACCTGAAGACGGTCTCCGAGAGGCCTCATATTTAAGATGAAGCATATAATACCCGAAGGACAGCCCGCTCCAAAAGGCCATTACAGTCCGGGAATCAAACACAACGGCCTCGTTTATGTTTCGGGCCAGCTGCCGATGACGCTGGATACTCGCGAACCGTTTACGGGTGATATCGGCGAGCAGACCGAGCTGGCGCTCAGGAATGTTGAGGCCGTATTGAAAGCCGCGGGCAGCGGCCTGGAACATGTCTTACAGATGACGATATATGTCTCTGACATGGAATTATGGGCGGCGGTTAATGCCAAATACGCCGAGGTGATGGGCAGCCATCGCCCCGCACGGGCGATCGTGCCGGTCAAGGAACTGCATTTTGGAACGCAGATAGAGATACAGGCGATCGCCGCTGTAACCGACTGATCTTTGAAATGAACATTGAGCTGGTAATTGCGAATCTGACCAACCCGACGCTGTTGTTTTTCGTTCTCGGCATCGTCGCTACGTTGGTCAAAAGCGATCTTGAGATCCCGGCACAGAGTGTGAAGTTCATATCGCTCTACCTTCTCTTTTCGATCGGGTTTAAGGGCGGACAGGAGTTGTCGCACAGCAGTTTTTCTCTGGAAATACTCTTTTCACTCCTGTTCGGGATCGCGATCGCCTCTCTGATCCCGCTGTACTCGTTTTTTGTCCTTAAGCGGAAAATGAGCGTCAGCGACGCGGCCGCCGTGGCGGCTACATACGGGTCGGTGAGCGCGGTGACATTTGTGGCTGCCACGACGTTTCTCGAGGGCCAGTCGCTGACTTTCGGCGGACACATGGTTGCCGTGATGGCACTGATGGAATCGCCGGCGATCATCGTTGGCGTTATCCTGATGATGAAATATGAGACCGAAGCCAAATCCGGCGGGTCTCTCAAGAGCATCATTCAGCATTCCTTCACGAATGGCAGCGTCCTGATGATACTCGGGAGCCTTCTGATCGGATTTTTTGCGGATACGAAACAGGCCGAGGGCATCAAGCCGTTCACGACGGATATTTTCAAAGGGTTTCTGGCCATTTTTCTGTTGGAAATGGGTATGGTCACCGCCCGGCGGTTTGGGGCGTTTCGAAAATACGGCTGGTACGTCGCGGCGTTTGGAATCGTCGCACCGTTATTCAATGGTGTAATAGTGGCGATCGTCAGCGGAGCGATCACACAGAATCCCGGCAACCGTTTTATGTTCGCGATATTGGCCGCTAGCGCCTCGTATATCGCGGTGCCGGCGGCGATGCGGCTTGCGGCACCTAAGGCCGACCCCGGACTGTATATTCCGATGGCGTTGGGCGTGACATTTCCATTGAATATCACGATCGGGATGCCGATATATTATGCGGTCGTGACCAGCACAAAGATCTCGTAAGCGAGGGTGGTTTATGATGAAAAGACTCTTTTTGGCAACGGCGACCCTGGTCTCAGTACTCGTGCTTCTACTAATGCCGGCGATCGAGACCGATGCCCAGTCTGCGCGAAAGCGGGCCGTTGAGACGCCGGACGCCCCGAAAGCCATCGGGCCGTATTCGCAGGCGATAGTCGTCGACGGCGTTGTATATACCGCCGGTCAGATCGCTATTGACCCGAGATCGGGACTCTTGATCAGCGGCGGCATCGAAGAACAGACCGAACAAGTGCTCAAAAATCTTGAAGCCGTTTTGAAAGCCGCCGGAAGCAGCCTTGACGACGTTGTCAAAACGACGATCATACTGTCCGATATCGGTGATTTTGCAAAAATGAACGAGGTTTACGGCAAACGGTTAAGTGCTCCGTTCCCTGCCCGTTCAACGCTTGAGGCCGCTCGGCTGCCGAGGGACGCGCGGATAATGATCGAGGCAGTTGCCTTGGTTCGGAAAAATAAGCGGGCCAAATAGTTATGCAGCTTTGGGGGATCGATTGGCTCGCGACCGTGTGCGGTTTGACCGGCGTTTATCTGATCGGGAGCAAGAAGAAGGTCGGTTTTCTCATCATGATGGTCGCGAGCCTTAGCTGGATGACGGTCGGATTTATGATAAACAGCCTGGCCCTGATCTTGGGCAGTGCGGTGTTCTTTTCGCTCCATGTTCGCGGATGGCTGAAATGGCACCGCGGCCGTGAGGAGGCGTCAGAGATATGAAACTGGACATTTATCAGGTTGATGCGTTTACCACGACTCCGTTTGCGGGAAACCCGGCGGCGGTGGTGCCGCTCGATGGGTGGCTCGCGGCTGAGACGATGCAGGCCATCGCGATGGAAAACAACCTTTCGGAAACCGCGTTTTTTGTTCGCCGCGGCGACAAATACGAACTCCGCTGGTTCACGCCGACCTTTGAGATCGACCTGTGCGGACACGCGACGCTGGCAACGGCTTATGTAATATTCGACGAGTTGGGGACGGGGACGGGCAGTCTTAGTTTTGAGACAAAGAGCGGAACTCTAACGGTCGAAAAGATCGATGGCCGCTTGGTGCTCGACTTCCCTTCGCGGCCGGCGACGCCGTGCGAGGCTCCGGCAGGTTTGATCGAGGCGATCGGCAAAACGCCGGTTTCGGTATCTCGGGCACGCGACTATATGCTGGTCTACGAGACGGAGGAAGAGGTCCGCGGTATAGGGCCGAATTTTGCCGAGATCCTCAAGATCGACACCCACGCTGTGATCGTCACTGCACCGGGCAGCGATTGCGATTTTGTATCACGGTTTTTTGCTCCGGAGGTCGGTGTTTTTGAGGATCCGGTCACGGGGTCGGCACATTGTACGCTGATACCGTATTGGGCCGAACGGCTCGAAAGATCCGAATTGTTTGCCCGGCAGGTGTCGTCCCGCGGCGGCGAATTGTATTGCAAACTGATAGGCGACCGCGTAAAGATCGGCGGTAACGCGGTGCTGTATATGAAAGGCGAGATAAATATCGACGCCGACAGGTCGGGCGAGCCCGCAGCGTAAAAAGGATGGTTGAGGTGCGGCCCGCAAAAATCGAGGATTCACGTGCGATCGCCAATGTTCTTCGCGAGGCGTTCGGGCTGTATGTCGATCATTACACTGCTGAGGCATTTGCCGTGGTAACGCCGCCGGCGAGCGAGATCGAAAAGCGGTTTGCCGAAGGGCCGCAGTGGGTCGCGGTCGAGGACGGCGATGTGATCGGCACGGTTTCTGTCACGGTCGAGGATGGCGACCTTTATGTTCGGAGCATGGCTGTTTCGCCGCAATTTCACGGACGCGGGATCGGGCACCGGCTGCTCGATGCGATCGACGAATACGCCGCGACGACCGAAATGAAACGCATATTTTTGTACACGACATACTTCTCGCTCGGCGCCAAGGAGTTGTACGAAAAGCATGGTTATCAGTGGGTAAGGGACACCGCGGCCGAAGAATGGTTTGGTGTACCCGGCCTTGAGATGGATAAGGTGATAAATGTCTGAAAAGACTGTTTGTTCAAAATGCGGCTCAGATGATGTGCATCTGGTCGATCAGACCTCCGTCGAAGTGTCGATCGCCATTACGTGGGCGACCACAGCCGGCATCGTATACTGGGTCTGTACCTCGTGCGGCTGCGTCGAACTCTATGTAAAGGATAAGTCAATGTTGCCGCGGATCGCGGAAAAATACCCAAAGGTTAGTTAATAGACGTTATGTTATTAGAAATTAAAGATCTACATGCCGGAATCGAAGGCAAGGAAATTCTCAAGGGCTTGAATCTTCAGGTCAATAAGGGCGAGGTCCACGCGATAATGGGGCCGAACGGCTCGGGCAAATCGACCCTTTCAAAGGTCCTGGCCGGCCATCCGACCTACGAGGTGCTCTCGGGCACCGTGATGTTTGACGGCAAGGACCTGATCGAACTCGAACCTGACGAACGTGCCCGCGAAGGCGTGTTCATGGCATTTCAGTATCCGGTCGAGGTGCCGGGTGTGTCAAATTCGCAGTTCCTGCGGCTCGCCTATAACCAGAAAGCGGTCCACCAGGGACAGGAAGAGCTCGATCCGCTCGAATTCAACGATTTCCTGAAAGAAAAGGCCAAGATCGTCGAGATGGACCCGCAGTTTTTCAAACGCTCGGTCAACGAGGGCTTCTCCGGAGGCGAAAAGAAGCGAAACGAGATATTGCAGATGGCCGTGCTCGAGCCAAAACTCGCGATCCTCGATGAGACGGATTCGGGCCTCGATATCGATGCCCTGCGGATCGTCGCCGAGGGCGTGAACAAGCTGCGTTCGAGCGAAAACGCAATTATCCTCGTCACGCATTATCAGAGGCTTTTGAATTACATTCAGCCCGATTTTGTCCATGTTCTCGCCGGCGGCAAGATCGTCAAGGAAGGCGGTAAGGAACTGGCTCTCGAACTCGAAGAAAAGGGCTATGACTGGGTAAAGGGAGCCGCTAATTAGCGATGGCATCAACGACGACAAAACCGGACAATGGGGCCGCCGCGATGATCTTCGCGGTGTTCTCCGTGGTCTGTTTTGTTGCGTTCCTATCGCTTCGCGGCAGTGACCTCGGCAAACTCGGTTCGCTGGTCGGCAACCTCGGTGGCGGGCCGATGTTCGGCGTCGGGATCATCGACTCGCTGGCGGGCGGTTTGGCAGCATTTTTGGTATTGCTGGCATGGTTCGGGACCGGAACATTCATCTCGCGGTTCATTAAGCTGCCGCAGGCCGAGGGCCACTCGCATGTACTCGAGTTGGTCCGCGCAATTGCGATCGGAGCCGGGGCTTGGTCTTTAGTCTGGTTCTTTCTGGGCCTGGCCGGACAATATTCACGCCCTGCTGCCGCGGCCTGTGTCATCGCCGGAGTTTTCCTGACGGTACTCGGCCTGCGGCGTGTTCGCGAAGCCCGGACAGAAAGCCGCGTGCCGGAATGCACCGGGCTATTCGACAAGTTCCTGCTGCTGCTGATCGCCGTGCCGGTGTTGCTCGCACTTATCTCCGCCGCTGCACCGCCGATCGCGAAGGATACGCTGCTCTATCATTTCTCCGTGCCGAAGGCGTATATTGTACAGGGCAGCAACGCCTATATTCAGGGCAATATCGCAAGCTATCTGTCACTCGGGACCGAGATGCACGTCGTGTGGGCGAGACTTTTGGGCAGCGTTTATTCCGAACGTGCTGGCGAGATCGCGGGCAGCGTCGTCATTTGGACATTTTTTCCGCTGCTGCTTGCCGCGGTGTTTGGGTGGGCGCGCGAGGCGGGCATTTCCCGGCGATATGCTCTCATCGCCGTCCTGATGGTCGCCTCGATACCGACGGCGTACCACGTCGCATCGAGCGGTTACATTGACGTTTCTCTGGCGCTATTTGTCACACTGGCGATCTACAGCCTGTCCAGATGGTGGCGTCAACCGTCGGCCTCAGCGGCGATCTGCGTCGCGATATTTTTGGGTGCCGCACTCTGCATCAAGCTGACGACGGTGTTCGTGATCGCGGCGTTTGCGTTGATCGTATTGCTACGTGCACGTAATGCCGTGAACTCGGGCAAACTGATCGCGTCGGGTTTCGGTGCTTTGATACTTGCCGGAGCGATCGCGTCGCCATGGTATTTGCGGACGTGGGCCGCGACCGAGTCACCGGTCTTTCCGTTCTACATGAGCATCTGGCCGGGCAAGGCCGACGGTTGGGACGTCGAACGCTCGAACCTGTTCCAGTCGATGAATTCGCAGTACGGCGGAGCGGACGTCGACAAGACCCGATATTTGACCGCGCCGTTCCTGGTCTCGGTCGCCGCCCAGCCTGAGGAACCTAAGAATTACGATGGCGTGCTCGGTGTCGCGTTTTTGATCGGTTTGCCGCTGTTGCTGTTCGCACTGTGGAAACTGGACCTGCCGCTCGAAGCAAAGATCGCCGCGGGTGTCGCCGGTGTGATGTTTCTTTTTTGGGTATTCTCGAGCGCGCAACTACGGTATCTGCTGCCGATAGCGCCGTCGCTCGCTATCGCCATTGCGGCAGCGGCCGAGGCCTCCGGCCGGCAATTACGCGGCATCGCTCAGTACGCACTAACGGCGGCTGCATTTTTCGCGATCCTGACGACAGCGGCTTGGTTTTGTCAGAAGGCCCCGTTGCGGGTCGCTCTTGGCGGACAAGAGAGAGATGCCTATCTGGCCGAGCACCTCGATTACTTTTCGCTTTACGATTGGGTCAAAAAGAATACGCCGCCCGATTCGCGTGTATGGCTGATCAACATGCGCAGGGACACATACAACATTGACCGGCCGGTCTTTTCTGATTATTTGTTCGAAGACTGGACGTTCCGAAAGCTGCTTTGGGAGTCAAATGACAAAAATGATCTGCTTTCAAAAATAACGGCGATGGGCGTCAAGTTCGTTCTTACCCGACACGATTTTTTACTGGATCCTGAGCGAACCACGATCTTTGACGAGAAAAGGTCAGCTTCAGAGAACGATGCAAAGCTCAGGCTCGCGAAGCAGTTTTTGCTGGATAAGGATTGCGTCAACAAAGTCGACGCCAAGTTTAGCCTTATCATGGTCGAACCGCACGGATGCGGTTATGGAAGCGGCGATGCGGTCCGTTCAAACATATCAAATTAATATCAGTTTTTAAGAAATGAGCACTACGACAGCAGTGAAAGAGACACAATTTACAAAACAGTTTGCCGAATTCAAGACGAGCCTCGGCGGCGATGCATCGGTCGCGGATCGCGAAGCGGCCTTTGCTTTCTTCGAAGCGGCTGGATTTCCGACGGTCCGTGACGAAGATTGGAAATATACCAACGTCGCCCCGCTCGTTGGCGAGCAATGGAAGGTTGTTTCCGGCGGAACTTCGAGTCCTAACGACGGAGTCGCCGCTTTCAACTTTCGACGCAATGGATTTACCGCGTTGAATATGGCGTTTGCTGACGTCGCGGTCGTCCGCATTCCGCGTGACACGAGCGTTATCGAACCGATCGAATTGAACTTTGCCGCGGAGGACGGTTCGGCGATCTTTCCGCACGTTATCGTCATTGCCGAGGCGGGCAGCAAGGCTACCATCGTCGAGACTTACGCCTCGTCCGGCCGCGGATTTACTGACGCGGCGATCAATATTCTCGTCGAGGAGAACGCGAATCTGACACATTATCGCGTGCACGAGGTACGCGGCGGAGCTCACTATGATTCGACCAACATAAATCTCGGGGCGGCGGTATCGCGACACGATATCGAGGTTAGATTTACCTCGGAGGGCGGCGATGCGTGGGTTGACGGTTTATATATGCTCAACGGCAGCCAGCATCACGACACGCATTCCATGATCGACCACACGGTGCCAAACTGCACCTCGCATCAAACCTACAAAGGCGTGATCAATGACAATGCCCGCGGGGTTTTTAACGGCAAGGTCTTTGTTCGTGAAAATGCTCACGGAACCGACGCTCAGCAGTCGAACAAGAATCTGCTGCTCTCTGATTCGGCGCGTGTCGATACCAAACCTCAGCTCGAGATATTTAACGACGACGTCAAATGTTCGCACGGTGCGACGGTCGGCCAGCTCGAGGACGAAGAATTGTTTTATCTGCTCGCCCGCGGTTTGCCGACCGATCTGGCAAAGAATCTGCTGACATACGGCTTCGCCGAGGAAGTGATCAACAAGATCGGCATCGACGAGATCAAATCCGAGCTCGACGCAATGGTATTGAACCGACTGGGAACCGAGATCTAACCGGGAGCCCGACAGCGATACCGTCACTGTTCGGAACATCAGGAAATATATGAGTTGGAACGTAGAAGCAGTTAGAAGGGATTTTCCGATACTCGCGACCGAGGTTAACGGAAAGCCATTAGTATATTTGGACAACGGTGCATCGTCGCAGGTGCCGCAGTTGGTCATCGACCGCACCTCAAGATACCTCGCCGAGGAGCATTCAAATATTCATCGCGGTGTCCACTATCTCTCTCAAAATGCGACGACCGCCTATGAAGCGGCCCGCGAAAAGGTCAAACGGTTTATCAACGCGCCGGACGTTAACTGCTGCATATTTGTCCGCGGTACGACCGAGGGCATCAATCTCGTTGCCCACTCTTATTCAAAGGCATTTATTAATGAGGGCGACGAGATAATCGTGTCGCAGATGGAGCACCACTCCAACATTATTCCGTGGCAGGTCGCCGCGGAAGAGCGCGGTGCGATATTGCGTGTGATACCGATGAACGAGCGGGGCGAACTGATCATCGACGAATATGAAAATCTGTTGATTGAGCGGACAAAGATCGTCGCCGTTTCCCACGTCTCGAACAGCCTGGGGACGATCAACCCGATCAAGAAAATGATCGAAACGGCTCACAAATTCGGTGTGCCCGTGTGTGTCGATGCCGCACAGAGCGTTCCGCATTTTCCTGTCGATGTTCAGGATCTGGACGCCGACTTTTTTGTATTTTCGGGACATAAGATGTTTGGCCCGACGGGCAGCGGCGTGATGTACGGCAAACGCGAATGGCTCGACAAAATGCCGCCGTACCAGACCGGCGGCAGCCAGATCAGAACCGTAAGTTTTGAGAAAACGACTTATGCGCCGCTGCCGGCGAAATTTGAGGCCGGAACGCCCGCCATTGCGTCCGGCATCGGCCTCGGAGCGGCGATAGACTATATCAACTCGATAGACTTTGAGGCGGCTGCCGCCTATGAGCACGAACTGCTCGAATACGCGACTCAGCGATTGTCGGATATTCCCGAGGTTAAGATCATCGGCACCGCGGCCGAAAAAGCGAGCGTGCTCTCGTTTACGATCGATGGCATCCACCCACACGATATCGGCACGATCCTCGATCAACAGGGCATCGCGATACGTGCCGGACACCATTGTGCTCAGCCGGTAATGGAGTTTTTTGACGTACCGGCGACGGCGCGAGCGAGCTTTGCGTTTTACAACACCCGCGAAGATGTCGATAAACTCGCCGATGCGATCCAAAAGGTTATCGAAGTTTTCGCCTGATATCCGACGCGGTTTTTTTGGCGCGGATTGTGAGTTTGGTCACATCGCTTGAATAAAGTTTGAGTGATAATCCCGATATGTATTCAGACCTTTACATCGCACAACACGCCAACCTTCGCCCCGTTTCTGAGATCGCCGAGCAGCTTGGCCTCGGGCCTGATGATTTTGACATCTACGGCAGCCCGTATATCGCCAAACTTCGGCTCGACGTCCTTGACCGGATAAAAGACCGGCCCAACGGCAAGTACATCGACATTTCGGCGATCACACCGACGCCGCTCGGCGAGGGCAAATCGACCACGCTGATCGGGCTCGGCGAGGCGATGAAGCATCTGGGCAAACGCTCGGTCGTCAGCCTGCGTCAACCGTCGCAGGGGCCGACATTCGGCATCAAGGGCGGGGCGGCCGGCGGCGGTTACGCACAGGTCGTGCCGATGGAGACGTTCAATCTCAATCTGACCGGCGACATTCATGCCGTCACGGCGGCCAATAATCTGCTCGCCGCAATGATCGACAACAAGCTTCTCCGCGGCAATCCGCTCAATATCAATCCGCACAGCATCACCTGGAAACGCGTCGTCGATACCAATGACCGGGCACTGCGAAAGATAATTGTCGGGCTCGGAGGACGTATGGAAGGCGGCATCCCGCGGGAAACCGGTTTTGACATCACGGTCGCGTCCGAGGTCATGGCGATCCTCGCACTGACCACGTCGCTAAAGGATATGCGCGAGCGGTTTGGCCGGATCGTCGTCGGTTTGACGCACGATAAAAAGCCGGTCACGGCCGAGGAGATCGGGGCCGCCGGGGCGATGACCGTGCTGATGCGCGATGCCATCCGCCCGACGATAATGCAGACGCTCGAGAACACGCCGGCTCTTGTGCACGCCGGGCCGTTTGCCAACGTCGCCCACGGCAACAGCAGTATTTTGGCGGACCTGATCGGCATAAAGACGGCCGATTACCTGATGACCGAATCAGGATTTGGCGCGGACATCGGCGCCGAGAAGTTCTTTAATATTAAGTGCCGTTACAGCGGCCTCGTTCCCGATGCCTGTGTGATCGTCGCCACCATCCGGGCGCTGAAATCGCACAGCGGCAAGTACAAGATCGTCGCCGGCAAACCGCTGCCGCCGGAAATGCTCGAAAACAATGTCGCCGATGTCGAGGCCGGCGCCGCCAACCTCAGAAAGCAGATCGAGAATGTCCGGCTTCACGGCGTCACGCCGGTTGTCGCCATCAACGCGTTTGCGACCGATCACCCCGACGAGATCGAAGCCGTGAAGCGCATCGCGATCGAATCCGGTGCACTCGGAGCGGCCGTGTCGACCCACTGGGCCGATGGCGGAAAGGGCGCGATGGAGCTGGCCGAAATGGTGATCGAGGCAGCCGAACAACCGAGCGAGTTCAAGTTCCTGTACGACCTCGATCAGCCCATCAAGGCCAAGATCGAAACGATCGCTAAGAAGATCTACGGCGCCGACGGCGTCTATTTTGAACCTTTTGCCGATCAGCAGATCGCCTCATATGAAGCGAATGGGTTCGGCGATCTGCCCATCTGTATGGCTAAGACGCACCTCAGCCTGAGTCACGACCCAAAACTGAAGGGTGCGCCGACCGGATTCACATTACCGATCCGCGAGGTCCGGGCCAGCGTCGGCGCCGGGTTTATTTACCCCATTTGCGGTGATATGCGTACGATGCCCGCTCTGCCCGAACATCCGGCTGCCGAAAAGGTCGATATTGACGCCGACGGCAACATTGTTGGGTTGTTTTAACTAGGCTTAGCGGTTCGGGCGTAATAAAATATAGTCATGTCCGAATTGAGCGACCTGTATCAGGAAGTAATTTTAGAGCACAACAAAAATCCGCGAAATTTTCGCGAGATCGAGGATGCTGACCAAACTGCCGACGGCAAGAACCCGTTATGCGGCGATGCCCTGCGTGTTTATGTCGCGATGGAAGGCGACAAGATCGCCGATGTAGCCTTTAAGGGCTCAGGCTGCGCAATTTCTAAGGCGTCAGCGTCGATGATGACCCAGGCCGTCAAAGGCAAGACCCGCGAAGAGGCAGAGGTCCTGTTTAACGAGTTTCACGAAATGGTGACCGGCGGCCTCGACGCCGAAACCGACGCGAACAGCCTCGGGAAACTAAAGATCTTTGCCGGCGTTCTCGAGTTCCCCGCCCGGGTTAAATGCGCATCTTTAAGCTGGCACACCCTTCATGCCGCGCTTTCGGGTGACGATGCCGTCACCACCGAATGACCGCCGGCGACATCAACTCTCGGCAGGACATCGAACGACTGGTGGATCAATTCTATTCGGTCGCTATGAGCGATGCCGTCATCGGGCATCATTTCGCGACGATGGACCTCGCGGCTCACGCTCCCGTAATGTGTGATTTTTGGGAAAAGACGATCTTCGGGCGCCCGGTCTATTTTGGCAACCCAATGATCGTCCACCAGACTCTGGACGCCGGCGTTCGAATGGAACCGGGTCATTTCGTCCGTTGGGTCGAGATATTTGTCGAGACTGTCGACGGTTTGTTTTCCGGCGAAAACGCTGAGCGGGCAAAACTTCGGGCCCGAATGGTCGCGGACAGTATCAATCAGCGTCTAAACGAAGAACATCGTTTGACCGAATTAGATACTCACGGGCGAGCGTACTAAACTCGTCGATCTGCCGCCTGACCCACTCATCGTCGAATTCCAATTCCGTAGCCATGATCGCCGCAACGCGGGGTGCCATTTCGATGGCAGCCGCGGCGTCAAGGAACAGTGCCCTTGTCCGTCGGGCAAGCACGTCCTCGACGGACCTCGCCATTTCGGTCCGCACGGCCCTAATCACGTCATCCTCAGTGTAATCCAATCTTTGGTGGAGCCGAGGTCCGCCCGCCGGACCGGCATCAAATTGAATTGCGGCACTTTCGGTAACGCATTCGCGCACTTCCAGGCCACCGACCCTTATGGCTTTGTTTATCGCGTCCTCGGCCATTCTGCGGTACGTGGTCCACTTGCCGCCGGTGACCGTAATAAGTCCCGCGGCGTCAACATAAATATCATGGCTTCGGGAAATTGAGGATGTCTTTTCATCCGCGGCATTTGCGATCAGCGGCCGAATTCCCGCAAACACGCTCAGGACATCATCGATGGTCGGCTTGCCGGACAAATACCTCGAAGCATTTTCGATCAGGAATTCGATCTCGGACGCAAGTGCCCGCGGCTCAAGCTCGGCAGTTGCCACCGGTGTGTCCGTGGTACCGATCAAAGTGTGTCCGTACCATGGAATGCAGAACAGCACCCTGCCGTCACTGGTTTTGGGTATCATTATCGATGTCCGCGAACCCAGGAACCGGCCATCTACGACGATGTGAATACCCTGTGCGAACTTGAGGATCGGCTCGGCCGAGGCCTCAGTCATTTTCCTGACCGGATCGGTGAAAACACCGGTGGCGTTGATGACCGTACGGGCACTGACCGAAACTTCGGCTCCGGTCTCGACGTCGACAAATGATACACCGGTTGCTCGGCCCGATGGGTCGCGTGTGATGCCGGTGACCCTCGCATAATTGAGGAGAACGGCCCCTTGGGCAGCGGCGGTTTGGACAAGCCCGATAAGCAATCTCGTATCGTCAAATCGCCCGTCGTAGTAGACCACGCCGCCCGAGAGGCCCTTCGTGACCGCGGTCGGAGCAAGTTCGATCGCCTCGGCCCGCGAAACGATCCGCGATCGCTTCATGGCGTAACGTCCCGACAGCATGTTGTACAGCTTCATCCCAACGCCATAGAACAGTTTGTCCAGAACGCCGTAGCAAGGGATCAGAAACTGCTGTTCACTGACCAGATCAGGGGCATTTTTAAGAAGTGTCCCCCGTTCGCGGAGGGCTTCGCGAACAAGCGAAATATCGCCCTGTCTTAAATATCGCACCCCGCCATGTACGAGCTTTGTGCTTCGGCTCGATGTCCCTTTTCCAAAATCGTGCTGTTCGAGCAGCAGGACCGAGAATCCGCGGGTTGCCGCATCGACCGCGCAGCCGACACCGGTGGCACCGCCGCCGATAATGACAACGTCCCACGGGCCGACATTTTCGCCGATGGCAGCTGTGATCTTTTCTCTTTTCATCCGGTAGGGACCAACCGATAAGAGTTTAGCAGACCGCCGGCGGCTTGGCTCATTTTGGCAACCGACACGCGTTCCTTGCCAAGCGGACCAATTCCCGCGACAATGTGTCGGTATGGATCACGATGGTAAATCCGGTTCGGGACTGTGGGCGGATATCAAAGGCGATAAATACGTCGCCGCCACCTACTTGTTGATAGTGATAGCGGCCGTGATGATCCTGCAGTTTCAGGGACGTGTATGGTGGTGTCAGGCGGGCGATTACACCCTATGGTCATGGAACATCTGGTCAACGCATAACTCCCAGCACATCATCGATCCATATTCGTTCACGCATGTTCTGCATGGCGTACTGGAGTTCTGGTTGATCGGTCTTGTATTTAGGCGAATGCCGCTGGCCTGGCGGCTCGCTCTTGCGGTTTTCATCGAAAGCTCGTGGGAGGTCGCTGAAAACTCGGCAGCGGTGATCGAACGATACCGCTCTGCGACGATATCGCTCGATTATTTCGGCGACTCGATCATCAACTCCGTTGCCGACATCGCCTGCTGCTCTCTGGGATTTCTGATCGCCTACAAACTGCGGTTTTGGCGCTCGCTGGCGTTATTCGTCATTACCGAGATCCTGTTGATCGTCTTTATAAGGGACAGCCTGATCATAAACATCATAATGCTGCTGTTTCCCGTCGAAGCGATCAGATCATGGCAAATGGGCCATTAACGCTCGCCTCTCGCCGCCTCTACTTGAGTCTCGAGATCGACCGCTAGTTTGCGCGAACCGGGCTGGTCAAAAGTTTCCATCCAACGAAGTGTTTCGTCCAGCACTCGCCGCTGATACTCGCTCCAATTCGGTTTACCCGCGACCGAGCCGAGATCACCGTGATAATACGCGGTTCTGGGCGGACGGACCTTATCAGTGATCTTGGGATCGACAGAAATGTTGATGGTCGGGATACCGCTTTGCTCGATCGCCCTGGCTAGGATGCCAAGCGTCTGATGGCAAAGCCGTGATGCAGGTATCAATAATACTGCCTGTACATTGTAGTATTTGATCCGTTCGACCAGATCGGGTGCGAGGACTTTGGCCACGGCGACCGCGTCGGGAATATGACTGCTTACGCTCCACCATGCACTATTCAGGCTGCCGAGCACCGAATTTTCCTGATATTCGACCAAACGGTCGATTGGAATAAGCGAATTTCTGTCTTCAGTCACCGCCTTCGGATCATAACCCTTCGCCGCATACCGCAGGTCCGAAGCTTCAACCTCGATCGGTATCTCGCGGAACGTTGTGTCACCGCCCTTGGACGAGAGATCAAATGATTCCGTACCGTCGATGTAGGCGCCGGCTGACGATACCAGTCCGAGATTCAACATCGGCAACGCACGCCTGACCGGAGTAAAGGGGGCATGGACATTCTCGACCCAGGGATAGCCGTTAAGATCGTCATTCGAATTCCACCGGCCGAAGCGTGACGCGAACTCACCCGATTTTTCTATCAGTTCCATATAGTTTATATCTTAAACTCTTTCTGAAAATCATAAACATTGGACTCAGCTGTTTTTACCGGTCCAAATTTCCTGTTGGCGATCACAAAGAATGTGATCAATGCGGCGATCATGCCGGCAAATAATACCCAAACCGAATATTCGTGAAGGGCATTGAACTGAATTCGCAGCGGATCATCGACCGCGACGTCATCGATGGGCCGGCCGAGCTGCAGCCGGATCGAAGACAACCAAAAACCGATGACAAATTGACCGATCGCACACGCGGCCGCAAGCACCAACAGCAAAAACCGCTCGACCCACAACCACAAACGGCTGATACGAGCGGTCGCGATCAACGAGGTCCCGATCATTATCAGCGAGACGGCCAGTCCCGAATAATTTAGTATCGCAAGCGTCCGATTGACCACAGTTCCGGCCAATTCACGAGAAGGCAGTACGGCGAAGGCACTTTGGGCGACGCCTATAAAGAAGACGGCGGCACCTAGCCAGATCGCCAATATCAAAAGCCTAATATCCGAGAAGAACTTCATTGAAAAGAAGTGACCGCAAGCCTGTATTATCTAGCTTTTTGCCCAAAAGGGCAAAGCACGTCGCCCGGCCTATCGATCAAATCGTTTGAGCCCGGTCAACTGGCCGATACAAAGGGCGATAAACCTCGGATTGAGCACCAAATATCGATACCACAATCGTTTCGGTTCTTGAGTGAGCCGAAACAGCCATTCCAGTCCTAGGCGCCCGAGCCACGGCGGACATTCGCGAACATTTCCGGCAAAAAAATCAAACGAAGCTCCGACACCGAGCATAACGGAACTGACGCGATCCTTGTGCTCGTGCATCCAATTTTCTTGTTTCGGACAGCCCAACCCCATGAACAACAGGTCCGGCCGGACACGGCCAAGCTCATTGACGATTGCTGCGTCCTCTTCGTCGGTCAGAGGTCGAAACGGCGGTGAATATGCGTAAACCACTTCTAGCCCCTGAAACTCGTCTGCCGCTCGCCGCTTGATCGCATCGATAACCTCCGGTGCGCCGCCGTAAAATCCTACGGTCAGGCCATTCCCTTGCGCATATTTGCACAACGAGATCATCAGGTCGTTTGCCCGCACCCGCGACGCTCCTTTGTTCCCCTGGAGCCGCTGCATCCATACGATCGGCATGCCGTCGGTCACAATTATGTCCGCACCGTTCACTTTTTCGCCAAACTCCGGGTGATCGTACGATTCCATGACCATATGCACGGTCGAAAAACACACATATGCGCCGCGGTCGCTATGAACGAGCCGCTCGATCTTCCGGATCAGCGAATCGTGTTCGCAAATATCCGGAAACAGGCTGATAACCCGCAGTTCTCTTTGTTTTCGTTCGGTCGAGTTCATTCTATATCTTTGACGCTGCCCGGTGGTAGGTCGATTCGAGATCGGTAAAATAGCGGTCGATCGCAAATTTTTCTTCTATCGTTTTTTTCGCGGCGGCACTCACGGCAGGCCACTCATCACGATATTCGATCACCATAGCGAGTTTTTCGGCAAGTGCATCGACGTCGCCCGCCGGAACGATGTACCCGTTTTTTCCGCTTTCGATAACTGCCGAGATCGAGGCGTTGTCCGACGCTATAACGACACAGCCGCAGGCCATAGCCTCGAGCAGCGCCATCGGCATTCCCTCACCGTAGATCGACGGCAATACGAAAACGTCTGATGCCGCGAGGGCCGCCCACTTTTCTTTGCCTGCAACCACACCTCGATACTCAAATGCTCGGCCCAGTAGTTCGTTCATTGTATCAATGAACCGGTCCTTTTCGGGGCCCTCGCCGTAACATCGCAAGATGAATTTGCTGCCGGCACTATGCAATTTACCGCAGGCCCCGGCAAGTTCGCGGATCCCCTTTGATTCGTGAAGCCTGCCCAGAAACACCACGACCGGCGTTTCGTTTGAGCGATCGATCGCGGGGACATTTACAGTATCGATCGCATTCGGAAGCACCGTGATATCGACATCCGGCCAACGGCGTAAAAGAGATGCTCTTTCAATCTCGCTCAAAACCACTACAGCGGCAGAACGTCGCAGCATGATCCCGATAGCCCGATCAATTAGCTTTCCGGCCGCTTCGTTCATAAGATACTTTCCGCCGTGGATCGCAAGCAAGATCGGGCGGCCCGCGGCAACTCCGATCAGCAGCAGGACCAGATCGCGCCAGATCGAAAGGTCCGTCAGCGCCGTATTTATGTGGATCACATCCGGCCGTGAGCGCATGACGGCCGTAAGAAACCTGATCGGCAACGCCAACTGCCTGATCAGCCATCGCAACCCCTTTCGTTCACGATCGGTACTTCCCGCAATAAAGTGTGTGAACTGCGATGGCCGACGCTCGATGATTTGCCGAACCACAGTCGAGATGCCGCTGACATTGCGTGATTCTTCAAGATCTGGGGCGGTGATGAGAATATTCATTGAGCAATCGAAAGAATATACCAATCGGCTTGATAAGTCAGCAATCGAATGTCCGCGGCATTTGCATACGCACGGCCAAAAGCTTAAAAAGTAAGTGGCGATCCGACCTCCGCCGATACCGATGTCTAACGCTGCACCGGAAATTCCGAAAAATGTTATGCCGACCTGGGTAATGCCGGTCGTAAAGTTGGGCGCCGTCGCTATCGACGCGATGCTGGCGGCGTTGAGCTTTTTGGCCGCGTTTTACGTGCGCGAAGGAGATCCGATACTTGCTCCGGGATCATGGTCGTGGTCGCCGGAGTTTGCACCGTATTCAGGAATACTGATTTTCGCCGTGCCGGCGCGTTTGGTAATGCTTGCCTATCAGCGTGCGTATCGGTTTGACGGAGCGTTTTCATACTCGGCCGAGGCGATACGATTTATGAAAGCGGCAACGGTAAGTTCGCTTTTGACCGTCGCATGGGCGTTTCTGTTTCGCGGCGGTTTCGCTTACCGCGAGTTCTCGTACTCCCGGAGTATATTTATCGCCGATTTCGTTATTTCGCTGTTTTTGATCGGCGGATTTCATTTCGCGATCAGGCGAATACAAGCCTCGCTTCGCGAACGCGGCATCAACCTGATCCCGACGATGATCGTCGGCACCTCAAATGAAGCGATTCAGACCGTTCGCGAACTCACCGACCGAAAATATCTCGGGTACAAGGTGATCGGCCTCGTCGCCACCGGCGACAGTCTGTCGTCATCAAACGGCCTCGACGGTGTGATGGACATCCCGGTCGTGGGCCACGTCAACGACCTTAACGAACACATCGTCAAATACAAGATACAAGAGGTCATAATCACCGACGATAGTTTCTCGGGTGACCGGCTGTTTGAGGCAATGATGAAACTCGGCCGGCACCAGCGAGTTGAGTTTCGGTTTGCGCCCAACCTTTTCAACGTCCTACCGCAAAAGACGAGCGTTGATCAGATCGGCGTATTGCCCATGGTCAGGCTCTTTCGGGAACCGCTGACGGATGTGCAGCGATTTACCAAGCGTCTTTCCGATATTATTCTGGCGATCGCGGCCGGCATTGTGACGCTGCCGATCTGGCTGGCTGCGGCGATCCTCGTCCGTCTCGACTCAAAGGGGCCGCTCATCTACCGGCAGGAGCGCGTTGGGATGGATGGCCGCGTATTTCTGTGTCTCAAGTTTCGCTCGATGAAAATTGACGCTGACGACTCGATTCACCGTGAAGCCTATCGCAAAAATATTATCGGCGACGCCGGGGCAAATGCCGGGGACGAGGCATCGCCGGTTTACGGCAAAGTAAAAGACGATCCGCGGATCACACGTGTCGGGAGATTTCTTCGGCGTACGAGCATTGACGAACTGCCGCAGCTATTGAACGTGCTCCGCGGCGAAATGAGCATCGTCGGGCCGCGGCCGCCGATTCCGTACGAGGTCGAGGAGTACGACATTTGGCACCGTAAGCGGCTGGATATGAAACCCGGCATCACGGGCCTCTGGCAGGTATCGGGCCGCAATCGACTCACATTTGACGAGATGGTCAAGATCGACCTTTATTACATTGAGAACTGGTCGCTCCTGCTCGACGCCAAAATAATACTACTCACCATACCCGCGGTCTTTCGCGGTGACGGAGCACGATGAACGTTGCCGATGCGCTAGCCGCCGCAACTGACCGCCTCGCCCTAAGCGGTATACCGGATCCGCGCCGAGAGGCTTCGTCGCTGATCGCAAACGCGATCGGGCGTGACCGCGTATTCCTTGTCGCACACCCCGAGTACGTATTGACTGAACGAGAAGCCGCTGCGGTCGACGAATTCATCTCTCGCCGCTCGGCTCGCGAACCGTTTCAGTATATTGTCGGCCGACAGGAATTTTACGCTCTCGATTTTGTAGTAACCCCGTCAGTCTTGATCCCGCGGCCCGAGACCGAGCTGCTCGTTGAGCGAGCCATCGATTATCTGCGTGAGATCGAAGATCCCCGATTTTGCGAGATCGGTGTGGGTTCGGGCTGCATTTCCCCGATATCCGTACCATTAGCGTCCCAAATGCGACAGCGGTAGCGGCGGACATTTCCGAGGCGGCTTTGGCGGTCGCCGCGGTAAACGCACAGAGGCATAATGTGCTCGATCGGCTTGAGCTGATACGGTCCGATCTTTACGATGATCTGCCTCACGGTCCCTACCACGCCATTCTTTCAAATCCGCCCTACATACCGTCAAACGAGATTGCGGGCCTGCAGCCGGAAGTTCGCGATTTCGAACCCGTGAACGCCCTCACTGACGGCAGTTCCGGCATTGAAATATTACGAAGGATCATCCACGGAACTCCCGAGCGCCTGATCGAGGGTGGCCTTCTGATGCTCGAGATCGGGGCCGGGCAATTTGAGATCGTGGACCGAATATTTGACCGTTCGATCTGGAGATCGGTGGATGTCATTTTGGACCTGCAGCAAATACCGAGAACGGTTATCGCGATCAAAAAATGATTTCGCCAATTGTTTAATTTTACTTGCCTTTAACAGCGAAGTGGCGTTAAGATGAGGGTGAATTCCACACGACGTTTGACATGGTCCGGGCTGCGTTCGAAGTAGCGAGGTTTTTTGTAGTTATGTCCGATTGCTTGAGCAGTCAAACTTCGAAAGATCCTGCCCTATTTTATGATCGGAGGTGACTTTTATGCTGAACGGTATTTTGGCGGTTTTATCGGCTGTAATCGCGGGTTTTTCATTCTATCAGTACACAAAGAGTGGAGACAATAAGCTTTATTTAGTGGTGTCGATCATTTTTCTGATCGCGTTTCTCGGATTGGGAGCGATGTTCCTCTCAGGCCGTGTAAACAAGACCGAAGATATCCATATCACTGAATAGCAATTAATTTATCTCCGGCCTTCCTCGATGTTGCCTTCCGGATGATAGTGGGGATGTATTTTGCTTTTGGGGCGGTTTCGATCTTATCGTAAGATCGGCCGCCCTTTTTAGTTGACTTTCGATCACGGACAATCGGCGGCTTAATGTTGACAAAATTGTAAGGATTTATCATCCTTATAGCTCTTGAAGGAACCGGTCTCTCACGGCACGTCACATTCATTCAAGTCGGCCGAGTCTGCCGCGGATGACAAGTTCGCGAGTTCTATTTTTGATGTTGGGTCGGTAGTTTCTGTATTTTACATGGACAAGATGGTCACGGTCGAAAAGACCGATGACGCCGAGTGGGACGAGATACTGCCCGAACTCGCGGTCCCGATCCGGGCGGCCGACCCGGTAGCGTCATCCGCGGGCAAAGGTGCAGCGGCGATGGTCGGCGGCGCTATCGCCGCGGCCGCGAGTGACGACCCGAAGCTTGGCGAGATCAACGCACTCCTCGACGAACGTATTCGTCCGTATCTTGCGGGTGACGGAGGATGGCTCGAGGTTCTCGAATTAGAAAATAACATCCTGAAGATCCGTTACGAAGGTGCATGCGGAAGCTGTCCCAGTTCCCTGACCGGCACCCTGATGGCCATCGAGAACATGATCAAAGAAGAGATCGATCCGGCCATTACCGTCGTGGCGACATAGCTCCGCAAAAGATTCCCCCAAATTTCTTATTTTGTTGATTCAAAAGAAATTCTTGACATAATTCTCTCAAATTCGTCATAATTTCAGTGTTGACGGTTTGCGCCCGTCTCCGCTTCGACCACAACATTATTATCTGCTCAGATCTACTGACCTTTAACATCCCGATTTTATAATCGTTGCCAGTTTATGGAGGAAAGACCAAGTGAATAGCGAAGAACTCGAACAAAGTCTGAGGGCCGAATTTGAGAATTATCTCAAACAGGTCGTCGCGGGAATGCGCGAGGACGTCACGGAATTTCAGATCAAGATAGAGACCGAGTTTGAAAAGCACAAATCCCACATTGATGAAGCTTTCAAGGGTTTTTCTGCTCGATTTGACTCCGAACATGCTTTTGACGAGGCGTTTCGCGAGTCGGTCGTTGAGCATCTCCGCCTGGCTCGCGATGAGGGAGCCAAGATCACCGCAACGGCGATCGCCGAGGCGGAAGAAATGGAACGGCTCTCTACCCCGGAATTTAACCTCGCAGACATCAAAGAGGCCGTCAACGACATCAGCAGCAAAGACTCGCAGTCGTCGATCCTAAAATCTTTGATCCAGCATGCTGCGACGTACACACCACGAGGAGCGTTTTTTATTATAAAGAACGACCATTTCGTCGGCTGGAAAGTTTTTGGAAAAGAAGCCGGTGAAGGTGAAACCGCGGTTCGCGATATTCACTTCCCGGTATCGGCCGATTCGATCCTTGGACGCTCAGTACGCGACCAGTCGATCGCCGAGGGTTCGTTCGGCACGTATTCGGAGGATGCATCGTTCCTTGAGCCGCTCGAGTTTGGTCAGCCGGATCGGATGTACGCTATTCCGCTGGTCGCGCGAGGCCGCGGCGTTGCCGTCCTTTACGCCGATTACGGTCATGAGGGTGTCGCGGTCAATACCGACGCTCTTGAAATGCTTGTGCGCGTTGCCGGATTGACGGTCGAGATGCTCGCGTCGGCAAAGGCCGCTCGATACGGAACAGATACCGCATCGTCGGGAGAATTGCATGAGGACAGTTCCGTGAGCGAAGCTCTTCACCATGAAGGCTCATTTGAAAGTGCTCCGGCTGTCGCATCGACATTTTCGGAATCATTTGACGCTCAGTATGGTCATTCCGAAAGCCCGCAGGCAGAGGCCGAGAGTTCCCCGTTCGGATACGATGTCGAGCCTTACCGACCGGTAGAAACGGCGGGAAGTGAACCTGAGATCGTATCTCACGAGAGCCCGTTTGAGCCGGCTGCGGACTTTGCAGCAGATGTCGAGCCAGCTGTTGAAACATCGGCTGCCGAAACCACCGCGGCCGTCGGATTTGAGGCTTCTGAATACACGGCCGCCGAACCGGTTCAGTTCGAGAGTTTTTCGGCCGTTACTGAAACTTATACCGAATACTCAGATCAAGCACCGAGCAATGCGGAAACTTCAGAGGATCGTTCGGTTGAGGTCGAAACTGTCGAAGATACTCACGGCTTTGCGTTTTCGGAATCGTCGGCGGACCAGTCACCGGCCGACGAGACCGCGGCCGTTGCGGGATCGGTTGAGCCCGAGGCGGTCGAAGAGGTCGAATCTTCTTCCGAGCCTGTTACGGCCAATTTTGACACCAATTCCGTGCCCGAGCCCGTTGTTTCCTTCAACGAAGTGTCGCCGTTCGACAAGCCGGTCGAAAAGTTTGAACCGGCCGCAACGATCGGCGGTATGGCCCCGGTCAATCTCACGCCTGTCGTTGAAAAGGTCTCAGTGCCGACCGGAAGCCGCCTCAGTGACCGGAATGTCGATCTGCCGATCGAGGTAGCCGATGACGAACGCCGGCTACACAACGACGCCCGCCGATTCGCAAGGCTGTTGGTTTCGGAGATCAAGCTTTATAACGAAAAGAAAGTTCAGGAGGGTCGCGAAGCTAGCGATCTGTACGAAAGACTTCGCGAAGCGATCGATCGTTCCAGGGAAATGTACGACAAACGTGTCCAGCCTCCTGTCGCTTCGAAATTTGACTATTTCCACTATGAACTGGTCAATTCGCTGGCCGAGGGTGACGTTGGACGCCTTGGCGGCAGCTATCCTGGCGCCACAGTTTAGCTCGATCATCAGACAACAAAAGCCGCGTGGAAATAATTCCACGCGGCTTTTTTCTTTTTTCGGATTCTATTGCCGATCGGTGCGCTCCGACGGGAACACAGGCCGCGAGGCGTCCGGGTTGTCGGGTGACGTGTGGCGATGCACGATCTTCCAGTCTTTTCCTATCAACTTGAATACCAGCGTCATTCGCCCGGATGCACTTTCGAGTTTTCCGTCATTTTCCTGCGTTTGCTTCCATTTACATGAAACATAAGCTCCGGTCTTTCCGAGCATCTCGACCCGCACACCCGTTACCTCGATCGACACGTTCGAGACCTTTGCGTATGCGGCCTCGACGTTGGATCTGACGTTTTCCCAACCGACCGTAGCTGAGCCGTTGTTGTTAAAGATCAATAACCGATCGTTCTTTTCATAGGTACCGGCGACCTTTTCGGCATCGACCTGTTTTATCCCGTCGATAAGACGATCGAACGCCTGTCTCACGCCCTTTGTCGGATCGACACTCGCGGCGGGCTTCTTCTGGGCTGACGTATTGATGGCAAGCGCCGTAAAAATTACAATTAGATAAGCAAATTTATTCATAGTTGACCGTCCTTGATCGTATCTGCAGAACTAGGTTGAGTTTATAATTGAGCAACTTGCGGTTGCAACGTCCGGCGATGATTCGGCAAAGATATGACAGAAACATTTGATTGCGCCTCATGTTCGGCTCCGCTCGATTTCGAGGGGAAACATGTCCAAAAATGTAAATTCTGCGGCAGCACGGTCATCGTGCCGCCCGAATTGATCCGCGCTAATGACGCCTATTCGAGCCGAACATCACGCGTAGAACTTGACCTCTCAGAGATCCTGAAGCTGATCACCGGCGGCAACAAGATCTATGCGATAAAGCGATTTCGAGAGACTTTTGATGTCGGCTTAAAGGAGGCAAAGGATGCGGTCGACTCGATCGAATCCGGCCGCGGCGTGGATCTTTCGTCGATCCAGCACCACGGGATCCGGGCGAGTGCGTCCGCAACCGCCGCTCAGGGTATCGGGAGTCTCGGGCTCTGGATGGCAAAGCCGATCCTCGGCATCATCGGGCTGATATTTTTGGTGACTGCCGTTTTCGTGGGAATCGTCATGTATTTTACGTACCGAACGGTGGACCGAGCTTTTGACAATGCGGCAAACACTATCACAAAGCCGGGCTCCGATCGGTCCGCGGGCGTTTCGGAGGTGCTGAAATTTGGCGGCAGCGGCATTGGCCCCGGCCTTTTCACGGACAATCGGCACATCGGTGTGGACGGCAGCGGCGCCATCTACTGTGCCGAGTATCAGGGCGGACGGATACAGATCTTTGACGCGTCGGGAAAGTTCGTCTCGCAATGGTCTGCCGGTGACAACGCGGTAGTTCGCGATATGGCCGTCAGTCGCGACGGCGTCGTTTACATTCTCGACGTTAAGGGAATATCCGCGTTCGAAGGTTCGACCGGGAAACTGAGGCGAAAGGTCGAACGGCGTTCTCTTGCCGGTCTATCGGTGCTCACGGACGGCCGCGTCATCGCATCCGGACGCAGCGGGATCGAGATCCTGAGCAATTCGCTTGACACCATTGTCGAAGTCAAAGATGCCGCCAAGCTCGCAAATGCGGCCGGCGGATTCAGCCTGGTCGCGGCGGACGGCCTCGATAATATTTACGCTGTGGACGACCGTAATGGCGAGATCTGCAAATTTGCGCCCGACGGCAGATTTCTGACCCGCATCGCCGCGGGCACATCGTCGCCGAACGACATCGCGATCGACCCCAAAGGACGGATCTTTGTTTCCGACACCAGCAAGATCCACGCTATCGACGCAAAAGGAGTGCCGATCAGGACATTTCCCTCGACACAGGCATTCGGATTCGTGTTCAACGACGCGGGCGAATTACTGCTCGCGTCGCGGCCCTACGTCATCAAGTACTCGCTTACGTTTTGACCCCTGCCGGAGTGCACCATTTCGTACCAATAACCCCTGCATTACACGGTTTCGGTAGGTTAATGCTCTCTCGCCCGCGGCGGCAGCCCGATTTTACAAGTGTGGGTGCCGCCCGTGATTTTGGGAACGGTATTTGCCTCATGATCGGGTAGGTGCCGATGATTCAATGTAACATCAGACCCCGAAAGAGCTTCAACTTGGAGGGAAAGCATATGCGGTCCATAAAATCTTTATTATTTGCCCTGACCATTGGGCTTATGTCTATTTCGATCGTCGGAGCAAGTTCTCCGATGACGATCAATTTGCCGGACAGCGAAACTGCGGTCCAATACGATGATAACGTCCCCGAGGTCACCGCAAGGGTCGCCCGGATCAGCTTCATTTCCGGCGATGTTCAGATCCGGCGAACGGATTCGCAGGAATGGGAACAGGCCACGCTGAACCTGCCGATCGTCGAGGGCGACGAGCTGACGACGAGCGGCGATTCGCGGTTCGAGATCCAGTTCGACCGTTCGACGCATCTGCGCGTTTCGTACAACTCGTATGTCAAGATCAGCCGGCTCAACTATGACGGTGTCGCCCTGAGCTTGCCGCAGGGTTTGGTAAGTCTCCGCGTCAGAGATTTTGATAAGGACAAGACCTATTTCGAGATCGATGCTCCGGGCTCGACCGTGGCCGTTCAGCGCGAAGGTATGTACCGTATCGATGCCGGCCAGCCGGGCGACAGCGAGATAAGACTCGCGGTCACCAATGGCGGCGAGGCGAGGATCTACTCAGAAACGTCCGGCTTTCTGCTCAAGAATGGCCGCAGTGCAAAGGTCTATATCGCCGGCAATACCGTCGGTGAATGGGAGACCGGCGACGCTTCACGCTTCGCCGACGAATTTGACACATGGGCGATGGATCGCGATTCGGTCATAGCCCGTTCGCTCCGCAACGCACATTACGACTCGTATTACGATCAGGACATCTACGGCGCCGAGGACCTCGGTGATTACGGCGAATGGGTCTATACACGCAAGTATGGTTACGTTTGGCGCCCTTACAACTCGTCCATAAGCAGCTACTCTAACTGGTCGCCGTACCGTTACGGCCACTGGCGTTGGATCGCGCCGTATGGATGGACGTGGGTCAATGACGAACCGTGGGGTTGGGCGACATACCATCACGGACGCTGGATTTATGACGGCGGCGGATGGGTCTGGACACCGTATGGAATGTACCGTTCGATGCGGAGTTGGTGGTCGCCGGGCATGGTCGTATTCTCGCTCTATAACGGCAACATCTGCTGGTACCCGCTGCCGTATACGTACGCCTTTTACAATTACAACTATTATTACTACAACGGCGGTTGGGGCGGCAACGGCGGCGGGCCGCATCCGACGCCGACACCGCGGTCAACGCCAAATCCGGTCGTGACGCCGACTCCGGCCATTGTCGGGCCGCCGCCCAAAGGCCCGAAACTGCCTCCGCTCGGCTCAGTACCGCCGACCGCCGTGGTTTCGGTGAGCGCCGATCAGTTCGGACGAACGCGCAAGGGTAACATGACCCCGCCGCTCTCGGTCGCGACGACCATCTTGTCGACAACGCCCGATGACGGCCGTAACGGCCCCAAGCTGCCTTCGATCAAGGAGATCAAAGGACCGCTCAGCAATGACATCAGAACGGAGAAACCGCGGGTCATAACCGACAAGGCTCCTGTCCGAACGGGTGCGGTCATCCGAACGACGGATAAGCCGCTCGATAATGAACTGCGGACGACGAGGATATTCGGCGGCCGGCCGCCGCTTACGACCAAAAATGACGCGCCGCCGGCAAACACCGGCACGCCGATTGTTCGCACTCCGCGTGACACCGGTGCGGTGGATCGTCAGCCGCCTGTAAAGCAGGGTCCGCCGGTCGTTTCACCGCCGGTTGACCGGGTCAAACAGCCGCCTGTCTACGTTCCGCCCACCCGGACGGAAACACCGCGGTCTGACCCGCCGACCTCAAGGCAAGAACCGCCGCGATACACACCGCCGCCGCGACAGGATACACCGCGTTACACTCCTCCGCCGCGGCAGGACACACCGCGAAACGATCCGCCGCCCACACGGGAGCCGCCGCGTTCCGATCCGCCGCCGACCAAGTCCGAACCTAAACCGGACAAGCCGGCACCTATCGAAAACAAAGGCAGCCGCAAGCCGGACAATCGCTAACACGCGAAAAGAGCCGCCCCGAAAGGGCGGCTCTTTTTATCACGGCTCGACTGTCGATCAATTTCCGAGAAATACCCTGCGGTCGATCGCCTTCGGATCACCGATCACGACGAACCGCAGATTCTTCATATATTTGTTGGCGACAGCCTTGATCTGTTCGCCTTTGACGCCGCGAATCCCGTCGAGAAACTTTAGCGAATTTCTCCATCCGCCGCCAATGAGTTCGTAACGGGCAAGTTCAGCGGCCTGCGAAGCGTTGGTTTCCTGATCAACGTAATATGTTGTCAGAAAATAGCCCGGGACACCGGTCACGTCGTCCTCCGTCACAACCTCGTTCCGCATTCGCTCGATCTCGGCAAGCATTACGCTGACAGATTGGTTCGCATCCACCGCCGTCACATAGATCTCGCCGGTATTGGCGCCCAGATTACCCATTTCAGCATTCGGGGCGTACGAGAGGTTACGCTTGACCCGCACCTCCTGATAAACACGGCTCTGGAGCAAGGCGACAGCAACCCGCATCGCATAATAGTCAGGATCACCGATCGACGGTGCGGCAAAAACCCCTTTCACGTAATTCGTGCTCAGCGCTCGCGGCGTTATGTCGAGCGTCGGTTTTGCAAAGGCCAATTGCGGCAGCGGCGCACTCTTGTAGTCGCCCTTCGGAAGGTCGGCAAACGACGCTGTCACGAGCTTTTTCATTTCGGCGAGATCGACATCGCCGACCACGACCAGCAGCATCCTCGACGTCTGCAGCAGGCCGCGGTAATACGTTCGCAGATCCTCGGGCGTAAACTTGGACACATTTTCGATCGTGCCGATCGGACGATTGGCATACGGATGGCCTGCGTACACTACGCTCTGCTCAAAGGCGTCAAGCGAACTGTCAGGGCTCGAAGATTCGTTTCTAAGCCCCGCCAGGATCCCGGAACGGATACGATCGACATCCGCCGCGGCAAATGACGGATCCTTAACGACATCGGTGAAGACGCCCCACGAGCGGGCAAAATTCTCCGCCGTGGATGTAAGCGACAAAACGCTGAAATCATATGTCGAGCCCGCCCCGATGACCGAACCGGTGCGGGACAGCTCCTTGCGGAGGACATCACGCGGAAAGCGTTTGCTCGATTCGACGGCCGCGGAAAGCGCGAGATTTTCGATGCCCGCGTCAGAGGGCTTTTGGTTCTGAACGCCTCCACGGACAAATAAGCCGACCGACACCGTCGGCGAACTCGTACGCCGCTTAAAGATCACTTTGAGGCCGTTAACGTCAAACTCGGAGACCGACGTGGCCGCACCGCCCGACTGCCCGAACGAAGGGACGGCAAATATGACAATAATCAGGAAGAATTTGATCAACTTCATAAAATTTCAGGGGCCGCAGACGGCTATTTTCCGATCAGGTCCGCTTCGGTCAGTTTTGACGCGTCTTTGGCGGCGGCTGACATCATTGCCACACCGACGTGCGGCTTTCCGAGTATGTATGTCGAAAGGTATTTGCTGATATCCGGGCGTTTTATAGCCCGCAGGTTGTCATAATAGCCGCGATAATACTCAGTACCGGTAGATGACCACCAGAACCCGAGCGTGTGCGAATACTCGCTGAGCTTTTCACGTGAATACAGATCGCGTGATTCAAGCAGCGTTTTGGCGTTAGCAAGTTCCTCGTCCGTAAAGTAGCCGGGCGTATTGAACTTGGCGATCTCGGAGTAAAGTTTCGCGATCGCGGCCTTTGCTTTGTCGGGTGTAGTGACCATCGTGATGCGTATCGGCCCGACGTTTCGCTGGGTATAGTAATGGACGTCCGCCGATACCGCCAGGCCGGAATCGATCATTTCACGCTGAAACCGCGAGTCAGGCTGGCCGACGATGAACGAAAATACATCGGCGGCGTACGTCGAAGCGTTATCCTTGCCGATCGAAGGCCCGTGCCATCCGATCTGGACTATCACATTCTCAACATCCTGAGTGACAAATACACCCTCGCTTTTTGACAGCGGCGGATGCTCGACGAGCGGAAACTTGATAAACGGATCCTCGCCGCGCTTCCAAACACCAAACATCTTTTCCGCCATGGCAAAAACACGTTCGGGGTCGGCGTCGCCCGTGACGAGCAAGGCCGCGTTATTTGGGACATAGTAACGCGACTGGATCAACCGCATTTTTTCTGTCGTCGCGCTGGCGACCGTCTCGCGGGTTCCGCCCGGGCTTTTTCGTGACGGATGTTTGTAAAAGAGCTTGTCCATCACCGTCCGGTCAAGGTAATAACCGGGCTCGGACTGTTGCCGGTCGAGTTCGCCGAGGACGACCTGGATCTCCTGTTCGAATTCACGCTCGTCAAACGACGGGAAGAGCATCGCGTCGCGCATCGCACGCATAAGCGTTTCGAGATTGGGGCTGGTCGCACTGAAATAGTAGTTTACGTACTCCTCCTGCGTTGTTCCGTTTCGGATATAGCCGCTCTGGTCGAGGTCGTTGATGTATGACGTGTCGCCGATCTGGCTCTTGAGTTTGAGCTGATCTCCGCAGTTGGCACCGATAAAATAATCCATTCGGCCCATGGTCTTGGCATAATCGCACCGAAATATCCCGACCGCCTTGTTCGTCTTAAAGAACATATGTTCGTAAAGGTGCGACAGGCCGTTGAGCTCGGGCGGTTCGGTAAACGAGCCGTTGCGGACCGCCATCTCGACCGTCACAAGCGGCACGCCTGAGTCAGGATAGACGATCACCTCGAGCCCGTTCGACAAGACCCTGCTGATGTACGGTATCTTTGCAGACGCTTTCACCGCTGCCGGCGGCGTCGGAGCGGTCCGCGCCGTCTGCCCAAACGACATGGACGCGGTCACGGCCGACAAGGCCAATATGATCAGAAGCTTTTTCACTTTTTTACCCCGAAAACTGTGCCGACTTGTTGCGGCAAATTTTATCTAATAATCTAACACAAGGAGTTAGATAATCTATGGAACGCGACAATTTGATGCACGGAGCCCGCTCGGCGTTGAATCATGATATGGATATCCGGGCCTGGGCCGAGAATTTTCTGAAGGAAAAGACCCGCGGTGAAAATACGTCGATGTCCGACGAAGAGTTTGAAAAATACTGGAAGTATCACAAACCCGAGATAATGCACGCCGGCGCCGCGGAGGCAATGGCCGCATACCGAGAATCAAGACGGGAGACAGGAGACTAGAGACGGGAGCGACGAATCTATAACGGAAATGGGAGCCATTTATCCGGGTTATTAGACATCGAAACAAGCATTGAAATAATCTCGTCGTATTCAGCGTACAGTTCTTTCGCAGTTTCGCGTTTGACGTATTGGCACTTCACGGCAAGCTCAATCCAAGTTTGGGTTTCAGCCGCCTCGCCTTCGGAATCGTTCAACTTGCTTATGAATGCAGCTTTATAGCGCCGTTTTCGCCACGCTTCAGCTATATTTGCGGGAACTGACCTTGAAGCTCTTCTAATCTGATCGATGAGTGAGTAAGTCTCTTCTTTTGGAAAAGACTTACTCAACTCAAAGACTCTCATAGCGGCGTCAACCGCCTTCTTGTAAACTACGAGATCTTGGTGTCTTAGGATCTTCTCGCCCATTTCTTGACTCCCGTCTCTCGTCTCTCGTCTCTCGTCTCTCGTCTTCCTCAAACCCCCGGCATCGCCTTCTTGAGCGGTTTAAGTATCGCGAACAGCACGATCGCCATGAACAGGGCCATACAGGCGAGTACCAGGAAGAAACTCGACTGGAGCCAGATGTCCCAAAAGACGCCGATCTGCGTAAGCTTGTTGCCGATCGCGGTGGCGACGAACCAACCGCCCATCAGCAGGCCGCGCTTGCTGACCGGGGCGACCTTCGACACTAGCGAAAGCCCCATCGGCGAAAGCATCAGTTCACCCAGCGTCACAATTGCATAGGCCAGGATCAGCCAAAACGGCGAAACACGGAAAAGATAGGCGTTCTGGACTATCGCACTCTTGTGCTTGTCGCCTTCGCCCGGTGCGACCTTGTTGACGGCAGCGATCAGCTGCTGCTCGCCCGAGACCGTCGCTTTGGTCGCCTCGTCGGTCTTGGCGGCAAATTTGACACCGTCGATCAGGTTCTTTCCATCTTCGGACTTTGCCGCCATGATCTTGTCGACAAGTTCCTTGGGTACGCCCTGGGTGACGAGGTTATTGGCGACCCGCTCGTTCACTCGAAATGAGCCCGCGGAAAGCTGCTCGGCTGATTTCGTCATTCCTTCGCCGATCGTCGCACCGAAGTACAGCACGAGGAACGACAAGCCGGTCAGAGTCATACCGATGGCCATCTTGGTCGGCGTCGAGGGTTCCTTTCCACGCTTGTCCAAAAATCCCCAAAACCATACAAGCGGGAATGTCAGTGTCAAAACCCAGAAGGCGTTGATCGAGTTTGAAATCGTTCCGGTCACGTTCCAATCAGTGTTATCGTCAGCCCAGTACGTAAGCGTCGACCCATTTTGGTGAAACGCCATCCAGAATACGATCACGATCGCAAACACCACGATCAGGGCCATGATCCGCTTCCAGTCGGGCACGGATTTCATCATCGCGGCCGAATGGGCACTGCTGCCGACGACGTCGGCCTCACCGTTAGAGTCGGCAGCCGCGGCAGCGGCATCCGACGCGACAGTTTCGGCACTGCGGTCCGCGTGTGCGACCAGTCCCTTGAAGTACCAGAGAATGGCGACCGAGATGACCATTCCGAATGCGGCAACGGCAAATGCCGGGTGAAAGCCGAATTTCTGACGAACCACCTCCATCACGATCGGTGCGATAAACGCTCCGACGTTGATACCCATGTAGAAAATGTTATAGGCGCGATCCTTGAGGTGGCTTCCCTCCGGATACAGGTTGCCGACCATCGTCGAAACGTTTGGCTTGAAAAATCCGTTACCGATCACGAGACAGGTCAGGGCGAGATAGACCGCCCAGAGCGCCGAGATCGACAACAGGCCGTGGCCCGCCATAAAGAAGAAACCGCCGATCATCACGGCCTTTCGGTAGCCGGTGATCTTGTCCGCGATCAGGCCGCCGATCAGCGGACTCGCGTAAACAAACGCCAGATAGTTTGAATAGAGTGCCGTCGCTTCGGCCGCGGTCCATCCAAAACCTTCTGTACTGTCCCGTAAATACAGCGTAAAGAGGGCCAGCATTGAATAAAAGCTGAACCGTTCCCACATCTCGGTGGCGAAAAGTACGTAAAGTCCCTTGGGGTGTTTGCCGGATTCGGCACCGAGCATACCGTTGCCTATCGTTTCTGCGTTTGCGCTCATCGAATTTGTTCCTTGACTTGTTTTAATTTACGGAAGAGTTAGGCAAAATATAACAGATAAACCGTTTATCAAAAAGAGGACACATGCGTAAATACTTAACTTATCTGTTTTTTGCCGCGGCGTTTCTGATGGCCGGAACGGCCACCTCGGTTGCTCAGGGAAATCGTGCGAGCGTTTCGGGGGCCGAGGTCACCGGCACGTTTCGAATGAATTTTCAGGGAAAATTCAAACAACAGTCGAATGATCTGAAGATCATGGCTCTCGGCCGCGGAAAGTTGCGGATCGCGTTTGATCTGGTATATCCGTATTCGCTGCCGGACGGAGAAATATCCGTCAATATGGGCTCGCTTGACGGCGAGGCCTCGATCTCCGGCGACACGGCTGTTTTTTCGTCCGACGAGTTTGGCCCGTGCCGGATAACCATTAAGTTTGTGAGGCCAGGTACCGTAAAGGTCATACAGGACGGCGCCGACTTCGACTGCGGCTTTGGCCATAATGTCATGGCCAGTGGAACTTACCGCAAGATCAGCGGGAAAAAGCCGAAATTTGACGAATAGTCAGCTGCGAACGGTCCGCCTTTGCCGACGGCCTTTGGCAAAACTGAGAGGACAATGGAATGAACGTTTTCAAAGAGATCGGTGATGAGATCGAGGCCGCTTGGCGTCGAAATGACTATGACGAGTCGATATTCCCGACTCTGGCCGCTGATGCTCTCAACCGGGCAAATATCCCATCGCGGACCAGTGTCTGGAGTGTGGTCGAATGGTGCCTTGACCAAATTGAACTGCCGCGGCAACGCGACGTCCATGCCAGTTTCGGCGACCCGCCGGTGACGGTCTATTCAGGGCCGCGGTTCCATATCGATATCTACTTCTGGTTCGAAGGCACGACCGCAATCCATCAGCACGGATTTTGCGGGGCGTTCCAGGTGATGCATGGATCGAGCATCCACAGCTGGTATGAGTTCAAATTGGGGCGGTCGGTCAATACCTTTGCCGAGGTCGGCGAGATGAGCCTTAAGAAATGCGAGTTGCTTCAGGTCGGCGACGTGCAGCAAATCCTCGGCGGGCGGGCCTACATTCACTCGCTGTTCCACCTCGACCAGCCGTCGGCGACGATAGTGATACGTACCGACCGAAGCCCGCTCGAGCTGCCGCAGTACAGCTATTACAAGCCGAATCTCGCCATCGACCCCTTTTTTGAACAGGAGACCATCACCAAAAAGACACAGTTGGCGGCAGCCCTGATCCGAGCCAAAAATCCGAACGCTGACCGCATTATCGGCAACTGGCTGGCCGATTGCGACTTTCAGACGACGTTCAACCTTCTCCAGTCGCTCCGGCACCTGCTCAGATCTAATCAGATCGACGAACTTTTCCGGCTGGCCGAACCCGAATCGCGTTTTGAAAAATATCTTAAGATCGCCGAGGAAAACCACGGCGTTGACGTGTTCCGGCCCGTATTCCGCCATCAGGAAATGCTCGACGATATCCTTAAACGGCGGGCATTAGCGACAGAACCTGATCTCAGGTTCTTTCTGGCGTTGCTTTTGAACATCGAAGGCCGCGAACGCATCTTTGACCTCCTGAAACAGCGATTTCCCGGTTCCGAGCCGATCGATAAGGTGCTGGATCTCGTCTTCGAACTGGCCAATTCGCGGATCGCCGGGACCGAGCGGTCAAATCTCCTGGGCCTGGATGATTTCGGTGACCTCGATCTGTACGTGCTCGAACAGGTCCTGCGCGGAAGGTCGGGAGATGAGATCGCCGAGGCGTTCCGCCTCGATTTCGGGAATGACCCGGACTCGAGCCGGCTTGCCGAAAAAGAGAGCGTTATTCGTTCGGCATTGGTCTTTGCCCCGCTCATGAGCTGACTTCGTCCTGCAGGCCCGGACAGGTTTGCGGGAAAATTGATAATACTTTAGACTATTGAACTTAGGCCCTTGTAGCTCAACGGTTAGAGCAGCGGACTCATAATCCGTTGGCTGTAGGTTCGAATCCTACCGAGGGCATACCTTTTTACCCTGTTGATCTATCTTGCGTAGAGTTCACTACGCCCTTCCTTTTAGCGTATATAGTGCGTAGGCCGCAATGACCGAGACGGCCTTTCGGCGGTGCGGAGCAAGGCTCAAGAATGAATATCAGATCTACAATAATTCTGCTGACGATCGTGTCGCTGTTCACACTTGCGTGTTCAAAGGGCGGGGGCGAACCGGCCAAGGACGTTTACAGATCGACCGGCAAGATAACCGCCGTTGACCGTGCGGCATCGAAGGTAACGATCGACCACAAGGACATTCCGGGCTATATGTCGGCAATGGAAATGACGTTCGCGGTCGCCGGGCCTGAAATGCTCACCAGGATCAAGCCGGGCGACCTCGTCGCCTTTGAAATGGAGCGTACCGGAAGCACGACATCCATAACCAGGCTTGATAAGACCGGCGAGGCCGTTGCGGGTAATGAGATCTATCGTACCCACTGCGCCGTATGTCATGGCGAAAACGGTGCCGGCGAGAAACGCGGTATTCCGCTCATCTCCGGACACGCTCTCGCACACAGCGAAGAAGAGTACGTCAAACAGGTCGAAAATGGCTCGCCGGGAAAAATGCTGCCGTTCCGGGACAAACTCTCACCCGAAGAGATCCGAGCGGTGGTAAAGTACGTCCGCGAAGAAATGCAGAAAGGGATCGATCGAAACGCCGGGCACAAACACTAGCGGCGTGATCCGCACCAAATAAAAAGGCCCCGAACGAATGTTCGGGGCCTTTTGCATTACTTGTCACACGGGGGCTAGATTGCAGGTGCTGAATTCGCCTGCTTTTGCTTCGAGCAGCGTCCGCATCCGCCCTTTCCGCTCGACGGCGTGGCCGGATCAGAGCCGTCCGGTTGGCCTTTCATCGCACCGTCCTTCATCATCGGGCACGACTCTTTGCCGTCCATCATTTTTTGATGATCAGCCGACATTCCTTCCATTTTCATCTGGTGGCCCGACATTGCACCGTCTTTCATCATCGGGCATGAATCTTTACCGTCCATCATTTTTTGATGATCGGCAGACATTCCGTCCATTTTCATCTTGTGGCCCGACATGGCGCCGTCCTTCATCATCGGGCAAGCCTCGTCGCCGTCCTTGCAGGCGCAGTTTTCGTGCATGGCTGACGCGTCCGTCTTTTCGGCGTGTTTGCCCTTCATCGGACACGAATCTCCCTTGCAGCAAACGCCCGAGGCCGATGTGCCGCTCGTTTTATTGAGAGCAAGGACCGCGATCGCAAGACCTAGCACCACAAAAGTCGACAAAACAAATATAAGTTTCCGTTTCATAATATCTGGTCGCTCCGAACTATGACATGAGCATAATAATATCAGTCAGATCTGTTATCAAATGCTGCCGGATACGGTCCGGGGACCGCAACCGCATACTCAGATCATACAACAGCATCCGTCCGTTCCACAGTGATTTGGGTCACAAACGTAAATGTTCCCCGGCCGGCCATCATCGCGACAGTTCATCCTCGATCAGTGCCCGCAGTTCGCCTTCGCCAAATCGGACCAGCATTCGGCCGTTGACAAAGAACTGCGGGGTCTTGCGAACACCCAATCCCTGTCCGTCCTTTTTGTCGAGTTCGATCTTTGCGGCATAACGATTTTCTTTGATCGCCGCGTTCATCTTATCGATATCCAGACCCAGTTCCATCGCGTACTTCTCGAACAGGGCCTTGATGTCGGGTTTCGGAGCGGTGGCGGGCGCACCGTGCTTTTCGCCCCATTCAGGCTGTTTCTGGAACAGCAGTTCGCGCGCCTGCCAGAACTTTCCCTGCTCGCCGGCAGCCTCGGTCAGATTGGCGGCGTTGAGCGAGTTCGGATGCAGCGGCATATATCGGGCGGCAAACCGGATCTTGCCGTCATAGTCCTTGAGCAGCTTTTTGATGACCGGGCTAAATGCCGCACACGATTCACACTCGGGATCGTAAAACTCGACAAGGGTGACCTTGGCATCCGCCGGGCCCAGGATCGGTGTATCAGGACGAAGTAATTGTCCTGAAGAGGCGGCCGGGCCGGTTGCATTGGCCGGTTTTCTGACCTCCTGTACCGACGTTCGGTAATAGCTCGATCCGATGAATGCCGCGGCCACAACCACCAGAATAATTCCACCTAAGATTATAAATTCCTTTTTCATATATCTATTTTTCCTTTGGCTTGTAGGCCAATAAGCTAAGTGTCAAAACGACAAATGACAGCAATCCCATCAGCGGGATGGTAATAAACCCGAGCCATTCGATCTGTATCGCGTTGCACGGCACGCCGGCGGTGCAGGGCGTTATGCTCTCGGGGATAAACCCGTAATAGAGCAGATTGTGATAGATCGAGACGGCAAGGCCGATCAGTGCGAGCGGGATCGCGTAGATCCGCCAGCCATCGTCGCGGCGGATGATACCGATGCCGATGATCACGACCAGCGGGTACATCGCTATTCTCTGATACCAGCAGAGAACGCACGGCGGCAGATCCATGACCTCGCTGAAAAACAGGCTTCCGACCATTCCCATCAGGGCGATCGACCATGCCGCATAGGGCAAAAGATTGTTAAAGCCGGACCGCCCGGTATTCTTGGTTTCTAAATGTTCCATAGCAATGATCCGGCATCCGAGGCGCCGCCGCTATCTCTGAGTTTGTTTATTGTTGATCAACGTGTGTGTCTGCGACCTCTCGCCGGGACACGTGAACGGGCGCAGAAATGGGTTGGATATCAGGCCTTTGGCGGGAGCCAAACGCAGCTATGTTCGATCGAATGATATGAAGTGTTGGACACGGAGGCCTTTGCGGCGGCCGCAACGCGGTTTCGCCGGACTTCGCGGGGATATGTCGTTGAGTGTGTGAAGAGCGTTTCGTCGCAGCACGGGCCTTCGCACGGCAGCAGATCGTCACTCGGTTCCGGTGCGTCGTCTGTAGCGGCTATTAATATCTGCCGCGAACCGTCATCAGAATTACCGCCATAATTTACTGCCGCCGCCGGAAGCGCGGTCAGCAGCAAAAGGCAGACGATAATACTGAAACCAAATACTCTCACGCTATAATTGCCTTTATGTATTTTCGCCTGACAGAGCGTTTACCGCAAGCGTGCCGCCGCCGGCGACAGCCCTTTAGACGTTAAAGCGAAAATCGACCACATCGCCGTCCTGCATCACATATTCCTTGCCCTCGAGACGCGCGAGGCCTTTTTCGCTGGCCGCCTTTCGGCTGCCGCATGCGACCAGATCGTCATACGAGATGATCTCGGCCCGAATGAAACCGCGTTCGATATCGGTATGGATCTCGCCCGCAGCCTGCGGAGCCTTGGTGCCGATCGGGATCGTCCAGGCACGGACCTCCTTTTCGCCGGCGGTCAAAAACGACATTAGCCCGAGCATGTGATAGGCGGCCTTGATCAGCTTATCGACACCGCTCGATGTCAGGCCGAGGTCACGCAGATATTCATCGCGTTCCTCGGGATCGAGGGCGACCAGTTCTGCTTCAAGTTTTGCGCAGATGACCACCACATCCGCATTTTCGGCCGCGGCGTGTTTCATAACCTCGGCGACGTGCGGATTTGACGCCGGGTCGGCGAGCGAACCTTCGTCGACATTGGCGGCGTAGATGGTCGGTTTGGTCGAAAGAAAGAACCATGTCTTCAGGATCGCGCGTTCGTCGTCGGTCAGGTCCGCGGCGCGTGCCGGCCGGCCCTCTTCGAGCAGCGGCTGGATCTTGTCCAGGATCTCGATCTCGACCTTTGCGGCCTTGTCGCCGGATGCCTTGATCGCCCGTTGGGCCTTTTCACGACGCTTGGCGGCCGAAGCGAGGTCGGCGAGAGCGAGTTCGATCTGGATCGTCTCGATATCGCGGATCGGGTTTACCGAACCCTCGACGTGGACGATATTGTCATCTTCGAAGCACCGCACGACCTGAATTACTGCATCGCATTCGCGTATGTTCGCCAAAAACTGGTTGCCGAGGCCCTCGCCCTTTGACGCGCCGCGGACGAGTCCGGCGATGTCGAGAAACTCGACCGTTGCTGGGACCGTCTTTTGGGCGTTATTCAGCTTTTCGAGCACGGCGAGGCGCTCGTCCGGAACGGCGACAACGCCGATATTGGGCTCGATCGTGGCAAACGGGTAATTTGCCGCCAGTGCCGCTTCCTGAGCGGTCAAAGCGTTAAAGAGTGTCGATTTTCCTACGTTGGGCAGTCCAACTATTCCGGCTTGTAACATAAGGTCGTATTCCTGTAAGCGTTCAAAAACTCTTATTTTACAATCGAATGCACGAATTGCGAAATCGCGGCCAGTTTCGGTTCGCGCCGTCGAACCAGGTTCGCGGGCCGACATGCGTGATCCGTGCGTCGGCAATTAAGACGCTTTTACCTTTTCGTCTGCTCTTTCGTCCGTATTTTCAGGCGTTGTCCGTGCTTCAGCGGCGGGCATAATACATCCCGATGTTTGCAAGCCGCGAGGCGTTCGCGGCCGAGAGCCAGGGAAATTCGCGCATCGCATGCGGCACGATCTCAAATTCGGTGATCTTGCCTTCCATTTCCAATTCGGCGAGCGCATAGATGCGTGATTCGGCCTTTGAGGAGATCGCGGTGAGTTCGCCGATCTCAGGATCGGTCAGTTCCGGATCCGTGACCCGTATCCGTTCGTGAATAGGCTTTCGAAAGTTCTCGCCCCACTCGGTCACCAGTTCCAATGCCCGGTTGAGCAGCTCGTCTGAGTACGGCTCGCCCGAACGGTGAGGATTGATAACGGCCGTCTCCGCGACGGCACGCTCATGATTGGGTTGGTGTGCACCGCGGTTTTCGGTAACGGCGAGATCGGAATAGCTGCCGGTAAAGTGCTTTGGGAAAAACTTTATGAACGTTGTTCGGCAAGGTTCGTGTTCAGGAAACTCGATCGCTGCCTCGTAAAATCCGGGCGGCAGATGACCTATATGCAGCCGATATATGGGCCGGCCGTTCTGTTCGCCGGCGGTCGACGCTTCATAGCGATCAGCTTCGAATTTCTTAACGCGGTCGAGAACTGTGACCGAGCAAATCTCATACTGCCCGTCCGGCAGCGGGATCTCGATCACCTGAAAGTGGATCGAACTATCGACGACGGCTCCGGCCGGTGCCCCGCCGTCGATCGAGGTAACAGTGACGGGGCATTGCCCCGGCGGCACGTTTTCGGCAAACGGCGGGATCTCGATCAGCGAGTCCTGCGGTACGGTGACCGCAAGGCCGTCGCCGCGATCGGGTATAGTGACCGTTTCGCCTGACTTGAGTTCAAACAGGCTTCCGTCCGCGAAGTTCGGATCGCCGCGCAGAAAGAACAACTTGTATTGAGCGTCGGCAGTCATCTTTCCGGTCGGCCTATTGCGGCAGATACGCGTTCTCGACCGGCCGGTCGCCGGTCAATCCGAACTGGACGGCCGTGAATCCCGCCAGACTGCGCAGCATGTACCAAACCGCATTCGACGGCCTGAAAACCGCCGGGTCGGCTTTGCCGTCGCCGTCAAAATCTCCCGGTGCGGCAACGTCTCCCGTGGTGCCGAACGGAAACGCGTAATAGGTCAGATCCTCGCTTCTGAGGATGAACCACTCGCCGGTCGAGGGCCGCCAGAATGCGACGTCCGCCTTGCCATCGCCGGTAAAGTCCACCGGCACAGCCTGGTCGGTCGACACTCCGAACTGCGTTGCGAACACTCCGCCTGAGCTCTTTTGGACCCACCATTCGGTTCCGGTCGCACCGGCCGGCCTGAAAACGGCAATGTCTGCCTTACCGTCACCGTCATAATCCGCCGGGGCCGGTTTGTCGCCGGCCTGGCCGAACTGCACATAAGTATATGTTCCCTGACTGTCGCTGTTCGCGATATACCAGGTGCTGTTCGACGGGCGAAACACGGCCAGATCGGTCTTGCCGTCGTTGTTGTAATCAGCCGCGACCGGTACATCGCCTGACGAACCAAACGCTCTCGAAGTATAAACGCCGGCCTTTGTCAGCAGGTGCCAAACCCCGTCAGCCGGCCGAAATACCGCCGTGTCGGTCTTACCGTCGCCGTCAAAATCGCCCGGTACCGGAATGTCGCCCGGAGCGCCGAAAGCCACGCCGCCCGCCGAGCCGTTGGAACTGTTCAGGTAATACCAAAGTCCCGCGTCGGGTCGAAATATACTTACGTCCGATTTAAGGTCACCATCGAAATCTGCGTTTCTGTTTTTCGGTATCGCGAGCCCCGCGACAGGTGCGTCGGAAATGTCGCGATCTATATTGAATGTAACGCCGCCCCACGTTTCCGAGCCGTTAAAATATTGTTTAATTCGTTGGTGATTGGTCCAAACCGTCGTCGGAAAACTCGGAAACGAATTGAATGACCAAACTGTCGCCCGGTTATCCCAGTTCGCCAGCCAGACAACGTCCATCTTGCTCTGAGCAGGCATGTTCATCCAATCATCCTGAGCGTTTTTCGGTGAACCATAAACACCCGAAATGAACCCAAGTTCATGCACACGCTCGGTCCAGCCTTTTAGAAAGGCGGTTGTCGCGACCCGGCATCCCGGAGAGTTGACAGTCTCGTCGTACCGCTCCATGTCGTAATAGAGAATGGAACCCGGCGTCAACCCGAGCACGCCGGCATCTGTTACCGCAATGTCGGCCTCACCCCTGCCCTGTTGTTCAGAAACCATCGGATCATAGCTGAACTTTGCGGTGGTCGCCGATGAGGTGCACGGCGACTGATACCCGACGATGGTCGGAATTAGGCCCCAGCCCATTGCCGAGATCTGTTCGACCCATCCGGCGTTTAGCTGTGGTTGCGAGCATCCGCGATTACGTCCGCTCATATAGATATTTACGTCATAATATGGTGACCCATTCCACCACGACTGCATCTGCGAAACTGTTGCCGCTGTGCATTTATCAAATCCGCGGTTGAGGCTGATCCGCGTGTTGCCTCCCGGCGGCATGGCCGGTACGTTCGGCCGCATGGCGGAGCGCTGTGCAACTGCCATCCGGGTCGCGGTGAGTTCCCTGATAAATTCCGGCGTGATGTCGGCACCGGCGGCGGTTCGTACGCGGGTTTCCTGAATACAGCCTGATTTGTGACCAAAACACATGCCTCGCTGGGTCAGCAGCCAGGGTGACCGCTCGCCCGCGGCAGTTACCACGACCTCGTCGGACGCAAGCCCCGCCGAAACCCTCATTTGTTCAAACCGGGCGGCGAGCCTCGCATCTTCGCCTTTAGCGAATTCAGAACGCGAATCGACGAACGTCCATGACCGACCGCCGTCATCCGAGACATAGGTCGCCCGGCGATCGAAGTTCGAGCTCGACATAAGTCTGAGCCGGAGTTTCAGCACGCCGTCGGCCGACGTCAATTCGCCGGTCGAGTGATCGGCTTCCTCGAGGTCTTCCGGTCGGATGTCGATCGGCAATTGAGACCACTGCTCGCCGCCTTCGCGGGTGATCGCGAGTGCAAATCTGCCCGTAATTCGGTTTGATATCACCAGTCTGATCGTTCCGTCTGCCTCGACATCCGCACCGGCGATACGGTCCGCCAACCCCAGCGGCAGGTTCAGCCGTCTCCACGAAGAACCGCTGATGTCGCCGACAAAAACATCACGTTCGGTAAACACAACGCCGTCTTTCGCCGTACGGACGATGCCCTTGATCAACGCTTCCGAAGGGTCGCCCTCCGAACTTATATCCGCCGCGACATTCATCGGCTCAATAAGCGGTTGCTGCGAAGTCACATTGGCGGCGGTCACCATCAAAAAGAAAACTAGGGTTGCGATCGGGAAGATCCTGGATTTCATATATTGCCTCTAACTATGAGCGATCGTTATGGGTTTCGCGTAAAGTATAATCGAATGTAACAGTTTGCGACAAGACCCATTTCGCCAACTCCGCCGCCGGAAACGCGCCGGGCGAATAAGTTGAGAGTTATCGTTAAGTGGTTATAATGTTTGTGACAAAGAACAATGCCGGAGAGCGACATTATGTATTGCATCAAATGCGGTTCTGAGAACTCGGACGAAGCCCAATTTTGTCGAAAGTGCGGAAATTCGATCGACGCCGACGTTGAAACCAAGGTTGCGGGGCGCCCGGCCGAGCAGCCCGACAGCTCGGATGGGGTAGTGGTATTTTCGATCGGCCCGACGCTGAAATTCATCAAGATCGGATATGTACTTGCGGCGATCGGGGCATTGTTACTGGTCGCGTTGCTGAGCGTTTTCGGCGTAACGGTGCTGATCGCGATACCGATGGGCCTGATGATGTTCCTGATACCGGCGTTCTACCACGTAAAGGCAAAGCTCGTCCGATATTCGCTGCGTGATACGCAGATCGAGGTCGATGAGGGCCTGATCTCGCGAACGACACGCAATATACCGCTGAGGCGTATCCAGGACGTGACCGTCACGACGTCGTTTCTCCAGCGGGTTTTGGGGTTTGGCGATCTGGTTATCGATAACGCCAGCGAGGACGGCGGCAAGGTCGCTCTCAAGAACATTGATTCACCCCAGGAATATGCGGAGGTCCTGCTCAAACACATGCGCCGCCTCGACAGCTAATTTGGCATTGATCGTTGATCTCGTTTTTGTATGAATACATTTTTTGTTACGGGCGGTGCGGGCTTTATCGGTTCGGCATTTATCAGATCGCTGATCGCTGATGACCCCGACGTCAGGGTCATCAACTACGACGCGCTGACCTATGCCGGCAACCTCGAAAATCTTGTCGGTATCGACGATACCCGCCATACGTTCGTCAATGGCGACATTTGTGACCGAAATGCGGTGCTGGCTGCCTTGCCGGACGGAGCGGACGCCGTATTCAACTTTGCGGCCGAATCACACGTCGACCGCAGCATTGCCTCGGCGGACGAATTCCTGCGGACGAACATCATCGGGACACAGGTACTGCTCGATGCCGCCCGGGCAAAGGGCGTGAGGCGATTTGTCCAGGTATCGACCGACGAGGTGATGGGCAGTTTGCCGGACGAGAGCGACGAGTACTTTACCGAATCGTCGCCGCTGCAGCCTAATTCGCCATACGCCGCATCAAAGGCATCGGCTGAGTTTATCGTGCGGGCCGCGATCGAGACATTTGGCGTCGACGCCGTCATTACCAGATGCGGCAATAACTACGGCCCGCGGCAGTTCCCCGAAAAACTGATACCGCTGATGATCACCAATGCGATGAACGACGAGCCGCTGCCGGTTTACGGTGACGGCAAGAATGTACGTGACTGGATATACGTCGATGATCATTGCCGGGCGATCCTGCTGGCGTACGAGAATGGCCGGTCGGGCGAAGCGTACAATATCGGGGCCCGCAACGAACAATATAATATCGACGTCGTCCACGCGATACTCGACGCCCTCGGCAAACCGTACAGCCTGATCAGATATGTCACGGACCGTCTCGGGCACGACCGCCGCTATGCGATCGATCCGACAAAGGCGGAGACCGAACTTGGCTGGAGGCCGCTGACCTCGTGGAAGGACGGCCTCGCCGGGACGATCGACTGGTATCAAAACAATCAGCAATGGGTCGATCACGTCCGCAGCGGCGAATACCGCGAATACTATCGGCAGATGTATGGCGACGTATAGTTCCGGAAACGCGGGAATTGAGCATTAGCGAAATTTATGAGAATTTTGGTCACGGGAGCCAACGGGATGGTCGCTCGGGCGACGGCGGGGTACTGCCGCGGGATCGGTGACGATGTTACCGCTCTCGGCCGCGGCGTGCTCGACATCTCGGATAGAGATCAGGTATTCGAGGCTGTGATCGATCGCGGCTTTGACGCGATCCTGAATTGTGCCGCGTACACTGACGTGGACGGTGCCGAAACGAATCGGGAAACCTGTTACGCGGCGAATGCCGTCGGCGTCGAGAACTTAGCTCTGGCGGCAAAGCTGAGCCAAACGATTTTTGTCACGATATCGACCGACTTTGTTTTCAGCGGCGAGAATCCCGGGTTTTACACGCAACGCGATACGCCCGACCCACAGTCCGTTTACGGCCGTTCGAAGCTGGAAGGCGAGGAGCGGGCTCGCGCGGCAAACGCCGCGTCGGTCATCGTCCGATCGGGCTGGATCTATGGTTCTGGCGGAACAAATTTTTTGAGCGTAATGCATCGCCTGCTGGCGGCGGGAAAGCCGATAAAGGCGATCGGTGATGCGTTTGGGACGCCGACATTCGCCGGTGACCTCGCCCGCCGGCTTCGCGAACTTGCCGAGCTGGACCTGCCCGGCACCTTTCACGTAACTAACAGCGGCCCCGGAATGAGTTATCTGGAATTTGCCGAAGCGGTTGCGGAGATCGGCGGTTACGATCGCAATCTGATCGAACCGGTTTCGCGAGAGCGCCTGGATCGCCCGGCGCCGCGGCCGGTGAGTTCCAAACTTGCGTGCCTGTTCAGTGAGCGGCTCGGGCTCAGCCGTATGCCGCTTTGGAGCGACTCGCTCACCGCATTCTTAGAAACCGAATCGGGGGCCGTTTGACGTCAGGCCGGGTCAGGTTCAATTATCGACGCCCTGCTTGGACGTGTCTTCCATAATTGGTGTTTCGTCCGCGTCACTGCGGCGATAGTAATCGTAATATCCTGTACCGTAATAATCGTATTCCATCGATCCGGATTTGATGCCGTTCAGCACGACCCCGTAGATCCTCGCCCCGATATTGCCGAGCCGCTGCTTGAACTGGCGCATCAGATGGATCGAACTGCGGCCGGCCATCGCCACCAACACGACGCCGTCAACCAGCGTCGACAGGATCGCCGCGTCGGTAAATGAGATCGCCGGCGGCGAATCGACAATTACGTGCTTGAACCTGCCCTTGAGGAACTGGATCAGGTTCTTCATCTCGTTCGAACTCAGCAGTTCGGCCGGGTTCGGCGGTATCGGCCCGCTCGTAATGATCTTTAGCCGCGGCAGGCCGGGCGCCGCTTTGATCAAATTTTCAGTCGATTTTTCGCCCGAAAGGTAGTTCGTCAGCCCCTGACTGTTATCCAGGCCGAAATGGCTGTGAAGCCGCGGCCGACGCAGATCGCAATCGATAATAATGACGTCGACGTCCGCCTGCGCCAGTGTGATCGCGGTATTGATCGCTGTCGTCGTCTTACCTTCAGACGGCTGCGACGATGTGATCAGGATGGTCTGCGGCGGCTTTCCAGCCGAGGAGAACAAAAGCGATGTCCGCAAGTGCCGATATGCCTCGGCTGTAGGAGAGTTACGCTCATCGAGCGTGATCAGCGCCGAATGTGCCGGCGGAGCGTCATCCCCGCGAGGCACGAGTCCGGGCAACGGCAATCTGCGTTTTTCACTTTGTGAATGATGAGGTATCAGCGCCAGCGTCGGAAGACCGAGATTTCGGCTGACATCGTCAGACGACTTGACCGAATCGTCGAGGTAATCAAGCAGGAAAGCAAGGCCGATGCCGGCCGCGAGCGAAACCAAAAGGGCGACGATTATGTTACGCGTCCGGTTTGGCCCGATCGGCCCGCCCGGTGTTACCGCCCGGTTTGAAATTTTAATGTTGTTCGGCCGACCGCCGGCGATCGCCAGTTCCTGCTCTTTCTGCCGCTGAGTATATGTATCCAGCAGGCTGCGATTGGTTTCGATCTCGCGTTTGCGCGTGATCAGACGCGTTTCTGCCTGACCTTCGAAATTGGCATCCTCGGCCGCTTTCATATACGCGGCTCGAGCCCTGTCCTCACGAAGCCGGGCAGCGTCGTACTGAGCCTTAAGGGTCGCGAGCACCTCGCGCTCGGCGCCTTTTTCGAGCTTTTGGCTTTCGGTCTTGATCTTTGACGCGACCTCGCTGTTCACGCGTCCTTTTTGCGCTTCGAGCTCATTTATCTGCGCGGTCACCTCGATGACCGAAGGGTGTTCTTCGGTATATTTCGAGAGCAGTTTTTTGCGGTTTTCTTTCGCTTCGTCGATCTTCTTGTCGATCTCCTCAATGCGCTTTTCGAGGTCGGCCTGGCGTTTCAGATTCTGGCTCCGGGCGTCCTGCAACGCCTTGTTGTCGCCGACGACTGACATGATATCGCCTTTCTGAACGGCATTTACCGCCGCCGAATACAGCGCCTGTATCTTGCCGGTCTCGGACAGCGCGTCGTTGTACTGCGCCTGGAGCGTCGACAGATTGCCGGCCCGCAGATCGCCGCCTTTTTCCTGCAGCGGCAGATCGCTCGATCGCATTTCCTCGATATAATCGCTCTCTTGTTTGGCTATCGTGTTCTTAAGGTCGTCGATCGACTTGGTCAACTCGTCATATGCGGTTTGGGCACCCTCGAGCTCACGTTTTGCGTCCTCGTCGATAAATATCTCGGCGAGTTTGTCGGCGACCTTGGCCGCTAGGACCGGATTCTCATTCTGGACCGAAACGGTAACGATATTTGTGTCCTCAAGCCGTTCGACCTTGAGACGCGGCCCGGTCAGATTACCGACGTAGCGTGACGCCAGAGCCTCTTCCTCGGGCGTGAGTATGATCTTTCCTGAGTTCGTTGATGTCGAGTCCGCGATTATCGGGAGTGCGGATTCGGCTTCGGCCTTTTTCTGGTCGCCGCCGAACAATGACCTCAGGCCGCTCAATAATCCGCGATTCTCATCGCCTAACAGCTTGGCGTCGCGGTGCAGCCCGAGCGCGATCACGACCTTTTTCATCAGATCGGCATTTTGGAGCAGCTGAAGCTGGGTATTGTAATAGTTCGAATCGTTGCCGAAGTTGATGTTGATCGCCTCTTTCTGCGTCACTTGCGGCTTGCGCGGTTCGATGATGAGTTCAGTGCTTGCCTGATAGATCGAGGGCTGTCGAAACGAGTAAAACGATACGGCGGCCGTAACGATGACGGCGATCGCCAGTATTATCGGCAAACGCTTGTAGACGAGGTTACTGTACTGCCGGATCGAGCGTTTGTTGGCAAACGACTCGTCGTCATAATACGACGAGTAACTCGGCGGATAGTCGTTTCCGGCCGGCCGCATCTCGACCGATTTTGGTAAGGGTGTCAGCCTTTGATCTTGCTCCATACAGCCGTTAATTCACGTTCGCGGGATCCGAACGTTGTGATCACTCAGCGAACTAGTTTTATACCACATTTAGCCCGAATTATCATTATTTTGGGCTGAACTTTGGCTCTCCCGCGGCGGGGAGTTTTGGATGGCGCCAAAGCCAAGTGGTATATTGTTCATTTAGCTTTACCTGCCGGACGCAGGCTGTATGGACATTACTATGACGGATAACAATTCGATTGGATCGCGCGATTTTGCTCTCGGCGTTCCCGGTTTTAATTATTCAGATCTTTTTGACGCCGGAAGGTTAAAGGACCTTGCCGAGGCATTCTATTCGGAGGTCGCCGATAAGGAACCGGTCCTGCATGACGCCCTGACAAAATACATCTCAAACCGCGGCCAGGGCTTCGAGCGCCGGGTCGTATCAAAGATCCTGACTGATTCGGCCCAGTATCTCTCTGATTTTGTGGCGCGTTTGTTTGGGATCGGCGATGTCCGCTCGGCGGTCGAGTCCGACGTACTTGTCCAAAATCCCGTTTGGCAATATAAGTTCTTTGTTCAGCGGCGGGCGACCAAGACATTCAAGGCTGACGCTGTCGGCCGGTTCAACGAAAATGAGCTCTGGGAAGCTGTATGCGAACTGAGAAACAGTGCATTTGACCAGACGATCGTCCATGACGAAGAACTGTCGATCGCGACGATGACGGCACTGCTGGTCAAGGCCGAAGATGACCTTACAAAGGGCGTCGATCTCGACGCGGCAACCAGGCAGACGATCGAAAAGATACAGTCCGCGTATACCACGCTGAGCGAAAAGCCATTCGGCAAGCTGTTTTCGGAATTTGTGCTTGAGGTCGACAGCACCGGTGACCTTTTGACCGTCAAGGCGGCGCTCCGCCTGATCGAGGCATGGTCGGCGTCTGCGTTCTTTAACAAGTCAAAGCGTTGGCATAGTTTCAGGACCCCGCATCCGCTCGATTATCAAAATCTGGTCCATCTGATCCACCCGGACCCGGAAATGTCGAACCTCATGCGCGGCGAGGATTCGCTGATGCGAAAGCGTGACGGGTTTAAGCTCACCGACGACCGCGGCACCATGCGCGACGCCCTGTACGAGATCGATTACTGCATGATCTGTCACGAGCGCGAAAAGGACGCGTGTTCGACCGGCCTGCGTGAGGCCGACGGCACCGCAAAGCGCAATCCGCTCGGCATCAAGACCGAAGGCTGCCCGCTCGACGAGCGCATTTCCGAGATGCATATGCTCAAAAAGCAGGGCGATCCGATCGGGTCGCTGGCGATCGTCGCTATCGACAACCCGATGTGCGCCGGAACCGGGCACCGTATATGCAATGACTGTATGAAGGGCTGCATCTTTCAGAAGCAGGAGCCGGTTAATATCCCGTTGGCTGAGACCGCATCTCTCACCGACGTGCTGAAGATGCCGTACGGCTTTGAGATCTACAGCCTGCTGACCCGCTGGAATCCGCTCAACGCAAAGCGGCCGTACGCACTTCCGTACAACGGCAAGAACGTGATGGTCGTCGGGCTCGGTCCGGCCGGATACACGCTGTCGCATTACCTTTTGAACGAAGGCTTTGGCGTGGTCGGCCTCGACGGATTAAAGATCGAACCGCTGCCGTCCGACTGGACCGGCGATTGCGGCACGACGGTGCCAAAGGCGATAAAGGATATCGGCGAGGTGACCGAGGAACTCGACGAGCGAATTCTCTCCGGTTTTGGCGGAGTTTCTGAATACGGCATCACCGTCCGCTGGGACAAGAACTTTCTGACGATGATCCAGCTGATGCTGACCCGGCGCAAGCGGTTCCGCGCTTATGGCGGCGTCCGGTTCGGCGGAACGCTGACGATCGAGGACGCGTGGGATTTCGGTTTTGACCATATCGCGATCGCGACCGGGGCCGGCCGCCCGACGATCGTTCCGATGAAGAATAATCTCATCCGCGGTATTCGTCAGGCATCGGACTTTCTGATGGCCCTGCAGCTGACCGGTGCATTTAAGAAAGATACGCTTTCAAACCTGCAGGTGCGCTTGCCCGCGGTGGTGATCGGCGGCGGGCTCACGGGTATCGATACGGCTACCGAGATATTTGCGTATTACCCGGTCCAGGTCGAAAAAATGCTCGGAAAATATGAGCAGGTTGTCGAGCAGTTTGGTGAGGAAAAGGTACTTGCGGCGTATGACCCCGAGGAACTCGCCATTTTTAAGGAATTTATCGAACACGGCCGAGCCGTTCGCGCCGAACGTGCGCGTGCCGCGGCCGCCGGCGAAGAGCCTAATTTTGTACCGCTCGTGCATGGTTGGGGCGGAGTTTCGCTGGTTTACCGCAAGCGTTTGCAGGATTCGCCGGCATATCGCCTCAATCACGAAGAGGTGCAGAAGGCTCTCGAAGAGGGCATAAACATCGTCGAGTGTATGAGCCCGACCGAGGCGGTGCCCGACGAGTTCGGTGCCGTTAAGGCACTTATTTTCGAACGCCTGGAATATAACGCCGATAACGGAAAATTTGAAAAGCGCGGTACGACACACGAGTTTCCGGCCCGCACGGTTTGCGTCGCCGCCGGAACGTCGCCGAACGTGATCTACGAAAAGGAAAAGCCCGGAACGTTCAAGATGGACGAATGGCGTCAGTTCTTCCAACCCCACAGAGTCGAACGCGGTGCGGACGGCGTTCTGCACGCGGTCGAGACCGAAAAGGGAGAAACCGGCTTTTTTACGTCATACGAGCACGACGGCAAGTTCATAAGCTACTACGGCGACAATCATCCGCAGTACGCCGGAAACGTCGTCAAGGCGATGGCATCCGCCAAGCACGGTTATGAGCGGGTAGCCGAGATCTTTGCAAATGATTTGGCGGAACGCGGCACATTGCCGCAGCAGGAACGCGACCGCATCTTTGACGACCTCACCGCCACTCTCGACGAACAGCTCCGCGCGTATGTCGTCAAGGTCGAACGCCTGACGCCGACCATCGTCGATGTCGTCGTCAAGGCTCCGCTTCAGGCCCGAAAGTTTGAGCCGGGACAGTTTTACCGTCTGCAGAACTTTGAGACCACCGCTCCCGTCATCGACGGCAAACGCCTGATGATGGAGGGCCTCGCTTTGACCGGTGCGTGGGTCGATGAGGAAAAGGGCCTCTTGTCGATGATCGTCCTCGAGATGGGAACGTCGTCGCGAATGTGTCAGCTGCTCAAGGAGGGCGAGGAAGTGCTCGTAATGGGCCCGACCGGCACACCGACCGAGATCACTGAGAACGAGACCGTCCTGCTTGCCGGCGGCGGCCTCGGTAACGCCGTCCTGTTCTCGATCGCCCGGGCACTGCGTGCAAAGAACAACAAGGTGGTCTATTTTGCCGGTTACAAGAACGGCGATGACCTCTTTAAGCGCGAAGAGATCGAAGATGCGACCGACCAGGTGATATGGGCGACCGATTGGGGCACCGAGATCACACCTCAGCGGCCGCAGGATGCGCATTTCCGCGGAAACATCGTCGAGGCGATGATCGCATACGCAGAAGGCAAACTGGGCGAAAAGACCGTCGATCTTAAGGATGTCGACCGTATCATCGCGATCGGGTCAGACCGTATGATGAACGGCGTCCGCGAGGCTCGCCATTCGTCGCTCAAACCTTACTTAAAAGAGCACCATGTCGCTATCGGGTCGATAAACTCGCCCATGCAATGCATGATGAAAGAGGTCTGCGCTCAGTGTCTGCAGCGTCACGTCAATCCGCACACGGGCGAAGAATTCTTTGTATTCTCGTGCTTTAATCAGGACCAGCATCTTGATTTTGTCGATTTCAAGAACCTGAATGACCGGTTAAAGGCGAACAGCATCCAGGAAAAGCTCACAAACATGTGGCTCGACCGGACGTTCGGCCGCGAGGAATTTAAGGATCGTTTCGGCGTCGTAAACGCCTGACCGCTCAGGCCTGTGCGGCCTTTCTGATCACAAACGCCGGCGTTGCCGAATTGGTCTTCGTTTGCTGTCGCTCGATGCTGAGTCCGTGCCGCGGCAACTCGCGCCGGAGCATCCACTCGGTCTGATATGACTCGTGCAGCGGTTTGAACCGCGGCTGACGGCCGAAAACGTGATAGATCGTGCCGGCAGTAATGACTCGTGTGCCGTGGATGATCGGCGACAGTCCGCCGCCCGTGAGGCCGCGGACTATCTCGCCGAAATAAAAGAGCGGATGGTGGATCTTTAACAGCAGCGTCCCGCCCGGCCGAAGGACGCGGGCCATTTCAGCGATCGCCGCTGTATTATCCATATACGGTAACGCGAGGCCGCAGTTCAGGACGTCAAAGCTCTCGTTTTCGAAGGGCAGTGTTTCTGCCATCGAGCGTATGAATGAAACGCGAGCGTCGGGAAATTTTTCCTGATAGATCGCACGGCCGATCCGCAAACTCTCCTCGCTGACATCGATGCCGACGCCCATGGCTCCGCCCGAAACCGCAAGCGGATGCAGGGCTTGCCCGATGCCGCAACCGACATCGAGAACCCTCGAAATTGCCAGATCACCTAACTCGGTCCGGAGCCCGTCTTCATCAAACGCCGTATCTATCGCCCGCAGAAAATTCGCCTTCGTCGCGGCATAGTACTCTTCGTCTTCTGTCATATTCAGTCATCAACCCGACAGATCGCGGCGGCGACCCCGGGATCACTTCCCCTTCGGTTTTACCAGCCTGAGGTTCCAGGAATAAGTTGTTTTACCGTCGGCAAGCGTTTTTGACCCGGAAAGCGTATCTCTGTTCTTTGGATCCGTCTTTCCCTCGACCGTAAAGCTCGTGGGGAGCAATTTCCCCTCAGGCATGTCCATCGCTTCGATTTCCGGCGTCGGGTTACTGTCGGCACACGTCGCATGGCTCTCTCGCTTCTGGAAGCCGCCGACGATCACACCGCCGGGGGCAGCGACGACGATCGTGTATGTGCCGTCGCTGCTGATCATTATTCCGACGGGCATATTCTCAGTGGCCCTGCCGACCTGTCTCGTCGATTCTGAATATTCCTCGCTGAACCCCTTAAGATATGGATTTTTACCGGGTTCGCGGCAACGCTGCTGACCGGACGTATTTGATGATTTCACATAATTGAAAAGCGTACGGTGAGCGACCCTTGCCATCGGTGAATTGACAGATCTCGCACCACCGCCGGGCGGTGTTGAAATAAGATTGGCGGTGATCGTCACCTCGAATTTTGAGGTCTGTTTATTTACCCGCTTAACATTTTGCCGGGCAGCATGGGCGGCACCTTCGTCGTTAACGGTCTTTGTTTCGTCCTGCGAATAGACCATTCTGACCGTCCCCACCCAGTGCGGCTTGCAATTATCGGCGAGACGCGAGGCGATGTCCTGGACAAGGCCGTCAGCTACATCTTTTTCGCTGCCTACTCGGCGGCCGATGGCTCGGCCCGAACTCATGTCCATCACAAACCCGGAATACGTGGTCGGACTTCCCGGAACTGACATTGCCTGAACTACCGCTACCAGATTGGAATTAAGCTTATCGCCGATCGCACGAAGTTGTTCGTCTCCTTCGCCGCCTTCCATCATTTCGCGTTCGCGTTCGTCATTGATCGCGTCGCGCAGATCCTGGTCGTCAAACGTCTCAACACACGGTTTTTGCCGTTCCAATTCGGACTTGAACTCATCCCTCAGGCCCTGAGTTGCCTTTTCACCGCCGGCCGACGCCTTGGTCCTGTCATGGATGACGATCGACGAGGACTTTTGACCGCCCTGACAGTCCGCCCGTCCCGCAAACGGGGCGGCTATCAGCAGCATCGCAATAGCCAGGCCGAGAAAGAAACCTGCTTTACTCTCCGGGCGTCGAAGAAGATCGCGGCGACAGTTTTCAAATATCTTGTTATACATGGCTTTACCACTCCCCGGTAAAGGCGGGAAACCACGATCTAGGAGATCGCAACGCCGAACGGTTTACAACCTTCCTATTACAGTATGAACCTTTTAATGCTCAATTTCAGCAAAAAAACTCTCGGCGGATGTGGGTCAGGCGACGAAATTGCCGGTCGTTGTATTGAGATCAGAACTCGCCGTCGATAACCGCCGATATCCGTCCGACAACATCGCCGCGGCGATTACGTACCGGCATCGGTGCAACAACCGGCAGGTCCTCAGCGTTTAGCAAGCCGAGCTTTCGCAGCAGTTCCACCGCGACGACCGGACGCGACAGATGGTCGTCGCCGTCCTCGATCTTGAGGGCTATCGCGAGCCCGCTCGGCCATCTGTCTGACGGCAGCACCCCGCACAGCCAGACACCGTCCGCTCCGACCTTGCAGATCAGCTTCCCTCCGGCGGCCTCCATGATCATGGTGTCGAGCCGGCCGGTGCCTCCGACGAGATCCGGATGCTCGATCATCGCATTGACGATCCGTCGACAGGCCGCACGTGTTGCCTCGTCGAACGTATCAGGCGGGTTCAGCAAATTGATAAAGCTCCTGGCCATCGCGGCGACCGGCACGGCAAAGTTCGGGGCGGCACATCCGTCTATGCCGATCGCGATATCGCCTACCGGCAATTCGGTAAACTGCGCGATCCGCTCGAGGATCACCGTCTGGACCGGATTGGACGGCAGATCGTAAACGGCCGCGTCAGCCCCGATGTGCTTGGCGAGCGCGAGCATAGCGGCGTGTTTACCCGAACAGTTGTTGTGGAGTTGTGTCGGCTTTTCGTCGGCGGCGATCATCCGCCGGGACTCGGCCTCGTTGAACGGCAGATGCGCACCGCACCGAAGGTCGTGTTCGCTGAATCCGGCTTTGGCGAGCATGCGAGCCGCTATCTCAACGTGGATCCGCTCGCCCGAGTGCGACGCGACCGCGAGCGCTATTTCGTCCTCGGCAAAACCGAAGCGGTCCGCCGCACCGCTCGCTATGAACGGTATCGCCTGGATCGATTTACAGGACGAGCGAAAATAGGTGACCGTTGAGGGGTCGCCGCCGGAACCCAGCGTGTTGCCTTCGCCGTCGATCACCAAATAGTGCCCACGATGAACCGATTCGATCGTATTGCCGCGGATGACGTTGGCTAAAATGTCAGGGGTCATATCTATTTTGCCCGGGATCAGGCGGCGTCGGCATGCAGCAAGGCCTAGGATTACCTGCCGAGCATTGCTCTCGCGTTTTCGCGGGCCGCGTCAGTGATCTGCTCGCCCGCGAGCATTCTGGCGATCTCCTCGAGACGTTCGCCGTCACCGAGTTCCCTCACGGTGACCGATGTGCTCTTCCCGGCCGTGTCCTTTTCCACTACAAAATGCCTGTCCGCCAGCGATGCGATCTGCGGCTGATGGGTCACGCACAAGACCTGCTGCGATCCGGAAAGTTCTTTCAGCTTTCGCCCCACAGCCTCGGCTACGCGGCCGCCGATGCCGACGTCGATCTCGTCAAAAACGGCCGCCTTTTCGATCCCGCCCGATCGGATCGTCGTTTTGAGTATAAGCATAAGGCGCGAGGCCTCGCCGCCGGATGCGACCTTTGAAAGCGGTTTTGCCGGTTCGCCCGGATTAGCGGAAAAGTAAAATTCGACGTTGTCGAATCCCTTCGGCGTAAACCGGCTGTCGGCGTCCGGCGTGCTCGGGTCGGGCGAATCGATACGCACTTCGAACCTGGCCTTTTCGAGCGCGACGCCTTTCAGGTTTGTCTCGACGGCCTTTTCGAGCGAGCGGGCGGCCGCGGCGCGCTTTTCGTGCAGTTTTTTGGCCGCCTCGACATAAGAAACCCGCCGGTCGGCAAGTTCTTTCCTCAATTCCTTTTCCCGCAGTTCGGCCGTTTCGATGTTGCTGAGCCGGTGTTCGGACTCGGCCAGATGCTCGAGGATCGCTTCGACGCTTTCGCCGTATTTCCGCTTTAGCCGCGATATTTCGGCCAGCCGGTCCTCGATCTCGTTGAGCCGCTCGGGCGAAAAGTCGAGCCCGCGGCGAAAGTCGCGTGCGGCGATCGCAAGCTCCTCGATCACCGCCTGAGCCGATCTCAAACCGTCGTCAAACTCGCGAAAGCTCGCGTCGTACTCGCCGAGTTCGGCGATCTTGCGGGCGGCCCGTTCCAGCGTGCTGACCGTCGACTGATCGTCGTCATAGAGCAGAGCGTACGCCTCATCACTCAGGTTCGAGAGCTTTTCGGCGTTACCGACCCGTCGCTTTTCTTCTTCGAGCTCGGCGTCTTCGCCGGGGCGAAGGCCGGCCCGCTTTATCTCGTCGACCTGATATCGCAGGATATCGACAAGTTGGAGCTTTTCGGACTCGTCCTTTTCCAGATTCCTGAGTTCGGCCCTGACAGCGGCGAGATCACGAAACGCCGATTCGACCGATCGGCCCAGATCCTCGGCGGCCGCAAACTCATCCAGCATACCGATGTGCGTCTCGACGTGATAGAGTGCGGCCTGCTCGCCCTGACCGTGGATATCGACCAGATACGCGCCGATGCGTTTGAGAAAGTTCTGCGTGACGCTCTGATCATTGACGAAGATCCGGTTCTTACCCGCCAATGAGAGGTCTCGCCTGATTATGATCTCCGACTCGGGGTCGATCTCGACGCCGGACTCTTCGAAGATGGCGTGAAGCGCGGTGTTCGGCTCGACTACAAAATTGCCCTCGATCTGGGCGGACGTTTCACCTTGTTTGATCAGATCGTTTGATAGACGGTCGCCGGTCAGTGCCCCCAGGCTGTCCACGATGATCGACTTTCCGGAACCGGTCTCGCCGGTGAGCAGGTTAAGGCCCGGGCCGAACTCGAGTTCGAGCCGGTCGATCAAGGCGATATTTTTGATCTTAAAAAGGGTTAGCACGCCAATTTCTACTTTTTAGGCACCAGGCCCGCACCTTTTATGAATTTGCCGGCGGAGAATATCGCGTCGGGCGGATATTTGAAAGCGAGATCGCTGCTCTTCCAATCTACGGTTCGGTCGAGCTTATAAAAATAGAATTCGCCGAGCTCGCCCGGCCGGGCTTTGCCGAACCGCTGATAGACGTAAAACCCCGACGCGTCGTACTCATCAAGGCCCGTGATGCCTTTAAGCGTCCCGATCGCAGATATCTTGGCCGAAACGGAAAAACTCGCCCGCCGCCGCGCGGCGATCACGCCGATGTCACCGACCGTCGTTTCGCCGTTATTTATGATATTCGCACGCCGAAATAGATAATTTACTATCCCGCCGGAACCATTACTCGGCAGCGAGACATAGGCGGCCGGGTCCTGCGTTTTCTCGCGGCCGGTCACGATCGACTGCAGGGCGGTAACGAACGCGACAAAGTTGAGCTTGACCAAAAACATCTCGTCGCGGCCGTGCAGGGCTCCGGTCTCGACCAATATCACGGGCGTGCCCCACGCCGAAAAATTGTCGCCAAAGGCCGTCGGTGTCCACTCATCGTCATACCGCCCGATGTGGCCCGGTATAAGCTGCTGCAGGGCCTCGGCCATCGCGGCGGCGATACGCTGATTGCGGGCCTGTCCCTCGTTGAGCGTCTTGGCCTCGTCGCCAAAAACGACCAATAACGAGATCGCCGCCTGTTTCGGCGTCTGCCCGACGGTCGTCAAGGCCTGCTGATTGTGAAGATTAAAGCCGATCGCCGGCGACCAATCGTCGCGCAGCTTTTTTAAGAGTCGTGCTTCCGGCGTCCGCAGGTCGCGAGCATCACGATTGATGTCGATGCCCTGAAGGTTGCGTCGTTGGTACGCCTCGGCACCGTCCGGGTTGAGCATCGGCACGGCGCGGATCGTCACCGTTTCTTCGATCTTTTTGATCCAGTCTGTTTGGCGATTTTTTTGAAAATACGCGAGCATGTCGATCAACGCCGACGTCGCCGTCGGTTCGTCGCCGTGCATCTGCGACCACATAAAGATCTTTAGCGGGCCCCGGCCGAATTCGACCTGGAATATGGATCTGTCGGCATTGCTGCGGCCGACCTCGTCAACCTTTAGTCCAAGTTTGCGAAGGTCCTCGAGATAGGTCAACAGGTCCTTGTGTCGCACATCGGACGGAAACAACCTCGAAATATGTTCTTTTTCCCAGATCTCGGCCAGTTCTTTCGGCGACTGCGCAAAGGACATAGATGAATACAATAGTACCACCAGGAGGAAAAGAAGGTTGATCTTCATAGACTAAAAGATAAACCGCAAGCGGCTGTTACATCAACCATTCCGGTCAAATTGTTGATGACCGCGTCAGGCCTTTGGTTTGCCTGTTTGTCGGGCCCGCTGATCCCTTGAGCGAAGGAGACGGAGCAGTTCGCCGACGCTCCAGGCCTGAGCAAAGCAGCCGCGAGGGGTAAATGGACGCTCGGCGTCAAATATCTCTGAGACCTGCCCGATGCCGGCCTCGGAAAGGTGGCTGATCAACCCGGCGGTGAACCGTTCGACGTGCTCGTCGCTTTCCGGATACGCCCGGGCGTAAGCGTCAACAAAAGCCCCGATCAACCACGCCCAGACCGTTCCTTGATGGTATGCCGAGTCGCGTTCAAGAGGACTGCCGATATACGTGGGGCAATAGCGCTTGTCCTTTGGCGACAACGACCTTAATCCGACCGGGGTTAAGAGTTCGGCCTCGACCTTGTCAACAACCGCCCGCAGCCGGTCCGGCGCCAACATCGTATGCGGCAGCCCGGCGGCAAATATCTGGTTGGGCCGCACCGAAGCGTCGCGTTCGTTGCGGTCGACCAAGTCGAAGAGACATTGTTCATCTTCGTTCCAAAAGACGGCGTTGAAACTCTGTTCGCACATTTCCGCCATCGAATCGAACTTTCGATGTTCCGGTTTTCGGCCAAAGTGCAGCGACAGATCAGACATTATCCGCAGGGCGTTGTACCAGAGAGCCTGTATCTCGACGGGTTTGCCGATCCGCGGCGTAATGACCAGATCGCCGATCTTGGCGTCCATCCATGTGAGCTGCGTTCCCGGCCCGCCGGCGATCACCAGGCCGTCCGTATCGACCCGAATGCCGTACCGCGTCCCGCGAAGATGGCATCTGATGATATCGACCAGTTTGTCGAAGAGAAATTCGCCGACAAACTCGCGGTCGCCGGTCCAATCGACGTACGCCCTGATCGCCTCAAAATACCAAAGCGTCGCATCGACGGTATTGTAATCAGCCGTCTCACCCTCATCGGGAAAGCGGTTCGGGATCATCCCTTCGGAAATGTGATTTGAAAATTCGAGCAGTATCGCTCTTGAAATGTCCGGCCTCCCGGTCGACAACGTCAGGCCCGGCAGGGCGATCATCGTATCACGTCCCCAATCAGAGAACCACGGATATCCGGCAATGATCGAGTGTCCGTCGCCGCGTTTAACTACAAACTGATCCGCCGCCAGCACAAGCGTGCTTTCGATCTCGTCTTCGGTTCCGCACGCCGATATCAGGTCGATCTGCCGGGCCAATTCGGCGGCCTTGAGCTCGGCCGTATCGTCACCAACCGGTCCGTCGGTCGACGCGATCGCAAATGCGGGTTCCGCCATGTCGTACACGAGTACGAACGGCTGAAATAGATCCTCGTGAAAATCGAATCCGCGTTCCTGCTCGATAGAGTATTCAAAATTCCTGTACCAAAAGCCGGACGCCTCGACCGCGGCCGCGTTATGGGCTAACGAGAGGGTCGGCTTGTTCGCGTAAGGGCTGATCGAGATACGTCCCGTCTCTATCGTTAAATCCGCGTTAAACCCGACGTCCTCGTGTTGCAAGTAGTGATAATCGACAAAAGACAGTAGCGGCCGAACCTCGAGTTGGACCTTTTCGCCCGTGCCGCCTGAGATCACCCATTCGCAAACGGCCGTATTGCTGCCGTGCACCATAAAAAGCGTTTTGACGAGTTCGAGCCCGCCGACCGAGTACGTCCACGTCGGTATCGCGCCGGCTTCGAACGATCGCAACAGCAAAAATCCCTGTGGGTGGACGACACCCGGAAAGCGGTTCGCCGACAACTCGTGCCGGACGCCGTCCACGACCAGAGTTTCTTCGTACTTTGAAATGACGGTGAGCCGGCCGAGTGGCGGTTCGAGGGCCGAGGTCAGGATGCCGTGATAACGGCGAGTCGAGGCGCCCGAGATCGTGCCGCAGGCAAAGCCGCCGATCCCATTCGTCAAAAGCCACTCACGGCTGGTCGCCGCTTCGAAGTCGCAACAGATATCCGGGCCGAATGAGATCATTTTGTGACGAGCAGAAAACTATCCATTACTATGATCGGTCGCTGCCGCGGGCTTTGTCAGTGCCGGCCGTCACATCGAGATACAGTTTTTCGGTCATATCGACCATTCGCTTGAGCGAAAACCTCTCAGCCGCGATCTCCCGCAGTTTTTCGCCAGTGACACGGGCAAGTCCGCTGTCGTCCAAAAATGCCTTGATCGCCCTCGACAGTTCCAGTGGGTCAGCGATCGGCGTGATCTTGCCGACATTGCCGAGCAGTTCTTGTGCGCCGTCGGTCGCGGTCGCAACGACGGCCTTTCCGCGTGTCATCGCCTCGAGCAGTGCCAGCCCGAAGCTCTCCGAGTGCGACGGTGATACAAAAACGTCCAATGCGGCAAAGAACGGCGACGTGTCCTCAAGCCAGTCAAGCCACAGGAATCGTTTCTCGATGCCGAAGACCTTGACCAGCCGCCGCAGTTCGCGCCTGAACCGCCTGTCAGCGGTGTTGTCCTTGCCGGCGACAACAAAAAACGCCCTGTCGTCGGTCTTGGCGATCTCATTTGCGGCAAGCACCAGATCGCGTTGTCCCTTAAGAGGTTTGAGTTCGCCGATGGTCCCGACGACCTTTGCGTCGGGCGGGATGTTATGAAAAGCACGAAATTCGCGGCCCAGGCGGTCGCTGTCGGCGATGTCGGGGATATTTAGCCCGTTGTTGATCACCACGACCTTTTCCGCCGGAAATATCTTTTCGAGTTGGCCGCGCACCGCCGGCGAGACCGCGATCGCCGCGTCGACGTTATTTAGTGCGAATTTATGAAAGGGTTTGAGCGGAAACATCACGTGCCGCGTCAGGACGAACCGCGTTTCTTTGGATATTCGGCACGCCACACTTGCCGCCAGATAATCACGTGCCACGTGGGCGTGGATTATATCGATGTTGTTTTCCTTTAGAAACCGGCCGATCCGCTTTGCACTAAACATCCCAAACGAATTGCGTATCGACACATGCAGAAAATTCTCTTGCGGGACAAAATCGAGCCGGCTTTCCCATTCATTGGTCGGCCGTAGAGCGACAAATACCTCGTGTCCGCGGTCCTGCAATCCGCGGCAGAGCTCAAGCATATGACGCTCGCCGCCCCCGAATGTCTTTGCCGATGAGATCTGCAGGATTCGCACCATCAAAAGATTACACGGATGCGCCGAATAAAAAAAGGCACGCTTGCGAACAAGCGTGCCTCAAGTTCCGCCTTAGCGGAAAACTAGAATTGGAATCTGGCACCAAGCTGCATCTGGAATACCTGCTGGCCCGGATTCAATCCTGACAGATTCAGCTTGCCGGCGTTGGTTGCCGACGAGTTCTGCTGGATCAGGTTCAGGAAGTTAGTGTTGGTCACGCCGCTCAAGCCACAGACGTTGTTTGACGTGGCACAATAGTTCGTCGTCGAAGATCCTGAGAACTGACTGTCCGAACGATTCATCACGTTAAAGAACTCTGCCGTGAGCAAAAGCTTACGCGTTTCCGTGAATTTGAAGCCCTTCTGAACGCGAAGATCGACGTTGTAGATCGGACGATTCGTAAAGAAGTTACGTCTCATTTCCAATCCCGGCGCCGTCATCGGGCGTTCGTTGTTGTTTCCGTCGCCGTTCAGGTCGGTACCGACAAGCGAGTTGACCGGTGATCCCGAACGCAGGCGGATCGCACTCGAAAGCTCAAATCCCCAGGGCAGGAAGAAGATCGGGTTCGCCACGAACTGGTGACGGCGATCAAGACGCGAATTGTACATTTCCGTGCTCAGATCGTACGGGTTGTCGTACAACACACCACCGGCGTCGCGTTCGTTATCGTCATCCGACATCGAACGTGAAAGCGTGTAGAACGCGTTGATGCGTCCCCAGCTGCGGTTCATGTTCATTCGGAGCGTCAACGCACGGTAGACCGAGCGTGCCGACGAATCGCGGATCTGAAGCGTTCCGATATTGGTCAGCGGACGTGATGCACGGTTTACGAGAACGCGGCCCGAAACAGCATCGATACCCGTTTTGGCGGGAAGGTTGATGTCGCGGTTACGCTGCAAGTGGATCGTGTTCACTTCTGAATAGTCAGCACCGATCGTGATGCCCTGGGCCAGCTGATGCTCGACACCGCCGCCCCACTGGAACGATTCCGGGTTCTTAAAGTCGGGATTGATGCCGACAAAGTTAGCTCCCTGGAATGCACCGAGGTTAGCCGGCGGATTCGTGGTAGCATTGAGCATCGCGGTCTGGATGGTCGCGATCTGAGCCGAGGTAAGCACCGGCAGCGAACTGAGCGAGATCGTGTTCAGATCGATGCCGAGGATCGCAAACTGGCGATAAACGGTGTTCGGTGCAAAACCGGTGCCGCCCATGATGGCGACATACTGCGGGTTCTGCGCTTCAAATGTCGCCTGGCTGAAACCGGTCGACGTGAACGCCGGCGAACCGAGCGTTACCGAAAGGTCGCCCGCCGGATTGCGGAAGTTGTTGAACGGTGCCGCCAAAACGATCAGCGGCGTACGTGCATAGTACTGTCCGGCAAATCCGCGGATGACCGTCTTGCCGTTGCCCTTCGGATCATATGCAAATCCGATGCGCGGGCCCCACTGATTCTGGCTGTCCGGGATGATCGACGGATCAAGCGTACGGTTGCCGAAGATCGGCCACGGCGTGTTGCGGAGCAGGTTGAGCACGGTCGAGTTGTTTGCCTCGGCCGACGGATTGTACTGCTTTTCGAAACGCAGGCCTGCGTTGATCGTCAACTTCTGATTTACACGCCACGAATCCTGCACGAAGAACGAAAGTTCCTTGATGCCGTATGCGGCCGACAGGTTTCCGATCTGCTTGTTGTAGCGAGCGGTGGTCGTATCGAAACGGCCGCGGACGGTCGCCGTACGGTTGGTGCTCATTGCGTCAAGCAGGCCGGACGTCGAGGTCAGGCCCGAGAAGGTGTAAACACCCGTCTGGTTAAATCCGAACGTCTGATCGGCAAAGATGTCGCTGTACTCACCGCCGAATTTGATCGTGTGCGGGCCGGTGATATATGTCATGGCGTCACCGATCTGGATGCGGCGGTCAAACTGGGTCGTGGGCAGGAAGTTACGCGTTCCGTAAACACCGATCGCCGTGTTGATGTTAGCCAATAGGTCATTCGGCGTGCGGGGACGCGTTTCACGAGCGTACTGGCCGCGAACTTCGTTGATGAGGTTGGCCGAGAATGTCGTGATCATCTGTCCGACGACGATGTGGTTGCGGTCTTCTTCCGTACCGTTGGTCGAGAGCGAGCTCGTCGTGGTCGGGTCGAGGGCCGTTTCACCGGTCGAAACACCGTTTAGCGCCTTGTTGGCGGCAAAGTTGTAACGGATGTTGAAGCGATTTGAGTCGTTTACGTTCCAGTCGATCTTACCGAGTGCCGCATAGGCGTCGTTGGTCGACTGATACTGAACCTCGTTGCCGCGGTAGAAGTTATAAACCGCAGCCTGTCCGGCATCACCCGGGGTCGCGACTCCGACCAGATTCTGAAACAGGACCTGACGCGGAGCACGAAAACGCTGCTGCTCGTATGAAGCAAAGTAGAACAGTTTGTCCTTCTTGATCGGGCCGCCGATCGAACCGCCGAACTGATGCTGGGTCGGTGCGAGCGTCGCCTGGACACCGAGAGCGTTCAAACGCTGATCAGCCAGGGCCTTGGCAAACTTGTTGCCGACGGCGAGCTGCTCGGGGCGAAGCAGGTAGAACAGCGTTCCCCGAACGTCGTTCGAACCTGACTTGGTAACAGCGTTGACGATACCGCCCGAACTGCGGCCGAACTCAGCCGAGTAACCTGCGGCAACGACCTGGAATTCGCGAACCGATTCCTGCGGGATCGTGAAAGCCGAGTTTGAACGTTCGCCGCCGCGGACACCGCCGAAGAACGGCTGGTTGTAGTCGACGCCGTCAACGTTGATGTTGCTGTTGATACCACGCTGTCCCGAAAGCGAGATCTGACCGCGTGACGGATCGACCTGTGCGGTCGGCGTCAACGTGACGAAATCCTGAAAGCGGCGGCCGTTGATCGGCAGATTCTGGATCGCCGTTTCGTTCTGGACCGCGTCAAAGTTGTTCGTCGTCGTCTGGACACCCTCAGCGGTGACCTCGACAACGGCCGAAACGCCGCTGGCGCCGAGGGTCACGTTCGCATCGGTGATACGTCCGACCTGCACTTCGACTTCGAGTGCGACCTCGCCAAAGTTTGCCGCTGTCGTCTTGACCGAGTATTTGCCCGGCTGCAGCAGAACAAAGCGGTACGTACCGTCACCGCTCGTCGTTGCTGTTCTCGTTTCATTGGTCGATTTACTGGTCAGTGTCACCGTGGCGTTCGGAACAACGGCTCCGTTCGAATCGGTAACTACGCCTGTGATCTGTCCGGAACCCGCCTGAGCCTGGCCAAACGATTGGCCGACGCCGATGAGCACCAACAAGATCATCGCTGATAGTGTTTTGATTGAAAAAATTTTAGTCATCTTAGTTTTATTGACCTCTTTCGGTTGAAATTCCCGGTGCATTATTGCCGCATTGAAAATTGGGAATTCCCGCCTTTTCTTTTGATTTTTGGATTTTTATTTTGCTTTTCGGATTTTGGACCTCTTTAAGGACGGTTCACACTCGCGAAACGCAATCATATTTTCGTCAAACCCTTCCGTTAAACCTATAAGTGACATACCTTTAGCGGTTAGTCACTCGAGTTGCCGCTGGTCTTGCCCAAAGGCGGCCGAGCCGACGTTTTTAATACGCGTTCGTTAACGCAATTTGAGTACCGAAGCGGCAAATGACAAGCCTTACGCGTCAGGCAAAAATCGAGGTTAACGCCATGTTAGATCTTTGTTAACTTTTCCCCCGCCGTCCGCCCCGCCAAAAATAATCGCCGCCGCCGTGCAACCTTTTGGCCCGCCGCTGCGTTCTAACGGTGTTGGACGACACTATTTCGGGGCGCGGTCTTCCGGCATTTGTAATTTTTACCGTTACAAATTAGAATGGTCTCGGAATTTTTGAAAAGCCTTTTAATTAAAGGGTTTCGCATAATATGCAAAACTTGACTTTTTTGTAAAAATGTCTTAAGTTTGTTTCGACTTTTGCTGAATCCGATAATTTCCGGCAGGCGAAATACGATTCTTAAAGGAGGAAAAATGTCACAGGTAGAATACGCAACGTCATCATACAAAACGCCGATGCATCATCGGATCCTGGCTAACATGCCCGTACAGGCGAGTTGGGTCGACGCGGTCAGCGGTGAAACCGTCACGATCGAAGGTCTGACCGAAAACGTCGGTGAATCGAGCACTCTGGTCAATCTTGAAACGCTTCCGCCGGTCGGCAGCGAGGTTCGTCTTAAACTTATGGAAGAAGATAAGGCGATCATCGAGGTTTCGACTCAGGTCATCCGTGTCGAACGCGACCCGAGCAAACCGCTTGCCGCACTAACGGTTCTGGATAACTTCAAGAAGTGGAAGAATATCGCCGTGACCGCAGCCCAGGCTTGGGTAACGCGTCACTGGCAGCTTAACTACGAAGAAGAATGGGTTAACTAGTCATTTTTATCTTCATTCGTCATTATACTAGAGCGGGGATCCTCACTTTATCGAAGATCCCCGCTTTACTGTTTGCCCCGCCCGCCGCGGACGCCTGCCGGCGAACGCCAAACGCACCCCGGGCATCAATATCAGAGATGAGAACTGTTTTCGCGATAATCGTTTTTCTGGCAGTTTCGGCTTCCGTGTTCGGCCAGGCCGCACCGCTGACACAGGCGGAGTACGTCAAGCTCTTGTACTCGCTGCAAAAGGACCCCAAGCTCAAACCCGAGATCGTCGACGCGCTCCGCAGGCGCGGCATCGGCTTTCCGCTGACCGATGGCGTCCGCGGCCTGACGCGGTCCAAGAGCAGCGGCGACGAGGAGCTCCAGCGTTCGCTCGAAGAGGCCGAACGGCGGCGCCAAAACCCGGTCGGGGCCCAGTTGCCGACGCCCAAGGACGCCGCGGCGGTACTCGAACAGGCCCGCAAGAATACGCTCGAGGCGGTCGAGGAAATGCCCGATTTTGTGGTCAAACAGCAGATCCAGCGGTCATGGGCATTTGGCGGGACCAATAATTTTAAGAATCTCGACCGTCTGGTCGTCGCGGTCAGCTATCGGTCGACCGGCGAAGAAGATTACCGCGTACTCTCGACCAACGGGATCCTCAACAACGACCCCAAGCCGAAGGGCAGCTATGAGGAGGTCGGCGGCACGAGTTCGACTGGCGAATTTGTCACGATGCTCGCAACGGTCTTCAAGCCCGAGAGCGAGACCAAATTTGAGATCGTCGATACCGATGTCATTCGTCTGAGAAAGGCGCTTGTTTTCGATTTCGCGGTGACCAAGGAAAAAGCGAAACAGCTGATCACGTCGTCGGGCCAGGTGACGACCGACTCGACCGTTTCGGGTATGAAGGGCCGCGTCTGGATCGATCGCGAACTCGGGCGCGTGCTGCGGATCGAGAGCGAGGCGACCGAGATACCGGACAATTTTCCTGTCCGTTCGGCCAGGCGCATCATCGATTACGACTGGGTCAATATCAGCGACGGCAAATACCTGCTGCCGCTGCTCTCGGATGTTCGTCTAACCAGCCGCGAAAGCTCAAAGCTGATCGAGACCCGGAATGTCATTCGATTTAAGGATTATCAGAAATACGGAACGGATGTTGTGATCAAGGACGACGACGTTGAGCCGGAACCGGCGGTCAAGAAACCCTAGGCGTCGGCGAACGGGCAATTACTGCCGGTCAATTAAAGGAGTAATATGCTCCGACCGCCAGGAGGCCCAGCCATAACAGGCCCTTGCCGAGAAAGAACAGAAACGCGATGATGCCCGCGCGTTTTGTCCACTTTCGGGCGGGACACGTCATTTTGTTCGGCTCGTCGGTCATCTATATCTGAAAATACCGTTTCCGTTTATTTTTTTCAATTCCGCAGGGAGAATCTTCCGTTTATGCCGCTTCATCAGAGATCGCGATTTACGATGATCCTGTTTTGGCTTATCCTGTCGATTGGCGCGTATGGCCAGAGCGGCCCGCCGATCGAAGAAAACAAACGAGGGGCCGATTTGATCGAACTCACCAAACTCAGCAGATCTATCAAGCTCGATATCCGATACGCGACGGCCGATAATTTTGTCGGCCGGCCCGTCTATACCGAGGGCCGGGCCTTTATGCAGCGGCCGGCGGCCGAGGCACTGGTCCGCGTACATAAAATGTTGAAAAAAGAGGGCCTTGGCCTTGTGATCTTTGACGGCTACCGTCCGTGGGCGGTCACCAAACTGTTTTGGGAGGTCACGCCTGAGGACAAACGCAAGTACGTCGCCGATCCGCGTCGCGGCTCAAAACATAACCGCGGCTGCGCGGTCGACCTGAGCATTTATGACCTAAAGACCGGACGCCTGCTCCCGATGCCGTCGGAGTTTGACGATTTTTCCGAAAAGGCCTCGCCCGACTATCCCGGCGGCACCGCCGAAGAACGGTCGAACCGCGACAATCTTCGCCGCCTGATGGAATCGGAGGGGTTTAAGGTAAATTCAGAGGAATGGTGGCACTTTGACCACAAGGACTGGAGCGAATACGCCATCTACAACATCCCTTTCCCAGAGATCGGCAAACGCACCGGTAAATAAAAACGCCGAGGCTTTCTGCCCGTTGCGGGCATCGGTCGCTTGCCGGCCGGCTTATCTATTGGAGCAACTTAGTAACTCCTAACGTTTTCTTTATCTCGGCCGTCCCTCCTGCGATGTCGCAAAAGATCGAAGACCAATAGCGTCGCGAGTGCAAACGAAAGGAAACCATTTGCAATATCGATCACGTAAACGAAACGTAGCGTTTCGGTAACCCGCTCCATCGAAGCATAAGAGAGCATCCTTTCGCCGTAGATCAGCCAATTGGAGTAAAAAACGAATACAAGGCCGCAAAACGAAATAATTGATGAGATCAGTGCTCGTCTGACAAATTGTCCTAACAAACACCCCATCAAGCCGATCCAGATCCTTACGTAGAATTTGGCTAGTTCGCCTTCGGGCGTCAGACTCAGGTAAATGGACTCTCGACCTTGTCTTTCCCCGAAGTCGAAACCGATGTGAATTCCAACAAGAAGCGCGGTCAAGATCAAGGCTAAAACACAGATCGATAGAGACATCGCCTTATACAGTTTCATTGGATAGATGGCATCGTGCATTTATCGATAGTGGAATCAAAGCGAGAAGATGGAAGTCGGGGCCTGGCCTTCGTTCTTACGATTCTCGATCGATCCCCAGTTGGTACTTTTCACGGACATTTCACAGGCCGTTATCATATCGAGATCATTCTCCATTTTTCGCCGGGCGAGGGCATATCGGCGTCGCATCGGCAGCTGTCGTTGGACAAGGTCGTTCCGGCCAGCTTGGCGTTCCTCCACCTAAGCCAGTTTGTGCCTGATGCGGGTATGTGTCAACACTCATTTGGGTGATGGATGTCGCCTTTGATGAACCCATGGTTTTGATGCACAGATTCCCCTCCTTACCAAGGAGGGGTGGCGGCGGCCGTCTTTTGGCCGGCGACGGGGTGGTTCTCTCAAGTTGATGAACAATCAAGGTAAATCAGACTGAGAGGATCCAGGCCAACATATCAACCACAGCGAATTCATGCCCAACGCATGAGAACCACTCCGTCATCCCGATGAAGAACATCGGGATGCCGCCTCTCCTTGGTAAGGAGAGGAGTTCTCAGATACCGGCCCACGCCGCCGATCCGCTGTTGCACTCTTGCAATCTTGCTGTATCTTTGCAACTATGCTACACTTAAGTTTTAAATAGTTCTTTGAAAATTCATAAAAAACGATGGCGAGTCGAAAGAGTCCTGCGAGTCTGTCGAGTCTGGCAAGTCTATCGAGTCGGGTGAGTTGAGAGCGTCAGGACAGCCGGGACAGCGTGGACACTCTAGACAGTCTGGACACTCGGGTGAGTCTATCGACTCGAGCGAGTCTTGTGAGTCTGTCGAGTCCGATGAGTCGAGAGCGTCAGGACAGTCAGGACACTCGGGACAGTCAGGACACGCGGGACTGTGTCGTCCTGAAAAAAGTTTACACTTTGCTGGTGATTAATCCTCCTATTGGTTTACAAATCATTGTTAGTCCTGAACTGGGTTTACAGTTCTTGTCTGTGCTCAAGCTATGGCCTAGGCCATAGCTTGAGCGG
>JBGAOU010000053.1:0-14121 GCA_044221625.1 Pyrinomonadaceae bacterium | reverse complement strand
AAAAATGTAAACGAGAAAAGGCCCGACGACAAATGTCGGAAGCGATATGCCTAAAAGTGCGACAAATGACGCGGCATTGTCGATAAATTTGTTCTTATTCGAACCCGCGAGCACGCCGAGCGGTATCGCGATGCCGATGGCCACGAGCATTGCCGCGATAGCGAGCTTGATGGTCGCCGGATATCGCTCAAAGATCATTTCGCGTACAGGGCGGTCGGTCCTGAACGACATTCCGAGGTCACCCCGAAGCAGGCCGCCCCAATAGTCGGCATACCGGTTGTCGATGCCATTCCACGCAAATCCGTCTTCGCCCGAATACGAAAAAAAGAAGGCAGGCCGGTCAAGGCCGTGCTTTTTATTGAAATTCTCGATCTGCTCAGGCGTCGCGGTCTCGCCCAGGATCACTGCGGCAGGCGTGCCGGGCACCAACTCGATCAGCAGTGTGACGAGCGAGACGACCGTCCAGATCACAAGCAACATCATGGCGAGCTGGCGCAGAATGTTAAGGACGCGATATTTCATTTAGATCGCCGGCGAGCAGAGAGATTTTATAACTTAAAAGCCGCGATGACAAACCTTTACGGTTTTGTCCCGACGTGAAGTGCCGCTATACCGCCGGTCAGGTTTTGGAACTTGACCGGGCCGAACCCGGTTAAACCCATCATATCAGTTAGCCGTTTCTGGTCGGGAAACTTCGATACAGAATCCGGAAGGTATTCATAGGCACCGCGCGAACCGCTGACCGCACCGCCAATTCGAGGCAGAATGTGCGAAAAATAAAAATTGAACAGTTTACCGAAACCAGGTACGACAGGAGCCGAAAATTCAAGAACGGCCAAGCGCCCGCCGGGCTTCAGGATCCGCAGCAGTTCAGCAAGGCCGTCGGGTACGCTGGCCAGATTTCGCAGGCCAAAGGCGATGGTCACCGCGTCAAAGCTGCCGTCGGCAAAGGGCAAACGAAGCGCGTCGCCCTCAACATAAGGGATCGGCCCAGAACCGCCCGAACGTTTGGACTGGGCGACGGTCAACATCGGCCGGCAAAAATCCGACCCAATGATCCGGGCTTTTGCGTTGCGGTCGAGTTCGATCGACAGGTCGCCGGTGCCGCAGGCGACATCCAATACGACGGCATCTTCACGTTCCAAAATGTCCCGGAGTTCGTTTGAGACCTTTCGCCGCCAACCCTTGTCAATATTCAATGACAGCAAATGGTTGAGCAGGTCGTATCGCTTTGCGATCCCCGAGAACATCTCGCGGACCGCGGTGGCGTGCGCCGCTTCTTTTTCGTTCAGTTCTCTCTGCACGTCTTAGTTGGCCGGTGCCGGCGAATTCAAGAGCACCGCGGCGATCGGCTGTTTTGCGGCCGCAGCGGCAAAATTGCGGACGTCATCAAAGGTCACCGTATCGGCAGCGGCCGAATCCGCATCAGGACTCGCAGTCTTGAAGGTGTCATTATCAAGAAATAGCCCGGTGACGCTGCGTTGCATCCACGCTTCGCGAAACAGGCTCCGGGCTGCCTGAAATTCGGCCTCGGTAATAGGGTCGCCGAGTATCTTTGCCACGAGTTCGTTCGCCTCGACCTTGCCGTTCGTGTTCGGCGACTCATTTCGTTGACCGTCAAAACCGAGGATGATTATCCCGGGCAATATATGACTCTCTGACCGAGCGAACACGTCGGCCGAGTGTTCAGCGGGAACACGAGCTTTCAAACGGGCATTTAGGATCAAAGCGTAGACGCGTGCAGCCGCATAATGTTTGTCGCCGCGTGCCGCTCCGCGAAAAGCGAACCGAACTGCGTGAGCACCGGCCTTCGGCGACGGTACGGAAAGTACGGCTGCCGGGGGCGGATCCGGCTGGCGGAATGTCGACGGTACGCGTTTGTCCGATTTGAGCCAAGCCCCAAAATAGCGACGCATCGCCCGGAAACCAAGCACTCTGTCAAAATTTCCCGATACGGCCACGGTCGCATTGTCGGCGGTCAAAAATCGCTGTTTGGCGTCAAGCAGGTCCGCAAAATCGATCTTTGCGACTGAAACCGTGGAGCCGTACTTGGGACGGCCGTACGGAAATGTTCCGAACAGGCGGGCGGCGACCGCGTTGTCGGCAACGTACGCGGGGTCGCTTTCGCTCAATTTCAATTCTTCGATCAGGGCGGCCTTCAGCTTAGCGGTAGTCGGCTTGTCTATCGTCGGATTGGCGATCGCTGCCGACAGCGTTTCAAGCATGGTCAGGAAATGTTCCGGCTTTGCGGTCGCAATTATCTCGATAAAATCATAATTCGACTCGATCGAGAGGCTGCCGCCAAGATCCTCGGCAAAAAAGTCGCGTGCCGCCTGTTCGGGAAAAATGTTCTCCGAGAGCAGCCGCATTACGCCCTCTTTGCCTTGCGGATCGAAACTGGTACCGCTGTGTACGCGGACTGTGACCGTTACAGAGTCGGACTTGGGCATTGGCCACATGAGGACTTTCAAGCCGTTGAGCAGCTTTTCCTGCTTCGGCTGAGGCAGCGGGCCTTGAGCAAATACCGCCGCTGAAAGCAAAACGACAGTTGCCGCGGCAAAAGCTGAAATTGAGATCTTTTTCATAATTCGGGCCATATTGATAACGCTACAGATCCATTGACGGAACAGACACCGCCTCGCTGGCGTACGGTTCTATTAGTTGCACCGCGGGGCGATAATGTTGTCGAAGGCAATAAATTTGCCGCCCAAGCCAAACTGAAATTTTAGATCGGTGCGGGCATCGCGTCAAACGAATGCGGCATCTATCAAAATTGAAAAGCAGCCGTCGTCAGTATCAAGACGGAGATTTGTTGACAAACCGCTTAACATCCGCCGGAAACGCGGTATAATTGAGCATTAACGAATAACCCCGGTCAACGGGGATTCGCCAGGTGAGGCCGAAAAGATGGGAAAAATTGTTAAGTATTGCAGTTCGTGCGACGAAAATTTTGCCGCAAAATTCGGGTTCTGCCCGAATTGCGGAGCGGCTCTGCAGGCTTTCGAGATGAGTCCGGTTTCGGATGTGGTCGTCAATGAAACACCGACGGTCGAGGCCAAATTGACCCCTGAACCGCCGGCACCGGCGATCATTGCCGCACCTGAACCGGCAGCCGTTACCGAGCCGATCGTGGAAGAACCTGTTGTCGAGAAGGCGGCCGAAACGCCGGCACCTGTCGAGACACCCGTTGTCGCCGTACCTGTCACTACGCCGGTTTACCAATCGACGAAAGCTCTTGATGCTGATCGCACGCCGGTCAGTCTCGAGGACGAACACAGCCGCTTTGCCCGCGATGGCGGTTTTTACGTCACGGTCATCGAGGAAAAGAATGTCGGGCAGAGAAACTCGCTTCTTGTCGGTACGTTCGGCTTTATGATCCTCGCCCTGGTCTCAGGGTTGATCATCAACATTTTCAGCAAGGACCTCGATATCGGTGCGATCAATGACGATATCTTTTCTGCCGTCCTGGTCGATGACGTACCGATGACGGTCGAAGAAGAGATCCAGAAAAAGAACAAGGATGACGGCGGCGGCGGGGGCGGCGGCGGCCGTGACGAAAAGGATCCGGCATCGCAGGGCGATCTGGCCGATCAGTCCAAGACCCCCACGCGTCCGCCTAATGTAAATACTCCGAAATCGGACACTCCGATGCTAGAGACGCCGACGACCGAAGGGACAATGAAGTTCCCGAAGATCTATGGTAAGTGGGGTGATCCCAACGGTGCTCCCGGGTTGTCCAACGGCCCCGGAACAGGCGGCGGCATTGGCAGCGGCCGCGGAACCGGACAGGGCAACGGCAACGGGACCGGCGCCGGTAATGGAAACGGCTCGGGCTGGGGTAATGGTAACGGAAACGGCAATGGTGACGGTTCGGGTGACGGCGACGGCGACCCTCCGCCTCCGCGTCCGGTCGGAGTTACTGCTCCGCTGAAGATCCTCGCCAAGCCGAAACCGTCATATACTGATTCGGCCCGTCAAAACCAAGTGCAGGGAACCGTTATACTTCGTGTAACGTTCCTGGCGTCCGGAGCGATCGGCAGCATTTCGCCGGTAAAGGGTCTTCCGAACGGATTGACCGAACAGGCGATAGCTGCAGCACGTTCGATCAGGTTTGAGCCTGCCAAATCGAACGGCGTCGGACAGACGGTGACCAAGCAGGTCGAATATACCTTCTCGATATACTAATTGGTTTAGTATCAAATCAGAGCGGCGGTCGGATATCTCTCCGGCCGCCGCTTTTCTGTTAATTCATGTGATCGATCAGATAAAAACGACCGACTGTGACGAAGGTATCTCAAAACGCCGCCGACAACGCATATTCTTGCATCAGCATATCGTCGACACGGACCATATAGTCGCGTGACTTGGCGAACTGGGCAAGTTCGTGTTCGTTCAGATTACGCGGGGCCTGTTTCTTTTTGGTCCTTTTGATCCAACGGACGTCATAGTCGTTTCGCTCACGGCAGTTCGGACAGGAGAAGTTCGCTTTTTTGATCTCTTGCCGCTCGTCAAAGATATCGCGTTCGTGCATATCCTGATTATAACCTTGGCGGGCAATCCGCAGAAATACGAAACTGAAGATCCCCGTATCGTGCCCGTCGGTGAAATGAAAATTGAGGGCGTATCGCCCAACGATCGAGATGTGGTCGAACTTCAGATCGTCGGCGACGCTCTCGTCGCGCAGCATTTTTTCGCCGGTCCACTCATTGACGCAGCTGGCACATGGGCAGGAACGCCGGAGTTGCGGGGCGGTGTAAGTTGTCTCGGAGCCGTCCGACCATTGGATCGAGATCGAGCTGTCCGAGTCTTCGATTATCTGCAGTGGTTCAATCATAAAATTAGCTGCCGAGAGCGGCCTGTATCGCCCGCGGGTCAATGCCGTAATGCGTTGCGTGATATAGAATTTCGCCACCCTTAAGGACGAATGCCTGCGGTGACGCGTGCCTGACGCCAAGGCGCTCGGCAACCGCGTTTGATACCGCCCGGTGGTCCTGAACGACGATGACATTCATCTCGCCGTCAATCGAGCCCATTTGTTCGTAAATGTCGGCACTGATCCCGCAGGTCCGGCTGTGTTTTAGAACGAAAACGGGCTTGTCGGACGAACGGCCGACGAGGGCCTCGAACTTTTCGATCGAATCGAGTGTAACTACTTTAGGCATTTTTAGGGTGTCAGGCTATTTGAATATCAATTCTGGGAAATATTTTGCGAAACGCCACGGCCTGGGCCATCATTATCAGCGGCAGGACCAGATACAAACCGACGCACAGCATCAAATAACCGACGATCGCGACAACGAACCCGACCCCGAAAAGCCCGGCCATGCCCGCGAGGTTATTCCAAACGGCTTTTGCACTCACCATCATCGCCTGTACGCCGGTCAGGCCTCGTTCGACGATCAGCGGATAAGCAAACATTATGAGCGTGTGAAAACACACCATCACGACGACGATCACGATCTCGAAGATCACGGTCCCGATCAGGAACGGGATCAGTTCGGATTCGCTCATCTTAGGGCCGGCGATCGCCATCGCGATCATCGGAATGTAGATCGAAAACAGCACGATAAATATCGGAACAAAGATCAGGACCGATACCAAAAGGCTCTTCCAGATATAATCAAACCCTTTGAAAAGCTTTTCAAACTTCAATTCGCGGCCGTCGATCAGGTCAAAAAGGCAAAGGAACATACCGCACATCATCGGCCCGATAAGTATGATCGGGACCGCTCCGCCGATCAGCATCCCGACGATCACGATGCCGAAGACCAGCCAATAACGTTCCTTCATTATCGCCCAGGCCTCTTTGTATATCTCGACGGGCTTGATCGTCCCGGTCTGAAAATCGGTATTCTGCATAGTGCCGTAACTCCGCTAAACTGACCGTTCGGCCAGGTTGTAGATATTGGACAAATAGTCCGCGACCATCCTGTCGCTCGAAAACTGCGGCGTCAGCGTCGCGATCGAATTTCGCATACGGGCGATCCACTCGGTCGGCAAGCCGCTGTCGCCGGTGCCGTAATACGTCGGTATTATCTCGTTTTCGAGCGTTCGGTACAGTGCCTCGGCATCGGCGGCGTCCATTACGTCGTCATTATCGTCGGCGTCGAGTCCGCCGATCGCAAAACCGTTGATCTCGTTGTATCCCTCGATCCACCATCCGTCGAGGACCGAGAAATTTAGAGCACCGTTCATCGCGGCCTTCATTCCGCTGGTGCCGCTCGCCTCCATCGGTCGGCGGGGAACGTTCATCCAGACGTCGACGCCATGGACCAGATAACGGGCGATCTCCTGGTCATAATCTTCGATAAATACGGCTCGCCGCTGCCAATTTGAGTCGTGATTGATGCTCATCAACTTTTGCAGGATCGTCTTGGCGGTATTGTCCTGCGGATGGGCCTTGCCGGCGAAAACGAACTGTACCGGCCGCTCGGCGTCATCGACCATCTTCAAAAGCCGCTCGAGGTCAGTGAACAAAAGGTCCCACCGCTTATAAGCGGCGACGCGTCGGGCAAAACCGATGGTCAGGATGTCGGGCGAGAATAACTGACGCGTATCTTCGTGTTCGTTGATCGTGTCCTTAGACCCGATGTCCTTCGTTTTGGTCCGCTCGCGGATAAATGCGATAAGCAGGCTCTTGAGCGTTCGATGGGCCGTCCAAATATCGCTATCGGACAGGCTTTCGGCCGCTGCCGCCCAGCGTTCCGTGTCGCGGACGATCGAGTGCCAATCTGTTCCAATGCGGCTGTCATAAAGGTCCTGAAATACCGGTGCGATCCATGTCGGAGCGTGCACGCCGTTGGTAACCGACGTGATCGGCACGGCTCCCGCGTCGGCGAGATCCGGAAACATCTTGAGCCACAACTGACGCGACACCTCGCCGTGCTTTTCACTGACGCCGTTTGCCGAACGGCACATCCTGATAGCGAGCGGCGACATCCCAAAACCCTCGTTATTATCCGAAAGGTCAGCCCGCCCGAGCGCAAGAAACTCGTTCTGCGTCAATTTTAGCGACCCGATGAACTCGCTGCTGAAACACTCGCTAAGCGTCGTCGTCGGAAAGACGTCGTTGCCGGCCGCGACCGGCGTGTGCGTCGTGAAAACGCACTTTTCACGGACCGCCTCGACGGCGTCGGCAAATGTGCCGTCGGGATGCGTTTCGAGAAACTCTTTTGACAGCTCGAGGGTCGAAAACGCCGCGTGGCCCTCATTCAGATGATAGACCGCCGGATCGACGCCGAGCTTTCGCAAAAGGCGGACGCCGCCCATCCCGAGGACCTTTTCCTGCACGATACGCGTCTCGGTATCGCCACCGTAGAGATGGCCGGTTATAAGGCGGTCGACCTCGCTGTTGCGGCCGAGATTGGTGTCGAGCAAATACAGCGAAATGCGGCCGACCCGTGCCAGCCACGCCTGAGCGAAAACCTCGCGTCCGCGGATCTTGACCGCGACCATGACGCGTTCGCCGGCCGTGTCGAGCACCGGCGTCAGAGCCAGTTCAGACTCGAAGATGTCGTTATACGATTCCTTTTGCCATCCCTCGTGGCTGATCTGCTGGCGAAAATATCCGTAACGATATAACAGCCCGATCGCCATCAGCGGCACGTTAAGGTCGCTCGCCGATTTGAGGTGGTCGCCGGCCAGGATGCCGAGCCCGCCCGAGTAGTTGGGTAGAGAATTGTGCACGCCGTACTCGGCACAGAAATAGGCGATCGCCGGCGGCGTTGTCAGATCGCTCGCGGCGGCGGCGTAATCACAAAATTCATTGTAAAACCGCTCAACGCGGGCGACGTACGCCTGATCGGCCGAACGCTGCCACAGACGAAGGCCGCTGATGCTCTTGAGCATCAAACGCGGATTCTGTTCGCACTTGTCCCACAACTCGGGGTCGAGGTCGCGAAAGAGTGCAACGCCATCCGGACGCCAACACCAATAAAAGTTGGCCGATATCTCGTTTAACCGAGCGATGTTTTCCGGCAGTTTCCGGACAAAGTCAAAATTGTTTTGTGTTACAGGCGTTGTTTCGAGGCTCGGGGCAGCTTGCATAGTACTAGAGCTTGTTTCGGCGATCTCCATTGTTAAATCGATAAATTACTTTGTTGGCGATGCGAATAAAGTATCCAAAAACTATAAACTATGCGGCCCGCAGTATCAAATTTCTAGCCGCTTGAGGCCGGATGATCGGGCCGGCGATCGGCGATCTCGCCGACCGGCATAAAGCGGTAATGAAACGCGACAACGGTGCCGAATGTAAGGCCGAGCAGCATCAGCAAACCGGTGATCATCAAATAGTTGGTAAAGTTGCCGAGCCCTATCGCCCACCACAAAATGCCCATCGGAATGCCGCCCGCAGCGAAAAATGCCGGGATCTTGATGAACTGAAGGCTGAATCGGCGTGTTCGTTCGCGGCGCGTGTAAAAGACGATCGGCTTTAGCCGGTCATATTCCCACGCGACAAGGTAAACCGCCGCGAGGCACATCAGGGTCGTGATCAACCACGTGCCGGCAAACCCGACCGAGACCGTCAGCACCGCGATATTGGCGATGATCGGCAGAAACATCAACGCGCCGATGTGCGCCGTTCGCGGGATAAGCAGCAGTATCGCGGCCGTGAGTTGTCCCCAACCGAGAAACTCGTAGTAAAATCCGGTCGCCAGCAGAGCGTTGAAATAATGCCCGACCGGGTGTGAATCCGGCAGCGACGTAAACGGCTTGTGCAGTATCTTGGGGATGCTCGGCGGTATAAAACCGAGCGCCAGCAGCACACGCGTGAACGCCGTAAATCCCTGCGTCCACCAACGCCGGGTGAAGGCAACGTGGAGATCATCGAGTACGTGTTCTAGTTTCATGTCATTGCAAACGTCATTACTATCCAAAAAGTTCTTTCCAAACTTTGCGTCCTCCGCGATCTCGGCGTTGAAAATATGCCAAGGCCCTTGCCAACGCAGAGAGAACGCCCTCAAATTCACAATCCCGTGCCAATTCGCTATAATCGGGAATTTCGTGGAGACGTGTAAAACAAAATGAAACTCGATATCATCCCCGTCAAATGGTCCGAAATGGGCGTACTAATGCTTGATCAGCGGCTGCTTCCGACCGAGGAGGTCTGGCTGACGCTCAAGACCTACGACGAAGTCGCCGCCGGCATCAAGGACATGGTCGTTCGCGGTGCACCGGCGATCGGCGTTTCGGCCGCTTACGGAATGGCGATCGCGGCGAAGAACTTCGTCGGCACGACGGTCGCCGATCTCGAGGACGAACTCGATTTCGCCGGCGACGTTCTGGCCAAGACCCGCCCGACCGCGGTCAACCTTTTCTGGGCGATCGACCGCATGAAACGCACCTTCCAACAGGCCAAAGCCGAAGGGAAGTCGGTCAGCGAGATCAAAGAGATCCTCAAAACGGACGCCATCGCGATCCACGACGAAGATATCGAGTCACAGCGCCTCATCGCGCAGTTCGGCGGAGCGTTGCTTAATGACAACGACGTTGTCCTGACGCACTGCAACGCCGGAGCCCTCGCGACCGGCGGAGTTTGGGGCACGGCTCTCGGTGTGATCCGCGGGGCCGTCGATCAGGGCAAGGCCATCGCCGTCGTCGCCGACGAAACGCGCCCGTACCTGCAGGGTGCTCGCCTCACGGCTTGGGAACTCATGGAAGACGACATTCCCGTCACGCTCATCACCGACAATATGTCCGGCCACGTGATGAAGAGCGGCAAGATCAAGGCCGTCGTCGTCGGCAGCGACCGCATTGCCGCAAACGGCGACGTCGCCAACAAGATCGGCACCTACATGGTCGCCGTGCTCGCAAACCGTCACAACATACCGTTTTACGTCGCCGCTCCGCTCTCGACGGTCGACCTCAACTGCCCGACCGGCGACGACATCCCGATCGAGGAACGCGGCCGCGAAGAGGTCACCCACATCAAAGGCAATCAGCTCGCCCCCGACGGCGTCGGCATCACCAACTACGGCTTTGACGTCACGCCAAACGACCTCGTGACCGCCATCATCACCGAAAAAGGCGTCGCCCGCGCGCCGTACACCGACAGCCTTAAGGCGCAGTTTGAGTCAGAACCGCCTGCGTAAGCGGGCGGCCAGTTCGAAAAGTGTCCACGCTGTCATTGCTGTCCACGCTGTCCTGGTTGTCCACGCTGTCCTTGCTGTCCTTGCTGTCCGCGAGATGTTTCACTTTAGCACGGCAAAGGACGGCTCCGGCTCGAACTTCGGCTGCCTTCACAATGGCGAAATATGATTTTCAAAGATCAACGGCTGCAATGCAGCTATAAAACGATATACGATATATGCAACGTCGAAGATCTGCCTTTTTTCGATGTCCCCGGTTCCAGACCCTGATCCTACCACCAACGCCATAGAAAAATAGATTGCGATGGAAGGATCATCTAATTGGGGATGGTGTAATTGGCTGCGAGCGTTTCGCAATGATCAAGGGTTCTTGTCACCAACGGTGACGAAAATTATAGCGTAGTGTGATTGTAGCGGAACCCTACGATTCATCGGTAAATTGCAACCTCCCTGAAAGGGAGCGACAGGCTGACGTAGATGTTCGTCTCCGTTGGAGACGCGAGTCCGAACATGCACATTCGTAGGGTTGCACCCTACGCTATAATATTTGTCTCCGTTGGAGACAGAGAGTAATGAACAGTAGTGAATTGGGAAAGGCAGTGCCCGGAATGAAGGTCGCTGATGCGACTTTATTGCCGCCGCCGTTAGCGGCCAAGATTCGCGATGTCATCCGCACGCCACGCGGAGTTTTTGAAATAGTACATCCTTCGCCCGGGTTTCATACCGTCGAAGAGGCCTTCTTCGAGGGAGATGCCGTAGCTGCCGCGGCAGAGCGGTTCTTGCCAGTCGTTGCCGTTGCGGAGGTATGTCTTGATCTTGTCGCTGTCGGCACCCATCTGAAATACCATCGGCACGGCCTCATCGACGGGAAAGTCGTTGAACCACGCGTCGCCCGTGCACCACGAGGCGAGTGAGGTCATTGTAAGCGAGCGACGAGGCACAAGTGACGACTGACGAGGCTGTTCTGACTGGCCGCCCACTGACATAGCCACCCCACTCGCAGATGCTGCGGCGGGGGCCCCGGCCGGCGGTTCTGACAATGCGGCCTTTAGTTTTCGCATCAATTCGCGATAGGAATTGCGTTCGGACACCACGGCGTCAAAATCTACCTGCACACCTTTTACATCCGGCAGTTCGAGTGTGGCTTTGATCAGCCCGGCCGTGCGTTCGATCATCGCGGCGTCAAACGCGGGGCGTTTCGCGTTGTCCTTGGCCGTCTCGATCCGCGTCACGGCGATCAGGTACGTTCCGGGAGCGACCTCGAGCGGCACGCGCCGACGCTTTGGCGTAATGTTGCCCTGCTCGAGATAGATCGTTTGGGCGAGAAACGCGACGCCGTACTCCTTGGGGTCGAGAAACCTGAGGTCCTCGGGCCGCTCCCACGCCCAGAGAAATTTCATCGGCATCTCGGCCGCGAGCTGCGGGTTGACCTGATTCTTTGAGCTACAGCTAAACAGAAGTGTCAGCAGAATGAAGGCGGAAACACGACCGGTAGGGAGTGTGTGGGTGATCAGTCTCCAAGCTGAACATAGAAAAGAAGGCCCTGCCTTTTTGCTCATACCTTTAATACCATATCACGAGACACACTCCCTACCGGCCCACACCCCACTCGCAGATGCATCGGCGGGACCCCGAGTCGTGTTTCTGCCTGTGATTTGATATACTTTTCGCTGACTGAATAGCCATTCATTTACAAAAGTAAAAATATGATAGAACGCGAACAGATCGAGATGGATGTGGTTTTCGTCGGGGCCGGGCCGGCAAATCTGGCGGCCGCTCTGCACCTTAAGGCCGAGATCAAAAAGCACGACGAGTTTGTCGAAAAGGGCATCAAACACGGCCCGGCGATCGGCGATATCGAGATCGCCATCGTCGAAAAAGGCCCCTTTGTCGGAGCCCACATCCTGTCGGGTGCGGTGATGGACCCGAAGGCGATCCGCGAGCTGATGCCGGACTTTCTCGATCAGGGATGCCCGGTCGATTCGGTCGTGACCGAGGACGCGTTTTGGTACCTGACGGAAAATCGCGGGATCAACGCACCGATCATCCCGCCGCCGCTCAAGAACAAGGGCAAGTACATCGTTAGCCTCAGCAAAATGTGCGAGTGGCTCGGCGAAAAGTGCGAGGAAGCCGGCATCAATATCTTTCCCGAGTTTCCGGCGGCCGAGGTGCTCTACGACGAGAACAACGCCGTTATCGGCGTCCGCACCGGCGACAAGGGCATCGATAAGGACGGCAAGCAAAAGCCGAACTTCGAACCCGGCGTCGATCTGCTCGCCAAGGTGACCGTGCTCGGCGAGGGCTCACGCGGTTCGCTGGCAAAACAGGTGACCGCCCGACTCGGCCTCAACAAAGGCAAGGAAGAGCAGGTCTTCTCGCTCGGCGTCAAAGAGGTTTGGGAACTACCCGAGGGAAATTTCCCTGAGGGCAAGGTCGTGCACACGCTCGGGTTTCCGTCCGACACGCGAACCTACGGCGGCGGCTGGATCTACGGCCTGAAGGGAAATGCCGTCAGCATCGGCTACGTGACCGGCCTCGATTACGAGGACCCGACCATCGATCCGCACGCCGAATTTCAAAAATTCAAGACACATCCGATGGTCGCCAAGGTGCTCGAGGGCGGCAAGATGATCAAGTACGGCGCCAAGACGATCAACGCGGGCGGTTACTTTACGATGCCGCAGTTGTACGCTGACGGCGTGCTGCTCGTCGGCGATTGCGCGTCATTCCTCAACGGACAGAGGATCAAGGGCATCCATACCGCGATGAAATCGGGCATGCTCGCGGCCGAGACGATCGTCGGGGCACTCGAACACGGCGATTTCTCGTCCAAGACGCTCAAGCATTTTGAGGAAAAGGTAAATCTCAGCTGGATCTACGATGAGCTGTATCCGGTGCGAAACTTTCACGGAGCCTTTCAAAAGGGCCGCTGGTCGGCACTGATCAACACCGGGCTGCAATTCCTGACACGCGGACTGGCGTGGGGATTTATGCCCCGCGAACATCACGTCGCCGGCCATATGCGTATGCAAAAGCTCTCGCAAAACGCCGGAGACACCGCACGCTACGCCAACGTCAAATATGACAAGGAACTGACCTTTGACAAGGCGACCGACGTGTTTCACGCCGGAGTTTCGCATGATGAGGACCAGCCGGCACATCTGCACGTGCTCGACACCGAGATATGCTCGACGCGGTGCGCCGAGGAGTACGGAAATCCGTGCGAGAAATTCTGCCCGGCGGCTGTCTACGAGATGGAAGAGAACCCCGGGACCGGACGCCGCGAGCTCAAGGTCAATTTCTCAAACTGCGTTCACTGCAAAACGTGCGACATCGCCGATCCGTACCAGATAATCAACTGGGTGACGCCTGAGGGCGGCGGCGGGCCCGATTACAAGGGAATGTAGTTCGGTATGAACGAGAAAAGGCCGCCCGAAAGGACGGCCTTTAATTTTCTTAACGATATCCAGTTTACGATTCGCCCTGCGTCGGAGCTTCACTCTGGTCGGTAAACGTGAAATTTACCTTGCGTTCGTTGATCTCTTTCATCGCGACGCGGGTCGGCTTGACCTTACGGATATCGACGTCGGTCCGCGAATTGGCACCACGCTGCAGCTGCTTGCTGCGCTGTGCGGCAAGGATGATCATTCGATATTTCGAATCGATGACAGGCGGGTCGATGGTTTCGACAACTTCTTCGTTCTCTTCGGTTTCGATCAGTGTTTCTTCGGCCATAAATATTTTCGATCAGCGATATTGATGCCTCGAGGCATCGAAACTATCAAGGATACCCTGAATCGAGCCGCTTTGTCTATCTAACAGCTGCCGTTCGGCGAGAATGATGGACGCGATCTGACGCGTCGCGGCCGGAAGCTCCTGGTTGACGACGACATACTTGAAACGCGAATACTGCATCACCTCGTCGAAGGAATTTCGCAGCCGCGTCTCGAGCTCGGCCTGGTCCTCGGTCGCACGGGCGGTAAGGCGGGCCTTGAGAACCTCAAAAGACGGCGGCAAAATGAAAATACTGATG
>JBGAOU010000016.1:11958-82257 GCA_044221625.1 Pyrinomonadaceae bacterium | reverse complement strand
ACATAGGCCGCGTAATCACCCGAAGACCGCGGGGAAAATCCGGCTTTTGCGGCAAGTTCAAAGAAATGCTCGGGTTCATTGTTCAGAAGCTCGATACCGTCGCCTCCCCAAACGCCAAGCGTATACACCCTCGGGCGTTCTGGCGGCCTGGTGGAGACGCGATAAACGCCGCCATTTGAGAAATAGGGTGTCGGTAACTGTTCGACTTGTGTTTCAGTTTTTTGTAAAGCGGCCAGGATCGGATCTCCGAACTTGGCGGCTCGCCGTGTGATTTCTTCTCGAGTCAAACTTGTCATTTTTTTGTCTTCCATTGGCCCTCTCTTCTTCGGAGCCGGATCGATCTGCCCGATCGCGAGGATCGCCGCCGTGATAACCAGGACCGGAACGATCAACGGCCAGCGGTGCATATAGTATCTGCCGGTTCGCAGTCGCCTCACGTCTTTTTCCGGCGAGGCAGCGGTATACGAGGCATCATTTTTATCCCTCATTTTGGCCTCTGCAAAATTCGCCTATCACGGGCCGGCCGGTGCCGGCGTGTGGCGGTTGTCATAATCCTGGCCCCAATAATCAACGTACGATTGCGGCGGATTAGTATTGCCTGTATTGACATTTCCGTTTCGGTAATCCTGAAGGATAGCGGCTTCGCCGGCGTCATTCGCACGGCGGTTTAGCTCCTCATCGGATATTCCGGGTTCGGCAGCTTGCAGGCGAGCACGTTCGGCATCGCGAGCCGCAACATAGGTACCGCGAGTGCTGCTGTTATATTGTTCAGATCCTCCCGCAGCGTTCATTTGTTCTTCGGATTCGTACGCCCTGCGTTCCGCGGCGGCGTCCTCGCGAAGCTGGGTGTCGATGTAGTCGGCACGGGTCTGGGCTTGCACATCTGCACTGGTACCGCCTTGCTCAGCCTCTGCGTGGCCCATCTCGTGGACGAAGCCTGGTGCGGCGTCAGCGGCTCGAGCCGGGTCAAGGTTGACCGAGTTCGTCGGATTGCCGCTATAGGCAGTTCCGCCGGGGTTATTGGTCACCTGAACATTATTTCGCTCAAATACCTCAAGAGCGTGGCGGCCCTGTGCCGAGGTGTTAAGCCGGTTGCGCATCGCGGTGAACGCTGGATCCTCGCCAGGCCTCGGCGGGTATACGTGATGCTGTGAACGAAGTTGCCGCCTGTTGCGTCCCCGTCCGCCGCCCGTTCTCGGTCGGTCGAGGTTGCCGGGTTCGCCATTATCCGACCACTCGGCATCGAGCGGATCGTCGATCGCCGGGTCACCGGTCTCGGTGCCGAAGCCGCCCGAGTTGATCTTTACCATCGAGCCCGCGATCGTCACGCCGCTCGCATCGATCACAACGCAGCTGCCGCCGACCTTCAGACTGATCTTTGTGCTGGCTTCGAGTATTATCTCCTGGGCGTTAAGTTCAGCTTTGGTCTTTACCAGGGTCGCTAGATTTCCCTGATAATCCTCGACAACGTCAGCCTTGACCGCCTCGTTCAGTTTGCCGTCGATTCCGATATAGTGGGCGCTTTTGACGTGCAGGTCATAGTTGCCGCCAACCGAGATCGCCAGATTGCCGCCGGGCTGGTTGTCAGATCGCATCCCGATGACCTCTTGCCGGTTGCCGCCGCAGGTCTCATACATCGAGCCTTTTACACGGAGATCGTAGCGCTTGTTTGAGTGAACAAAAACCTGTTCTTTGCCCGCCTTATCTTCAAAACGAAGTTCGTTGAACCCTTTGCCGTCATCGGGCGAAGTTCGGGTCTTTATGTATGTCAGCGTCTTGAACTTGGGCAGTTCATAGTGCGGCATCGTTTCCGGATTATAGACCGAGCCGGTTATGATCGGCTGATCCGGGTCGCCTTCCATAAAATCGACGATCACCTCCTGCCCGATACGCGGAATGAACATGGTGCCCCACTTGTTTCCGGCGATATTCGTCGCGACCCGAAGCCAGCATGACGAACTCGCATCGTTCTGGCCCTGTCGGTCCCAGTGGAACTGCACCTTTACGCGGCCAAATTTATCGGTAAAGATCTCTTCGCCGGCCGGACCGACCACGACCGCGGTCTGGCTGCCGTTGACGATCGGTTTCGCGGTCTTTCGCAGAGGCCGAAACGGGGCCTGGCCGTTCCCCTGCGGAATGCAGGCAAAGTCGATAATATACGAGTTTGAGATCGCGTCATCCGAGATATAAGCCGGAGATTGGACCGCCTCGGTACGAACGCTGACCAGGATGTGGTTTCGGTTGTTTTCGGACACCGGATGAGTGGACAGCCTGAAGCGATACCCGGCCGTCATCGAACAGCAATCAGACGTGCCATAGCTTGTCTTATACGCGACATCGAGTTCCTGTTGGCGGATATCGACGGTCCGCTGGCGGTCGTTGAATATCTTGTTCAGTTCGCCTGATTGCTCGCCGCCGCCCGATGAAATGCCGTCAAATCTCTTTGCGTATTCGCCCGGAAAATCATAGTGCTCAAGCTGTTGGTTGCCGCCGATATTGAACCGGCTCACCTGCTGGGCTTCGAGATGGTTGGTCGGCAGCTGAAAGTTGTGGTCAAAGAGCGTGTACTTTCCCGTTCGGATCTGATTGGTTACCTGCCAGGTGTGGACCATCCCGTGCCATTCCGTCAATTCGGAACTGTCGATGGCGAACGGGATCTCCGAGCGTTCCGGACATTCCCGGTGGGACGCATCGGTGTTGGCGACGATCATCCTGTGCGAACTCGCGGTATGTTCAAAATAAAAGTAGATACCCTCTTCTTCCATTAACCGCGAGGCAAAGTCCCAGTCCGACTCGCGATACTGCACACAGTAGTTGCGCGGCTGGAAATCACCCTGTATCTCAAAATCTACTTCAAATCCCTCAAACACCTGCTGCAGGACATCGGGAACCGACAGGTTCTGAAATATGCGGCTCTGCGACACCTGCGTCAGCAGCCAAACCTTCGGTACCAACTCAGCGTGGTATTTCGAAAAGCGTGTATTTCGGTTTCCCTGTGTGAAATTGACGCAGATCCCGCTGAAAAAGCGCTTCGTACCGTCGGTCTGCTCGACTGTGACGGTCATCGGCTGCCCGAGGATCTGCTGCGGATCGACGATGGTCGCCTCGCGCCCTTCTTCCGGCTCTTCATGCAGAAGTTCGAGTTCGAAATGAAACAATGAGGACAATGCTTCACGGCTCCGAATACGCTTTATCAGCAAAAAATCGTCGGCGAGCGGCGTCGTTATATTTAAGAGTCTTCCTTGTTGTGTCGTCGGCATATATTCTTCGAGGCCCTTATCGGGTGGATCCCGGACCGCGCCCGACGAGTCATACCAAACGCTCGGGTTCGCAAACTCGGCGATGATGTTGCCGTCACGACCGTACACTACTACCGGGCCCTCCCACTCACCGTATTCGATCGCGGACTCCTCACAATCCAGAAAGCGGCACCGCTCCATACGCGAATAGGTCTGCGTTTCTCTGGCCGCCGTTACCTCGGCATGAGCCTCAAGTGCAATATGCCTGCACAATTCGTCGCCGTCGCCATGACGCGTCATCGACGATTCGGCGGCGTGGCAGGCAAATATGACGATCCGGTCGACCTTGTCACGCAGGCGGGCAAAGTGATGCACGGTCGTAAACGCAATGAGTTCGCGGCAGAAAAGCAACGCGGTCGTATCTTCGGCGACAACCCTGACGCCGTGGCACATGAGATAGAGTACGCCGATGCCGCCTCTTTCATCGGCGATCCGCACCACGCGGTCAAAGAAATCGCCGATATGTGTATTTTCATCGACCTCGAAGGCTATGGTGGACACCGTTGAGATCGGCGTCCTGCCTTCAAGTCTCGTGTCATGAACCACTACATTTACGGGCATATCATCTATTCAAACTGATACGTAAATTTCTCGTCGCTGCCGACCGAGACATGGACCTTGTTGATGCCATGGCCGCTCGCCATTCTGGCCAGTACCTCGCCTGACATTTCCGGCAGCAATGTCCCGGTGAGGATGTTGTAAACGTTGCGTGCGCCGCTGTCCACGTCGGTACACCGTTTGGCCACCGTATCTATGACGGCATCGTCATAGGAAAATTGCGCATTGTGATTGTCCTTTATCCGTTTGGCGATCTTGCCGAGCTGAAGTTTGATGATCAGCCGCATTATCTCGTCCGAGATCGGATAGAACGGAACTGTGACCATTCTGCCGAGCAGTGCCGGCTTGAACGCCTTGTTAAGTTCGGGTTTGATCGCGTTGACCAAGCCGTCCGGCGACGGCGTCGTGTCCGGGTCGGCACACAACTTCATAATGGTGTCAGTTCCGACGTTAGAGGTCAGTATGATGATGCAGTTCTTGAAATCGATCTCGCGGCCTTCGCCGTCTTCGAGCACACCCTTGTCGAATACCTGAAAGAACAACTCCATCACGTCCGGATGAGCCTTCTCGACCTCGTCAAGCAGAACTACTGAGTATGGTTTGCGCCGAACTGCCTCGGTCAGAACACCGCCTTCGCCGTAACCGACGTATCCTGGAGGCGACCCCTTGAGGCTCGAAACGGTATGAGCTTCCTGGTACTCGCTCATGTTGATCGAGATCAGATTTCGTTCGCCGCCGTACAGCGAATCGGCAAGTGCAAGCGCCGTCTCGGTCTTGCCGACGCCCGATGTGCCGACGAGCATAAAAACGCCGATCGGCCGTTTGGGGTCGGTCAACCCGGCACGCGATGTCCTGATCCGCTGAGCGATCGCCTCGAGGGCGTGGTTTTGCCCCAAAACCCTTTCCTGCAGCGTCGCGGCCAGATTCAGCACCGCGTTTATCTCGTCGGCGACCATCTTGCCGATCGGGATACCGGTCCAGCCTGATATGACCTCGGCGACCGTCTGCCCATTGACGACGGGCTGCATCAACGGGTTCTCCCCCTGAACCGCCTTTAGTTCTTCATTGGCGGCCTTCAGTTCGGTCTTGAGCAGCTCAACATGGATTGCCGGTTCGGCCGCCGCCGGCGCCTCGGCGGTTTCACCCGATGTTTCTGCCGGAGCGTCGCCCGCGACGGCGGCCGTTATCGGCGGAGCGGTATCGAGGCGGGACATTTCCAGCTTTACCCGAATATTCCGGATCTTCTCGACGAGTTCCTTTTCCTTGTTCCATTGAGCGGTCAGCCGCTCTAATTCGGCGTTTGACGTGTCAAGAGCGGTCTTTAATTCGGCAAGCCTGGCGTCGTGGTTGGCACCGGTCACCTGCTCGCGCATGAGGGCTTCGGACTCTGACGAAAGGTTCTGGATCAATCGCGTTTCGTCTTCGACCGCTGCGGGCGTCGCTCCCTGGCCGATCGCGACCTTCGCGCATGCGGTATCGAGGACCGAGACGCTCTTGTCAGGCAGTTGGCGGCCGGTAATATATCGTGATGAGAGTTTGACGCACTCGACTATCGCCTCGTCGAGGATGCGGACGTTGTGATGAGATTCCATTCTGCCGGTAAGCCCGCGCATCATCGCGACGGCCTTGTCCTCGTCGGGTTCTTCGACCTTTACGACCTGAAAGCGCCGGGCAAGGGCAGCATCCTTTTCAAAATATTTCTTATATTCGGCCCACGTCGTTGCCGCGATCGTTCGCAGTTCACCGCGGGCAAGAGCCGGTTTCAGCAGATTTGCGGCGTCGTTCTGTCCGGCCTGGCCGCCGGCGCCGATCATCGTGTGTGCCTCGTCGATAAACATGATTATCGGCTGCGGCGACGCCTTGACCTCGTCGATGACGTTCTTCAGTCGCTGCTCGAATTCACCCTTGACGCCGGCACCTGCCTGCAGCAGGCCGAGGTCGAGCGAGCGAACCGAGACATTTTTGAGCGGATCGGGCACATCGCCGGCCGCGATCCGTGCGGCAAAACCCTCGACGACGGCGGTCTTGCCGACGCCGGCCTCGCCCGTCAGGATCGGATTATTCTGGCGTCGTCGGGTCAGGATATCGACGATCTGACGTATCTCACCCTCACGCCCGAGGATCGGGTCGATCTTGCCGGCGGCGGCCTTCGCCGTCAGATCCTCAGTATACTGATCGAGGGCCTTGGTCTTGCCGGGAACACCGCTCGCGACCGGCGAACCGTCAGATAAGCCGGCTGTTTCGCCAAGGAGGACCGCATCCCGTTCTTCGTTCGAGTCGGCGGTGATCTCCGGCAGCTTGGTTTGCAGCGACTCAGCGGAAATGTGGTTAAATTCGCGTGAGATCTCGCGGGCAATTCGCGCATAGCTCTCGTTAGCGACCAACGCCAATACCAAGTGGCCGCTTCGGACACGGGCTGCGCCATAATCGACCGAGGCCAGGAGCCATGCGTCCTGTATCCAACGCGGCAGACGGTCGCTGAGCCCGGGCGTACGCGTATTTCCGGTCTTCAGCCGGCCGAGAGCTTCCGTCACGTCCTTAGCGAGACGGTCCACGCTGACCTCGTAATGATTGCAGATCCGATGAAGGTCGGTGTTGTCCTGTTCGAGCAGTTTGGCCAGGATATGCTCGATCTCGACATCATAATTCGTTCGAGTGAGGCAGAGTCCGGCCGCACCTTCCAGAGCTTCACGGCAGGTGTCGTTTAATCTTCCGATCAGTGATTTTAAGTTAACGTTCATTACTAGTCATCTCCTAATTTTCTGAGGGTGCCCCGTCGGTCTGCAGTACCAACTGATCATCGTCCGCCGCGAACGGCTTGGTCTTAAGCCACGTTGTCCAACCCAGCATCGGCCGCCGCACGGCCTTGGTCGTAAGCACCGACCCCGGCACTTGCTTGGCCGCCAAAACAAGCTGAACATCAAAATCGAACTCAAATCCGATCATGAACCGGATCATCGAACACAGTTCGCGATAAGCCGAGCCGTTCGGCAAAAATGCCTGATATTGTTTAAAGCTCAGCGGGCCTACTTGAATCCGGATCTTTGACTGCTGGTCCCAGACCCGCGTTCCGGCGATCGAGCTTTTGCCGAGTTCCGAATTGCTCCGGCCCAGTTTGGTGGTGTCCTCATCGGCCAATTGGAGCCACTGCCCGAAGTACTGTTCGACCTTGGCGGCCACTGAGAAATGATCGCTGATCATATTCTCGACCGCGTTCACCGAGTGCGGTTTTTGCCCGATCAGGCCGACGTAGGGAAGCATCGATTCGTCGTCGATGTCCATCCGCCCGCGGAGCCCGTCCGTACCGAGGCCCGCAAGGTCAAAAATATACGACGTAAACTCGCGGTCGCCGCGCTCGTATGCGATCGGAAACCGATATTTGGCCCACGCCCTGTAAAACATCGAAACTGATCGATGAGTGAAGATATCCAGAAATGACCAGAGCGTGGTGTCGCGATGACGGATGCGGTCGAGTACGAGTTCTGTGTAATGCGTAGGCAAAACGCCGCTGACGCCCGCCATACCCATAAAGTTAACCAGCATCTCGACGCGGCGCTCGTTTGACTCGGCGTCGGCGATCTCGTGGATCTCCTGTATCTCGCTTGCCGGAAAATCAAGGCCGATGCGAGACCGAAAGCGGACGACCTCTTCGTTGGGAAGGGCGTCTTTGCCGACGGTCTTGCGGTCCGAGTAGATCTTCTCGAGCAAGCGGACAGCCTGAAAGAACTCGAACGCGAATGGCTCGTCGAACAGTTCTTGATTTAGCGGTTTCTTTGGCACCTCTTTATGACAATTCCTGTTCACCCGCCCGCGGGGCAAATCGGCGCACGATCTCCTCTCGCTGTTCGGTCCTGATAACAAGTTGGTTGAATGAATTTATCGACGAATACAGGCCGAGAAAACGCTCTAAAACGCTTGCGAACAGAAACAGTCCGCTGCCGACAAACTGCTCTTCGTCAAATGTCAGGGTCGTCTCGAGCCCGCGGACAAATCCGGCCCCGATCCGGCCGCCGATCTGCCGGACGACCTTGCGTGATTCGATCCGGGTGATGCCCAGGATCTGTTTTCTGATCACCGACGAGTCGTCAAAATTGTACAATTGCAGCAGTTCCTGCAGTGCTTCGGGCGTTCCGTTCTCGCTGTTAACTATCGACAGATAATTCAGATTGAGATGTGAGATCAGCCGCCATTGGGCCGAACGCCGCTGCGGCGGCCGTATCGTCTCGGTCGGTTTGGTCAGGCACCTCACACGCGACAGCAGAGCCGTGCCCTCGACCTCAAAATCACCCTCTTTACCGCCAAAAGGCAGCTTTGCCGGCAGATCGCGGTTAGTACATGTCGTTTTGACGTTCAGGACCTCGACCGCCGGGATGAGCGGGTCAAAATTGAGGTCGACCAGCGACAAAAAGACCTCGGTTCCGGCGTCGTCCGTCCTTTGCGACGGCCGTCTGACGGCGTACCAGAAGGACTTTTCCATCTGTTCGCCATATGCATGACGCATCGAGTAAAAAGGCGAGAATTCACGAGTCTGATTCGAGCGTGGGTCGGTGGTGATCACCTCGTTCACCGAATATATCTCGGTGGTCGATTGACGATGGACATCCGGGATGATCTGGTATTCGTACTTTTGCTGAGACAAATATATCGGATCCGAGAGTTTCGAAAACAGATTGATTATCGGTGAGCAACCCATCCGAAACGTCTCGTTCGAGATCGGGGCGACCGGCGGCGTTATGTCCCGCAGATGGATCAGGATGTCAAAATGGCTGCCGAACTTCTTCGCGATCGCTTGATCGACGCCGAACAGGTCGAAGAACAGGAATTTGTACGGAAACGCGAAATACTCCGTCAGCAGACGATATCCGGCAAATGAGCGTTTCGTGAAGGGAAGCATCGCCTCATCTTCGTTAAACCCGACCGGCTTTATGGCGTCGCTCGCCGCGAGGATGACCGGATCCGGCTTTTTCAGCTGGATGTTGGTCATCGTCTTTAACGTGCGGTCGCCGATCGGAGCGTCCTTCGGCCTAAATTCCACCGCGGATGCGTGATTCATCAGCATCTCGTAGAGCGGAAAGACGAGTTGCGGTTCGCCGTCGAGGTAAAAACGTATCTTTTCAGGCGGCTGTGAGGTCACACCGTCCTTGAGCTCGCTCAGATTTGCGTTGCCGAAACACCGCATGCTGAGGCGGATCGTCGCTTCGCTCATCTTGCCGCGGGCGTCCTTCGGTGCCGGCGATTCGAGTGCGGCCGATTCGATCTCGATCGGCATCAAGCTCGTGTCATAAGCCGTTCGGAATCGGCACGGAGTTCCGTCGACCGGCCGCGAATTGAGCCTCGTACCTCGCTCGATATTCTGGACTGCGGTCAGTTTGTCGTTCGGCGAACCGTACGAGAATTGGACGACCGCCATTGACGGGATCGGCGACAGGTAATGCGGGTAGAGTATGTTGAGAAATGCCTCGGTGATCTCGGGCAGTTCGTCGTCGAGTTTGTGGCTGATACGAGCCGTCAGGTAGGCAAAAGCCTCGATCATCCGCTCAACATGCGGATCCTCGACCTTGTCCTCGTCGAGCTGCAGACGAGCCGCGATCTTAGGGTATTTGCGGGCAAACTCCGCACCCATACGGCGCAGAAATACGAGTTCACGCTCGTAATACCCTAGGAGTTCATCGCGCATAAAGTAACAGTTCTGCTACGGCCGCCTGCAGCCTATGCCATAGTAAATTCGCCGCTGCCGAGTTCCAGCATTGTGTCAAAAACGATCGGTTCCGGCGTCGGCTCGATATCCAGATTGGCTTCGATCCTGAACCGCAGATGCCGGTCGGTGTGTTCGACCGGGTCCATCGTCACCTTAAGATTTACGAACCGCGGCTCAAACGTCCTGATCGCATTTTCAAGCGATTTGGTGAGCCTCACCTGTTCGTGGCTGTTCTTTGCGTTCATACCCATTATGTCGGGCAGGCCGTAGAATGCCAGTGAACGTTTTGCCTCCTCAAGCTGCACGCCGCTCTCGTCAACGTGGCAGCGTGTGTTGAGCAGCCATTCGAGGTCGCGTCGGACCGATGCCTTGAGGTCCTGCAGGCCTGCCGAACGCGATTTCGCGGCCTCGCGGCTCTCCAGCGGATCAAGATCGATCAGGCGATCCAGGACCGACGGCGTGACGCGTATCTCGGAGTTGCTGCGGGACATAAAAGCCAAATACCGGACAAAAAACTAATTTGCAGGGCTGCACCGATTCGCGATACAGCCCTGCCGATCTGCCTGCCGACCGAAGCCGGGCTGAGGTGTAAAGTTAGACCTTCTTGTTGGCCTTGACGTCGTAGCCGGCCTTGATGGCACCGCCGAGCGAACCGTCCGGCTTCTGCTCTTTGTACTCGATCTCGATCTTCGCAAAGTTGAGCGAGATCTGGTCGGTCGAAGTGTCGCCGCCGTGAGCCGCGCCGCCGGTCTGGTATGACGAGACTAAAACGTCCGACATCGTGACCTTGAGATATTCCTGCTGTTCCGTACCGGCCTTGCGGCAGATAAGGACCGCTTTCTTGATGTGTTCGCCGGTCGCACAGGCGAGCATCAGTTTCGGTGACGCCTTGCTGGAGCTCATCACGAAGTGAAAATCCTGCATCGAGACCTTGCCCGCACCGCCGCCGCCGCCCGTCGAGAACGAACCGGAATTTGTCGCACCGAATGACCATGATTGGAGGTCGATCTCGCCTTTGTGTTTGTGATCGTGACTCTCACCGTCAACGCCGTCTAGTTTCAAAAAATAATCTACTGCCATTTTATTTTGCTCCTTTTATTTGATGGAAAAGCGTTTCTGCTATCTCCGAACTACCCACATCATAAAGACGATACCGATAGTTTTTTTTGCGAAGTAAGCGAAAAAAATAAACTAGCCGGGCGACCGGCACGGAGTTCAGTTGCGAAACTCCGTGCCCGTCGGCGTCGGCGAATGCTAGCCGTTAGCCGGCTGCGGCAAATCCGCGACCAAACGCAGCGAAACTGAAAGTTCGTCGAGTTGGAAGTGCGGCCTCAGGAAAGCCACGGCGCGGTAGCAACCGGGTTTCCCCGGTATCTCAGCCACCTCGACCTTGGCCTCGCGAAGCGGATACTGTGACTTGGTCGCCGGCGACGCGTTGTCGTCCTCGGTGACGTAGTTCATGATCCACTTGTTCAGGAACATCTCGCATTCGGTACGCGACATAAAGCTGCCGATCTTGTCCCGCATCATTGCCTTCAGGTAATGAGCGAAACGCGATACCGCAAAGATGTATTGCAGCTGAGTCGAGAGCCGCGCGTTGGCGTTGGCGGCGTCAGAGTCGTACTTTTTGGCCTTGTTGGCGGACTGTGCCCCGAAGAACGCGGCATAATCCGTTCCCTTGCAGTGAACCAGGGGAATAAAGCCGTTGTCGGCAAACTCCTTCTCGCGGCGATCCGTTACCGCGACCTCGGTCGGGCACTTCATCGCGATCTCGCCTTCGTCCGTTTCAAATGTATGCGTCGGCAGTCCCTGTACGAGTCCGCCGCCTTCGACGCCGCGGATCGCGACGCACCAGCCGTACATCGAAAACGCCTCGGTCAAACGTGTTCCCAGGGCATTTGCCGCGTTGCCCCACAGATATTTCTTGTGGTCCTTTCCGTCGACGTCCTCTTCAAATCTGAAGGTTTCGGTCGGCTTGGTCGCGGCACCGTACGGCTCGCGCATCAGCACGTGCGGCAGCGTCAGCCCGACGTAACGCGAATCTTCCGACTCGCGGAAGCTGCGCCACTTCATATACTCGGTCCGGTCAAATATCTTCGCGACATCGCGGACCTCGGACATTTCGCTGAAGGTGTCCCAGCCAAACATTCCGGCCGAGGCGGCACTGAGGAACGGTGCATGGGCAGCGGCGGCGACCTGCGAAATGCTCTCGAGCAACGCCATGTCCTGCGGATGATTGCCGAATTCGAAATCCCCGATCAACGCGCCGAACGGAGCTCCGCCGAACGTGCCGTATTCCTCTTCGTAAACCTTCTTAAAGAGCGACGACTGGTCAAACTCAAGCGCACGCTCAAAGTCCTTAAGGAGGTCGCCCTTGGTCACGCTCATGACCTTGATCTTGAGCTGTGTGCCGGTCAGCGAATTCTTGATCAAATGATGGAGTCCGCGCCACGACGCCTCGAGTTTCTGAAAGTCCTCGTGGTGCATGATCGCATTCATCTGGGCCGAGACGAGCCGGTCGATCTCGGCGATGCGCGAGTTGATGGCAACGTCCATGTTCTTGGACATCGTGAGTTCGCCGCTCATCACCTGATTGACGAATTCGCCGATCATATCCTTGGCGCGTTCCTTCTGATATTCGTCACGGGCCATTCTGCCCTCGCTCAAAATCTTGTCGAGCAGTCCGCCGGACTCTTCGGTCACGACGGTTTGGGCGGCAGCATCTTGTTCTTTAGTTTTTGCCATTTTCGTTTAGTCCTCCTTCGAACCAAGCGTGCCTCAACCAGCTTCCTCAGCGGTTCGACCTGCTGGACGATGCGATCGGGCTCAAAGTCCTCGATGCTGTTGAATTTCAACTCGATACCCATCTTGCTGCCGTCATCCTGGACCTTGTTGTCCACCGTATAGGCAAGCCTCGGAGCCATTCCCGCCAGAACCTGATTGAAGTTGTCCGGATCGATCTCGACGAATTTACGATTCTTGAATCCCGGCAGCGGCTCCTCGGGCTTTCCGACAAAATCGCCCATAACGCCGAGCACGAACGGAAGCTCCTTGAGTTCGATCGCTCCGCCAACCTCAACATCGTAGGTGATCTGAACACGAGGCGGGCGAACCCGGTCGATCTTATGCTGCAAACTCTCTTTTTTAGGCATGTTCTATTTTCTCCTTAGGCTTTAACCATTTATCTAAGACCAATAATTGCAAAATCTCATCGGGCATCGGGTACGTCTGAAAAGGGCGCTTCCGTTTCAGCCCGCGGCGTTACCACTCATCACTCGAACTCGAACCTTGATCCGGGGTTTCTTCCGCCGGTGCCGAGTAATAGTCGCCGCCGCCGGAGGAACCGCCGATACCGAGCATTTCGTTCACCTGCTCGAGCGTGGCCGTGTCTTTAATGACCTCCTGAAGCCAGCTGTCGAGCGGCATATTGCCCCACTTGACAGCCCGGTTTACCAGGTACGCGACCGGGCTGTGCGGTTCGGTCCGCTGAAAGAAAACAGCGATCTCGGACAGCCGCTTGAGCGCGTCGGCCCGCGACTTGACCGCACCCGTCATCGACGACGAACCGCCGGTTTCCGGGACCTCGGCCCCGTCGTCTTCGGTTGACGTCCATTCTTCACTCGCATCGGTTTCATCGGGTTCTTCGAGGCGTTTTCGTTCGAGTATCTTTTTGACCTGTCCGTGAACATCATCAAGCGCGCGTTTTAGGGCCCCGAGTCCGGGCATTTGATTGCGGTCGTATTTTTCCTCGATGACGCGATTAAGTTCGGCAAATGCCTCCCAGCACTCTTCGATCGTGTGATTGATCGACTCTGCCTGGGCACGTTTTGTCTTGCCGACCGCTATCTTCCAAAGGTCGCCGGTCACGCGGCCGTCAGTTTCGGCCTGCGCTTTCAGGTTGTTGAATTCCTGTTGTTTTTCAGGGTCGAGCGAGTCAAAATTGGCCGGCGTTTCGAGCGACCGTGCCGTCAGCCAATCATTGTATGAATAGCCGGGCCCGCCCGTGATCGGACAGGTCTTGATGGCATTTGCTCCCTGGACGTCGAGCCACGAGATCGCGTTTGCCCGCCCCTCCATGTCGCCTTCGTCGATAACCGGATGGAGCGTATCCCAAAAATGATCCTGCAGCCCGCTGACGAGTTTGAGGCTGTCGCGGAGGCCGGCAAAGCCGTAATTTTTTATCAGCGATTCTGAGAGCCAGGCGGCGACCTGCAGATCCTTGGCCTTTGAGGTCAGGGCGGGAACGGCAAGTTCCACGACCTTTCGGTAATCAGCGACCTTAAGTTCGGTCTGCCACTCGCCCTGGCTCAGGTTGTCATCCGAGCGGCGTGCTTCGACGATCTCGTCGTAGAGGCCCGAATATCGCAGGCTTTCGCCCGACGGCGACTCTTCCGACACCGGTTGAAGCAGTGCATCGAGGTCGATCACTTGCGGAACCGACAATTCCTCATTCATTCGAAAAACTCCTTGCTACTAATAGACAAAGACGTTCGGATCTCAAGAATTTGCTGAAATACGCTTCATTCTATCCGAAAAATAGATATAAATCACTATTTTTCTTGATCGACGGCCTACTCGTGCTCGAACACGATGGTTTCGAGGTCAAGTATCGACCTGTCCCTGCCGTCCATCCAATATAATTTTAGTCCTTCGCCGGCGAAAAGCTCCGACCCGAGGTCACGCCAATCCGTCATTCGGCCGAGTCTGACCATGTCATTGCCGCTATGGTATGAGCCCGAATAGAGCGACGGGAAGAACATCTCGCCGTTGGTGCCGTCGACAAGTTCGACCTTGGCTTGTATCCAGAAAAGGTCCCGCAGCGACGCCGGTTTAAAGAACTCGATGCTCTGCACCTGTTCGATCGGCAGCCAGACGTACGAATCCTTGAATATCACCTCAAAGATGCACATCGTCGAGTCGTTATAGTCGCGAAAATCACTGACCTCGCCGCCGTTCACGGACGCCTTGAATGCCGGACGTTCTTCTTCGATCCGGTCGAGCATCTCGCGGGCCTCGGCGACATTGCCCTCACGGATACGATTGTTGGCCTGGATCAGGTCCTCGACATAGGTCGGCGGCGGTGCGATGATGCCGGGCTTGAGCCCGTCGGTAAAATAACGCTCGCGATCGCGTTCGGCCTTGAAATTATTACGGTAGATCAGCGATCCGATCATCGCGTTGGCATCCTGATGGCCTATAACGTCGAGCTGCTTTTCGGCCCGATCCCAGTCACCGGAAAAGCACGAAAGTTCGAACAGGAATATTCTCGCCGGAATGTCGGTCGGATTATCACGAACGTGATCCAGCACCGACGCGATCGAACCCGTCAGATCGCCCGACTCCAGCAATTGTTTTGCGTTTTGCATAATATCCTCCAATTCGACGGCTACTTGAGCATATTTTGCGGAGCCTTGACCCGTCTGAATATGCTCTTGTCAAAAAGGTCTCCGCCGCTCGGTTTGATCGTCGCCGAGACCGACTTGCCGCCTACCGAATAGCTGAGATTGTATTCACCGCCCGCCTGTTTCTGCGGCTTGCCGGCATCAACGAACCGGAACAATCCCCACGTGCCAGGGAATTTAAGCGATGACGAGTCTGACGATGTCGGCGGCGGCACAGCTGAGTTTGTGCTGGCGGGCGGTCCCGTTGTCGTTGCACCCGATGCACCTGAACTGACGATCACGCCCGTTTCGGCCGACTGGGCGGCGGGGAACGTGCCGTTGATCGACGCGGTTCCCTCGGACGTGACCTTTTGACCGTCGATGGTCACCTCGACCAGCGAATCCTTGCCGACCTTCAGTGCAAATGCATATTCGAACTTCGGCGTGTTGCCCGACCCGTACAGAGCCTTTCTAAGGGCGAATGCGTTGTTCAGATACGCCACGAACTCGTCGCTAAACTTGATCTCGGCCGTTTCTTTGAGCTTCAACTGACCGTTAGATTCCTCAAAATACTTCTTCAGCCTGTCGTCGTAGAATTTGGAAAGCTTGCCGTCCGTCGGGTTAAGGAACGCCGTCAGCTTTGTCAGGTCAGATTCGGTCTGGCCGTCTTCGAACGGAAATCCCTTTTCGATCTCCTTGGCGGCGGGCATGATCTGTTCGTTCCAGGCCTTTTTGAGCTGATCCTGAGCACCCTGGCCGAGCAGGCTCTTGAGATTGCCGAGCGGCTGCTGCAGAACGGTCGCCAGTTCCTGCGTTGAGGATGTGGTAAAGCTCTGGATCATGCCGGTGATCGCACGCTCATTCGAGACCAGTTTCAGGCCGTCGTCCTTTTCGTTAGCGAGGTCGTCTGAGACCTGTTTGAGCTTTTCGGCCGAAATGCCGTTCAGGTTCTTATAGACGTTTTGCAGTGCCGCTGCGTAATTGTCGATCGGGGCACGGTCCTTCTGGCCCTTCTTTCCGACAAATTCAAAGAGCGGCTGAAATTCCTTTTCGGGCGGCGTGCCACCGGCGTTGGCGTTCTCCTGTGAGACAAAAAAGCTTTTGATCCAGTCCCACCAACCGACCACTTCGGGCGGTGCCGAGAGGTTTGTATTGCGCGAGATCTCGATCATCAGCACCTTCATCGGCGAGTTTTCGAGCGAAAATACCTGCAGTGCCGCTGCCGCGTCCTCTTTTGTCTTGTACGGTTTGACGGTGATCCCTTTGGCAAACGCACGCCACTCATCGGCGTAATCGCGGTAATAGCGGTCCTCGAGTTTCTTGGAATCGGTCGTTTGAGCGATCTTCGACTTGCCGACCTCGCCCATTACCCAATCGTCTTCGCTCAGTTTTTCGTCAGCCTCGGCGATCGCTTTTTTCATCAACTCGTTGCCGGAACGAGTAAAGATGCTGCGGACTTGAAACGCGCCATCCAGAAAGCGGGCGTCAGCGCCGTTGCGGGCGAGAATTGCATCGACGGTCGTGGGGCCGACCTTTTCATCGACGGTCTTGGATATCTCGGTGACCTTTCGCTTGTAGTATCTGAAGACCGCGGGAAAAGCCTGCAGTTTTGCCCGTGTGTCGGCGACCAGTTTGTCATCGACCGGTATCCGCGGAAATCCGTAATCCTCATCGTCGCGGTCGACCTGTTTTGCCCAAAACTCGAGCTGCAACGCGGCTTTCGGCTTAAGGTCGGCCGGGATCTTGCCCTCGGTCGTCCAGTAATCTTTTAGCGCGCTGGCGATGTGGGCCGAATCGGCTTTGTCCTTGTACGGCCCGGCGAGCATCAGATAGGCCTTGAGCAGATCGTAATTCTTGCCGAGCAGAGCCTCTTCGGCATCGGTCAACTGAGACGGGTTTATGACCGGATTCGAAGCGGCGAACTTCTTCAGGTCGGCCTGGACCTTGGCGATCGTCGCGGTCTTGTACCGGTGTTCGATCACGTCCATATAGACCTTCAGCAGGTGCTGTTTGTAAACCTTGTTGCCCGAATACAGCCCGAAACGCATATACCACGGGGCACCGTTCCGCTCGTAATCATCGAGCTTGACGATCAGTTCGCGGAGTCCCTCGGTCGCCTCGATCTCGTTTCGCGTCGCCTTTTCGTCAGCTTTTGCCGGGTCTTTGTACGCCTGGGTCTGCGTGATCGCTATCAATGCCTCGCCGCGGGCCCGCGCGTCCTCAAGCATCTTCTTGTTGTTGTAAAGCGAAACACCCGATAACGCGAGCAGCAGAATGGTCAAGGCCGCTCCGAGAAAGATCGACGCCCATCCGAGCAGCGGGGCTCCCTGCTTCTGCGCCTGAAAGGCACGGACGACATCCTTGTCCCGCAGCAGGACATCCCGGAAAAAGCGATGTGTAAAGTAGGTGTCGGCGACGGTCTGCGGTGCGTTCGGGCTCGACTTTGCAGCCGGCGACGCACTGAAATAGAACCCGCGGAACAGCGGATTTTCGCTGAACGGATTGGGCCGGAAAAGCGTCCCGACAAACGCTCCGATCTTGCGGCGTGCCGAGCCGAAATGCAGCGGGAAATTGAAAATTCGAAGCTGCCTGACCGGCGGGAACGGCGCCGAAAGCCTGAGCAGCCGGCGTTTCATCGCCGAGTTATGCAGCAGTTCAAATTCGCCGTCAAACATCGACTGGCCGTTTTCGCCCTTGTCGAGCGGTATCGTCGAGCCCCAAACGAGCGACCGGCCGTCGTTCTTTGAGATCGAAAATGAATCCCGAAATCCCTCGATGCCGTCGGCATGTGTAAATACCGTGTAAACCGGAAACCGGACCTTGAGCCGCTGGATCGCGTCGTCGATACGGGCCCTGAGGACCTTTGCGATCTCCTCCGATCCGCGGTCGTCGCCCTTTATGATCTGTTCGACATCGACCGCTATCAAAAAACCGTCGATCGGTCGATTTGGCCGGTTTTTGCGGATAAGTTCCAACAGAGAACTCCACTCGTCGCTGTCGGCACCCTCGGTCTGATATCGGCCCGAGGTGTCAATAAAGACAGCTTCGCTGGTGACCCGCCAGCTGACCGAGGTTGTCGCACGGACAAATTTCTGCTCGGACTGCCGTTGGCTCGGGAGTGTCTGAAAATCAAGGTCCGAGCCGACGATCAGCGAGGTCTTTCCGCTTCGCGGCGGGCCCGCGACTATGTACCACGGCAGTGAGTAAAGTGCGTCCTTGCCGCCTTCGCCCAGGTTTGACGATCGCAGGAACTGGACCGTTTCGCTGATGCCTTGTTCAAGTTCGGGGTATTTGCCGGTCGGGGCGGCGACGGCCTTAGCGGTCGTTTCCGCTGCGGCCGGGTCGGCGGCACCTGCTGCCGCGGCTTCGGCGGCTTCACGCTTTTTGCGTCGACGGGCTCCAAAGAACGCGATGAGCAACGCAAACGGCAGCGTCAGCAGAACGAGGGCGATGATGACGATCTTTTCGGTATTACCGACACTGCTCGGCGGCAGCATATACACGATCACGCCGACAATGCCGTAAAACGACATCATCCCGCCGATGCCGAACGCGTATGATAATTGGCTTGTGTGCCAAGAGCTCATATTCCCGTATAACTATCGCTGAAGCTTATCGACGGCCTCTTTCAGGTACATCGACGACATCAAAAACATTATCAAATATGTGATCATCGCCAGGCCGAGCCCGCCAAATGCACCGATCTTCGCCCACGTCGGCAATCCGCGATCCTTCGGGACCTCGGGTTGGTCGTTCGCCAGCCAGTGCGGCGACAGTTCGACCGGTTTGATCTTTCCGGCCTTCACCAGGGCGTTGGCGGTCGACTGCATTATCGCCAGCAATTTTTCCTGTTCATAGACACCGTACCGGCCCTTGAATCCCAGCAGCATGCAGTAGTAATAGATCTCGACCGCATCCTGCGTGACATCGATCTGGCGGAGCATCGATTCGAGCTTGTCAAAAAACTTATTGCCGGCCAGCTGCTCGCCAAAATATTCAAGCTGCAGCGGATTGCGTTCCCACTCCGACCGCAAAGGGAAGTTGTTCGTCAGGATCGTCTCGTCCACAAATGACGCCAACGCAAACTTTGAGACGGACACGATCTTGTGATTGAACTTGTATCGCTCGGCACGCTTTTCAAAATCGTCCAACAGCCCGGCGATCTTTGGCCGAAGGTCGTTTGACGGCGCGACGATGTTCGCCTTTAGGCGCAGGATCAGATCAAAGATCGGCCCGGCAAAGGTCACGAGATCGTTTTTGCTGGCAATTTCGGCCATATGACAATTAGGGTTTTACCGCGTACATTTCGAGCTTGACGTCGGTTATCTCGTCGGGGACGTACACCGACAAAACCTTTGAGCCCTTGATCCCGTCCCAATACGGTCCGATCGAATCAAGTTGGAAGTACTTAAAGCCGACACGGGCCGGGATCGGGGCCGGCGGCGGATTGGCGTGCGTCAAAACAACGCCCGGCAGTGCCGACCCGATGACCGAATCGATCACGTCGCGCGAGGCGATCTTAACCACACGCGGAACGCCCTCGATGACCTTCGCCTCGGGGATCTGCGAACGGACGGCCAGATAGAACGCGGCGTCCTTGAGCAGCCTTTCGTCCTCGACGCGGCCGACGTAGAGCGTTTCGCGGGTCTTTTCGAGCGGGATCGCGACGCACCGGCTCGGGATCACCGTTTCGAGCAGCTCCCGCAACTGGGCCGCAAGGTTAAAGAACGTAAAGTAAAGGTCGTCGTGGTCGTACTTGACGATGTCCCGCGGGTGAAAGTCGGTCGAAAATGTCATCAACTTTCCGACCAGCCCCGCCATTTCGAGATAGAGCCTTTCCGGATGGACCAGCGGCGAATGGAAAAAATGCGACATCGCCGGTATCGCCGAGTTGATCGTGTGCAGCAGCCAGAAAACGCCAGTGTCCGAGGTCGTAAAATCGGCCAATCCGGCCTGCCGCTGACGACGCTGTTCGCCGAGGCTGCCGCTCTTGGTGATCAATATCTCAACGAACTGGCGCATCATATCGCCGAGCCAAACCGAGCTCGACGAGTTGAGCGTCGGCGGAATGTAGTCGTCCGAGATCTTCAGCTGCCCGGTCGGCGTTCGCTCGAGTTCGGCGATCTTGATCGAGGTAAATCCGTCCCGGAGCTCGTCGTCAAAGATTATCCGAAGGTTGTTCTTGGCGTAGGCGAGCGGCTGTTCGTTGGTCCCGCTGGTCTCGTCCTTGGCGAGCGAGCCTTCCTGCAGGTACCTGAGCGTCGAACTTGCCTTTGCACCGTTTGCCTGAAAATTGGCCTCGCCGGCCTTCATCGCCGGGATCGCCAGATGCACGCCCAATTTCTCGGCCTCGGCGTGAAAATGATCGCCGACCGGCCGCAGATCGGGCACCGATTCGACATCGGGCACATTTACGATCAGGCCGTCCGGCATCACAGCCCGGCAGCGGGTGATCTGAAAATTGGCGTTAGCGATCGCCTCGTTATTGACCTTGAGGTCGAGGATGCCGTAGCAAAATGGGGCGACCGACCCGATACGTGAGTGAAGCAGGTCTTCGTGGTAGTTGTCCCACTGCTGAAAGTGATGCGGCGTGAGCAGCATCCCTTCATTCCAGACGATCTTTCGGTATTTGCTCATAAGCCAGTTTAGAGGTAAATAGTAAACCGAGTTCGCCAATTAGTAAATGGCGCAAAACACGTAATAACCCGTTGCAGGGCGATAGTTTCCGGTCAGTTGAAACAAGCGCTACAGCGTGTCGGCCGGCGTTTCGGGGGCCGGTATTTCGGTCTGGGTCAGCTGCCCGAAAAAATCGGCCGCCCAGCGCTCGCCGGTCTTTTCCTCAAAGATGTCCGGATGCCGCTCGACAAAGTCCAGTGCCTCGATCATCATCAGCGACGAGAGCCCCTCGGTGTTGCGGGTCTGACCGACCTTTAGCAACGCTTTTGACGGCTTGAGGATGATCGGGACCTTTTTGATGGTTTCGGCGGTCGGATTTGCACAGTTTTCGGCCGGCGACGTCACCAGGTATTCGCGGCAGACCAGCGGTCGGTCGGGATGGATCGAACACGATTCGTCCTCGAGGAACGGGCAGGGAATGCCTTCCTTCATATAGTTCGTGACCGTTTCAGTGTACTTTTCTGGCGAAAATCCGGGCAGATGCGCCGACGCCATGTCCTGCAGGTCGGTCAGCTCGTCAAACCACCTGATCGAGACAAAATGTGCGAGCGCGTCGGCAAACCGCTTTCTGATAACTGACTGACGCGGCTCGGGCATCGCCGCGACGAGGTCGGCCAGCTGATATGCCTCGACCTCCGAGATCGGTACCGCCTGACGGCAGCACGCTCCGCAGCCGGCCTTGCACGAGACCTCGATGTTGTCGCCGGCCAGCGAGTTTACGCTCAGATCGACCACTGCGCTCGACATTTGCTGAAAGATCGGCAGCATCCGCTGCGGTTTGACCGGTGCCGCCGGTACCGTCAGCTGCATCTCGAGCGGTTCACCATGTACCCGTAAAACGATGTTGCCGGTTACCCATTCTTCATTTTCCATAATCTTATAGTCCAGGTGCCTCAGTATTGACGCCAAACGCCTTGGGATTTTGCATAATCGTTCCGACGGCAAGGAAACGGACGGCAAAATCGTATTCGCTGTCGGTGATCTTGCCGTTCTTTTTCAAGTACCAGATCGTGCGGATCTCGCGGACGAGCTGCGGCGAGTCGGTAGCAAGTTTCTGCAGCATATTGCGCATCCGCATAAAGTCGCCCGAGGCTCCCTGGTCATACGCGGCGATCATCAACAGGCAATCGTCGCCGAGCTCGTTGCCGACCTGAACGCTCAATTTGTCGAGCGTATCGGCCATCGACTGGGCGGTCTGAAGCACGTCGCCGCGTTGCGAACCGAGTTTTGTGATCGCCGCCGCCGCGAGCAGCTGCGGTTTTAGGTTCTTTGATTGTGCCAGCGTGCGGATCTGGCCCGCGCTCTTTCGCGCCGAGGCGATGTTGTCGGCTAGCGACGAACTCGACTTGATCGAGGCGATCCGGGCACCGACGATTTGGGCGTTGGCACCCGTAATAAAGCCGCGTTTGTCATTCTGTGCGATCGCCCGCAGAAAGCTCTTGGCGTTTTCCTCGAGTTTCGCGGTTTCTGTCAGGTCACCCGCGGGCGGCATCGCGGGCACATCGGTGTTGCCCGTCGGAGTCGGGCCTGACGGCACAACGTCACCCAAATTTGCGGCCGAAGTGGTCGGTCCAACCGGCGTTTTTCGCTTGACCGGCTCGTCGATCGGGTCGTCGGTTATGACGATGTCGCGATTTTGCTGTTTCCCATTGCCGCCAAACAGAAACAAGGCCAGCCCCACGCCGACAAGTATGAAAACGGCGACCGCCGGCGCAATATAAAAAAAGCTCGTCGGGATGCCACCCGGTGCAGGGGCGGCTGGCGGCGCGGCCGGAGGTGCGGCGGCGGCCGCGGGTTCCTCGGCGGGCTGAGCTTCCGGCTGGTCCGTCTCGAATTCGGCATCGATCTCAAATCCGCCCAGGTCGAGACGGCAATTTTCGGTGATCGCCGCCGGTGCGGTCAGGGCCTCGCCGTTCAGTTTCGAGCCGTTGCTCGATCCGCGATCCGAGACCACAAAAACATCTCCGAAACGCTCGATCAGCAGGTGCTCACGCGAAAGCCGGCCGTCAGCGATCGCGAGGTCATTTGCCGAGTGCCGCCCGACGGCAAACTTGACCTTATCGACCGGGACGCGTTGCTCCTGGCCGTTGATGTCCTTAAATTTGAGAAAAAGTTCAGGCATCGTTGCGACGGCGGTCCTACTTGGTATACGTCGAGACGGGCTGTAGGTTCAGCCCGAAATCCTGCGGGTTTTCGCCGATGATGGCGGCCGCAAAGAACTTCGGAACGTACTTGAAGTTCTCCGACTGGAATTGTTTCGAAAGCTTGTCGCCGTTTGCGATAAGTGTCCAAAAATCACGCGGCAGCCCGGAGTTTGAGTCGAGTGCCTTTTGCAGGTTCGAACTCAGGCCGCCCTCGCCGCTGTTATAACTGCCGATCGCCAGCGGTACGCTCGCCGGGCCCGTGCCGTAGCGGCCGGTCAGAGCCTTCATATACGACGCGGCGGCCCTCGCGGCGGGCTCGGGCTGACAGCGTTCGTCGGGGTTTGACGGCGAAGCGCCGGAGATCACCTTGAGGCCGTGGATCTCGGCGGTGGCCTTTGTAAACTGAAACATCCCGAGCGGCCCGGTCGGGCTCTGCAGGCAAACGCAGTGTTCCGATTCGATCATCGCGAGATAGAGCCCGATCCGCGGATCGATGCCTTTTTCGTTGAACGCGCGAACGACAAAAGGTGCGTTCTTGCTCGCGCGTTCAAACGTCACCTGCAGATTATCGCCGAACCGGCATCCGCCGAGCGGCTTTACCTTCGCCCGCGATGCGTATCCGTCAACAAACCCCTTGATCTTATCGACGGCCGCGGCGGGTATCGCCTCGCTGCCGCTGTTGCCGATGATCTGGGCGATCCGCATCGCCTTTGCTTCGATGTACTGGCGGCGTTCGGTATCGGTCATCTCGGCATATTTCTTGCCGGGCGGCAGGTTGTTCGTCGGCCCGGCCGGCCCGTTGGCTGGCAGGTCGTCGGCAGCGGCGTTCGAATTGCCGGCGGTTCCCGGCGATGACGCCGGCGAACCCGACGGTTTTTGCGTCGGCGAAGGCCGCGGGTCGTCATCGATCGGCTCATCAAAGTCGCGGTTCGACGCTATCTGCGGCCCGCTGTCGAATACCGCAAAACCGATCAAAACGGCCGAAACACTGATCACCATTATCGCGACCGCAATTACGATGACGGGCAGCATACCGAAACTTGCCGGCGGTGCGCCGGCCGAAACCGACTGAACGGCGGGCGGCTCCGCGGCTGCGGCGGGAGTTGGTTCGGCGACGCTGACGGTCAGGGTCGTGTTATCGCCGAGATTGATACGGTCGCCGTCGCGCAGCGGCGTTCCGGCCGCGGCGACGCGTTCGCCGTTGACAAAGGTGCCGTTGGTCGAATTTTCGTCGACGATCCAGATGCGGTCGCCCTCGCGGTAAATGACCGCGTGCAGCCGCGAAAGGCCATTGTCGGCAAACCGCTGATCGGCCTCGCTGCCGCGTCCGAACGACAGCCGTTCGCCGTCGATCGCGATCGTTTGCGTGCCATTGGGCGTTCGGTATGTAAGGGTGACCTGCTTCATTTTACATCGCCACGCGGTAGAGGTCCGACAGCGGACGGTCCTTCGTGAGCCCGAACGCCTGCGGGTTTTCGGCGACGATCCCGGCCGCGAAAAAACGCACCAACTGCTCGCGTTCGGCCGGTGTCCGGACCGAATTCCAAACGTCGGAGCGGTTCTGCGGCAGAGTCGCCTTCCACGCGGCGGCGTCCTGCGGCGATTTGCCAAAGGCGATGGCGCCGTAGATCGTGTCGCCGTCAAAAACGCCGAAGATCAACGCCTTGGCGTACAGTGCGGCCGAGCGTGCGGCGCATGTCTGCGACGGGTCGGAGAGCGTCTCGGTCCCGCACATTCCGTTGTATTTGTTGTCGGTGACAAAGGCGGCCGTCAATCGCCAAAGCCCCTCGTCCGAGCCCTGTTTTTCGACGGCGAACCGGCTGCGGGCCATCGCCGTAAAGTAGGCAAACGGCGGATCGATGTTCTGTTCGCGGACGAACGCCGTGTTGATAGTGTCGCGATAAACTGCGGCCCGCTGCGAATAACCCTCGACCGCGTATTCGGCCGCACGCTTTTGCACCTCTTGCAAAAATTGCTTGTTCGAGACGTTGTAGCTGAAACTACCCGAAAATTGCCTGACCAGACGCTGTGTCATATCGCTCACCTGCACCAGCGAAGGCTGTCCGCGGCCCGCCGGCTTGCCGGGCTGGGTGTTCGCCTGGGCGACGACCGGCGTTTGCGACGGTTTGGCGACGGCCCGCGTTTCAAAAGCAAGGGCAATACCGCCGCCCTGCGGTATCTGACGGCCGTCCTGATCGATCAGCACTATCTCGAGGCTGTGATCGACACCGTCGGCGAGTTCGGGGTGCTCTTTCGGGTCGAGGGTCGCCGAAAAATTAGGCCCGGCGGCCGTCGCGACTTCCTGGCCGTCAAGTAGAAAGACGGCACGTTCGACGCACGAGGTGTTGTCGGACTCGACCTCGATCTCGACCGGCGAGCTGATCGTGTCGCCGGCTTCGGGCTTGACGATCCGGGCCGTCGCGTTGCAGGCGGAGGTTCCGCGCGTCAGGTAAAACGCACCGGCCGCGACCGCACAGACGACCGCCAGCCCGACGACGATGCCGGCGATCAGCACGGTCGGATTTGACGACGACGTCGGCACATCGGCGCCCGTCGCGTTGCTGATGCCCTGTTGGAGGGCGTTGCGGGCGGCATATTCGGCCTCGCTCGACGCCTGTGAACCGAGCGATGAGAACTCGCTGCCGGCGGCCGACATTCCCGGAGCGTCGGCGAGTGACGGGCCGCTATCACCCGCGGCGTCGGTGCCGGAGGCGGCGCGGTTTGCCGAACTGTCAGCAAGGTCAAAAACGGCCTCGCTCGAACCTCCAAATACGATGACGTCTCCGGGAGCCAATAGCACCTCGCCGCTGACGCGCGTCCCGTTGACGGTCGTGCCGTTGCTGCTCTGCAGGTCGATGAGGTAATGATCGCCGCCGCGGCGTTCGATCTCGGCGTGATAGCGCGACACGTTGGTATCGGACGTAAAGGCGACCGCGTTGTCCGACGTGCGGCCGATAGCGGTAACGTCGCTGTCGATCACACGTTGAACGCCGCCGAATTTTAGTATCGCGTCCTGCATACTAGTTTACGACGATATCGTACCAAACTATTTGCGGTTTGCGGCGGCAGATCGCCGCCGTTGCAGATCAGAATCCGCCGGCGTCGGAGCGGCCGGTGAAAAACAGGTAGTAAACGATCGCGATAAACCCGACCACGATTGCCGCCAGGGCAAAGAACACGAGCGCCGCGACCACCGACCCCGAAGACCGTTTCGGGTCGGCGGGCCGTACCTCGGCCACGGCGATCTCGGCAGTAAACTCCTCGGAAATAAAGGGTTGGGGTTCGATCTCGACAGCCGGCACATGGGCTGCTGCCGGTGCGGCCGATGCGGGCGGTTTGGGTTCGGCCATGCCCTCGGGCGGGGCATAGAGCTTTGCCAGCGGGTCGTCCGGCAACTCGAGTACGACCTCATCCTCGTCCGGAGCCTCGGGCTGGAGCGTGTCCGGTTCCGGATCGATCGGCTCGGCCACGCCCGGGCGGACGAGCTCGCCCGTCGAGCTGCGAAACACCGGTTCAGGCATTGTCCATTTGTTATCGCTCATTTGTGTCCCGGTGCCGGCTAGTGCGGCAGGTCCAAAACGTCCGAACGCGTAATTATACCCGTGATCCGCTTAAAATCCTCGATCACGACGGCCGGCGACTTGGTCAGCTTATTCTTGATCGAATCAAAGCTCTCGTCAACGTCCACGACCGGAAAGCTCTTGTCCATAATGTCGCTGACCTTGGCGTCGAGCAGTTCGCGGTCCTTGAGCAGATTGGTCAAAATGTGGCTTTCGCGAAGGCTGCCGACCGACGTGTGGCCGTCGATGACGGGCAGCTGTGTGACGCCGTTCTCGCTCATCAGGGCCAGTGCCGCCGAGACCTTTTCGTCAGGCCCGACCGAGATCAGCTGCCGCGGTGAACCGGCGCTCTTGGTGTCGGCGATCAGGCTGGCGGTGATCCGCTGCGGTTCGAGCAGCAGCTTTTCCTTCATCCACTCGTCGGAGTGGAACTTGCTTAGGTAATGCTCGCCCGTATCGCAGACGATAAAGACTATGCAGGCCGATTCGTCGAGGTCCTTGGCCACCTTGAGTGCGGCGGCGAAGATCGTGCCGGCCGAGCCCCCGCAAAAGATGCCTTCGCGGCGGCCGAGCTGGCGTGCCATGTCAAATGATTCGCGGTCGGTGATGTTGATGATCTCGTCGATCGTGTTGAGGTCGGCGTTGCCGACGGGCAGGTTTTGCCCGATGCCCTCGACCAGGTACGGCGTCGCCTCGGGGATAAAGCCCGATTCCTTGTAGGTCTTAAAGATCGAACCGTACGGGTCGGCGCCGATCACCTTGATGTCGGGATTCATTTCCTTTAGAAATCGGCCAGTGCCGCTGATCGTGCCGCCCGTGCCGATCGAGGCGACAAAGTGCGTGATCTTATGCTCGGTGTCCTCCCAGATCTCGGGGCCGGTCGTGCGATAGTGCGCCGCCGGATTCTCGGGGTGATTGTACTGGTCGGGGTAAAACGAATTCGGCGTTTCCTCGGCTATGCGTTTTGCCGTGGCGACATAGTGGTCGGGCGTGCCGGGCTTGGCCGCCGCCGGACAGACGACGATGTCGGCCCCCAAACCCTTCAGATAACGCACCTTTTCGGTCGACGCCTTTTCCGTCAGCACAAATATGCACTTATAGCCGCGTACGGCCGCGACCAGTGCGAGACCGATGCCGGTGTTGCCCGATGTCGCCTCGATGATCGTGCCGCCCTTTTTCAAGACGCCCTCGCGCTCGGCCCAGTCGATCATCGAGATGCCGATGCGGTCCTTGACCGAATATCCGGGGTTCAAACTCTCCATCTTGGCATAGATCGGCGCCTTGATCTTGAGCTGCTTGGTAATATTGTTGATCCGTACGAGCGGCGTCTTGCCGATCAGTCCGAGAATGTCGTTATAAAATTTCATCTGTATAAAAATGGCCGAGCTATTACGATATCGAATAGTCGTATAAGAATTGCTGCTAGGCAGAGTTTATTCTGAAATCGAATTTGAGGCAAGAATCGCCCATCGGGCCGCAAACGGAAAGCCGCGTTCCGGCTCGTCGGTAATGTCGTTTTCGCCGCCGGTCGCCATCATACCGGCCGCCGAGCCGAACGCCTGCTTCTCCGGCTTCACAAGCGCGAGTCCAAACGCTCCAGATCAGCACCAAAGCCCGACATCGCCTAAACGCCCGAAACCCGCGATAAGGCAAATGCCGGAATGAGTCTCACGTTGTATGCGTTACTCTAAGTCGTCAAATATCAACACTTATGTGAGTTGACCTTTTCATGAATAGATCGTTTGAGACTCAGGAGCCGCAAAGTTCACGGCAAAGGATCTGGTTGGCTTCAGCGTGAACGTGTTTTTCGGTCTGGTGATTTCGCTTTTCGGGCGAGCATTTTCATTGCCCGTTCGGCCACTATCCGATTCTTATCTTTTTCGAGTTGATGGAGTACTTCAATAACTCGGGGCGATCTGATCTTCGCCAAGGCCTCGATGAATCCGGTTCGCGATTCGCCGTTGCTTTCATCCTTGACGATATCGATCAATTCTTCTAGATCGTCCGCCGTCACTATGACGCTCATGGCATTTCCAAATAACCAGGCAAAATGAAAGTCGTCCTTCGGAGCCTTACGGTACTCCGCAAGTATTGCTTTATTGGCGATGCCTTTGGCCTCTTTTACAGTCAAAGCCCGGACTATGCCTGCCCTTGTTCGTTGGTGGTACGGTCTTGTCAGGTGCTTGACAAGTACCGGAATTGCCTCTGGGTATTTATCTGCAGTATTAACGAAATCCGAAACGGATTTGATTCGAATGCCGACTGCCAAAACGTCATCGTGAAGAGGTTGCGACTGTTTTAGCAGTGCTTTTTCTAATTCGGCCCGAACCAACTCCTTCTCCTCCATTTCCGTTGGCGTTTTAGGTGATTTCCCAACTAGTTCATTGAACCTAGCGTTTAATTCGTAAATGCGTTCGTTCAAGTTCATATCTAACTGAGTTCTCTAGAATTGTTTGCACGGACCATCGAAACATTTGTGAATGATGTTGCCGCTGCTAATTTCTCGCTTAAGCGGGCCGGACAAGATCGTGTCACTTCGAGTAAATAGGACAAAATCCATCTTTTCAGGCTGCGACCGCGCATATTTGCTATATTCTCGCAGTTGTCTAGTATAACTCTGCTTTCCGAGATTTTTGACTTCTGTAAGTACGCCTGCAACGTTATCAACCGCGTCCGGAAACAGTTTTCGACCACCAACTTCGATTGCTTTTTTAGCTTCGGTAATGCCAGCGGCTAATTCTCCAGCTTTACCAAGTTCTCGAGCCTTTTCTAAACGCCGAGCCCATTTAACACCTGTAAATACTTGACCGCCAACCGGAAGAATAGCCCCGGCGCTCAGGATCATCCCGGTGTAATCACCGCGAAATCCACTAATCGCCCCGGAAGCCAGATCTGCAACTTCGAGACCCGGGACGAGACCGATCGTTTCTGTTACTGTCTGCGTCGCGTCGAGGACTTCGTCGGCGCTTGCCCCCACTTCTAGTGACGGCGGGCTTGGTTTTGAGACATCCTGACAACCCGTGCCTGGGACGCAAGGAGGCAGCGGAAGATCGGCTCGTGGTCTGATCGTGATATTGGTCGCCAGTTCCGTTACAGATGACTCTATAACTTCATTTTGACCCTGTACTACATTCTGATTTTGTCTTTCAACTTGATCTGATTCACTCGGCTTCTCACGAAGCTCTATCGATCCATTAGAGTTGAAAAACGCAATTTGGCCAGTGGCTAAATACGTTCCATTGAAATTACCCCCGTTGGACACTCTTCTCTCTTGATCATCAAAACCCGTCCATCCTTTATCAAAAGCGGTTCCTTCACCGGTGAATTTGGCATTGCCCGTTGCGTCCTCTCTACACCACTTCAAACCTGCCGGATCGGTGCGATTGATGGGGTTGTTTCCAGTGTATGAATATCGGTTGTAAGTCTGAGGGTCGCCGGGACTGGCGGAAGCCATCAATGGATCGACGGCGGTGAATCGCCCGTGTTTGTTTTGATACATTCGGGCCTCGGCGAAATCGAGATCGGTCTCAGCATCCTTCTCGTAGCCCGTAAAGCGTTTACGAACGCCATCAGTTCCGCTGGCGGCATATTTCAGAGTCGTGCTTCTGGTCCCGACTCCTTCTGAGAGTTCTTCACCAAATGGCATGAAGTCTCTGCGATAAATAACGTTGCCGCTCTTGTCGGTGATCACGCGCGGGCTTCCCAGGTGGTCTGTTGTCAAATAGCTTTCTTGTGGGTTTGCCGTCTCGACCTGTGTCGAATACTCCGCCGCAAGCGCACCTCCGGCGTCGTAAACGAATAGCTGGAAAGAAAACCGTCAGACCCAGTTTTCTAAACACCAACCGGTAGCTATCCGCTCTTTTAACAATGTGTCATTCCAAACTCCCAACGGAGACATTTTCACTTCTTGTTCACTTAAATTCGAGACTAGCTTTCTTTTCCAATTACTAATATCTACGATATGCCAACCAAGAAACTTTCCTCTGACATAATGCTTTGCCCTCATATATCGCGGCATTTCAAAATCTGCTGGGAGCAGGAAGCGGGCGACGTAATTTACAAGTTCCTTGTTAGCGGCAATAGTTAACGGAAATCCAACAATGAACTGTTCTTTTTTGCCAACCAAATCGACCAAACCAGCTGGTCGACTATCAAACAGTCCACGTATAACTCGAACATATTCAATTCCGTTTTTATCGCGGTAAGCAAACTGTATATAACCTAATCCCTGAGCTGTCTTGATTTCGAATGTATCACCCATTTGTATCTTCATTGTTCTTACCATGTGTAGCCATTTTCACGTAAAATCTCAAACCCTCTTTTGGTTAGTTGTTCATATTTCGGATTGGATTTTGCAATGCTGTTGATTTTATTTAGTAACGTACCACCATTTTTCTGAAGACCATGTATTTTAATTAACGCCTGTTCTACACCTCTCGCTTCGGCTCTCGTTAGACCTCCGATCAACGGTTCGATTGCAATTCCCGTAGATCTAAAATGTTCCCCCGCCCGTCTAATTATATTACTGGTAAGTCCAACATATTGAATGTCGTTTCCTACACGCGACACGTAGACGGCTACATCATCAGCTGCCCGTACAACAGAACCGACACCTTTAAGCTGCTTGAGCCCGGGGATTACCATTAGAGCATTGGTTCCGGCCTCACCAAGGTTTCCTTGTCCCGCACTTACTATTACCGACGCTGCTGCGCACGCAGATCCGATTCCCGGTATCAAGGAACAAATATTGTATGCGGCCTTGATAGCCTTGACCGTATCCAGTTCTTCGTTCTGAGACGTGTCCAATGAACCGCTTGATGACGGCGAACTACAGTCTTCGAGTAGTTTTTGGCACGGAAAAATCGACGCCGACTCTGACGCTGGAGCATGCGGCAATGCGATTACATCGCCTTGTCCGCTAGATGCGGTCGTTGCGGCAGTCGCAGCCGCAGGCGTGGATACGACTGCTTGAGTCCCAGCTGCCGCCGCAAGAAGAATAACCCGCTCTACGTCGGCGAACCCGGCGTCGGCAAGACCGCTCTTGCCGAGGGCCTTGCGCTCAAGATCAGCGAGGGCGATGTGCCCGAGGTGCTCGCCGACGCCATCGATACGAACGTGAAGATGATCGACGACTACGAGCGGCGGGCCGTCAACCCCGCCCTAGAAGTCGTGCAGGCCTGCGCCAAAGTCCTGGACGTTTCCGCTTCCTACCTCGTCGGAGCGGACGACGAGCCGACACTGAAAAAGAAAAAGACCGGACCAGTTACGCCCTTAGAGAGAAGATTCCAGGAAGTCCGCCGCCTGCCAAAGAAAAAGCAGGACTTCATCCTGCAATTCCTCGACACAGTCTTAGAGAGCAACCAGCAAAAAGCATAAAAAACAGCCTTCGCAAAAAGGCTGTCAAGCATTATTTTCGATTTCCGACCCGATCACAGGTTAGAAGTATTACGGCTAATTTTGATCTTGACCTGCATCCTTTGACACGCTCGGAAGCTTCGCTCGTACTTCAACTTCATATGGGGGCCGATAAACAGGAAGCATGTCCTCAGATTTGGTTTCATCAGGCATTAATTTGAAAATGAATGAGAGTTGTACCGAACATGTCGTAGAACTCTTCGTTGGAGCAAACTTCCAGCGCGATGCAACCAGCTTTGCAACCGGTCTAAATATGGACGGACCCGATTTGAATTCCACTGATTTAACCTTACCGTCATTTCGGACCATAACAAGAAGCAAAACCTGTCCTTCTTGTGCTGTAGCAATCGCTGTAGCTGGAAAAACAGGGATCACTGCCTCAACTACAGGTGGATTCGAATCAGCTTGCTGACACAAAACCTGATGTCCGTTTCCGAGACAAATACAAAGCACAGCAGAAATTAACATTTTGACAAGCATTTTTCTTCTCATGGCTTAGGTGGTGCTGTTTCGTAGAGTCTTCGACCCTGTTCCCCAGGCTTCGGAGTAACCTTATAAAGATCGCTTGTGCGAAGCGTATAATCGATAGCCTTCTGTCGATCTACCTCTGCCCAACCACGTTTCCAATAATCCCCTTCAGTTCCTTTATATTCTTGAACATACGATGAGTTATGATAGGCTTTTGACTCAGTTGCGTATTTCGTTAGATTTTCCGGTAAACTCTTAGCCATCTCATCAGTAAAAAGAGGATCTTTTGCGGAAGCTGCAAACATCGCAGCAATAAACTTCTGCCGATCTTCTGTATGACTTCCTTCGTGAGAAAGGACCTCTGCGGTCATGTCATCGGCAGATTTAAACGTCATGACAACATTAGCGACATAATTTCCTTTACCGTCTGCGTCCTTCGCCAGAAGAGGTTTCCCGTCAGCACCTATTCCAAAGCTTGTTTCTGCCGCCGCTCCTTTTGAGACCTTACCAATCTCAATTGTAAGTCCATTTTTGTCGTTCAATGTTCCAATTGCTTTCAGCGCGTTGCTTAGTGCATCCGCCTTCGTTGTATCCCCTTTCTTTTGGTAATAATCACGGGCCTTTTCCAGGTCTAGGCGAGCTTGTTCAAACTTCTGACACTGTTTTTCTTTTAGACTTGTGCCACATTCATATAGTCCTAACGGATCAACATATCGAAGCGGGCTGTTCAGCACGTAAGAGTAGCGATGCCACGACTGCGGGTCTTCAAGTCTCCCAGAAGTCAGTAACGGATCGGTCGTAGTGAACCTTCCGTGATTTGAGTTGTAATAACGATTTCGAGCAAAGTCCAGTTCTGACTCAATATCCCGTTCATACCCAGTGAATTGCTTACGAATTGTGTCCAAGGCATATCCGAGACCGCCTGTTCGTTGGGTGGTCGTAACTTCTTCACCAAACGGATGGTAATCGTGCCGGGCGATGACGGTGCCTGTAGCATCTGTGTTGATTCTGGGCGAACCAAGATGATCGGCGGTTAGGTAGTTTACCTTTGCATCTTCGGTATTTGCGACGACGGTTGAGTATTCGGCGATGGATTTTCCGCTCGCGTCGTAGACGAAAATCGTTGTTTCGCCTGTTACGGGCACAACCTTTTTGACGCGCTTTCCGTCGCCGTCGAAAAAGTAAGTTCCGATACTGGCATTGCTTGAGTTCTTTACTTCGACTTGCTTATTCTCAGCGTCGTAAATGAAACTACGGCCGTCAGGATCGCCAATAGTGTTTCCCGCCGAATCGTACGTCCAACCCGTCGAAGTCAGCCGATTATTACTCGTCGAAATAGTCGGATTCGTCAAAGCCTGGTTCGAGAACGAAGTTGGCATCGTGGTATTCGCCTCGTCAAAACGCCGATTACCGTATCTGTCGAACGTGAAGGTCTGCTTCCAAGTCTGTGTCGAGTTGTTGGTTTCGGTGGCTGACTTCAAACGATTGAGCTCGTCGTAAGTGTAGGTTTGAACGAACGGATGGCTTAGACCGGGAACCGTGATCGTTTGGCTTAGCAGATTTCCGTTGTTGTCGGCGTTGCCGGTCGTGTTGTAGGTGTAGTCGATTTTCAGAAGTCCGGCATTACCAACGGACGAACCCAACGCGATTTGAGTCGGTTGCAAGCGGTTATTGAACTGCGTTGATTCAAATCTTCCATTTCCGAGTTTTAGGCTCGATATTGCACCAGCCGCCGTGTAAGTAAAATCGTTGGCGTAAGTCTTGTAGATCGCCGAAGAGTTTTCCTTACTTGTAACCAACGACAGATCGCCCGATGCGTCTAACTCATTTTTCACAACCCGACCTGAGGGATATGTTTGCTCGTCTAACGCACCACTGAGCTTGTATGTGTAGCCGGTCGTGTACTCGTTGCTATCGGTTGTTTGTTTGTGAGCGGTCACACGTCCTAAGATGTCGAACGACGTGTATTCGGTTGTCGAAACGGACGAACTAACTTTCGTCAGCTTTCCGACTTTCGGCGCCGTGGTGCCGTAGAAGTAGTCAACATCCGGCGTTTCGGAACCGCTTGGCTCGTTCGTGTAGTTGCGATCCGTCACGCGATTCAGGGCATCGTAAAGGTAGCTTGTCGTTATCGACCTTGCATCAACCTTGCTCGTCAGATTGCCATTTGGATCATAGCCGTAGCTGATCGTGCCCGATTCCGGATTCGCCGCCGAAAGCAGCCTCGAAAGGCTGTTGTAAGTGAATGTCCTCGTCTGCGAGCCTTGTGTGACCGTCGTCAGGTATTTGAGCGTGTCGTTGGTCCTCGCGGTCCCGTACATATCAATCAATTCAAGTCCGCAACATCTCAGGCCATGGCCATTTCCCTTGTCACCGAACCAGCACACCGACCGCGTCAGCGACCGTCGTCCAGGACCCCGTGAGTTTGACTTATTCGGTGAACTTCATAGATGACCCCGTCTTCTCCGTTATCTGGACAAAGTGGACCACTCAGGAAGGTGGGGTTCATTCTGGAACCCTTTCAACCCGCTGCGGTCCTGTTCGCTGACGACCAGCGACTCGAACACGCCGTCGCCGTCCTCATCGTAATACGAGTAGGAGTATAGGAAGCCCCGAGTTGAGCGAACTTCGTTCGTGTTTTTATCGACGTCAGCGTCATTTACGAGAAACCTGTATGAGAAAACACCTGCCGACGTGCGATATTCCTTCACCTTGTTAACTCGAACTTTCTCAAGGCCTGTGCCCGTAAAGTAGAGGGGATTATCGATAATCAGGGAGAGCGGATCCGTTCGTATGACCGTGAGGTGGGCCTTAACGCTTCGTCCATCGGAGGTCATGATCGAAGTTTCGAATTCCTCCCTTTCCGCTCCGGCAAATGATGGAATCGGCCAGCCGTCCACCCGCAGGAAGGTCGTGCCGCCGTCTGAGCGTCGAATCCCCTGTGGCGTAACAGTTCGGGTATTTTGGGCGCTGGCAACAGGGCCAGAGCCCGTTGTGGTCGGATCTTCAGAACCACAACTGATAATTCCAGCAGTCATTGCTGCAACAAGTACAAACATTCTCACAGATTTGAATTTTACAATCTTCACTGATCCCTCCGCTGAAAGCGCAAAATCACATCCCCCTTATCCTGTGTTGGGATCGTGGATTTGTTTATAGCATTTTGCGCGGCAGTTTGTGCCTCCTTCATGCTTCCGCCATTTATAAGTTTGCTTGTTGCAGCATATGCGGCCTCCTCTTGATATTTTACACTCGACGCGCCATTCGGCCCTCCACCGTTCTGGATCACTTCGCCCCCCACATCCATCCTCGACCAAATCTCAGTCGGAACAGTCCCAGAGTCGCAAGTGAAAAGTAGCACGTTATCTGCCTTGACCGTGTCAACCGGCTGGCCAAGAGAGTTATCCGGAAGTGCGACATTGCCCTGAAATGTGCCATTCGAGAAGGAAAGGCCCATACCCCCCAGTCGGCTACCGGTTGCAGTCGATTGCTTAACCGCCTTGCTCTCAGCCACGGAGTGACCGAAAACGACAACGGTTCGACCTTCGCTCTCTAACGATGATTTGAAACGATCAACCGTAGCTGAGCCATCGTCGACAGTGTAGACGTTTACCGTTTGATAACCCGGGGCCGACTTTGCCAACGCGTTCCAATCTCTTTGTGAACCTGTGTTCTGCCTTTCCTTCACGGTAATCGTGACGAAAATATCGATGATTTTAGTCGGCGGGGGTTGTGTGCCGTATTGTTGTCTTCCTGCCTGTAGTCCACTAGGATCGGTGAACATAAGCGGACAGTTCAATACGTAGACATAGCGATTAAACGTTTGGGGATTGACATTTTTTCCAGAGGCAAGCAACGGATCAACTGCCGTGAATCTGCCGTGATCGTTGTAGTAATAGCGAGCCTCTGCAAAATCTAGATCGGTCTCTTCGTCGCGCTGATAGCCGGTGAATTTCTGTCGGACCTTGTCACCGGTGCCGTATTTGTTGGCAGTAGTGCGATAGTTGGAGTCTAGGGCTACTTCTTCGCCAAATGGCATAAAGTCTCGGCGGGATCTGACTTGACCAAGTTGATCTGTCAGCACGCGAGGCGAACCAAGCGTGTCTGTCGCTGTGTAATTGACCGTTGGATTTGTAGGCGGCGTTGCTGTTGAATACTCTGCGACAAGTTTACCCATCCCGTCGTAAACGAAAACCGTTACCTCACTTGCGGTTATCTTCTTTACACGTTTGCCATTTCCGTCGTAAACATAGGTTCCGACAACATTGTCTGAGACATCCTTTACTTGAGTCTGCTTATTATCGCCGTTGAAAATGAACTGTCGTCCATTCGCATCGCGGATCAAATTCCCAACTTCGTCATACTCATAATTTGTCGTGCTAGAAAACCGATTTGTATTTGCGTCAACCGTTGGAAGAGTCAATTCATTGATCGATTTCGCTTGTCCATTAACGGTTTCAGCGAGTGAATTCCTATTACCAAATCGATCATACCCAAACGTCTGAATCCACGTTTGGTTTCCATTCACGGCTTCTTTCGCTTCTTTGATTCGATCTAACGAATCATATTTGTAAGTTTGGACGAAAGGATTAGCTAGTCCACTGAAAGTCACGGTTTGTTTGGCTATGTTGCCTGCATTCTGAGTCGCATCGACAGTGCCGTTTGTCTGAAGTTCGCCGTACTCGTAATTGAGCTTCATCATCGCACCGTCTCCGATCGAATGTCCCATCGCGATCTCAGTTACTTGCAGCCTTGAGTTCACCTTTGCAGCTTCCCACAGACCATTCCCAAGTTTCAAACTCGCGATCTTGCCATCGGGCAGGTATGAAAACGCAGTAGCAAAGTTGTGGTTGATTCCACTAGATGTAGCACGTCCTGTGATCTTTTCGATATCGCCACTCGCATCGAGGTCGGTTTCGACGACGCGGCCGCTTGGGTATGTTTGCTGGATAAGGGCACCCGACAGATTGTATTGGTAGCTGCTGGTTCGCACAGGTGCCGTCGAAATGGTCTCGCCATCCAGAGGCGTTATCTGCTTGCTCTCGGTCAGGCGTCCAAGCACGTCAAACCCGCTGTACTGCGTTTCCGAAACGCTGCTTGAGACCTTTATCAGTTTGCCAATGGCAGGAGCAGTGGTGCCGTACGTGTTCGTAACCGTCGCTGTTTGCGGACTGTCGTTGTAAGTCCGTGTCAAAGGCCGATTGAGAGCGTCGTAGGTGTTTGTTATCGTCGTGCCTTTGGCGTCGGTCGTGGTCAGAACATTGCCGTTGTTGTCGTAAGTAAAACCACCAGTCCAGCTATTGTTATACGGGTCGCCAGAAGTATTCAGCCCAGTGTTCACCTCCTGTTCCGGCTGCCTGATTCTCAGCGTCCGACCCAACGAGTCGTACATGAAATACCGGTTCTGACTGCCTTGCTCCACACGAACCATTTTGCCTAACGTGTTGTAAGTATAATTCGTCGCTTGGTTTGGACTGCTTACTGTACCTAATTGGTTGCTCGAATTGGGCTCGTCCACGCGAATAAGCTGCCCAAGTGCGTTCGTCAGCGAACGGCGCACCTTGTTTGCCTGATCGGTGACCGTGGTGGCGTTGGCGTCGATGTCCGTCTGGACGACGCCCGTCGAGTTCGTCGTGCTTCCAACTGTCGGAACGGTCGAGCCCGAATACGTGGTGGCGTCGCTGTGTCGTCCTGTTTTTGACGAATACGATAATGTCCAACCCATTGTCGTCTCCGCCGAGGCCGCCGCCAACGAGCCTGCCCGATACGGATTTGACACCAGCGAATAGCTTCCGAGGCTGTTCTCCGGGTCGGTTGTCACGCTCGGCGTCGGGTCGTTGATACCGTACCGCGTCTGCACCTTGATCCCGTCAGTTTCATTCGTTGCGGATTGCGTGGCCGCATCCTCCAACGTCTTTGTCAGGCGCACCCGTCCAAGCTGATCGTAGAACTGCGTCGCGACCTTTTTGCCATCGCCTTTTGCTTCGAGATCTGACTTGACCACTACGAATCTGTCATCGTCGTGATACTCAGTGATCGTCCAGGATTCGAGAGCGGTTCCCTGAGCCGTGATCGCCTTTATCGGGCGACCGATGTCGTCGTATTCTGTCGCGTTCGTGATGTCGTTGTCTTCGTCGGTCGTCGCAAGTACGGCTCCGGTGTAGAAATCGTAACTCGCCGTTGAAGTACGGGCAAGCGACGTGCCGTCGGCAAGGATCGTCTCAGTCGGGTAAAGTCCGGTAACGTTTCCGTTCGGGCCCGATACCGCCCCATAGGTTATCTTTGAGACGATGCCTTTTGCATCCGTTGCGGTCGTCGGGTTTCCGAACGCATCATAAGTCGCCTGTGTCGAAACCGCGTTTCCGCTCGTACCGGTGGTCAGCGGGTCGGAAACTGCTCCCTTGGTCGAATCCCAAACGCGTGTCTCCGTCAGGTTGCCCGTTGTGGTGGTGCTGTCATAGTAGAACTCTGAGCGTGCCTTCACAACGCCGCTGCCATCGCGGACCTCGGTCGATCTGATGAGATTCTTAAGCGACGGCGATGAAGGACTCATATACTCATTGCCGTTCACACTCGTGCTGTCAGCATCCGCCGCTTGATTGTAATAGGTGTTTACCGTCTTCCGCTTGAGCGTCAGGCCGCTGGTCGGCAGGCCGGTGACCTTGGCATTTATGCCGCTGCCGCTTCGCGGTACGGAACCATAAGTGACCCAATCGTATTCAAGTACTTCGAGGACGTTTCCGTTCTTGTCGAATTTGAATTCCTTGATCGCGGTCGGTGATGATGATGAGATATTTCCACTCGCGTCGGGCAGCGTCGAAAACTCTGCTTTTACGTAGGAATTGGCGCTTCCGACCCCCGACCAGCCACCACTCGCCGGCGGAATGCTGCCTGACATTGCGAACGGTAGGTTGTACGCCCATAATCGTTCAGTGATCCCGCCATTCGGGCCGGTCGACCGATACGACATGCCGGAATCCCAATACGATCCATTCGAATTGTAAAAGAGATATTCGCTGCTCACGGCTCCGCTCGGGATCGTGATGGTGCTGACCCATTTCGAAATGGAATATAGCCATGGGTCAACTCGTTGCGAAGTCGTCCCCTCGTACACCTCGTCGTACGCCAGTTCCTTATTTGAGACGCTTCTGGTCAGAACATCCGACGCCAGCGTTTCATAGCCGCCCTGACGAACTGATCGAAACAAAACTGCTCTCCGCACCGGTCGGTAATTCTATCGACTTTATTTCACCCCACTCATCGGTGTAGACATTGGCTCCGGGCTGGGTCGCATTTGAAAAGTACTCAAACGCCATCGTTTGGCCGCCCGCCTGAGTCGGAAACGTGATCTTCTTTACACCGTAAACGCTCGCGGCCAGCGTCGCGTATTGCTGCGAGGATTGAGCGTTATTCGCTGTTGTTGTTCGATATTTTTTCTGTATCCAGCGGTTTTCCCACTCGATGTGGGTTTCGACAACGGCTGCTCCGACCCCTTTTGTCCGAACGATCTGCCCGGTTGAGTCAGACGCAAATTCAATGTATCTCCCGGCCGAATCCTGGATCTTGTTGTCGATAAACTCGATCTTATTTCCGTTTCTGTCAGTGATCGTCTGCCATGCACTTGAGTTGGCCGGCGCTCGTTCAACAACGGTGCCGTCCGGATAATACATCCTCCAATTGCGGAGGTTCGGCTGGACGGTCGCCGAATACGGTATGAACAACCGAAGCCGCGAACCGTCCATCGTGACATAGTTCATTCCGCTTGTGTTTGGCCCGGTGCTGCTTACATCGGTGTAGCATGTCCCCGATCCGGGATGGGTCCCCTGAATTGCGGTCAGTTCCTCACCGTTATAGTTTACGTTGGAATATCCATCTGCTCCGGTTCCGATAAAAGTTCCGTTTGCGGCAACCGGAAGAAATGTCCGAATACTGCCGTCCGGCATCACCATTTCGACCTTCCAAACGAAGGAAAGTTGTTCGACCGGGTCGTGCATGTGGCACACATCTGCCGTTTGTAGATTTCGTCGATCGGTGATCTGGAGTTGGTAGCCGATCGGCATCTTCCAGCCGCCCCGTTCGCTCAGAGATAGGCTATCGGTCGAAAAATAGCTGCTGCCATTCTCGTCCGGGTAGCCGTCATCACGAGTGGTATGTATCGAATCGAACAGTTTGCTGTCGTACCGAAGGAAGACCGTATAGCCCGGACTCGTGCCTCTTCCTGCGGGCAATGAAGCCAATGGTATATTGAGCAACAAGCGGTTTTCAGTTCGTTGTGTTGACAACCTCAAGCCCGGTTGCAGCATATGAGTTCGCGGTACGAAAGCCTCGATCAGGCTCTTGTGCCAACGCCGAAAAGATGGCGGCCAACGTGATGAGTATTGTGAATGTGAGTTTGTTCATTGGGTGCCTCCGTTATCTTCTCCAGAGTGCCGGTACGGGTATATCGCCGGATGTGCCCCAGGCTTCTTCGCGGAGAGCCCCCGAGCCTGATTTGCGTATATTTTTTAGGGCCGTTCGAGTCGCGCCAGACGCTTGTACCGACTTTGCCGTCGCCGTCGAAGTCGTTCTGGACAAGTAATCGATATTTGGTCGCCGCCTCCGGTTGAGCGACCGTCGTTGGCGAAGGCGGAGTTGAGCATCAGCCAGCTTGAGCCATTGCGCAATGCGTAATTGGCCCGTCCGTCGCCGTCGAAGTCGGCCGAGACGACCTTGTCGCCCGAGGTCAGCGTGTAGCCCGCGAACGACATTACCGCCGATTGGGTGGTAGTACAAGTACTCAAGCGTAAAGGTCGTTTGCTCAGACGCCAGACCGTAATATCCGCTTTGCCGTCGCCGTCGAGGTCAGCCGGTGCCGGCTTGTCGGTCGAGAGGCCGTATTGCGTCTGGACGGTCGAACTTGTCGAGGATTGATAGACGTACCAATTGGCATTGGTCGTCCCCGGGCGGAAGACGGCGATGTTGGTCCTGCCGTCTCCGTCATAATCCGCTTCGACGGAAATATCGCCGCTGGCCAAACGTCGAGTAGTAGCTGCTGTTACCTGATGTCGTGATCCACCAGTTGTTGTCTGTCGGGCGGTAGATCGCAAAGTCCGTCTTGCCGTCACCGTCAAAGTCGCCCTGACCGGAATGTCCGGAACTGTTGCCCCACCCATACGAGGTCCACGCCGCCGTCACGAGGTTGTACACATACCAGACACCGCTCGAAGGCCGCCAGACGCCAGATCGGCGGGCGGCGTCTCAGCGGCATTGGCGTCCACGACCTGAAGCATTCGGCTGCCCGCGTATATGTACTCTTTCAAAGCTGCGGCGTCGGCGTCGGCGTCGGTGCGGGGATGAACGGATTGATGCTCGAAAGTACCGAGCGATCCTTTGGCCGGAAGCAGCTTTTGCCGCTTGGCATCGTCGTCAAGGTATTTCAGGATGGCACCCGAACACCAATGACCAGAAAGGCAACAATCCCGATCTTCCACCACATTGTTGGACAGCGATAGTTGGTCAGGAACTTGCACGCGGGAACCGCCCGGGCCGGAAACCGCCTGCTCCGTCGGGCCGTGAGGATGTGGGCATATTGCTCCTTGTGTGGTTAGAGCCGCTTGGTTGTTGTCGGTTGATACGAACAATCTACGCTCTTTCGAATCTTTGTCAAGGTTTTTGAACGTATCATAAATTGCCGCTGACGGCATCAATCTTGAGGGATCGTTAAGAAGGGAAAACACCGCACCTCAGAAGACTGCGTTTTAGTCGAATTTGCAGCATCGGTCATCCGGCCCCGGCAGTTCATTACCGGCGGCATTGACCTTCGTTTAGAAGCTCGTTCAAAAACACTCCGGCGCTTAACACGATCTGCGAAAAACCGTATGAAAATGGCGATCTATTGCGCAGTTTTCCAAAGATTTTATCGACTTTTCGCGCAAAACGCGCGCGTTTTCCGCAAAACTATAGAGTTTTATTACAAAACTGCGCAGTTTTGGCGACAAATTGTCGACCTTTTGTGCAAAACGCGCCCATTTCCCCGCAAAAATGCACAGTTTTAGGGCATTTTCGCGTAGTTTTTTGCAAAAATTGTCCGGTGATCGGCCTTTTCAGTCTCAGGCACAACTGCTCCGGACGTTAATTTCAATCTGTTTGGGCCTGCCAGGTACGCAGACCGGCGTTTTGATCTGCTCCGCAGCGTGATACGACAAATGGCCGCGAGCTTTGAACTCACGGCCATTTTACGGATCGTTACGGCCGTTAGGGGCCGTGGTTATCCAGTCTAGTTAGCGAACATAGGCATTCGGCACCGCGATATCGCCCGCTTGTCCGAAGGCCTGAATGAGAGTTCCGGCAGTCGAGCGTTGGGCGTACCAGGTGGACGTTGACGGACGGAAAATGGCCGCGTCGGTCTTGCCGTCGCCGTCATAGTCGCCCGGGCTCGGGACATCGCCCGTGGTACCGAACGGGAAAGCGTAGAATGAAAAATCTTCGCTTCTGAGGATCGTCCAGTTGCCCGTCGACGGACGGAAATAGGCAATGTCCGCTTTGCCGTCGCCGGTGTAGTCGCCCGAAACGGTCTTGTCGCCGGTCTGTCCAAACTGCACCGCGACCAGGCCGGCCGTGCTCCGCTGGATCCACCACTGGCCCGGGCCGGGACGGTATATGCCGATGTCGGCCTTGCCGTCGCCGTCGTAATCGGCCGGAACGGGCAGGTCGCCCGCCGCACCAAATCCGGTGATGGTCGTGCCGCCGCCCGAGTTGCTGATGTACCACGTATTGGCCGACGGACGGTAAACGGCCGCGTCTGCCTTGTTGTCACCGTCGTAATCCGCCGGGACCGGAACGTCGCCGGTCGTACCGAACGGGAACGCGTAGAATGTCAGGTCTTCACTCCTGAGTACGTACCAGAGGCCGCTCGACGGACGGAAAAATGCGATGTCCGTCTTGGCGTCGCCGGTAAAATCGGCCGGCGTCAGCGTGTCGGACGACGAGCCGAATGTAACGGCGCCATTGCCGCCGTTGCTGCTCTTGGAGTACCACCATTCGCCCGGTACCGGACGGAAGATCGAGATGTCGGTCTTGTTGTCGCCGTCAAAATCGAACGGCGAACGGACCGTCGGTGCCGTAGCGAGGCTGATCTCGTACATTCCCTTGCCGTGCGTCGCGATCCGCAGCTTTCGCGGCGAACCCGGAGCGATCGCGACGTCAAAGACGGCGACCCGCGGCAAACCGGTACCGAACGGAGCCCATGTCGCTCCGGCGTCAGCCGACTTGTAAACGCCGATGTCCGTACCCGCGTAAAGCGTGTTGGAATCGAGCGGATCGATGACAAAACCGCTCACCGGGACGAGCGGAAGTGCGTTACCGCCCGAACCCGCAGCCGGCGTCCAGGTCGGCGTGCCGCTGTTAAGGTTTGTCGTTTTGTAAACCTGTGCAAAGCCGAAACCCGACATCGTCACATACGCCGTATTCACGTTGTTCGGGTCGATAACGGCACGTGCGATAAAGAAATTGGGGATCGTGCCGCCGAGGTCCAGATTGGTGAGCGTCGATGAACCGGTCGTCGTTCCGTAAATGCCGCCATTAGCGAGGCCGACGAGACGGACATTATCATCCTGAGGCGAGATGCCGATGGCACTGACGGCCACGCCCGACTCGATCGGGGCCTGGCTGACGACCGTATGGCTGACGCCTGTGTCATTCGACCGGTAAACGCGGTCAGAGCCGTAATAGATCGTATTCGGATTGCCCGGGCCGGCCTCGAGCGGGGCGTAAAACAGCACCGCGGTGTCCGTACAGTTGATGCCGTTGGCCGGTGCACCGTTACACCCGCGGAATGCCCAGCTTGCCGATGTTGTGCCGCGGGTCGCGTATCCGACCAGGGTACCCGAGATCGAGTTGTAATAAGTGTGGTACATACGGACGTTGGTCGTGTCCGCGGCATTTTGATCGATGACGGTATAACCGCCGTCGCCGCCGTCAACACGGGCCCATGTACCCGTCGGGCTGTAATAGTTTGTCCCGTTGTCCTGTGTGCCGCCGATGGTGAAATTGGGATCGGTCGGATGAACCGAAAGGCCCATGAACTGTGTCGCGAAGAACTGGCTGTTATTGAGCGATGTCAGCGACGACGCCCCATTGACCGACTTGTAGATACCTCCGTCGGTACCGAGGTAGAGCGTGTTCGGGTCTGACGGTGCGACGGCGATCGCATGGGAATCGACGTGAACGCCCGCTCCCGAATTGGTAAACGAAACTCCGGCGTTGGTCGAAAATCCGATGACCATGTTCGGCGAACCCGCGAGATAGAGCTTGTCGGCGTTGGTCGGATCGACCGCGACGCCGATGTCGTAAAAGCACTGCGGCGTACAGAAATTATTATCGATCTGCTGGACCCAGGTCGCTCCGCCGTTGGTCGAACGCAACACACGGCCGCCGAGATTTCCAGTAGCGGCGTAGAACGTCGCATCGGCGTTCCCGACCGGGTGGATCGCGGCAAATTCGGCGGTCAACTCGCTCGTCGAGGTGCTGTTAAATGCCTCGACCAGTGTAAATGTCGCCGTCGCCGGGTCGGCCGCCATCGCGTTGGTCGAGCGGTAAATGCCGCCGGTTCCGCCGCCGATGATGACATTGGCGATAAGGATATTCGGGTCATTAGGGTCGATCGCGAGATCGCGGACGCTGGCGTTGGCGTTAGCCGCGAGCCCCGTCATTTTGGTAAATGTCGGTGTCGCTCCGGCAGCGTTGTCCGAACGGTAAATGCCGCGTGACGGCAAAACGTTGTTTGCCGAGCCCGAGATGCCGCCGACGCCCGAGGTCGAGGCGGCGAATATGACGTTGGGGTTGGTCGGGTGGACGATGATCTCGCCGATACCGCGGCCGGTAAAGATGTCGGCATTTGCCGCCGTCTTATTGAACGGGCCCGAGATGTTGGCAGTCGTGCTGGCGTTGTCGATGCGGTAGATGCCGACGCCGAAAAAGCTGTCCGATGAGAAGTTTGGTTCGCCGGTACCGATGTAAATCGTTTCGGGCTGTGACGGCGAGATGGCGATCGCACCGATCGCGAGGCTCTGAGCGTTGTCCATCAATGCGGTCCAATTGGTACCGCCGTCGGTCGAACGATAAAGCCCTCCCTGTGCGGCGCCGACATAAACGATGTTCGGATTGGTCGGATGAACGGCTATCGAGATCACGCGGCCCGACCAGGGAAATGATCCATTCGGGATCGGATTGGGCCCGATCGGGTTCCAGGCGGCAAGCAATGCACCTTTCTCAAATGAGTCCGGCATGCGGTCACGTGCGGCCTCCTGATTGGCCATTTTCCGGACCGCCGCCGACCTGAGTCCCGGATCGGGGAGTTTGCCGTCAATGATGCCGCGCTTTATGGCAAATGCGTCTGCCCGCTCCATTAGGAACTCTTCCTTGCCGAAGGTCGAACGCGATCTGTCCCAAATGCGGGGCATATCGGGTTCGGCCGGATCAACACCGAGCTCGGATTGAGCTTCGGAACTTTCGAGCGGCAGGAATACCGCGGCCGCCGCGACTAAAACAAGGACGATCAAACCGAACAATGCTAAAAACTTTTTCATCAAATGCTCCTGGAACACGAGCGTCCGGCTATATAGCCAAACACACTATTCTTGCCAATGGGTCTGTAAGTATGGATCCTGATCGGCCGTACCGCCGCAGCGGCCTGACCATGAACTCCGGAGGTCGTTGGCGCGATTATACAATTATCACGGGCCATTTTGAAAAGGTATTTTGCAGGTGTGGGTCATTCAGGCAAATATTCCGACAAAAGCCTGAGGACATTACCGCCCATTATGAGTGCGATGTCATTGTCGCTGAACCCCTCGGCGATCAGCGCGTCGGTGATCAGCGGCACGCCGCTCGCGTCAAAGGGCACCTTGACCGAACCGTCGAAATCAGAGCCGAGGGCGACGTGTTCGACACCGGCTTTGGACGCAGCGTACTTTATCGCCCGGGCGATCGCCGCAGCATCGGTGCCGCAAATGGCGGTGTCCCAAAATCCGATGCCGATAACGCCGCCGGTCGCCGCGACCCGCCGCAGTTGATCGTCCGAAAGGTTGCGGTTGTTGTCACAGGTGCCCTTGACGCCCGTATGAGAAACGACCACCGGTCGCGTCGCAACCGCGAGAATGTCGTCGATGGTCTTTGGCGAGGCGTGTGCGATGTCGATGAACATCCGTTTTGCCTCCATCCGCCGGACGAACTCACGGCCTTTGTCCGTAAGGCCGTATTTTTCGATGCCGTGGGCCGAGCCGGCAATGTCATTGTCGAAAAAGTGTGTCGGCGAGATCATCCTGAAACCGGCGGCATAAAACGCGTCGAGGTTGTTCAGATCGCCGTCGAGTGCGTGAGCACCCTCGATGCCCAGCCAACCGCCGACGGCCTTCCGGGTTTTACGGCGTTCGACAAATGCCGCGAGATCGCGCTTGTTTTCGATGACCGTCAGTGCACCGCCGGACGCCGCAGCGTACTCGTGCAGCCGTCCGGCCTGCCACAGTGCCCGCTTGGTCAGGCTGGAAAGGTTTTCGAAAGGCTGACGCTGTGCGAGAGCGAGCAAAAGGATGTTGTCGGTCGAGTCGTCATTGCGCTCGATATTCAAACCGCGGGGCGTTTTCGTAACTACCGTGAACGCCTGAAGAGCGACGTTGCCGCGGACGAGCTTTGGTACATCGACCTGTGCGACAGCGGCGTTGGCGTTAATGTCGCGGGCCCACAAGAGCGAATCGGCATGCATATCGGCGACAAACAACGTCTCATGGAGCTTTGCTGCCCGTTGGCTGACCGTGTACGGCGGTTTGTTTATGACCGGGTTCAACATGCGCTCGGTCACCGAAGCGGCGAAAGAGAAAAAGAAGATGACGAACAAGATGGTCACGACCGCGGACACCGCCGCGAAGATCTTGATAGCCTTTCGCATTGGCGGTTATTCTCCGATCGATATTCGTCTGCCGGTTCGGTCAGACTCGCGGGCCGCATCGAGCACCCTTTGGACCCGCAGGCCGTCGGCAAATGTGGCGGCGTGCTCGATCTCGGCACTTCCCGTCCGGATAGCATTGACGATCTTGGGGGCGATCTCCATGAACCCGCGAGCAAATCCGGTGTCGGGCATACCAGGCAGATGTATGCCGAGGTCGGTCGGGACAATTTCCCAATCGGCGGCGCCCGATCTCGCGACGAACACCTCGCCGAGATGGTCGACCCGCATCGCTCCGCCGGTGCCGTAAAACTCAACGCGATTCATATATCGCGGGCCTTCGGTCATCGAGATAGAGGCGAGTCCGCTTGCCCCTTCGGTTAGTTCGCCGTCGGCCAGTTTTAGCAGCAGATAACTGCTATCGTCACTTGTCACCGCCCGCATTTCGCCCGCGGCATCACGACGCTCTTTAATATCGGTCTGAAGATGGCAGTCAACCGAGCTGATCTCGGTGCCGAGGAACCAGTGAAGCGAATCGATGACATGCGACCCGATAGCACCAAGTGCTCCGCCGCCCGCAGCGGCATCGGACCACCAATTCCATGCTAGCGTCGGATCGCCGCGGTGCGGTGCCTGGAAAAATGATTTGACGTGACGTATCTTGCCGATCGCACCGTCACGAAGCATCTTGTACGCGACCTGACGACCCGGCTGGAATCTCAGTTCGTGATCGATCAACGCGAGCTTCGCTGATAGTGCGGCGGCAGCGGTCATTTCGGCCGCCTCGGCGACATTCATCGCCATCGGCTTTTCGCACAGAATGTGTTTGCCGCGTTCGATCGCGAAAAGCGTCATTTCGCGATGATCCGGCGGCGGCGTAGTGATGCAAACGAGATCGACGTCATCGCGATCGACCGTTTGCCGCCAGTCATCTGTGTAGTGGCCGGCCGCCGACTCGAGTGCGGCGGCTCGAGCGTTTTCGAGCCGGAAACTGGCGACCGACGCGATCTGCACGCCTTCACAATGCAGGAAGGCCGGTATTTGAACCTTTCGGGCAAAGCCCGTGCCGATAATGCCGATTCCAATGATGTTTGACATTTGAACTAATATACTCGCGATCGCGGGAAACAAAAAAGCGCAGGCTGTAAAACCTGCGCCGCGTTGATAAAGATTGGTCGACCTAGTCGATCCCCAGTTCGAGCGCTCCGGCGGCCTTTCGGGAACGACGGCCGTGCTTCAAAAAATGCAGATACGCTTCTTCGCTGCCCGGCTCGTATCCGATGATCTCCGCTCCGATCAGAAAGCGGTCATCGGTGGCTCCGGCTCCGCCCTTTTTGTAGCGTTTGCCGATCGCCAAAATTCGCACTTTTCCGTTCGGCAGATCGATCTCGATATTTAAACGGCGTTCATGTCCGACCAGGTATTTTTCACTGATCCGGATCGATGGTGACAAAAAGCCGACACCCGACCTGCTCATATCGACCGTCTCGCCGATAATGCATCGGCTCATCGCGGCGGCACGGTGCCGTTCGGAATTGATGTCGGGATCGAACCAAACCTTTACCGGTGCGGTATATCGCCGGCGCGGCGGAACCATCTTTTCCGACAACGAGCGGTTTAGTCTCGAGATTAGCTTTCTGATCATTAAGTTTGAACTGTGCCCCCAAGATCAAGAACCTATTTATAGACCATCTAAATGCAATAGTACACCTAAATCAAAACAGTTTGCGCATTTTTTTACAATGGAACTATTTTTTCATCGGCTGGCCGCGCGTGTCCCTGCTCGTCACGTGCGAGATGCCCTTTCCGTCGAGTTGGAGCAGAAAAGAGAGCCGGCCGGTTTTTCCGTAGGTTTCGGGAGTCGCCGTGGCAAAATAGCTGATCTTGTTTTCATCAACCTTGATCGCGTAATTATATCCGGTCGACGCACTGGAAGCGACATCATCGGGCAAGAGGCCGGCGGCGACCAGGGTCGCCATATCGGTAAACACTCCGCCGTTTTGGAGCGAGTGGGCAAGCTGAGCTTTCGATATTCGTTCGAGCATCTTCTTCGCCTCTTCCTCGTGGGTTTCGATCCGCAGGTTGAAGAAGTATGATTTGCCGTCCTTTTTTATTTTTGCCGCGGCGGCCTCGTCGACCGTCTGGATGATCCAAACGTCGCCTGAGCGTTTGAGCTTGATCTCCTGGATCGAGTTTTTGCCGTCTTCGTCCGGATCGGGCAAGTTGGCGGTAACAGTCGCCTGATCACCGCTGATGATCTCGCCGTTGATCTGTACCTCGGCGGGAATCTGTCCGGCCAGTGCCTCAAAATCGACCGCAAACTCTCCGAGTTCTGCTTCAGTCAGTCCCTCGACCGCCGGCCGCAGGTTTGTGAGAAAGATCGCCTCGCGAAACTTCTTCTCACGCAGGTACTTATAAAAGACGCGCACGGTATCCGCGGGCCCGTTCGGGTCGATCGTGATCTTAGCTCCGCCGTTGCTTTTTACCGCTTCGGCTGAATTGGATGAAACGGAATTGGCGACAGGCCCCGTCTCCAAACCATTCTTAGGCGAAACGGTCGAGCATCCAAAAGCCACGCTGAGAATTGTGCCGGCTATCAGCAAACAACCGCCTCTGTGAAAATGGAAACACATAATGAATTAGTTGATGTTGCCGAGATACTTGCGTCGGATCGAAAAACGATCAATGAAAAAGCGACACGCTAAAATTATAGCGTGTCGCGTTCAAAAACGTAAAACATCTTCAGGCCAACTAACTGCTCTTCTTACCGGCAAGCAGCCATTCGCGGCCAACGAAATACAAAACGATCGCCAATCCAAGGAAGGGCAAGAGCCCAAGGATATCGGAAGCTGCTCCTTCATAAAATGGATTGCCGCCGTGCGACCATTTTTCCATTCCATCCTGGAAAAGTTTCAGGCTCTCGATCACGGCAAAGACCGCGATGAGAATACCGGCAATGGCACCACCCGCGATGTAGCCCGAGGCAAGCAGAACGCCGTTCGATTTGTCGGTTTCGGCAAGTATCTGATCTTCCGTCAGGTTTTGCTTAGCGAGTTTACGTTTCAGATAGATGTCTACCAGATAACGAACGATGCCGCCAATAAAGATCGGCGTCGAGGTCGAAATAGGCAGGTAGATGCCGACCGCAAAGGCAAGCGACGGCACGCCGGCAAGCTCAAGCACGACGGCGATCATTGCGCCGAGGATAACCAATCCCCATGGCAGATTCTGTCCGAGCACGCCCTTGATGATATAGCTCATCAGCGTCGCCTTCGGAGCGTCGAACCGCTCGAGATCTTTTCCTTCGTCATCCTTTTTGAGGATGCCATTGATACCTGGATCGACAAAGTAGACCGGTTTGCCTGACGCGTCGATCAGATATTTGCCGATCTGGCCGTCTTTCGGCTCGGTGTTCTGCCATACGTGGTATTCAGCCGCATCGGTATCTTTGAACTTACCGCCGGCCTTTTCGACCTTGGCCTTTCCGCCCTCGGTAAAGAACTTCTCTTTCGGCACGATCACTTTTGCTTCGGGCGAAGCCGGGTCGACCTTTTGATAATAGGTTCTCGAGCTATTAAGAAAGATCAGCAGTGATCCGAGTACGAGTGCCGAAGCAAGAGCTCCGACCAGGATCGCGATCTGCTGGTTACGCGGCGTGCCGCCAACCCAAAATCCTGTCTTGAGATCCTGCGATGTGGTCCCGCCGTTAGAGGCGGCGATGCAAACAATACCGCCGATCGACAGAGCCGTCACAAAATAAGGATCGGCAGCGGTCCAGCCGAGCCCGAGGAAGACCAGACATGTGATCAGCAACGTTGCCACGGTCATACCCGAGATCGGATTCGACGAGGAACCCACTTCACCGGTCAACCGGGACGAAACAGTAACAAAAAGGAATCCGAGAATAATGATCAGCACCGCGCCAAAGAACGACACGAACGGATGCTGAAAGATGCTCAGTCCCAATTGCGGGAACAGCATTATGCCGGCGATCAGCAGCACTACACCGACGACGACCCATTTCATCGACAGGTCCTGATCGGTCCTCGGCAGTTTGCCGTTTGCTTCGCTTGATCCGCCGCGGAGGTCAGCGAGGCCGCCCTTGAGTCCGTGCCAGATCGTCGGCAGGCTCCGCACTAGCGAAATGATACCTGCCATCGCAACGGCACCTGCACCGATGTAAAGAACATAGGCGCTTCGCACACCTGACGGCGACATTTCGGCAATGGTCTTGCTGAGTTCCGGGGCGACCGGCGAGGTCAGCGAGTCGCCGAAGAATTTGATCATCGGGATCAGAACGAGGTACGAAAGTACACCGCCGCCCATCATCAGACCCGCGATCTTAGGGCCAATAATGTAGCCGACGCCAAGCAGTGTCGGATCATTATCGGAGTTGATAGACCCGCCTTTGAACCCCTTATTCGAAAAATCATAGCCGGGCGACTCTTTCCAAAAGAACAGCACCTTCATCAGTGCATTGAAAATAAAGCCCATCGCAAACCCGATCGCAATGATCTTGCCGCCCCGTAGAGCAGCGTCGTCGTCGCCGTCAGCCCCGGCCTCATGTGAGGCGTCACGCGATTCTTTTGACGCACCGGCCTTGAGGACCTCGGCGCAGGCGGTGCCCTCAGGATATTTCAGATAGCCGTGCTGGTCGCGTATCAGCGCACGCCTGAGCGGGATCATCATCAGGATGCCCAGCAGGCCGCCCATAACGGCGACGAGCATAACCCGGGTAAAGTCGAGATCGAATCCAAGGATCATGATCGCCGGCATTGTGACGCCGACACCGAACGCGATAGATTCGCCGGCACTGCCCGCGGTCTGCATCACGTTGGATTCGAGGATGGTCGCATCCCGCATCCCGATCTTTGAAAGGAGCCTGAACAACGTGATCGCGATAACCGCGACGGGTATCGAGGCTGAGACCGTCAGTCCGGTCTTGAGCACAAGATACAGCGATGACGCTCCAAAAATAATACCGAGCAACGTACCGACGATCAGCGGAAATGGCGTCAGTTCACGAAGCGTTGACGCATCGGGGATATACGGCTTGAAATTCTCGAGAAACGGATTTTTCATCCCTGGTTGTCTCCTTGAAATCGAACTTTATAACGCCGCCAAAATACGGCTGTTTTGGGAAGAGGGTTGGAACTTGGGTTAAATTTACAGGCACACTCAAAAAAACGCAATGCTCGACGCCGAGTAACCCTCAAATGATCCGGACATTTTACATGACCTTAAATCCATCTATACGGCAGTGCCCATTCTGCCGTAAAAGGCCTTTTTCGCGGCCTCTGTGGCGATCGCGTAAAGCAAGGCTATAGCTACGATCGACGCCGTGACCCACGCCGGAAGCGGAACAAATCCCATCACGTTCGTGTAAGGCAAATACGGGATCGAGATGGTAAGGACCGAAACTGCCAGCGTCGTGATCCACAGCCAACGGCCGGGCTTGCTTCGATAGAACGGGCGCCGAGTACGTACTATCAGAGCAACGACCAGTTCGGTCAGTAAAGATTCGATGAACCATCCGGTTTGAAATTCGGGTTCGGCTGCCCGCACGACGAGCAGCAGCAACCCGAAAGTAATAAAATCGAATACCGAACTCACAAATCCGAATACGATCATGAAATTGCGAATAAATCTCACATCCCACCGATGAGGCGTAGCGATGTATTCCGAGTCGACATTGTCACTGGCTATCGCTATCGCGGGAATGTCGGAAAGGAAATTATTCAACAGGATCTGTTTTGCGAGCAGAGGTAAGAACGGCAGAAAGAGCGATGCACCGGCCATGCTGAACATATTTCCAAAATTCGCACTTGTGGTAGTAAAGATGTATTTTAGCGAATTTGCGAATGTGATCCGGCCCTCTTTGATCCCCTTTTCGAGTATTTCCAGACCCGACCTGAGCAGGACGAAATCCGCGGCTTCCCTGGCGACATCAACGGCCCCTTCGACCGAGATCCCGACATCGGCATCGTGCAATGCCGGGGCGTCGTTGATGCCGTCACCCATATAACCGACGACGTGGCCCATTTTCTGAAGGGCCCTGATGATACGTTCTTTCTGATTTGGATCAACCTCAACGAAGAGCGTCGTGTGTACGGCCTGGTGCATCAGCGCCTCGTCGCCCAGTCCGGCAAGTTCGGCTCCGGTCATCACTCCCTCGACGGGCATCCCAACCGCATCGGCGACATGTCTGGCAACATACCGATTATCCCCGGTTATGATCTTTAGCCCGACCCTAAGGTCAGCGAGGGCTTGGATGGCGGCTCCGGCGTCCTTTTTCGGCGGATCGAGAAAAAGCAAAAACCCCTCCAGGGTCATATCGCTTTCATCTCGGCGAGAAACAACAGTCGCCTGACCCATTTCTTTCGCAGCAACGCCCAGAACCCTGAATCCGTCCTCGCTCCACGCCTCAAACCGATCGGTGATCTCGTTACGCGCCTCGTCGGTCAACGGTATCACCCCTGCTTCGCTGCGTATGGCGGAACAAACATCCAGCACATTATCGAGAGCCCCTTTCGTGATCAAACGCGATCCTCTAGCGTCACTGACGAGTACGCTCAAACGCTTTCGCGTGAAATCATAAGGCACTTCGCCGGCCTTTTTTGTGCCGGCAAGATCGACAGGGCGGCCAGATGTTATGGCCACGTCGAGAGGATTTGGTATGCCGGATTGATAATGTGCATTTAGGTAGGCGAGCCGATAAACCGCATCCGAATTTTTCCCGGCAGTGTCGAGAGCAGCGTCCAGTCGGACAACGCCTTCGGTCAGAGTTCCGGTCTTGTCAGTACAAAGGATGTCCATGCTGCCGAGATTCTCGATCGCCTCGAGCCGCCGCACAATGACGCCGCTGCGAGCCATTTCGCGGGCACCTTTTGAGAGATTTATCGTAATGATCGCCGGCAACAGCTCCGGCGAAATCCCTACGGCAAGTGCGATCGCAAAGAGCAGGGCCTCAACAGCAGGCCGCTCCATCACGACATTTACGGCAAATACGACCAGCACGAGCATGATCATTATCCGGCTCAGCATCAAGCCGAACTTGTGTATGCCACGCTGAAATTCAGTCTCCGGCGGCCGCAGGCTCAGCTGGTCCGCGATCTTGCCGTACTCGGTCGCCCTTGCGGTCTGGGTGATCAAAACCTTGGCGAAACCACTGCGAACCGACGTGCCCATAAAGACGCAGTTTGTCCTTGCCGCAAGTACGGCGTCGCGCGGCGAAGGGCCTGTATTCTTCTCGACCGGAAATGTCTCGCCCGTGAGGACCGCCTGATTTACAAAGCAATCGTTGGCCTCTATCACCACCCCATCGGCAGGTATCAGGCTTCCGGCCGATAATAAAACAATGTCGCCCGGCACGATGCTCTCGGCGTCGACCTGTTTTGCTGTCGCCTCGCGAACGGCAGTGACGCGGTGACGCAGTCGGGCACGCAGTTTGGCGACCGCGTTGCCGGCAGAATATTCCTGGACGAACGAGATGATCCCGCTGCCCATCACAATTGCAGAGATAACGGCTGCATCGGTCCATTCGCCGACAAAAACCGACACGGCCACGGCGAAGATCAGGATCAGGACAAGCGGACTGGTGAATTGTTTTATAAGTAATCTGACCGCTGTCTCGTCGCGTCGGATCTCGAGCAGATTGGGGCCCGCTGCCGAGAGGCGGGCTCTGGCTTCATGGCGGGTTAGGCCTTCGGCTGACGAACCGAGAGCTTTCATCAGGTCCGCCGCGGCCAGTTCCCAGTATTCAGTCGGCAATTTTTCGCTAAATTTCATATCCGTCGAAATCCATAGAAAATGCGTCCTGTACCTGATGTTACACCTTCGATCTGGTGGCAATATGTGTCATGCGTCACACTGAGGCGTTTAGCTATCAGAGATAAATGACCTAAACTAGCCGAAGTACTGGAATCGACTTTGCCATATGAAAAATGACCGCTTTGTGACCATTACGGGCCGAGCTGAACGGCCTGTGTCGTATCTCGTCTTGATCGCCGCTCTCGTTCTTTCCTTTGCGGCGGCAGCGGCGGCCCAGAGCATTCCCGCTCCAAAGGAAGTCATCGGCTTTACGCCGGGTGACGACCGAAAGCTGGCCAGCTGGGCTAGCATGGTCGATTACTTTAAGAAGCTCGACGCGGCCAGCGACCGTGTTGTGTTCGAGGAGATCGGCAAGACGACAATGGGAGCACCGTTTGTTTACGCAACGATCAGCTCGCCCGCAAATCTCAAGGATCTCGAAAAATATAAGAAGATAAATGCCCAACTAGCGGACCCGCGGACATTCAAGAGCAGAGCCAAATTTGCCGAGCGTTTGATCGAGGATGGCAAAACCATCGTCCTCATCACCTGCGGAGTGCACTCGACCGAGGTCGGCTCGACGCTGTCGTCGATGCTGATCGCGGAGCGGCTGGCATCGAGCAACGACGCCGATATCAAGAAGATCCTCGACAACACTATCATCCTGCTCGTGCCGAGTCTCAACCCGGACGGCGTCGATATTGTTAAGAAATGGTACGACAAGACGCTCGGCACGCCATACGAAGGCACCGATCCGCCGGAGCTCTATCACAGATACGTCGGCCACGATAACAACCGCGACTGGTACGCGTTCACGCAGGTCGAGACACAGTTGACGGTCGACAAGATCCACAACGTCTGGCACCCGCAGATCGTCCACGACATTCATCAACAAGGGGCTTATGGTTCCCGGCTTTTCCTGCCCCCGTACATGCAGCCCGTCGAACCAAACGTGCCGAAGCAGATCGTTGAGGGCTACACCGAGCTCGGAAATTACATGGCGACTAAGATGCGTGGCCTCGGGTATCAGGGCATCACGACCAACTCGACCTACGACGCATGGACGCCCGCGCGTGCGTATTCGCACTATCACGGCGGCGTACGGATCCTAAGTGAGACCGCCTCCGCACGCCTCGCGACGCCGATCAACGTCACCTACGACCAGCTCCGCAGCGGCGAGGGCTACGACGTCCGTAAAGAAACTGAAAACTTCGGCCCGGTGTGGAAAGGCGGCGAATGGAAACTCCGCAACATCACCGACACCATGACCACCGCCGCGTTCAGTTTAATGACTCACGCAGCCGATAACCGTGAGAAATGGCTGTCGAGGTTTTACGATATCGGCAAAGAAGCGGTGCGGCCGAGAAAAGAGGGCGAGCTTTTAGGCTATCGCATCAAACTTGAGGGTGATCCAGAGCCACTCTTGAACATACTCGAACGCGGTGATGTTCAGTACGGTTTTGAGGCGAATCAAAAAACTACTAAAGCTGGAGATGGAACATACCCGTCGCAGACCGTACTTGTTGGGCTAGATCAACCTTATGGAGCTTTTGCCAAAGCTTTGATAGAGGCTCAAGAATATCCCCATCTACTCGATGAAACCGGGAATCCGATTCAACCTTACGACGTGACCGCCCATACTTTGCCACTGCTGTTTGATATTTCGGTGAGTCCAATCTACTCAAACAAGAACTTACAATCTCTAAAAAAGGCAAAGGTTTTAATCGGTCGTGGTGATTGTTTGCTCGGGTGGCAAAATAAAATAGGCCTTTACAAATCCTCAATACCATCCATGGACGAAGGTTGGACACGGTGGATATTCAAACCATGCACCGAAAACGAGTCTGTGGGCAACGGAGAGATTCGTGCGGGCAACTTCGACCCAAAGAAGCCTCCTTTTGGAGGTATGGCTCCAAAACTAATTGCTGAGAAGAAATTAGACCCAAAATATAGAACGATTGTCTTCCCCGACCAACCCGCCGCGCAGATCCTAAACGGCTATGCAAAAGGCTCGATGCCGGACGAATACACGGGCGGCGTTGGTAAAGAAGGCGTTGAGAATCTGAAGAAGTTTGTCGAGGCCGGCGGGACGCTCGTCTTTATGAACCGCTCATCACAGTTTGCCATCGAGCAATTTATCTTACCCGTCCGCGACGTAACAAAGGGCTTAACCCGCAAAGATTTCTACATCCCCGGCGCGATCCTCCGCACCGAACTGGATACGACGCATCCCATCGCCAAGGGAATGCCCGCGCAGTCGATCGCGTGGTTCGAGAATGGTCCAGCGTTTGAGTTGTCGGAACCGCCTCCGTCAGGGGGCGGCCAGTCTGCCGGCCCGAACTCGCCGCCCGCTAATGCAGGCGGTTCTGGCATCCGCGTCATCGCCCGCTATCCGTCCGACCCGAAAAATATCCTGCTCTCCGGTTGGGCACTCGGAGCGGAAAAGATCGCCGGCAAGGCCGCGTTGGTCGAGGTTAGAATGGGCAAGGGCAAGATCATCCTATTCGGCTTTCGCCCCCAATACCGCGGCCAAAGCCTTGCCACCTTTCCGCTGCTTTTCAATGCGATAAGTCAGTGAGACGCAGTTTTTACCACAGATAAATGCAGATAGACACTGATAAGAGATTAATTGATTCCCAGGCGGTGTTTATCTGTATTCATCTGTGGTTACATATTCTTAAGTGAAAGAAAACATCACAGAAACACGATTTGATAACGGCCTGACGATACTTACGGACGGGATGCCGGGCGTGCGCTCGGCGACGCTTGGGTTCTTTTTCCGGGTCGGGTCGCGGCACGAACCGGTCGAGCTGAACGGCATTTCGCATTTTATCGAACATACTGTCTTTAAGGGCACAGCGAAACGAAGCGCTCTCGACATCGCAATTGAACAGGATCGCCTCGGCGGTAATCTCGATGCGTTTACGACACACGAGGAGACCGGCTTTGCGATCAAGGTCATCGACGACCAGTTGCCTCAGGCCTTCGACCTGATCGCTGATATGCTGACAGCACCCAGATTTGACGCCGCTGACCTGGAGAGCGAACAGCGGGTGATAATCGAAGAAATGAAGATGGTCGAGGATTCGCCCGAGGAGTTTTTGGGTGAGATCTTCAGCGAAGCATACTTTCCCGGCCATCCCCTCGGGATGTCTATCGCCGGCACACCCGAATCGGTTAGAAGATTTGACCCCGAGAGAACACGGGAATATCACAATGCGGCATTTACGCCTTCGAATCTTGTCATTGCTGCCGCCGGAAATCTCGAACACGGCCAATTAGTAGATATGGCTCGAAGAGCCTTCGCTTCCTCGCCGGCCACGGTTTCTGCTCAGGTCACGACGTCGCCGAAAATAGCTGCCCCGATCCTTCTGAGACATAATGCCAATCTCGAACAGGTTCATTTGATCTTGGCAACGCCGTTGGTTTCGGCACGCGATGATCGCCGTTATGCTGCCGACCTGCTTGCAAACGTCATTGGCGGCGGCACGTCGAGCCGTTTGTGGCAAAAGATCCGCGAGGAACGCGGGCTGGCGTACAGCGTCGGAGCGTCTGCCGTGATGTATCACGATTGCGGTATGTTTTCGATCTTTGCCGGCACTTCGCCGGGTCAGGTGGGCGAGGTCGTCGATCTGGCGGTTGCCGAGATGCGGGACGTTGTGAACCGCGGCATCACTGCCGGCGAACTTGACCTTGCCAAACAACAGACCGTCTCCTCGATACTGCTCGGTTTGGAAGATTCGGCGGCCCGAGCGGCGACACTTGCCCAATCTGAGATGCTTCACGGCCGACAGATCGCGGTTGACGAGGCCATCGCAAAGATCAACGCCGTTACATCCGACGAGATAAATGCCCTTATCGCCTCATCATTTACGACAGATCAGGTCGCATTCGCGGCACTCGGTGACATCGCCGGACTCTCGTTGGACCGCGAACGCTTTGCTATTTAGTTGAACGCGACTTATATTTGGCTTGAAAATGGCGCATCACGCGGAGGACGTAAAAATGGATCTTCGAAAATTCTTTCTTTACATATTGATAGCGTCGGTCGCAACCTGCGCCCTGATCGGCATCAGCGTTTTGCTTTTTGGCGAATTCGGCGAGTTTGAGTCAAAAGTTCTTGCGACGACATTCACCATCACATGCACAAGCATCCTGGGATTAGCGTGCGGAGCATATTTTGAGGCGAAAGGAGCCAGACAATTGCCATTTGCCGGGATCGCCTTTTCGATCATAGCCGGGATAATGGTCATCGGAGTGATCTGGTTTCACGAACGGACTGGCGATGTATACGCGAAGGTCACCGTTACGGCGACCATGCTGGCCGCAACATGTGGGCTTTTGAGTCTCATTTCGCTGGCGGATCTCGACCGCAAATTCATTTGGTCGCGAAACCTAGCCTTTGCGGCATCGATCGTGCTCGACGGTATTTTGCTATGGATACTGTGGTTCGAACCCGAAGGTGACAGCGACGTTGTTTCTAGAACGATCGGGGTCCTGTCGATAATTATTGCGTCGATCACGGTAGTCACGCCGGTCTTTCACAAACTGAGCACCGGCGAAACAAACGCGGCAAAGATCGATGCCGAGATCGCCAAACTAAAAGATCAGATCGCGATACTAGAGGCGAAAAAGGCCGAATTTGAGGGCTCTGGCGATAGCTCGTCCAACTAGCTCGATCCGTTAGAGATATGCGATCGGATCAGTAACGCCGGCTTGTAGGAACCCTCGCAACCGCAAAGCACACGAGTCACACGTTCCACATGCCAGGCGTTCTGCCCGGTAACATGACCACGTCATGTGCAGCGGCGCGCCCAGATCCACTCCCTTACTGACTATCTCGGCCTTTGATAGATCAATGATCGGCGTGCGGATCTCAATTTGGGTGTCAGGTTTTGTGCCGGCGTTTATCGCTTGTTGAAACGCCGCGTAGAACTCAGGCCGACAGTCCGGATAGCCGTTCGAATCCTCGGCAACTGCTCCAATATAGATCGAGCCGGCTCCAATAACCTCCGCCCAACTCACTGCGATCGACAGCATATTTGCGTTTCGAAAAGGCACATAGCTGGTCGGCACCTCTCTCGATCCAAGATCGGCATCGGTGACCTCCATACTCACATCTGTCAGCGACGAACCGCCGATCTTTGCGAGATACTCGATCGAAACGTCCATTCGACGTTCGATGCCGTAATGACCTGCGATGTCATTGAACGCTTTTCTTTCACGAGCCTCGGTCCGCTGGCCGTATGAGATGTGGAGAAATGCAAGATCCTGATTTTCAGCACGAGCGATGGCCGCCGTTACACAGCTGTCCATACCGCCCGAAACCAAAACTATCGCACTAGACACCATGAACGTCCGCTCCCCAAATGTACTTATGAAGCTGCAAATTAAACCTTACCGGTAATCCGCTCCGGGATACCGCCTCGGCCAACGGCCGCATATCAATGCCGTGAACCGGCGATATCAAGACCTCTTTTGTTCGAGAAACGAGGTCATGCACCTCAATGATCGCCATTGCAAATTCCCAATCGGCGAGGTCAGCGACAACGAATTTTACCTCATCCATGTCTCGCCGAAGTCGGTCGAGGTTGGGCCAGTGATTCCTTTCGGCTTCGCCCGACGCGGGGCATTTCACGTCAAGAATAACAGCGGCCCGCCGGTCCACGCCTTCAGTCGAGACAAAACCGCCGGTCTCGATCAGCACCTCGTAACCGCGGTCGCAAAGCGCGGTGATGAATGGGAACACCGACTTTTGTGCGAGCGGTTCACCGCCCGTGACTTCGACGAGATCACAGCCGAATTCCTCCAGCTTTTCGAATATCTCATCAAACGACATCCGCTCTCCGCCCGTAAAGGTGTATTCGCTGTCGCACCAGACGCAACGCATCGGGCAGCCCGTCAGCCGCACAAATGAGCACGGCCGCCCGGCATGGGACGATTCGCCCTGTATCGAAAGAAATATTTCCGTTATTCGGAGCGATCGGTCAGGGTTCGGCATCGGGGTCAAATTTGAATGAACGGGCGATCCGTGTGACGGCCCGGTCGAATTTACTCTTTTGAGCCTTGGGATACTCGATCGTAAATGTATAAAAGACCTCAACACCGCCGGTCCGTAGCATCGTCTTTTGGTAATAGATCTTACCGCCCGCCGTGCCCGAGATCACGAAACTACTTTCGCCGAGCACCTTGTATGTCACGCCCGGCCCATAGCCGGCAAGAGCCTCGTTGTACTCCTCGCTCAAGGTTCGGTCGAGTGCGTTGTACTGGCCCCAAACGCGCATTTCAACCGCCTTGTCTTTCGAACGAAACGTCCGCCCGTCGTTATTCGCCGGCGGAGCCTGCATTTTTAGAACGTCGGACGGATACTCGATCGAAAAGTAGAATCGGTCGTTGTCATAGGTCGTGAACTTGGACTGGCCGATCACGGCCGCCGCAAGCAATATGATGAACAGCGATGTTGTGAATAGTTTTCGCATATCAAAATAATCCAAACCAAGCGTTACTATTCATTATCTCTCCAAAGCCGAAGGAAGCAAGATTGGCCGCGACGATGGCCGCGAGCGAGCGAACCCAATCCGTCGGCGAGAGTTCACCCTTTCCGCGAAATGCCAGCCAAAAGAAAATACACTCGGCAACCGGGGCAAAGATCTCAGCAACCGTAAGGTAAACGAATCGCGAAGACCCAAAAAAGACTGCCGGCAGGACAAGGATGACGATCGGATAGGTGCATGCCGTAAGCCACACGCCGCAAAGCAGTTTTTGTTTCAAGGTGACCTTGGGTGAAAGACCGACAAGGAGGACCGGCGTTTCGATCAAGATCGTAAAGAAATAACCGATCGGCAAAAATCGCCAAAGGTCGGCCATCGGCAGATTTTGGACCGGTGGGTCATTTATCAGGTCAAACAAAAACATCGCAAAATACTGAGTGGTTTTCCGTAGCGTCGAATATTGATCGTCATAACATCTTGATCAAAAACGGAAATTCTGCCATTACGTGCCCGATCGCAAACGCAAAATACACGTCGCGCGTAAGCGTATAATCGACAGCAAAACCTGTCCAGAAAGCAAAGACCAGCATCAAGCTTACGGCAAATGCTCCAACTACGAGTTTCGGCCACCCGCCCTTTTGAGAAAACAGAGGTATTTCCTTCAATTTCCACGGGATGGCACGACGATCTATCAGCGGAATCAGTACGATCCAAACCGAATAATGGATCGACTCAAGAAATACATGGGTCGCCACAAGGAAATGGCTCGAAACACCCGGCAATATCTCGCTGCCCGCGTGCTGCGTGATTCGCCAAAAGAGTGTTGTTTCTTCGCTCAGAGCAGGCCTTGACGCAAATACTGCCCATAGTCCCAGAACGAATACCGGGATAGACGCCAAGCACGCGTGATAAGCCCGAAGCCACTCAGGCCTTGTCCGCCGTATCTGGCGTTCTAAAAACCACATGGCGACAAACGGATGAAAATAGACCAATGCGAGGCTCCAGTATTGCGGCACGAGCCAAGCCAGGGCCGAAAGCAGGAACGCGACAGGAAACGCCCATGACCAGTCGATTTTTGGCCGTTGACGGCCGCGAAGGTAGAAAAGCGACCCGACCCACAGAATGAAGGCCGTATTCCAACCGGCGATCAACGACGGCCAATCGCCAAGATTCCAAAGCCAGTTGCCGCCGCCGAAATAAAGCAGGAGGTACGCCGCCGTTAACACCAGAACGCCGCCGATCCCGACCGTGTAGTAAAGTCTCGACCGCCCCCACCGCAAAGGCATACGGGCGGCGAAATACCGGAATTCCATAAAATTGTGGACTCCGGCAAACAGGAAGATGGTTACGATCGAGGCCTGCAAGGGGAAACTCCCGATTAAAACCGCCGCCAACGCGCACGCAGCCACGAACGCCGCTAAAAAATAGTGTGCGTCCGTAACCGCGATGCGCGTTGTTCGAATTTCCTGCATTTTCAGCTAACGGCTGCTGCTAGTGGTCTAGCGAGCCTTTTCTTCATTACCATCCGTTTTGGGGATCTGCAGGATGACACCGTCGCCATTTGACACCCTGATCTGGACAAAGTCTGACGTGGCAGTGCAGCACCCTTCCGACGCTTTGTCCATATTGAACAGCCGACTGTTTATCTCATCACGCCGCGGCAATGCAATGTCGCCATAAACGTAGGTCGCGGCGGAGCCGATGCCGGCGAGCACGGCAACGATCACCAGTGCTTTTCCCTGCTTCGTCGCCGCTTTTCCCGAGCGAACGAACCAGATACCGCCAAACACTATCGCCAGGCTGAGGAACATACCGCTGACAAATGTCTGAGTCCGTGAATACGACGGAGCGGTCACGGCGGCCGTACTATCTTGATCGACGCCGGATTCATCGATAGCGGCCCGAAGGTATTTCAGGCTCGATCGGGGAATGTTAAGTGTGGGCTGGCTGACGTTTGCATCGAGGGTGATCGTCATCTTAGCAACCGTGTTCGACCCTGGTTTAGGTACCGGCGTGGGCTTCTTAGTCCCGGGACGGGCAATATCGGCAAACATCGCGACTGAGGCAAGCAAAAGTACAGCCGCCAACACTAACACTTTTTTCATATTTTTCTCCAAGTTCCTTTTTTTGATTTCTAATTCAGGATCTGCGGTCAGACTGCTTTTCGTCAGATCATTCTTCGCCGCTCGGAGCCTTTGGTGCTTCGGGAACGATAAGGTCGATCGAATTACCGTCAGTCTTGGTCTCGACCTTTATCTTTCCACCGCCCCATTTCCAAGTCTGCAGCGTTTGTGAAAACATCTTGCCCGTTATGCTCCTGACCTCCGGCGGAGGGCCCGCGTTGGCATACACGTAAGAGGCGACCGAACCAACGCCGGCGACAAGAGCAATGACCGTCAATGTACGCCCGGCCTTTGATCCGGCCTTGCCAGAACGGACGAACCAAATTCCGCCAAAGACTAATGCCAGGCTCAGAAGTGTCCCGCTGACAACGGTTTGAATCCTCGTCACTCCATTGGCTCGCGGCACCACGGCGGTATCGTCGGAACCGTCGTCAAGCCTTTCGAGTTCGGCACGCAGCTGTTTGATCTGCGATCTCGGGATGACGAGCTTTGCTTCGCTGACATCGCTGCTTATCCTGATGTTCATCGTCGAATCGATCGCCGGTCTCGCCTTCGGGGTTTTTGACGGTTCAGGCCGCGGAATATCGGCAAGGCCGATCGTCGAAACCGCAAGCACAAGAATAGTAAGCCAGAGTGTTCTTTTCATTGGGGGCATCTCCTTGTTGGTAGCAAAATTTTGGTGATTATAACAACAAATCTGTTTCAAAGGTCGAACCTTGGATGCATATTTTTGATCCATGCCGATTTATTTATTTTATCGGCCGCAAACGACAGAACTTCTGACAATGTTCGGCTTTTGGGTTACAATTCTCCAAAACGAGGAGAATTATGCGAATACAGCTCAAAAAGTTCATCGAGTCAATGGAACCCAATTCGATCGCGATCATTCCGGCCGCCCACGAGGTAACGCGCAGTTACGACTCAGAATTCAAATTTCGCCAGGACTCAGACTTTTGGTACCTGACCGGATTTCCCGAACCGGACGCGATCGCTGTGATCGATCCTTCGTCGAAGAAGCCGTTTACACTTTACGTTCGCCCGCGTGATCCGATGATGGAAACGTGGTACGGCCGTCGTCAGGGCGTCGAAGGTGCCGTCAAGAATTACGGAGCGGACCGGGCATTCTCGGTCGAGCGTTTCGGAGCCGATATGGGCAAACTCCTCGACGGTAAAGACACTCTCTACTATCGTTTTTCGGTTGACCGCAACCTCGATTCACGCATTCTGGACTATCTTGCCGAACAGCGAGTTCGCCGCCTGAAGACAGCATATCCGCCGCACACAATCATCGATCCGACAATCATCACCGGCGAAATGCGGCTCTACAAGTCGGCTGACGAGATCAAGTTGATGCAGCGTGCCGCTGACATCGCCGCCGAAGCTCACGTTTTGGCGATGAAAAAGGTTAAACCCGGCATGAACGAGGGCCAGGTCGAATCGCTGCTCGAAGCTTATATGCGTGATCAGGGCGCAAGCGGCGTTGCGTATAACTCGATCATCGGCGGCGGCGATAACGCGACCATCCTGCACTATGTCGAGAATAATATGCCGCTCAAGGACGGTGATCTGATCCTGATCGATGCCGGTGCCGAGTATCAGGGCTACGCTTCAGATATCACAAGGACATTTCCGATCAACGGCAAGTTTACCAAGGCTCAACGCGAGGTTTACGATGTCGTGCTCGACGTCCAACTGCAGTGCATCGAATTTACAAAGACCGGAAACACGCATTTGCAGCGTCAGGAATATTCGATCGAGCTTCTGACCGAAGGAATGAAAAAGCTTGGACTGCTCAAGGGCAAGACCAAGGACCTGATCAAGAAAAAGGCGTACATGAAGTATTACATGCACGGCGTCGGCCATTGGCTCGGCCTCGACGTTCATGACGCCGGCCGCTATTATGTCGATCAGCAGGCAAAACAGTCGAAGCCCTATGCCCCGGGAATGGTGCTGACAGTCGAGCCCGGCCTATACATTCCGCCCGACGACAAGTCCGCCCCGGCCAAGTTTCGCGGCATCGGCGTCCGCATCGAGGACGATGTCCTCGTAACAAAGGATGGCAATCTGAATCTCACTGCCGGCGTGACCAAGGATCCGGACGAGATCGAGGCGATAATGCAGAAATCCGGCCGCAAGTAGCAACGACGATTTTGCAATATGCAGTTCGACCTGTTCGTAAAAGATCTTCCGGTACTCTTCGCCGCTTTGTTCACGGCCATTTTGTTCATCCAGTCGGGCCTCGATAAGGTGCTCGACTGGAAGGGCAACCTGAGTTGGTTGACCGATCATTTTTCAAAGACCTTTGTGAGCGGAATGGTTCCGCTAATGCTTGCAAAGATAACGGCCCTCGAACTGATAACAGGCTTCGGGAGTGCCGCAGGGATCGTCTATTTCGTTCTGACCGGCTCTAATTTGGTGATCTTTTACGCGTCAATTGTCGGGGCCGCAACGATCACCGGATTGTTTTTTGGCCAGCGGCTGGCGAAAGACTATGCAGGTGCCGCCGTGCTTGTCCCCTACTTCATTCTCCAGTTAATAATGATGGTCCTGAGCGCCAAGTGACACCTGATCACCTTTGAAGCCGGATAATGGTGAACTTGGCCGCGTACTTCTTAGGGTCGGTCGGTTTACTGGCATTCGGGTACGGTGTCAACGAATCGAGCGTCACCGCGTAACCGCCGATCTGATCGCCCTTCGGCCCCGTTTCGGTATTTATCTCAAAGGTCTTTTTCTCGCCTTTCGGTACTGAGATCTCAACCTTTATCTTTGCGTTGCCGGCCCACACGCATTGGGCTCCGGCCGGGCACCTAGAGTCTTCGACAACTTCGAGAAACTTGATCTTGAGCTTGCTCCTTTTCGCGACCGCCTGCTTACCGGCCTTTACCGAAACCGTTTCAGGGGTATATGAGTACGCCGACGACACCATGACGACAGCCAGCAAAGCCAATGTTAGAAATAGTCTCATAGCAACCTCCCATGCGCGGCGGCCGTGACGACCGCCCGCACAGTTAGAACGAACGGCCGGTCAAACCGTTGCACGGGAAAGTCAGACCGCTGCCGTCGCTCCGGTGCCGATGCGTTCGATGATAGCGTTGGCAAACTCGGCCGTGCGGGCTTCGCCGCCGAGGTCCCTCGTCTTAACACCGTCCCTGAACGTGGCCAACAAGGCACTCTCGAATTTTTGAGCGGCTTCCTTTTCGCCGATATGACGCAGCATCTGTATCGCCGACAGCATCAATGCGGTCGGGTTGGCGTTGCCCTGGCCCGCGATGTCGGGAGCCGATCCGTGGACCGCCTCGAACACGGCGCCGAGTTCGCCAATATTCGCACCCGGAGCAAGCCCGAGCCCGCCGATCAATCCGGCGCAAAGGTCCGAAAGGATGTCACCGTAGAGGTTTTCCATTACCAGCACGTCAAACTGCTCGGGCCGCATCACGAGCTGCATGCAGCAGTTATCGATGATCTTGTCGTCGGCCTCGATATCGGGATAGTCCTTGGCCACGTTGTTAAAACACTCGAGGAAAAGCCCGTCCGAGAGCTTCATAATGTTCGCCTTGTGGACGGCCGTGACCTTTTTCCGGCCATTGCTCCGGGCAAACTCGAAGGCGTATCTGGCGATCCGGGTCGACGCCATTTCGGTAATGACCTTGAGACTCTCGACCACGCCGGGCACGACCACATGCTCCAGGCCGGAATATAGCCCTTCGGTATTTTCGCGAACGATCACAAGATCAAGTTCCGGGTAGCGGCATTCGACATTTGGCAGGGCCTTGACCGGCCGCACGTTCGCATAGAGGTCCAACGCCCGCCGCAGGCCGACATTGACAGACGTAAATCCCTTGCCGATCGGCGTCATGATGGGACCCTTGAGGGCGACCTTGGTCGACCGCATCGAGTCGATAGATGCCGACGGCAGGGTCTCGCCGTACTTTTCCAGGGCCTGTGAACCGAGTATCTGAGTTTCCCAGTTGATATCAACGCCCGTTGCCTCGATCACGCGGACGGTTGCCGCCGTGATCTCGGGCCCGATGCCGTCGCCGGGGATCAATGTGATTGTGTGTTTCATAATTTCGATCCTCTATTTTAGCGAAATAACGCACCAGGACAAATTCAACGGTTTCGGCGGATCCGGTTCATCATCTATAATTCAAGCAAAGTCAGAGGCTAAAACTCTAATGAATTCAGAAATATTGATCATCGGCGGCGGCATTATCGGCCTCAGTATCGCCCGCGAACTCGACCTCCGCGGCCTTCGCGGCATTACGGTCGTCGAACAAGGCCGGTGCGGCGAGCAGTCGTCATGGGCCGCCGCCGGAATGCTCGGTGCACAGGCCGAAACTGACGAACCGGGCGATATGTTGAGTTTTTGCGTCGAATCACGCTCGATGTACCCCGCACTTGCCGCTTCACTCCTCGAAGACACCGGTGTTGACATAGAACTTGACCAAAAAGGCACCCTTTACCTCGCATTTGATGAAGACGATGTCACGCGGATCTCTGAAAGAGTTCGCTGGCAGCAAAATGCCGGACTCGACGCCCAGATGCTGACCGGCCCTGACGCCCGAAAGACCGAACCGTTCGTATCGCCCGAAGTGATCGGCGGTGCCCTTTTCCCGAATGACTGGCAGGTCGAGAACCGCAAACTGCTGTCCGCCTTGCGGCGATATGCCGAACTTCGAGGGATCACCATCGTCGAAAACACGGCCGTGACCTCGCTCAAAAACGGCAGCGGCGTCGTGACCGGTGTCGAAACCGCCGCCGGAGCGATGTCGGCCGGCAAAACGATACTTGCAACCGGAGCGTGGACGTCGCTCATCAAAATCGGAGCGTTCCCGGTTCCTGTAGCGGTCAAACCTATTCGCGGCCAGATGATCGCGTTTCGTACGGCCAAGAGGTTTTTTGAACGCGTGATCTACAGCACCGGCGGCTACATGGTGCCGCGGGCCGACGGCCGCGTCCTGATCGGTGCAACGTCCGAGGACGTCGGTTTTGACAAGGGCGTCACCGCCGCGGCCGCGGCCGGACTGATCGAAACCGCGTCGAAGATCGCACCGGCACTCGGCGGACTCCCGGTCATTGAACATTGGGCGGGACTCAGGCCCGCCGGGACCGACCGGATGCCGATACTGGGCCAATTGAGCGGCATCGACGGACTTTATATCGCGACCGGCCATTATCGCAACGGCATACTCCTGGCACCGCGGACGTCCGAGATATTGGCCGACCTTGTGGTCGACGGCCGCCGCTCGCCCTATCTCGAGGCGTTCGGCCCCGAGCGTTTTAGAAGCAGCTAAAGACCGTTCATTGTAAATGCGTAACTTCACCTTTTTCTTAGTCCTAATATTTGCGGCCGCCGCAAACGCACAATCGGGAAGGCCGCTCGCGGTGCCGACGCCTGATACCGTTACCGCGGCCGGCGTCAAGCAGCTCTTCGACGAAACGAACAACTATACGCGGTCAAAGTTCATCGAGTACGCCGACCGGAAAGTGCCGTACAGCGAGCAGCTGCAGGAGCAGACCCGCAAGGAGCAAAAACAGCTCGCGGCCAAAAATGCGGCGATCGCCGCGGCCCGCCCGCAGCCATCGACCGAAGACCTGTACTTCACCGGCCTGCTGTACTGGGTCGCCGACAATCTCGACGGAACGGACGAATGGCTGACCCGATTTGCCGCCTCGGCCGACGCCCCGCCCGACAAGCTCCAGACCGCACGGTCGATTCTCGCGGTGATCGCCGCCAAGCAACGCCGGTTCGAACAGGCCGAGAAAACGCTTGCCGAGTACATCGCCGGGCCCTCGGCAAAGAGCGGCGAGCGGCTCAGGATCGAGAGCGAACTCGCGAAAGCCTATCAATCGGCGTCGCTGTTCACAAAAATGGCACCGCACGCCGAGGCGGCATACAACACGGCGAGATCAATGCTCAGTGAAGCCGCGACGCGTGCCCGCGGACTGGACGAAATACTCGACACCGGAATGCTGGTCTTCGAGGCCTATGCAGGTTCCAGCGACACCGCCCGGGCGGACGCCGCACTCGACGAACTTCGCCGCACCGCAAAGGAACTCGAATCGCCCAGCTTTTACTACTATGCGGTCGATAAAAAGATCACATATATGATCTCGACCGGGCGAAAACCGGCGGCACTCGCACTCTATATCGAAGCCATGGCCGCCTCGGCCAGGGACTTTACCTCAAAGACGGCCCAGGCGGACGTCGTCGCCCGTCTCAAACGCCGCGACAAACATTACAAGCTGCTCGGCGAGCCGGTTCCCGAGCTGGTAAATATCGACAAATGGATGCCGGGCAAACCGCGGACCATGGCCGAACTCAAGGGCAAGGTCGTCCTGCTCGACTTTTGGGCGACCTGGTGCGGGCCGTGCCTTGACGCGTTTCCGGCGATCCGCGAGTGGCAGCAGGATTTTGGCAAAGACGGTTTTGAGATACTCGGCGTGACCCGTTATTACGGTATGCAGATCGGGGCCAAGGACCCCGCGGCCGAGATCGCCATACTCACGTCGTTTCGCAAAAAATACGAGCTTACCTACGATTTTCTCGTGGCCGGCGACCAGTCGAATCAGCTCCAATTTGGTGCGACGTCCCTTCCGACGGCCGTGCTGGTCGACCGAAAAGGCATTATCCGCTATATTGAAACCGGCACTAACGCATCTCGCCTCGACGAGATCCGTGCCATGATCGTCAAACTCCTGGCGGAAAAGTAACGAGATGCCCAAAAACGGGACGCATATCAAAACCGGCAAAGCA
>JBGAOU010000016.1:0-11921 GCA_044221625.1 Pyrinomonadaceae bacterium | reverse complement strand
GTTCGCTCGACCTTCAGATCGACAATGACTCGCTCGTGCTCGATGCCGGCTGCGGTACGGGCATCGTTTCACTGGCGTTTCAGGATGCGGCATTCGACCCCAAACGGGCGATCGCACTCGACCTATCATTTAAGTCGCTCGAGGTCGCCCGCGAACAGCTGCACAAGCGCCGCAAGCACGCCGCCAAGACCGACATCGTTCAGGGAAACATCCTGCATCTGCCGTTCGCCGACGAGTCGCTGGACCTGATACTGATGTGCGGCGTACTGGAATACACGCCGCTCGATACCGGGCTTCGCGAGGCGGCCCGCGTGCTGAAAAAAGGAGCGCCGCTCGTCCTGCTGCCGGTCAAACCGTCGCTCGTCGGCTCGGTGCTCGAACTGCTGTACAAGTTCAAGATCCATCCGCTGGATAACGTCCGCGTGGCTGCGTCACGTTATTTCAACATCGTCGGCAATCACGAATTTCCCATCACCGAACCGATCGCCTGGTCAAAGACCATCTTTCTGCTCGAAAAGAAATGACACGCGTCCCGCTCATAATAGGCCACCGCGGTGCGAGCGCCCTGGCACCCGAGAACACGCTCGCGGCGTTTCGACTGGCGATCGCAAGCGGTGCCGACGGGCTTGAGTTTGACGTACAGTTGTCAAAGGACGGTGTTCCGGTCGTCATCCACGACGCGACGCTCGAACGCACCGGCCGGCGGCCTCAGGCGGTAGCCGAAATGACCGCCCGCGAGCTCGGCCAAACCGACGTCGGAACGTGGTTTAACCGAAAGCGGCCAAAGCTCGCCCGGCCCGAATACTCGCTCGAAACCGTACCGACGCTGGCAAGCGTTCTCGAACTCTGCGGCGGGTTCAGCGGGCCGATCTATATCGAGCTCAAGGTCAACGTGCCCGATCATCACTCGCTGGCCGCGGCCGTCTGCGACGTGATCCGCGATTCGCCGATGCTCGGCCGGATGATCGTCAAAAGCTTCAGGCTCGGTGCGATACCTATTGTTCGCGAACGCCTACCGCAGGTTCAGACCGCCGCACTGTTCGAACCGTCGATAATGACCATACTTCGCAGGCGCCGGCATATGATCGCGATCGCCCGCGAGTTTGGGGCTCAACAGATATCGCTGCATCACTCGCTGGCGTCGCCAAAACTCGCCGCCCTCGCGGCCGAGGCCCGAATGCCCGTCACCGTCTGGACCGCCGACTCACCCAAATGGATAAAACGCTGCCGCCGCCGCGGCATTGACGCCCTCATCACCAACGACCCGAAACGCCTGCTCGCCGCCGCCTCAATTGCCGGTTAGATCGCAACCCACGAATCTACCGGGACGTGTTCCAAATTAGCCAATTTAGGCCGAACCCCCCGGTTTCCACACTTTGCAAGGTTAAGCCGTTTGATCGCCGGGGTTTAGGCGGGAACAGCGTTTCAAATTAATTCGACATTTTCAATGAATTTGAAACAACCTAAGTCCTTTGTTTAGGAACTTTAACCCCGATTTTGTTTCAAATTGTAAGCGTGCTCCCGATCCATCGTTCCGGATCTCACCGAAAACGCGGTAACGCCCCTGTTTAGAGCAGTTACAGCATCTCGGGTGTTTCAAATTACCTTTCAGGTGATTTCGACGTGCCCGATTTGTCGTTTTCGTTCGATCCGGGCGTTCTGCTCCGCTCATTCGTTATTCAATATTCTAAATTCAGAATTGAATTCGTGTCCTGCGTGTCCTGACTGTCCTCGCTGTCCGGCGCGTCCGAGCTGTCCTGACGCTCTTGACCCACCCGACTCGACAGACTCGACAGACTCGACAGACTCATCCGACTCACCATCGTGTTTTATGTATTTTCAAAGATCTGATCTATCGATTTTATCACAAGTTGCAGGTGTACGGCAATATCTTATCTATGCAACGGCTGGTCGGCGGCGTGGCGATCGGGTTTCGGGCTTTGCCCGACTCGCAGTGCGGTCGCGGCTGTGCCCGACCGTTGGATGGCCTGAACTGACCCAAGGAGGCGGCCAATGCCGCCGATCTTCTGCCTTTTACATGCGTTTTCTTACTGGCATATAGTGCCGTCGATATTTAAGGGCGTTGACTAGGGGACCGACGCCGGCGGCGTCGAATGTTTATAGGATGCGATGCAGGATAAAGAGAAAATACGACCCCGGCCGGGGTCGAACGTTATTGGGTGGTGATCGATGTTCTATAAACGTGCGATCCTTCCGGGATCGAAGACAACGCCAACTCCTTGACATCAGCCCATATCGGGCAGAAACTACCGTTGTTATGCCATACGCCTCCCAGCGATATTCAGCAGATACGATGAACTCTAACTGCGCCGCATTGGGAGTCCATTTGACGAATATTCAAGAACACTGAACGGTCAGGCTCCGGGCAGAGAATCGCAATATCGCATGCCTGACCCGGTGCTTCCATGGAAGAGCGTCATCGCTGCCCTCGATTGTGCCTGAGGGTACAGTATTACCGAGATATCTGTATACTTACACCAGTCCGGGTACAGCATCGACTATTCAGAATGCAGGGCAAATAGGTCGGTCGGGCGAATTAGTTTATGCCACAGATGCAGGTAATTTGACGCCACTACGGGCTCAGCTTGATTTAGCTTTACCTAGATCAAATTCAGCACAGGCAATATTTGAGGTTGATACCTCACTTATAAATCAAGAACCCGTTTTAGTTCGACCAGTGACTGGGAATGTATTTTACAGGCCGGGTGGCGGGACCGAATATATTTTTGGACGCCCATTTCCAAGCGGGAGTTTCACAAGAGTTCAATAAAGGACAGCAAGACTATGAAGGTCGAGAACATAGATGATAATCGCTTTAGAATCGCTATCGAGTTTCTGAAAGAAGACCAAGCATTGAACTTTAACAATGTTCATTTCACGCTTAGTAGAGAGAAGGGACTAGTCGAGGTTGGTAGTGAAAGCACTTGGTCCGGCGAGATTACACAAGAAACTGCGTTTTCAGACATCCAAAGAGGCATTAGTACATTCGAGTATCTCATAAAGCATAGTTCAGATTTTGCAGACGCGGTTAAGGGGTACGTTCCCCGATTTTCGCTTATAGTTGACGATGGAATGGTAACTGTGGATGTCGCCTATCTGTTGCAAGGGGAAATCGTATTCGTAGTTGATAATTCCAAATCAAATTGAGTTTTATGGGGCGGATCCGGGCAAGAGATAGGGAGTAGGAGCGTGGAGGCGTGAGCCTCGGGCAAGCGTGTAAAGAAAAAGAACGAGATCACCGGCGAGACGACCGTTTTTGTTTACTCAAGCGGCAAACTCGTCGCGGAATACTCGACGGCAACGCCGCCCGCAAGTCCGTCGGTGAACTACACAACGACCGATCATCTCGGCAGCCCACGCGTCATAACCGACGCAATCGGCCAAGTCACTTCGCGAAGAGACTTCCTCCCGTTCGGCGAAGAGATCACCATTAACGTCGGCTCTCGCTCGACAGCATTACGATACGGCTCATCCGACGACACGGTCCGCCAAAAATTCACCGGCTACCAAAAAGACACCGAAACATCCCTAGACTTCGCCGAAGCGAGGATGTACGACAATCGTTTCGGCCGGTTCACCGCCGTCGATCCTTTGCTTGCCTCAGGGAGGTCATCTGTCCCACAGACATTCAACAGGTATATTTATTCCCGTAATGCACCGCTAGTAATGATCGATCCCACCGGGAAGAATCCGGCTGATTACTATACGCGGGACGGAATTTATATTGGAAATGACCGAAACCCCGATGATAAGAATGTGTATTTCGCCGATGTTGTAAGTCAAACCGTTGAGGGTGGCTTCACGGTTTCAACCATCAACAATGTTAAAGTGACCACTCGAGCGGAAATAGCGAGATTAAGAGGAGAGGCCAGTCCTGATTATGTCCGCGATCAAACGAGTGCGACATTAGGAGTCACGCAGGATAGTTTTTCCACGATTTGGGGCAGGCGGCATTTCTATTCGAACTTCGGGGTCAATAATAGTCGGGGTACAAGGTGGGCCACCGCCGCAGCAGCCGTCGCAGAAGACGTCGAAGGGCTGACAGCACCAGGAGCCATATCTTTCGGTTACTCAAATTCTGAACTTGCACGATTTGCGAATACGGGAAACCGAATGATTTATCAGGACGTGTTGGCGAAGTTAGCTGCCCTGAAAAATGGACCTTCGCTTACAGCCGAACAACAATTTACGTTGGACGCGAAAATGTTAGCGCAAGAACAAACTCTTATTCAGCCTCTCTACGAGAATCTTTCGCCCCCCGATCTAAGGTTGTTGGAAAGCGCTGTAAAAAAGGAACTGTGGCTTTCGTCGCTCATGAAAACTAACTCGAGTGCGTTCAAGAAGGATGGAAGCCTACTTAGAGTTGGCGACCGATGGGAATTTGGAATGAGGGCAATGGGTTATGACGTTAATGCTAGTCAGATGCCAAATCCGGGAGTATTCTACACCAGTGGCGAAGCATATAACCGTCTGAATCCCACGCAGCCAACTGGCCCAATTGTTGCCAGATTTCGATTCTGAGTTTGGGGGACGAGAAATGTTTAGAATTATATTCGTGACGATTTCAATACTTTCGATCGGGAACTTTGTTTTCCAAATATGCTGCAGCGATACGGTAGTTTTTTTGTATTACGGATTTGATCCCTCGATTATTGACAACGGTTCATTTGAAGCATTTCGGGCAGCCGAGGTTACTTACTCAGCAAGACATTTATTATTCAAGATCGGTTTCGTTACCCAAATCGCTTGGTTGTGCGCTTCATTTTTCGCGATCTACCTTAGAGTGATGACCAAATATTTTTTCAACTGGGCTATGTTCCTTCTCTCTTGGCTGTTGACCGCCTTTTATATCATAGCGTTCAATATCCCAAAAGGAGGGCTCTAAATTCTTGCGAAGATAATTGAATAATGTTCGATTAAACAATCGCAGCCGGATCTAGAAACTTCAGACCGGACATCATCGTGTAACCCTTCCCTAAAATAGTACCAGACAAGAGTAGAGTTTCCGGTCAGAATAGGAAGAGGAAAGGAGGACCGGAGAATGACAAGAAGTAAGTTCAGTGAGCAGCAGATCATAGGGATACTGAAGCAGGCGGGGGAATGGTCGGCGATAATGTGCGAATTGTGTTTACTATGTGAGGGGTTTCGTTTATACTGACTTCGGTTTGCCCGAATCGGCCTTTTGGGGCCGCGACGGTAGTCAGCAAACGTCAGAAGGATTTTATACGACGACTCGGTACTAACGAGATCAAGATTTAAGCGGGTCCGAGCACGATCTCTCAGAAAATGAGAAATAGGTGCTCCCCGATAAGAAAAGGCCAAGACGGCTTTTTCCGAACAGAGATTCCTGCGTGAACTTAATTCAATACTTGTCCAATTGGGGCCAATTCCCAAGATCAAGCTATCAGTCCAAAGTGCGCGTCTATGCTCTGCCGATCGAGCTGTAAGCTCGTAGTCTGTGTCCGATCCACATCTCTGACCTTGCGGTACCCTTCGAAACAACGGGCAAAATAGTAATCCAAATCAAGGAAAGTATTTGTTTGTATGTCAAAAGAAATGATCGTCAGCGTCAACGGACGCGAAAAGAAGATCGCCATTCTGGATAACGGAAAGGTCACCGAATTTTATATCGAACGCGGCGAGGAAAACTCGGGCGTCGTCGGAAACGTCTATAAGGGCCGCGTGATGCGGGTCCTGCCCGGCATGCAGTCGGCATTTGTCGATATCGGGCTCGAACGCGATGCGTTCCTCTATGTCTCGGACTTTTTCGACGAGGACGAAGAGATCGAACGCGTCGTGATGGAAAAGAACAAAAAGGGCTCGCCCGAGGACGCAAAGCGCGAGGCCAACGAGCAGATCGACCGCAGCCGTATCGAGCGTGAAAAGCAGATGGAGGCCGTCCAGGAGCTTGCCGAACCGCTTGCCGAGCCCGGCGTCGATATCGTCATCGAACCCGTCGAGGCCGCCGAGGCCCCCGAGGCTGACGCCGAACGCGAACCCGAAAAAGGCCGCCGCGGTCGTGGACGCGGACGCGGTCGCGGCCGAGATGATCGCGACGAACAGCCCCGACAGATGGAAACTGAGCCTGCCGAGCCGGTCTTTGAGGTCGAGTATGACAACTCCGGCTTCGAACGCATCAGCGACGACGAGGCAAGCACGGGCGAGATGTTCAAGGACGCCTATATGCAGGAGGCGATCCAGCACAAGGTGCGGACCATAGAGTTTGACATGGAGAGCACCGAGGTCGCCGAGGTAGGTTCGCTGCTCGACGCGGTAACCGCCGGATCGAGTTCGTTCGAGCGTATCGCCGACGAAGACGAAGAGGCTCCGGCCGCTCCGGCCAAGGGCCGCGGCAAATCGAAATCGAAGCCGAAGGCAAAGGCAGCCCCGCCGGCCGAAGAAGCCCCGGCCGAAACTGTCGCCGATGCATCCGATACAGCCGAAGAGGCACCTGCCGAAGCCGAGGCCAAGGAAGCAAAGCCCGCCGCAAAGCGTAAATCACCCGCAAAACGCGGAGCCGCGGCCAAGGGTAAATTCACCAAGCCGAAAGCCAAGAAGAAGACCGCCGGCGACGCCCTAGAGGACGCCGAAGCGAGCGTCAAGGATTCGGGCGACACGGCGGAAATGGCTGTTCGCCGCGGCGGACGCGGCCGCCGCCGCGGAGGCAAGGCAAAGACCGATGATAACGGCGAATTGATGCCGGATGTCGCCGATGATGTCGACGGAAACGTCGACGACAGCGTCGAGACACCCGAGCCGGCCGACATCGCCGCCGAGGCTGCACCTGAAGACGCCGCTCCGCAGACGGCCGAACCGGCCGAGGAACGCGAACGCGGCGGTGACGAGCGTGGATCACGCGAATCACGCAATAAACGCGGCGGACGCGGACGTGACCGCGACCGTCAGTCGTCGGACCGCCCGTCCGGTGACCGTCCGACAGGCGAACGTGCCGAACGCGGCGAGAGAAATGATCGCGGTGACCGCGGCGGACGCGGACGAAATGACCGCGGTGACCGCGGCGGACGCCCGCAGCCGCTGATCGCCGACCTTTTGCGCGAGGGCCAGGAAATACTGGTCCAGATCGCCAAAGAGCCGATCGCCAAAAAGGGTGCCCGCATCACATCGCACATAGCACTGCCGGGCCGCTATCTGGTCTATATGCCGACGATCGAGCATCTCGGCGTTTCGCGCAAGATCGAATCATCGAGCGAACGCGGACGGCTGAGGACGCTGATCCAGCGGATCCGTCAGGACGCCGAGATCCCGGCCGGCGGTTTTATCGTCCGCACGGCGGGCATCGGTATCTCGGAAGAAGATCTGAGAAACGACGCCAAATATCTCGCCAGAATGTGGGCCGAGTCGAAGAAGAACTCCGAGAAAAAGCGTTCGCCCGCCATCGTGCATCAGGACCTCGATCTGGTCCAGCGGATACTCCGCGATCAGTTCTCTGACGACTTTACGGCGATCCGCGTCGACAGCGAAGAGGAATATCTGCGGACGGTCGAGTTTATCAACCTGATCCAGCCGCGTTCGGTCAATAAGGTCAAACTCTATACCCGCGACGAACCGATCCTCGAGTATTACGGCGTCCAGGAAGAGATCGACAAGGCGCTGAAACCGCGTGTCTGGCTGAAATCGGGCGGTTATCTGGTCATCAATCAGACCGAGGCTCTGGTCGCGATCGACGTCAATACCGGCAAGTTCGTCGGCAAGGGCAACGCCCGTCTCGAGGACACGATCACCAGGACGAATATGGAAGCGGTCGATGAGATCGCCCGCCAGATCCGCCTGCGTGACCTCGGCGGCATCATCGTCCTCGACCTGATCGATATGGACGACCGCCGCAATCGGCACAAGGTGTCACAGGCATTGCAGGAGGCGTTGTCGACCGATCGCAGCCCGACCAAGGTGCTGTCGTTCAACGACTTTGGGCTGATCATTATGACCCGCAAACGCGTCAAACAGTCGCTCGAACGCACGATGTGCGCTCCGTGCGATTACTGTGAAGGCTCGGGCTGGGTCAAATCGCCGACGACCGTCTGCTACGAGATACTCGCCGAGGCCCGCCGTTTGTCAAAGAACGTCGAGGACGTACGCCACACCACGCTGCGGGTTCACCCCGAAGTAGCCAAATCGCTCCGCGGTGCGGAACGCGAGGTGCTCGAGGAGATAGAGGCGTACCTCGGCCACATCGACGTCACGTCGGACAAATCGGTCCATCAGGGCCAGTTCGACTTTGCGTTCGTCTAAGCGGGCGTCACGTAAACGTCGAAAGGAGGCTTGCCCGATCGGCGGCCTCCTTTTTTTAATCACGGTACGGTTCAAGCCCGGGGTGAACCGGCAGCGGACTAGAGCTTGATGTCCTTCTTGGCGTCCTTGGCACTTGCCGGTTTGGCAAATATCGAATCCGGGACGCTTTTGTTAAACTCGACGGTCAGATAGTTGATCCGCGAGGACTGCTGGCCGTTGGTAAAGCGGTCGATAATGAACGGCGTCCGCACGCCGTCGACCTCGATGAACTGCGCGTAGCGGTCCTCTTCCTTGACCTCGTCGGTGCCGTCCTCGCCGGCGGTCTTGTAGATCGCCTTGACCGGCAGGCCGTCGTCGGCCGCAAACTCAAATTCGACGGTCAGGCCGTCCGTGTACGTCAGCTTGATAACGTCGTTGCGTTTGCCGAGCGTCGCCGGGCGTTTGCCGACGTAGGTGATGGTGCCGTCGCCCTTCCAATGGCCGCGAAGAAGATTATCGAGGCTGACGCGGATGCCGCGTTTGAAACTGGCCACCTGATCTTCGCTCTGGATCTTGATCAGCTCCTGAGCGCCGTCAAACACCCAGCCCGTGTTTCCGACATTGGTCTGTATCGTCCGCGTTCCGCCGCCCTTAAACTCGGTCCGCTCCTTGTCCGGGAAAACGATCACATCGACAAAGGTCTGAAACGAGACGACCGTATTCTCCTTGATCACGCTGAACTTGCCGCGGCCGATCTGCGACCGGACATTGAGGTATCGGTCACCGCCGAGATTCTGCACCGCCTTGGCGATCACGGCCTCGGCCTTTGCGGCCTGCTCAGCACGCGGTTCGGACTGGGCGGAGGCCTCGTTGACGGCGAAAGCGGCAACTATCGCGACAATAACAATTTTGGGGAAAAGGCGAAAAGTCGTTCTCATAATAAAAAGCGGCCTTGGCGAATTTTGTCACCAAGGCCTTTGATGCAAAAAACTACGCAGCGGTTTAGTTCAGGCTGAAAACTTCGCCCGGCCGCACGACGATCTCGCCGTCCTCGGCATCGACGATGAACTTCATCGCGAGTTTCCACTCGTTGGTGATCGGCAGTTTTACCTTCTGATCGATGTGCCGTTTGAGGAACCGGGCACCGTATGCCGAGCTGAAGCCCTTTTCGGTCAGTAGGTCGAGAGCCGCGTCGGTCACCTCGACGACCTTGCCCTGGCGTTCCATCGTCCGCTGGATCTTGCCGATGTAGAGATGGGCGATCTCGCGGACCTCTTCCTTGGTCAGCGGCGTAAAGATCACGATCTCGTCGATACGGTTGCGAAACTCCGGCGTAAACCGGCCTTCGGCGGCCTTCATCACATCGGCACGGATCTGTTTCATCTCGCCTGAGCCGTTCTGGCCGAAGCCGAGCGGTTTTTCGGACTTTTTGTAATTTTCCGAGCCGAGATTTGACGTCATAATGACGATCGCGTCTGACAGATAGACCTTTTTACCGCGTCCGTCGGTCAGCCAGCCCTCGTCAAAGGCCTGTAGAAAGATGTTCATCAGATACGGCGATGCCTTTTCAACCTCGTCGAGCAGCAGAACGGTGTACGGATTGTCACGGAGCTGCTCCGTGAGGATGCCGCCGCGTTCTGATCCGACGATCCCGCGGGGCATACCGATGAGCTTTTCGATGCCGACGGTGCCGTCGCCGTACTCGCTCATATCGATCCGTATCATCTTGCTCTCGTCGCCGAACATAAACTCGGCAACCGCCTTGGCGAGTTCGGTCTTGCCGACGCCGGTCGGGCCGAGAAAGAGCAGTACGCCATCGGGCGCGTAATGATTTTCCTTCAACGGGCCCTTATTGAGCCGCAGCCGCTCGGCGACCGCACGGACAGCGTCCTTTTGCCCGACGACACGCTTGCCGAGGTCGGCCTCCATGGTCGCAAACCGGTCTGACGTGTCGCGGTAGATCATATCCTTGGGAATACGCGATTCCTGAGAAATGACGTCGATGATGTGTTCCGGCCGAACGACCAGATCGGTCGGTGCGTTGATCTCGACCTTGACCGACGCGGTGTCGAGCCAGCCGATCGCCTTATCCGGCAGGTGCAGGTTGCGGATGTACTTGGGCGACATCTCGAGGGCCATATTGATAGCCTCGTCCGAGATCTTGACCGAATAGTTTCGCTCAAGCCGCGGACGCACGCCGAGCAGGATCTGCTTGGTCTCGTCGATGGTCGGTTCGTTGACCTTGACCAGGCGAAAGCGGCGGGCAAGTGCCTCGTCCTCGCCGATATACTCTTTGTACTCGGTCATCGTCGTGGCCCCGATGATCCGCAGTTCGCCGCGGGCGAGCGACGATTTGAACATATTCGCCGCGTCAGACGTGGTGCCCATCGCGGCACCGGCACCGATGATCGAGTGCGCCTCGTCGATAAAGAGGATGATGTTGTCCTTTTCCTTGACCTCGTCGATGATGCCCTTGATACGCTCCTCGAACATACCGCGGAGCATGGTGCCGGCAACGAGCCCGCCCATCTGCAGCTGTACGATATGTGCGTCGCGGAGCCGGGCCGGAACCTTTTCGGGTTCGAGCTCGATCAGCCGTGCAAGGCCCTCGACGACGGCCGTTTTGCCGACGCCGGGTTCGCCGACGAGCATCGGCGAGTTTGAACGTTCGCGATGCGAGAGAATCTCGATCATCTGCAGTATCTCGCTCTCGCGGCCGATGGTCGGGGCGATCTTGTCCTGACGGGCGAGCTTATTGAGCGAAACGCCGAAATGACGCAGGAATGACGGCAGCTCGTACTTTTGACGCGTGCGTTCCTCTTCCTTTTCGCGGGTCCGGATCTGCGTCCGGGCGGTCGAGGCGACCTCATCCGACGGCACGCCGAGATTTTGCAGCACCTCGTTGAGCACGCTTCGCTCGTCGTTTGAAAGCACGTAAAAAATGTCGCTGCTGTCGATCACGCGGCGGCCCTGTGACCGGGCACGATCCATCGCGCGTTTGAACAGCTCGGTCGTCTCGGGTGCGATGCGAAAGCCCTTGCCGGTATGTTGACGGCCGTCTTCCATCCGCTTTTCGATGAGCATCTTGACCGAACGCGGGTCAACCGAGAGGTCCCGCATCGTCGCCGAAAACAGTTCGTCCTCCTCAAATGCGAAGGCGTGCATTATGTGCTCGACCGTCACGTAGTTTTGTTCGCGCTTACGAGATTCGCTCAACGCGGTCTCCAAAACACGCTGCCCGCTTTCGCTAAACTTATCCTTGTATGCGTCTATATCTGCCATAAATATTTGTGCCAGGACCGCAGCTTTGATGCCGCCGGCCGGGAGAAATGATGCACATAAGTCATGATAACATTTTGCCCCGAGCGCCGAAAAGGCATTTTCAGCCCGGCCGCCGTTAAATGAGAATGTGCGGCACGTCATTGACGGACGATCGCGGCTAAACGTTTCCCCCGGCGACACCGCCGGAGGCCGCCTAAACGACACCGCCAACCGGCAACAGATCCAAACCCATTTTCTCAAAACGCAGTAAACATCGGCTGTCCAGCCTGTCCGGGCTGTCCCGACTGTCCGGGCTGTCCAGCGTGTCCCGACTGTCCCGACTGTGTCGTCCTGAAAAAAGTTTACACTTTGCTGGTGATTAATCCTCCTATTGGTTTACAAATCATTGT
>JBGAOU010000052.1:8072-15364 GCA_044221625.1 Pyrinomonadaceae bacterium | reverse complement strand
CAAAGGTCACTCCGACGACGATCTCGCCATCATGCTCGAGTGCCAGCGTCACGCAAAAACAAGGATAACCGTGGGCAAAGTTCGTCGTGCCGTCGAGCGGATCAATGATCCATTTCCACGTATTTTCGCCGCCGATCACCACCGCATTACCCGATTCTTCGGCGAGTATCGAATGTCTCGGGTGGTATGATTTGATGCGTTCGATTGTCAGTGCCTCGCTCGCCAGATCGGCCTCGGTAACGAGATTTATATCGCCTTTTTTGTGGACCGCTATGCCGCGATCAAATTTTTCGAGCAGCAGTTGCCCGGCCTGACGAGCTGTTTCGATTGCAAAATTGAGCATTTATTTGAACTTCGTGTATGTGTCAACAAAAGAACTAAGCCCTGCCGATCGGTACTTTTCAATATCCCGGTCGAGGTATCCGTTCTCCTTTGAGTAATATGGCCCCGTGGCGTGAAAACAAAATTGCCCCTTAATTATGCCACTCTTGAGCCCCAGCCATTTACCGATCAAGCCCGAAAGTAATCCGTCCTCGGACTGCTTCATGTCCATCCGCTTGAGGTTAAACAGGTATTTTATCTTGTTATAATCGCGACGCCTGAGGCATGTACACCAACCGCCTGTCGGCCCCAGCAACACCGTCTTGTTTCCGCGATCAATGTCGGTGTAAAATTCCGGCCCGGGCTTGGCACCGTTTGTATGCTCGTTCTGGATCACGTCAAGCGCGAGGTACCCAAAATCAGGAAAATCGGTCATAAACCCGCTGAAAACACCCTTGATGTCATCCGGGAAAGAGAGCACATCGTCATCGACCACCACTATGTATTCGCCGGTCGCCAACTTCAACAGTCTCTTATAAGAGTTGAGGCCAAAGTTCTTCTTGAGCCTGACTAACTTGAACCTCTTGTCGTTTTGGTACTGTTCGAGAAAATCCGAGGTGCCATCCGTCGAGCCGTTGTCCATCACGATGATCTCGGCATCGCAAAAGTCACCAACGCTTGAGACCAGCGACGAAATGCAGCGTTCGAGAAACGCCTTTCGGTTCCAAGTCAAAATGACGAAGCTAAATCTCATCGGCAACTATCTTTTCGTTCGCCTTGCAGCGACCGCCAAAAATTCGCGGACCTGGTCGTTCCAAAATATCCAGTCGTGCACGCCCGGATGTTCGCGATATTCGTGGGCGGCCTTTTTTTCATTCATCAGCGCCAGAAATTCGCGGTTGCTGCCGATCAGAAAATCCTCAGTCCCGCACGATTGATAAATGAACGGCATCGCTTTCACCTTTTCCGGTGAGGCCTCACGGATCAGCTTGAAGATGTCGTTCGCGGCCCGGGCCTCGCTTCCCTCCGGACCGTAGATCATGTCGATACCCTTGCCGATATTGGGCCCGGCGTTCTTTTCGGTGAACGATGCGGCCCCGAGTGCCCCGCTGAAACTGCCGACCAGCGAGAACATCTCCGGATATTTGAGGCCGAATTTTATCGACCCGTAACCGCCCATCGACAGGCCTGCCACGATGCGGTGATCGCGGTCGGCGAGAACGGGAAATTCCTTTTCGATCTCCGGGATCAGTTCCTTGACGATATAGCTTTCAAACTTGTCGTTCGGTGCGGTGAAGCTGTCTGTGTACCAACCATTGTTTCCATCGGCGGTGACGATAACGAAATCATAGTCGGCCGCAAACTGCTCGACATCGGTCTTATCGACCCAATTCTTGTAATTTCCGGTCAGGCCATGCAGCAAATATATGACCGGAAATCTCTGAAATTTCTTCGACGAGTATTTTGCCGGCAGTATCACTCGGTACGGCATCTCGCGGGCCATCAGTTGACTCTTAAGCTGACGCTCTTCGACCCGGTTCGACCGGACCGCCGGTGCGGTCTGTGCCGACACCGGACAAACAAAAATGCTTGACGCTCCAAACAGGAGCGCCAAGCCCAAAACGATCGAGAGTGAGAGTTTTGCCCTCATTTTTTTCTCCTCCGCCGGAACTAACTGAAAAGTTTGCCGAACCAACCGCCGTCCTTCTCTTCCTGATTCACGACCTGTGTAAGTTCGCCCGCGTCCAACCAAACGCCCGAGCACTTGTCGCAAACGTCGATCTTGATATTCTCAAAATCCGATTCGACCAGTGTTCCATCGCATTTAGGACATTTGATCGCCAGGTTCCGGGCGCTCTCATCCTCGAGCTTCGCCTTCATCTTGGCGATCAGTTCCTGTTCCTTGCGGTGAAAATACTCTGATTCGTGAGCTTTACCGCGCTCTCCTAAAGGGTTTGACATAAATAATGGTTATTCTCCAATAAAATTACTAACTTTCGGTCTTGTGAACGCTCCGCATTCGCTGGCGGGCCTTTTTTGATCGTCGGATCGTGTTGCGGCGTTTCAGATTGCTTTCAGCCCAATCGGAAACCTGCTTTAGCGGATGCCATTCGAAATCTTCCAGCGGCAGGACCTCGCTCGACGAATCACGAAGTTTAAGCGTGCTGAATGCCACAAAAATAACAATGAAATTGAACATCAGCACAAAGGTCATCACCATCCAACCGGGAGCGAGCCCGACCGATGCCCTTGCGACAAACTCCGACATACTCGCCGGCGGCCCGGGGTGAATGTAAACCTTCAACATCCAGCAAAGCCCGAGCAATATGAAGATCCAGAGATAGTTGGCCCTCAATCGCCTGCCGACGGCTTCCCACTCGCTGATCGTAAAGTGCGGTGATACAAGGTCCGCGGAAATGTGTTCTGCCCACTCCTTGTCCGGCGGGATCGTCCGCGACGACAGCATCGGGGCAAAATATCCGGTCTCGAGGACGCGCACCCGATTAGCCCAAAGTTCGTAATAGCGGTATCGCCTGGCCTCCATAAAGAGGAATATCGATACCAGAATGGTATTGATCGGGATCGCAAAGTGCGGATTTTGCGGCGAACTGAAAACAAACGAAAGCGTCGCACCGGCGGTGATCACGGCCCAGTTGGTCGTCGCGTCGAGGCGGTTGCGCCAGATGTTTGACCGCTGGATCTCGCCGCGATAAAAGTGGACCATCGCCGTATTGAATTCGGCCGGCTGGAGCTTTTGCGCGATGGTTATCGGTGTCGTCTTTGGCTTTTGATTGCGCCGACGCACCTCATCAGCAAACGCCCGAAATGACTCGGGTATGCTGGTGGTATGTATGTCGTCGTCAGTGGTCTGCGTTCCGAGCCGGACCTCATCACTCATAAGCCGAATGGAATGAACATTTTGGGGCGAGCGGTCAATTCCCTGCAACTAATGGTTTAACACTTTCGCTTGCGGGATGCAAGAAATAACTGCCCGACACATCCGGTTCGTTCATTTGGCCAAGGTTGCGTTAGAATATCGCCGTGTCCGATACACCCGACGAAAAATGGATGAGAGTCGCACTCGATGCCGCACTCGACGCTCAAAAGGCGGGCGAGGTGCCGATCGGAGCATGCATAATCGACGAGCTTGGCGACCTGATTGCGACTGGCTATAACCGCACAATAACTGACAATGATCCGACGGCTCACGCCGAGATCGTCGCGATTCGCTCGGCCGCGTCAAAGATCGACAATTACCGGCTTAGTGGTGCAACCGTTTATTCGACGCTCGAGCCGTGTGCCATGTGCGCCGGGGCACTCGTGACCGCCCGCGTCGGCCGTGTCGTATTTGGGGCGCATGACATTAGATTTGGCGCGGTCGACACCCATTTCGGTATCGGCAAGGGCGGCGAACTCAACCACCGGATCGAATACGTGGCCGGCGTAATGGCTGAAGAATGCCTGGAATTGCTGCGGTCCTTCTTTCAATTGCGACGAAAACAGTAAGCGAACTTGATATTTTTGAGTCCAAACCCTTATTATTGAAAATTCGCGGAGAGGTGCGAGAGTGGTTGAATCGGGCAGTCTCGAAAATTGCTGTGCCTTAACGGGTACCGTGGGTTCGAATCCCACCCTCTCCGCCATTACTTTTCAGTCCTTTTGAAACGTAACAGCACTCATTGGTTAACAAACGACGGCTATATCTAACCTCATAAAGCGATCATAAATTAATCGGAGGATTTCAAGTTATGCCATTGACCAAAAGATTGACAGCAGAGTTTTTAGGCACGCTTTGGCTCGTCCTGGGCGGGTGCGGCAGCGCGGTTCTCGCGGCTGCTTTTCCTAATTTGGGTATCGGTTTTGCGGGCGTTTCGCTTGCGTTCGGGCTTACGGTACTGACCGGTGCATACGCCCTCGGGCATATTTCCGGCGGCCACTTCAATCCTGCGGTCTCGATCGGCCTCTGGGCCGGCAAGCGGTTCGACGCCAAGGATGTTTTGCCGTACATAGTAGCTCAGGTCCTGGGCGGTATCGCCGGGGCCGGCATCCTTTATATTATTGCGAGCGGCAAGGCCGGCTTTGGACTGGCGGGCGGATTTGCCGCAAATGGTTTCGGTGAACATTCACCGGGAAAATACGAGATACTCGCTTGCTTTGTCGCCGAAGTGGTAATGACGTTTTTCTTTCTGGTCGTCATTCTCGGGTCGACGCACAAACGTGCGCCAAAGGGCTTTGCCCCGATCGCGATCGGATTGGCGCTGACTTTGATCCACCTCATCTCGATCCCGGTCACCAACACCTCGGTCAACCCTGCACGCAGCACGGGCCCGGCGGTCTTCGTTCAGGGTTGGGCGTTTAGCGAACTCTGGCTGTTCTGGCTTGCTCCGATACTAGGTGCACTTTTGGCCGGATTTGTGTACAGTTGGTTAGGCGATGACGATGCCGCGGACGTAGTCGTCGTCGAAGAGACGATCATCATTGAAGGTTCGTCCGAATGATCAGTGCACCGGTCGGTAGCGACGGCATTGTTTGAAAATTTATTTAGTGCGGAAAGGTGCAAGAGCGGTTGAATTGGCTACATTGGAAATGTAGTGAACCTCAAAAGGGTTCCGTGGGTTCGAATCCCACCCTTTCCGCCACCGCGACAAGTAAAAAGGCGTTTGGAAAAAAGAGATAGATTCGGGTTCCCGGCTCTCTTCATTTTCCATCCGCCTTTTTTCGCGCCTATTCGTTCGAACTCACGGCATTACAATAAAGTGAGTTAGCAGACCGGAAGACCAACCCTCGAGGTGCCGCTCCGCAAAATTCGCCTTTCAGACTTTATCCTTTCGCCCTAATCCATTATCCTTGTAAATGGTCTCAGGCTCCGCACAAGGTTTGAGTTGTGAACTCCGCTAGGCGAGGAATCGAGCAACGGTAGCGATTTCAGCTTGTGTTGCGGTAAAGTCTGAGACCACCATTTTCAGTTTGTTCGGGCCGCCGCGTCGGCCTCGTCGAACGAACCTCAAGAGGCGAAATTGCGCTCCCGCCCGGGATCGACTTTTCGCCTCTTTCACTTTTCCGTTTTCGTTCGCTGAAATGTTATAAATACTTATCCTCTGGTTGATTTGGTGAATATTTATGAAACGTATCACAAGCTGTTTGCTCACGGCCATTATCATCTTTTCGGTGTCCGGCATTGGGACCTTTGCCCAATCGGCGGGCGTCGATGACGCATTGATCGCCAAGGCAAAAAAGATCCATGCCGAGGTGATAACGCTCGATACTCATAACGACATCGACACCCGCAATTTCACCGACAAGGTCAATTACACTCAAGACCTGCCAAATCAGGTCAATTTGCCAAAGATGATCCGCGGCGGGCTCGATGTTTCGTGGATGATCGTTTACACAGGGCAGGGCGACCTGACCGAGGAAGGCTATAGAAAGGCTTATGAGAACGCCATCGATAAGTTTGACGCCATTCACCGCCTTACCGAAAAGATCGCTCCCTCGCAGATCGAACTCGCGCTGACATCAAAGGACGTGAGGCGGATCAACAAGGCCGGAAAGAAGGTCGCGATGATCGGCGTCGAAAACGGCTATCCGATCGGGACCGATCTCAGCAACATCCGCAAATTTGCCGAACGCGGTGCCCGATATATGTCGCTGGCTCACAATGGACATAGCCAGCTTGCCGACTCCAATACCGGCGAACGAGATAATAAATGGCTGTACAACGGCCTCAGTGATCTGGGGAAAAAGGCGATCTTCGAGATGAATAAATGGGGAATAATGGTTGACCTTTCCCATCCGTCAAAACTCGCCAATATTCAGGCGCTGCAGTTGACCAAGGCCCCGGTCATCGCTTCCCACTCCGGCGCACGAGCACTCTGCGACCACAGCCGAAACTTGTCCGACGAGGAACTGGAACTCATCAAACTCAACGGCGGCGTTGTTCAGGCAGTGGCGTTTCGAAGCTACGTGAGCAAAGAAAAGAGTGAATTGCGTGCCGCCAAGACCGCTGAGATATCAAAAGAACTCGCCGAAAAGGAGAATTTTACGATCATTCCGCGTGCTGAAAACTAATCCGATCATCAAGGAACGTCTAAAGGACATCGCTCCGGACGTCAATGTTAAGGATTTTGTCGATCACATCGATTATCTTGTCAAAAAGATCGGGATCGACCACGTGGGGATCAGTTCGGACTTTGACGGCGGCGGCGGCGTCGAGGGGTGGGATGATGCCGGCGAGACGTTCAACGTCACACTCGAACTCGTTCGGCGCGGCTATACTAAAAAACAGATCGAAAAGCTCTGGAGCGGTAATCTTCTTCGGGTGCTCGACGAGGTCCAAAAAGTCGCAAAGAAAATGCAGTCCGGCCGCTAGATCGGCTCATCAATCTGCGTCCCACGGGTTCCGAAATGGTTTGATTTACTATTTTCGGCATCCGAACTACAATTCACATAAATGTCTTATCAGGTAATCGCCCGTAAATGGCGGCCGCAAACATTCGAAGAGGTCACCGGTCAGGAGATCATTACGCACACGCTGCGCAATGCGATCGAACACGACCGTTTGCATCACGCATACCTTTTCTCGGGAGCACGAGGGGTCGGCAAGACCACTACCGCCCGTTTGCTTGCCAAGTCGCTCAATTGCCATAAGACCGCCGGGCCAAACCTCACGCCGTGCTCCGGAACGATCGACGCGATGTGCCCGTCTTGTCTCGAGATATCCGAGAGCCGCTCGATCGACGTTCTCGAGATCGACGCCGCCTCTCACACCGGCATCGACGACGTCCGCGAGACGATCATCGAGAGCATTAACTTTAACCCGGCACGCGACCGTTACAAGGTCTTTATCATCGACGAGGTCCACCAGCTTTCCAAACCGGCGTTCAATGCACTGCTCAAGACGCTTGAGGAACCGCCCGAACGAGTCGTCTTTGTCATGGCGACGACCGAGTTGCATAAGGTGCCGGACACTA
>JBGAOU010000052.1:0-8044 GCA_044221625.1 Pyrinomonadaceae bacterium | reverse complement strand
ATCCCGCTCCAGAAGATCTATGACCGGCTGAAATTGATCGCCGACGCCGAAAAGATCGACATCACCGAAGACGCCCTCCGCGAGATCGCACGGTCCGGCGAGGGCTCGATGCGCGACGCCCAGTCAAATTTTGACCAGGTCATCAGTTTTTCGGGCGAATCGATCACGGCCGCGGATGTTACCAGTTCGCTGGGATTCGCCGGCGTCGAGATCCTGACCCGAGTGGTCAGAGCGGTGAATTCGCGTGATTCGCGTGAGATATTGTCGGTCGTTGACGACCTCGTCGGACGCGGACACGACCTCCGCAATTTTTGCCGCGATCTGCTCGGGCTTTATCGCGATATGCTGGTCTTTAAGGTCGCGGGCGACGATCCGAAGTTTTTCGAGACCGCGGTGATCAGTTCCGAAATGATGAAGGAACTGAGCGGCGGTTCGACCGAATCTGACCTTTTACGCGCATTCAACTCGCTGGCGGAGACCGAAGCCAAGCTCAAAGAAGCTACACATTCCCGATATGTCGTCGAGATCGGGCTGATCAAGTTGATCGAATTGCGTCGCGTCGCACCGATCGAAGAGTTGTTGATGAGACTCGAGACGATCTCGAGCGGTGATACGCGGCCGAACGCCGGCCCCGGCACACCGGCGGACGCCCTCGCAGAAAAAAAAACTCTTGAAATAGCCGCAAGTGCCGCTCCGAAAGTGGCTGATACACCGCCCGCCGTACCGGAGATACGCGAAACCCCGCCGGAAACGCCGCCCGTGATTTCCGCGGAACCAGCCCCGGACATTTTCATTGCCGGCAGCCCCGAACCCGAATTCCCTCCTGACGGCGACATTTTTGAAGAACCGCCGTTCGATCCGCCGTTTGACGATCTCACCGTCCAGGAAATGCCCCCGGCCACTCAGCCTACGGCAGCAAAACGAGCAATTGACACCGCAAGGCCGCCGGTTCGCCTGCCGTCGCTGACCGCCGAGGAACTGGAGCATTTTGACGACAAAAACCTCGATGCCCTCTACGAGTTCAAGCTATCGTTAACCGGTGATGATCTGATGCCGATGGGTGCAAAGGAGGTCATGGTCAAGGCTCTTTTTGGCGAAGAGATAGAGGTCATGGCACAGATGCAGCGTCCCGCGGCCGTCCCGCGGCGGGCAATCACGGCCAAGGCATACGACCTCAGTGATATGATGCCTGCTCCCGAGGAGGACATTCCAGCGGCCGAACTACCCAAATTGAGCGACAACCCGACCGATGAGGAACTTAATGCCTACGCGGCGGCCCATCCGAACGTTCGGCGTGTGCTTAATGTATTCCGCGGCAAGATAGTCGAAGTATCTGATAACCGCTCGAAACCCCGAACCTAGCTCAGACGGAAGTCGTATTATTTTGATATGATCGTAGGGATAGCTGCGTATCGAATGAGAAGACTCACCACATTTCAACGGATCGTCGTTCTGAAGACGGTTTTGGCGATATTTTGCGCGGTTGCCCCGGCCCTCGGCCAGGTGCCGGGCCCGTGGTCGCAAAACACGTCGCCGCTGCCGGCCCCGACCGGTTTCGTCAATGATTATGCCGGTGTGATCGACGCGGCGACCAAACAACAGCTTGAAAGCAAACTCAAGCAGTTTAAGGAGACGACATCGCCGTCCGTCGAAATCGCCGTGGTCACCGTCAAAACGACCGGCGATCGGGCGATATTCGACTATTCACTTGCAGTGGCACGCGGCTGGAAGATCGGATCGAAGCAGGATGACAACCCGAGTGCCCTCTTGCTGATCGCGGTCGACGATCGAAAGTACTTTACACAGATCAGCAAGGACCTCGAAGACGAACTTCCGGATGGGATCGCCGGCAGTCTCCAGCGCCAGTACCTTGTTCCCGAATTTCGAAAGGGCAATTACGGCAAGGGCATTTCCGATACGATCGACGCATACATCGAGACGATACGCAATAAGGGGAACGCACCAGCGGCGAAACCGACGCCTACGCCGGCCGGCACGTCAGGCGGCGGATCGTCGATCTTTACGCTGTTTTGCTGCTTGCTGATCGTGATCGTGATCATAGCTTTTATCATTGCAACCCGCGGTAAGGGCGGGCCGTCTAAGGGCGACAAGAGTCGCTGGGGCGGCGGCGGCTTTGGCGGCGGCGGAAGCGGCGGCGGAGGTGATTCGAGCGCATTACCGTGGATCGTCGGCAGTATTCTGAGCGGTTCAGGCGGATCCTCGTCGTCATCTTCGAGTGACTGGGGATCGTCGTCGAGCAGCAGCGACTGGGGTGGATTCGGCGGTGGCGGTGATTTTGGCGGTGGCGGTGCCGGAGGAGACTGGTAAGAGATGAAACAACACTTTCAGGCATTTATTGACGACCTGCGAGCGACGCACGGCAGCAATCTGGCGTCCGTCATCCTATATGGATCGGCGGCGGCGGGCGATTTTGTGCCGCGTCAGTCTGATTACAACATTCTGATCGCTCTCAATAAGATCGGGCCGGCCGACCTTCGCAACGCTCACAGCTGCATTCGCGAATGGCGCCGGATGGGCAACCCCGTGCCGGTCTATTTCACCGTCTCGGAACTGCAGAACGCAGCCGATGTTTTCCCGATCGAATTTCACCAGATGAGCGTCGCTCACAAGGTGCTCTACGGCACGGATGTGCTCGCCGGCCTGACGATCTCGGATAAATTCTTGCGTCATCAGGCCGAATACGAGCTTCGGTCAAAACTCATACAACTTCGCCGGCAGTATATTCCGGCTTCAATGTCGGTCGAGGGATTGACGGGTTTGATGGCGGAGAGCCTTTCAAGTTTTGCGGCGTTGTTTCGAGCGGTCCTGATCATAAAGGGTGTTCAGCCGCCCGCCACAAAGCATGAGATCGTGGCGATGACCGCCAACCACTTGGGGGTCGACATCGCGCCGTTTGAAAAAATATTCAACATCCGTGAAAATAATACATCCGGAAAGTTGGATGAAATATCTGCAAACGCCCTTTTTGGCGAGTATATGGAGCAGATCGAGTTGGTTATTGATGCAGTAGATGCCGCCGGACAGTGACAAACCGCGGTTTTTTGAGAGATTTATCACTATCAGGAGATCTAAGATGAAAAAAGCAATCTTATTATCAATCGTACTTTTTGCGGCATTCGGCCTCAGCGGCTGTAGTTACAACGACCTGACCGCCAAGCAGCAGCAGGTTAAGGGCAAGTGGGCCAATGTGGAAAGCGCGCTTCAGCGGCGTGCTGACCTCATCCCGAATCTTGTCGAAACGGCTAAAATGGCCGGTATCCAGGAGCAGGAGGTCTTCGGCCAGATCGCCGATGCCCGTTCGCGTTTGTTAAATGCAACCACGGCCGCGCCGGCGACCGCCGGCGGCGACAAATCGCCTGAACAAAAGCAGGCGATCATCGACGCCAACAACAGCTTTGGCGGAACCATCGGCAGGCTGCTGAGCCTCCAGGAAAATTATCCGGTGCTGAGATCCAACGAGGCCTTTATGAAGGTTCAGGACGAGCTTTCGGGAACTGAGAACCGGATCAATACCGCCAGGTTGGATTTTAACGACGCGGTTACGACCTACAACACCACCCGGAACTCGTTTCCGGCGGTGCTGACGGCCAGCCTGCTCGGATTCAAGGAAGAGCCGTTCTTCCAGGCGGATCCGGCGGCAAAGACCGCTCCGAGCGTCGGCGACGCCAATTCGATGCGAAAGCCGCAAACGGCTGCCCCCGCCGCTCCGGCGGCCCCGGCTGCCCCCGCGAACTCAGCGGCTCCGGCGAACGCGGCTCCGGTCAAACCGTAACCCGGCCACAGGCAAATGCAAAAGGACACGAAACAGGCCGCACATGTTTCGTGTCCTTTTTATTTACTGAAGCAGCCTGAGGTTAGAAGCCTCTTGAGTTACACATCGAGCAATGATCGCAGGGCTTGTTGCCGGGCTCAAAACCGCATGTCCCGGCGTTCGCCTCATTGCCGAAAACCTTATCAGCCAACCCTTCGAGCATCTTCAGCTTTTCCAAACTCGGGTGCTTGTGGGAATGCGATGGCGGGATGCCCGCACCGGAGTGTGACGATTCGAGTTTATCTAGCCGGCTGTTTATCTTATCAAGCGACGATCTGATCGAAGCTAGGTCGCCCATACTCGATTCAGTCGCGATCAGTTGGGCGATCTTGGCTGCCAGATCGTTGATGTTGCCGTTCTCCATATCCAAAACTACTTACTGTCGGGCAAAAGCTCCACGTAATCGACAACGCCCACAATAGCCGAATCGATCGCCGCTCCGGCACGGCCGGTCGACGCCGTAGAGGCAGACCAGCCCTCCTGCACAATGATCACCGTGTCGCCTTCGCCCGAGTTTACCGAATCGAGTGCGATGCAGGTATAGTCCATGTCCCGGCCGTCGGGCGTGATCTGGCGGCAAAGCATAACGCGCGAGCCCTCGTAACGCTGATTTTTCTGCGTCGCGACCACGTTGCCGATAACCCTTGCAAGAAGCATCTCTCTAACTTTTCCCCTGAAAAACGTGAGCTTCGGAATCGATGATGCCGACGATCGTGCAATCGGTCGGCGTCTCGTCTCGTTTGAACGGAAACGAAGCTTCCTTTCCGCGGCACCAAAACACGAGTTCGCCCTCACCTGCACCGACGGCGTCAAGCGCGATCATCGGCGAGCCCTTCGGCCGAAGGTCGGCGTCGAGCGTCTGTACGATCAGCATCTTGCGGCCTTCGAGTGCCTGATTTTTTACTGAGGAAACAACGGTTCCGATGACGCGGGCGATCTGCATTTGAACTATTTCGCAAACATTAAGGAATTACTTCCCGGCGGCGATGAAATCGATCTCGTCTATCACACCGATGATGGCGGCATCGACCGGACAGTCCTTGTTGCCCTCGGCAAGCCTCGCCGACGAGCCGGAAACGACAATTACCTTTTCGTGGTAACCGGCGCCGACCGTGTCAACCGCGACGGTATAGCCGCTCTGGTCAGACCCGTCCAGATTAATGGGCTTTACGATCAGCAGCTTTTTGCCCAGTAGCCGCTCATCCTTTTGGGTGGACACGACCGTGCCTAAAATGCGTGCGATTATCATCTATTCGTGGATCGCGGATCATGGATCGTGAATGTGATCGTCGATCGATCACATTCCACTATTCACGGCCTGCTATTTCTTGACGATCGGCAGCGTTTCGTCGACGCTGGCATGCGGCCGCGGAATGACATGAACGCTGACAAGTTCGCCGACGCGCCGTGCCGCTGCGGCACCTGCGTCCGTCGCCGCTTTGACCGCCGCGACATCGCCGCGGACGATGGCTGTCACAAATCCGGCCCCGATCTTCTCGTATCCGACGAGTTGAACGTTTGCCGCTTTGACCATTGCGTCAGCCGCTTCGATCATCGCCACGAGGCCCTTACATTCGACCATTCCTAACGCTTCTTGCATCTAGTTTTGCTCCTGAAAATTACTTGTAGATCGCTACGTTCCGTTAAGTTTAACTCAAATTAGCCGCTTGGCTCAAAAGCTCTATCAAATCTTCTCGCGAGAGCGAGACTTTCATGCCGCTGCCCGACGTTTCGGTGGTCGAATTGCCGCCTGAACCGCACACGACGCCGTTTTCATGAAGATAGCCGCACGCCTGGCACCTTGCCGAACTGGTAAGGTAACCGGCCTTTTCACGAATGTTGATCAGCTTTTCGATGGCATCAGATGGCAGATCCACTGCCCCGCCCAATGTTTTTGCGAGTATCGCGATCTTTGCCGTGTGTTCGAGCGTTTCCAAACGGTCAAAAGCCTGCCAAAGGTCCTCGCCGTAAGCGACGGCACCGTGGTTTGCCATCAACAGCGCGTTATGGTGCTCGACATAAGGCTTCATCGCCTCGGTCAGTTCATTTGTCGAAGGGGTACCGTAATCGGTCAACGGCACGCAGCCAAGCGTCAGGATCACTTCGGAAAGGATCGGCTTGTCGATCGCTAGGCCGGCGACCGCAAACGCCGTCCCATGCGGCGGATGCGCGTGGCACACGGCCCTGACGTCGGGGCGCATTTTGTAGATCAGCAGGTGCATCGCCAGTTCCGACGATGCCCGCTTGTCGGTCAGCGGCTTGCCGTCCATGTCGGTCAGGGCCAGACAATCCTCGGTCATTCGCCCCTTGCTGGTCATCGTCGGGGTCGCGAGTACCGTGTCATTATCGAGCCGATAACTGACATTGCCGTCCGACGACACAACGTAGCTGCGTTCGTACAGCAGTCTGCCTATCTCGACGATCAGTTTTCGGGCTTGAGATTCGTCCATAAAAAAAGGAATCCACAGATTAACATAACAGCTGTGTGTCAGTTAACCTGTGGAATCGGATTTACGAAATGCTATCGGTGAGTGTGCGGGGCAGCCGGCGGCATTGGCGGCAGCGGCGGCGGAGGCGGCACATCGATTAGCGGCATCGCTTCAACACGCTTCAGGTCCGAGTTCGGCCCGGTCGCCGAACGATACGACTGCAGCTCGCGAAGCTGATTCTTCAATTCGAAGTTCTCCTGGCGCAGGCGTTCCATCTCCATTCGGAACTGGCGTTTGTATTCGCCTCTCATTCCCCGATGGCCGTTGCCCATACGCGGGAGGCCGATCGATACAAAAAAGCTGGCGATAAAAAGCCCCAGTGAGAATGCCCCCACAAATGGCAGGATGCGTTTGATAAATCCCTTGGTGTTCATTTAGTTAAAACCTCAATACTACAGTCGATCACTAATAGGAAATACGTCGGATTCCACCGATCGGTTTCAGACAAAAACCGCTAACGTGCATCTTCCGATGCAGCCAGAAAATACGACAGGCTCTCAAGTGAAGTCGTCAGGTCGATCGAGTTGACCTTCACGTCCAGGCCCGACCTCAGCGAAACCGGGGCGAAATTGAGTACCGCCTTGATCCCTGAACTTTCAACCAGATCCAGAGCGGACTGAGCAGCCTCGGCCGGAACCGCGATCACCGCTACATCGATCATATAACTTCGGGCGGCACGTGAAAAGTCTTTTGCGTCGAGAACGGCCACCGAGCCCAATTTAGTTCCGATCTTTGCCGGATCCGAGTCAAATATCGCCGCGACGGTAAAGTTCGCCTTGCGAAAACCATAATAGTCCGCCAGGGCGGCTCCGAGCCTGCCGGCTCCGATAATGCCGACGCGGTGCTCGCGATCGAGTCCCAGAATACTAGTAAGATGGTCGCGCAGGGTCTTAACGTTGTATCCGACACCGCGTGTCCCAAATTCGCCAAAATTCGCCAGGTCTTTGCGGATCTGCGCCGAATTCATATGAAACCGCCGGGCCATCGCGTCGGACGAGACCGAGGCTTCGCCCTCGGCGTCGAGTTCGTTGAGACAACGCAAATAGACGCTTAACCGGTTTGTCGTGAGTTCGGATATCTTATCGCCTTTCATCGGATGATAGATACTAAAACAAATTGTGAAATCTTGCGCAAGCGTTTGCATCCGAAACACGCGAAAATGGGAGCCACCGCGTTGCCGACAGGCGTATTTTGCTCTAAACTCAGCGTTTTAACGTTAAACCGCAATGATCGCATATCTGTCCGGCAAACTCCTGGAAAAGCACGCTAACACCGTGATCGTCGATGTCGGCGGCGTGGGATACGAGGTCTTGATCCCGCTCACGACGTTCTACGAATTGGGTGAGGTCGGCGGTGACGTCCAGCTTCGCGTTTACACGCACGTTCGCGAAGACGCGATCCAGTTGTTCGGGTTCAAAACGCTGCGTGAACGCGACCTTTACTTAAAGCTCATTTCAGTCCAGGGCATCGGCCCGAAATCCGGCATTGCGATGCTTTCCGGCATGAGCGCGGATGAAATAATTGTCGCGATCCGCTCAAATGACCTCGCCCGACTGAAATCGATCCCGGGCGTCGGCCTCAAGACCGCCGAACGCCTGGTCATCGAACTCCGCGACAAGGTCGGCGAAATGTCCGACACAACGCCGCTCGACGCGTCTTCACGGTCTAGTTTGCCATCGGATGCGGTTTTCGAAGACGCGCTCTCGGCGCTGATCAACCTTGG
>JBGAOU010000051.1:0-16008 GCA_044221625.1 Pyrinomonadaceae bacterium | reverse complement strand
CACGCGCCGAGATAGCGTCGGTCGACACCGCGGTTCCGCTGTCGGTCATCGACCGGGAAGCGATCGTCCGAAAGAATATCAATACCGTCGGCGACCTGTTTCGCGGGCTGCCGGGCACGTCGACGACAAACGAGGGTGCATTTCAGGTACGTCCGCGTATTCGCGGGCTTGAAAGCAACCGAGTGTTGATCCTGGTTGACGGTGAAAGGCTGAATAACAGCCGAACCTCGGCACAATCGGGCATCGAACCCGGCCTGGTCGAGACGTCTCAGATCGAATCGGTCGAGGTCATACGCGGTAGCGGATCGGTCTTGTACGGTACCGACGCCCTCGCCGGCACGATCAATATAATCACCCGCGACACTCCGCCGCGACGTGAAAAAGGCATTCGATTCGGCGGGCTGCTGAATACGTTTTACAGCACAAATGAATCAGGCAGGCGCGGAAACCTCGAGTTTAATGGATCAAGTAAGTTTTTCGCCTTTCGCTTGAGCCAATCACTAGATCGGTTTAACAACTACTTTGCCGGAAATCCGAACTCAACGGACATCGCCCGTTTGAGGGCAGACGACCTTCAGATCACCGACGACGGCGAAATTCTCAATTCACAGTCGCACGGCAGCAACAATCAGGCGACGCTCAGATTTTTTATCAACGACACAAATACGATAAAGCTAAACTACGAACGCCGCCGCAGTTCAAATGTCGGTTCGTCAGGATTGGCCGGGGCAAATACCGGCGTTCCCGGACTGACGGGCGTCTTTAACGGTTTCTTCCCGTTCAGTAACCGCGACCGTTTCAGTGCCAGATACGACATTGCGGCCCTAAACAAGTATCTGCAATTGGTGACCGCCAAGGCGTTTTATCAAACGCAGTATCGCAACTTTACCAACATCCTGACCGTGCCGAGTGCTCCGCCATATTTCCCGGGATTGTACCAACGGAGCGAGACTATCACGGATACCAAGACGAGCGGTTTTGACGTGCAGACCAACTGGCTATTCGGCGATCACAGTATCATTGCCGGAACGAGCTACTTTCTCGATGACAATTCGGATCGGCGGATGACGATCACATCGTCCACGTCATATTCGCCAAACCGCACGACCCGCTATACACGCAGTGTACCGGACGCGAGTTTGTCGAATATCGGGTTCTTTATTCAGGATGATTATCGGGTGACGGAACGTCTTAGGCTGACGGGCGGATTCCGATTTGACCAGTTTAGGACGTCCGCCGAACCGACGACAAATTTTGCCGTCGATCCGCGTCTCACGCCGGCTCAGATCCAGCAGCTCGGTATCACCGGCCTGGATCAGGGCCTGAACGTCAAGAATTCGGCTTATACGGGCGATCTCGGCGTCGTTTATACGCTGACGCCGAACGTCAATCTTTCGGCTCGCATCGGCCGATCATTCCGAACGCCGAATATTTCCGAGCGGTTCTTTACTGACGCGGCCTCAGCCGAAGGATTTCTCGTCGGCAACCCGGCGTTGCTGCCGGAAACCGGGATCAATTTTGACGCGAGTGCGAAGTTTGGGGTGAAAAAGATCCGCGGTTCGGTGACGTACTTTAATAATTACTTTAAGAATTTCCTTGCGACCCAGTTTACCGGCGTACGGATCGCTCAAACTCCTCCGCGAGCCCCGATCGACGTCTATCAGACAAGGAATGTGCGTACCGCCAGGATCCAGGGATTTGAGGCCGAACTAGAGGCGACCTATAAGATCAGTTTGGGCTACCTGACCCCATACGGAAACTTCAGCTATCTTCGAGGCGACGATGTCGGTCAGTCAGAACCGCTGGATTTCATCAGCCCTTATCGAACGAACGCCGGTTTTCGCTGGCAGAACTTCGGCAAGAATTACTACTTTGACTACAACGCCCGCATTGTCGGCAAGCAGACCAGGTTGTCCTCGGGATACCTGATCCCGGTCAACGATGGCCCCGAGCCGGGCTATGTAGCACATAATGTCAGCGGCGGCTACTACTTCCGCAAGGAGCGGTTCAACTTTAGCATCAATGCCGGCATATCCAATCTGTTCAATAGATACTACAGCGAGCAGTTTACCTATGCTCCGGCACGCGGCCGATCGGTCACGATCGGTACAACCTGGGAATCAAGTGAACGGCTCCGTTTCGAACTGCGGGTAAATGAAAAAGACGCTGGCGGCATCGCCGGGCGTCTTTCTTTGCAGAGGCGTTGACGCCTATTTGTTTCGCGTGGCCGAAAACGGATCGAGCCGAACGACGCATTGGTAATGTTCCCGTCATTTTATCGCCGTCGAGAGTTCCTTCGATATTGAAATCCACGACATTTCCCTGAATGTCAGCGCAGGACGCCGGTAAACGTCTTTCCGTTATCTTGCCGCCATCGATCGTTCCGTTGCCCATATCTGATGACGTTGTCCCCGTAAAATCAGACCCCGTTTGCTTGAAGTCGACCAGGATCTGAATTGACTGGCCGCCGGCGTTAGCGACAAGTGACCATTTTCCGCCGATGACGGAATCTTCTGCGGTACCCGACGCGAGTCCGGTATAGGCCGAAAACAGCGAAAGAACGACGAGCATTGAAAATGCGATAAGTGAATTTCATAAAGTGTTTGTCCTCAGTTGCGATTACGAATTTGTCGAAAAAAGTAATGTTTCAGTTATGGCCCAGCCAACTCCCATGGTCCCAGCGCCTCTTTCTAAATTTGCCTTCATCCCAAAATGAACGAACGATCTCGACCACCGGTTCGGAGTGCTTTGGCAGTAAGACGGTAACGACGTCAAATCTGTATCTTCGACCCTCCAATTCAAAAATGCGGCGGTACATCTTGGCCGTTCGAGTGATCTGACGTTGTTTTTTGATGTCAACGGCAGCGATGACAGGTGCAAACTCATCGGAACGACGGGTTTTGACCTCGACAAAACAGATCGTATCACCTTCGAGCGCGATAATGTCGATCTCGCCGGTTACCTGGACACCCTTGCTGTTTCGCCCGACCGGCACCTTGAAATTGCGCATCACGAGCCGATATCCATCGTCCAAAAGGGCCCGGGCAGCTATCTCCTCACCTCGGGAGCCTAGTCGTTCAGTGACCGACGCTTTGGGCCGCACGTTTTCATCGATGATGGTTAGGGCCTCAGGCATTTATGCTGTCCAACGTGATCTCCCACTTCCGCGCCGTTGATCTGAATATCCCGTGTCGGCGATCAAAATGCCGGTTCCTCGTAGATGCCATAGACATCTCGCAATGCGACACAGATCTCTTCGACCGTCGCGTATGCCGCGACCGCCTCGATGATCGACGGCATCGTATTGTCATTCGACGCGGCCGCCTTCTTTAGTTTTTCGAGTGCGTTTGAGACGGCCCCAGCATCGCGGATCGACTTAACGTGTTCGAGCCTTAATAGCTGATGATCACGGACCTTTTCGTCGATCTGCAGGATATTTACTGTCGACAGCTCTTCGTCCATCGCGTATTTGTTTACGCCGACGATCGTCTGTTCGCCGCGTTCGACCGCCTTTTGATATTGATAGGCCGACTCCTGGATCTCACGCTGAGGGAATCCGGCCTCGATCGCTTCGACCATTCCGCCAAAGCCGTCGATCTTATCAAAGTACTCGAAACAACCGTCGATCATCTTTTGGGTCAGCGACTCGATGTAATAACCGCCTCCGAGCGGATCGACCGTATTTACTGCGCCGGTCTCCTCCGCAATGATCTGTTGGGTGCGAAGGGCGATGAGCGCCGCCTGATCGCTGGGCAATGCGAGGGCCTCGTCGTAGGAGTCGGTATGCAGCGACTGTGTGCCGCCCAGCACGCCCGCCAGTGCCTGAATGGCGACACGGGCGATATTGTTAAGCGGCTGTTGGACCGTTAACGAGACGCCGGCCGTCTGCGTATGAAAACGCAGCTGCATCGTCCGCTCGTTCTTAGCACCAAAACGCTCCTTCATCGTTTTGGCCCAGATCACACGGGCTGCACGGTACTTGGCGATCTCCTCAAAAAAGTCGTTATGAGCGTTGAAAAAGAACGACAGCCGCGGAACGAACTCATCTACATTCAATCCGCGTTCGACGCCGTATTGAACATATTCCACGCCGTCGCGGAGTGTGAACGCAAGTTCCTGCAACGCGGTCGAGCCGGCCTCGCGGATATGGTACCCGGATACCGAGATCGGATTATATTTCGGTACGTATTTGGTCGTGTATTCGAAGGTGTCGATCACCAATTTCATCGCCGGCTTGATCGGATATATCCACTCTTTCTGAGCAATATACTCCTTCAGAATGTCATTTTGCAGTGTTCCGGATATCTTCGAGAAATCGGCCTTCTGCTTTTCGGCGACGACAAGATACATCGCCAAAAAGATCGGCGCAGGTGCGTTGATCGTCTGTGAAACGGTCACTTCGTCGAGCGGAATGTCGTTGAATAGCACCTCAAAATCCGCCAGCGAAGATACCGCGACGCCGCATTTACCGACCTCTCCTTCGCTCAAAGGCGAATCGCAGTCGAGCCCCATCAGGGCCGGCAGATCATAAGCGACGCTCAGGCCGGTCTGGCCCTGTGCCATAAGGTATTTGAAACGACGATTCGTCTCCTCCGGCGACGAAAAGCCGGCGAACTGCCGCATTGTCCAGAGTTTTCCGCGGTAACCGGTGGGATGGATGCCGCGTTTATACGGAAACTCGCCGGGAAAGCCGATCTCGGCGATCCCCTCGGTGTCGGCGGACGTGTAAAGTCGATTCACCGGTTCGAGGCTGACGCCCTCGAAATGAGCTTTTCTTTCCGGCGTACGCTGCAGCACCTTGGCGAGCGTTTCAGCTTCCCAACGCTCAACCTCACTTTTTGCAGCCGATGTAGCCAAACTTTCTTCTGTTAATTCCATTTTTTAATATTCAGATCCGATCGATTCAAAAATTGTAAATTTGATCCAGTATCGTGTGCAACAACTAATATTCCTTTCGCTTCAGGTCGCCGACCAGCGTCGAGCCGTCGTCGTAGGTTACGTTGTCGATCGTCCATCTATTCGCGATCCGCTTCATCGAAAAAACATAGACGTTTTTGTCGGGCGTTTCGCACGGCCGCGGGAAGGCAAAAGTCGCCGTTATTGCGGCCCTGCTTCCACGGATCGGGCCGGACTTGAACGTGATCCGTTTGTGAAGCTTCTTTTGGCCGACATCACAGGTTTCGTCCAGCGGCCTGAACGGCAGGCCGTCGCCAAAGTGCGGCTTATCGCCGGGGTTCTCTTTGAGGTATTCGGCCTCGCGTTTCAGCTCGGTTTTAAGCAGCCTGTACAACTCATTCGAAAACCAGGCCTTTCGTGACTCAACAGACTGGACTGAAAACTCGGTCGAGTGTTTCCGATCAAAAGCGAAGAACTTTGCAAGTGTTTCCGCCGGCCCTGTCGTCTGAGCCGATGCCGCCGCAGTCATCGAGAGCAATAAACAAAAGGAGAAGAGAAATTTCATATTCGGAGCCCATCGGACCGTTTACTGATTTGCGGATCAGACTTATTGCAAAAGAAACTGCCTTCCGCATACAATCAGTGAATGAATTCGGTCAGAACAGCCATTATTCTAACATTACTAACGTGTATTTTAGGGGCCGCAGGCTGCACTTTCAAGGCTAATACCAATGTAAACTCGGCAAAAGCGCCGGAGTCAAACTCTGAGTCTAATTCGGCCAAGACCAATGTCGAAGAGCTCGGAATGTTGATAAATGTGCCGTATGAGACCGAGGATATCGTCTGGAAAGAAATAGTGCCGAAGAAAAAACTGATCGCGGTGATCAGGCTCTCGCCCGTGGATGCGGCGAAGGTTGTCGGTGAGGTGCAGGGGATCGAGCCTCCGCAAAACGTATCTATCCAGTCAGAAAATTGGTTTCCGGATGAGTTGATCGCACAGAGCGACCTTAGTGGCGACGACACCCTGAAAGGTATCGCGTATTCCGCCAAACCATTCTTTCAAGAGCCGTATTCCGAAGGTCGGGTCGTTCGGATCGAAGGCACTGACTATTTCGTGATCGAGGTCAGCGCAAAATAGCCGGTCACTCTTCGTTAAAGCGTTTCAGTTTTCGATAAAGGGTCGACAGATCGATCCCTAACACTCTGGCAGCAGCGTTCTTGTCCTCGCCCTGAGCCATCAAGACCTCAAGGACATAATTCTTTTCCACCTCGTCCAGCGTTGGCCGTGCTGTCGGGTCGGATGTTCCGGCCGTGCGACCGTGCTCCAGGATCTTAGGCGGCAGATCGTCAAGGCGTATTTCGTTTCCGCCAAGGATGACGGCCCTTTCAATAGTGTTTTCCAACTCGCGGATGTTGCCGGGCCAGTCATATCGCATCAGCGCATCCATCACCGGTTGGGTGACCGTACATTCTGCACCACCGGCGGCGTACTTGTGTTTATTCAACAGATGTTTGACCAGCAGTGGGATGTCTTCGCGGCGGTCCCGCAGCGGCGGGATCGTTAACTCGACCACGTTTAGCCGGTAGTATAGATCCTCACGAAAATTGCCGCTCTTGACCTCACTTGCCAGGTCTTTATTGGTTGCCGCAACGATCCTGGCATCGAAACTCTCCGAATGGTTCGACCCGACCGGCATCACCTCGTGTTCCTGTAGTGCCCGCAGGAGCTTTACCTGCAATGCGGGCGGCATCTCGCCGATCTCATCGAGAAAGAGCGTTCCGCCGGCCGCGGAGCGAAAAAGTCCCTCCCGGTCGGAGACGGCGCCGGTAAACGCACCTTTCTTATGCCCGAAGAGCTCACTTTCGAGAAGCGATTCGGGCAACGCTCCGCAGTTTATCGCCAGAAAGGCCTTGTCGGCCCGCTGACTGTTCAAATGTATCGACCGGGCGATCAATTCCTTTCCGGTCCCGCTTTCGCCCTGGATCAAAATACTGGCATTGGTATCGGCGACCTTTCTTACAACGTCAAAGATTCGCTCCATCGAACTGCTTTTGCCGATTATTTCGGAAAAGCCATAGTGCCGACGCAACTCTCGCCGCAAAACCCGATTTTCCTGAAACAGCTTTCTAAGCCGTGCGGCATTCTTGATCGTTTGCAGCAGGTCGTCGTTGATAAAAGGCTTTGTGACGTAGTCGTACGCACCTTTTCGCAGGGCTGACACTGCCGAATCCACCGACGAGAACGCCGTCATAATGATGACGACCGCTTCCGGGTCCATCGATTTGATCTGATCCAGCAACTGCAAGCCGTCCTTGCCCGACATTTTGATGTCGGTCAGGGTGACGGTGATATCGTTTGCGGAAAAGGCGTCGAGAGCCGATTCGGCGCTGTCGGCGGTGACGACGTCGTAACCGGCATCTTCGATCAGTTGACGAAGGATCGCCCTCATCAACTCTTCGTCCTCGACCACCAGTACTTTTTGTGCGGTTATTTCAGACACACTTATTGCCAGGATCTTAGTCTAACATACGGCTTTATTGTTTAACTCCGTTCGTGTTAGCATCATCTATTAACTTATTGATTCGATGCGGTTTCCTAAGCCATTCATTGCATTTATATTAGTCGCTTTAGCCGCCGCTATCGCATCGGCGCAGCAGACCAATCCGGTCGACCGCCAGGTTTCCAACCCCATCACCGACACCCCCAATATTAACCCGATCGCGACCGAGCAAAGCGTGACGCAGCCAAAGCCGAAGAAGAAACCCGGTTTGGAGCCCGAAGGCGGTGACAACGAGGTCGTGGTTTACTCAGACAAGCAATCGGTCGAGGGTGAGAAGGGCAAACGCGTCATCATTCACTCGGGAAATGTTGACGTGCGGTACGGCATCTATCGAATGCAGGCCGACAAGATCACCATCTACGAAGCGGAAAACAAGATGGATGTCGAGGGAAGCGTGATCTTTGATCAGGGCGACGATCAGCGGATCACCGGAGCACGCGGTATCTGGAACTACCAGACAAAACTTGGCTATTTTATCGACTCGACCGGCTTTACCAATCAGACGAATGACGGAACTGTGATCTACTTTACGGCGGATCGCGTGGAAAGGGTCGGCGTCAATGAACTGGTCGTTACCAAAGGGAAGTTCACCGCCTGTGAAGAAGCCGTGCCCAAGTGGAGCTTTACCGCCGATCAGGCCAGGATCAGCATCAAGGACAAACTTAAGCTCAGGAATGCGAAATTTCGGATCAAGGATGTTCCGCTGCTTTATTTGCCGTACGCAACGATCCCGATCAAAGAACGTGACCGCAGTTCGGGTTTTTTGACGCCGTCGTTCTCGTACTCCGCGAACAAGGGGTTTCGAATTTCAACGGCCTATTACCAGACACTTGGGAAAAGTGCCGACGCGGTGATCCGCGGTGACGTTTACACGGGCCGCGGGGTCGGATACGGTTTGGACGTCCGTACGCGTGCAAATTCGCGTTCGTATTTTGATTTTGGGTTCTACGCGGTCAAAGATCGTATCTTTGGGCCGCGGGCCGATGCGGCCCATCCGGACCAGGGCGGTTCGATCGTCTACGCCCAGGGCGTACTTTTCTGACGGAATTCAGCAGATCATCTCGCCGATCGAGGTGTCGCAGGCCTTCGTCAACAAGAGCTGGAACAATTACACGCTAAATTTGCTGACACGCTCGCAGGTCATCTCGATACCAAACGTAAGGATAAAGACGCGAAACCTGCCTAGCGTCAACTTTGAAAAGCGGCCGTCGATGCTCTCGTTCCTGAATGGTGTCTATTTCTCGTTCAAAACGAGCCTCGAGGGTGTTTCGCGGCGTGAGGATATCGATGACCGCGTACTGTATCAACAGATGACGGGTAGTGTGCCGGTTTCGACGCCCGCTCTCGGCCAGCGTCTCGATTTTTACCCGCAGTTGACCGCGCCGTTCAGTACCAAATACTTTAATTTCACATTCACCGGAGCGGTCAGGGCGACCTATTACTCCAATTCATTTGATGCCGCCAGACGGGTTGTCGGGCGTGATCTGGTACGTAAGTACGGCGAGTTTCAGTTCGACGTACGGCCAGTGGCACTTGCCCGCAATTTTTACGGAAAGGACAAGGCTTTTAAGTTCCGTCACGTGATAGAACCGTTCCTGACTTACCGATTTGTAAAGGGCGTCGACAATTTTAATCGGATCATACGGTTCGACTATATCGACACGATCACCGACACGAACGAGATTGAGTATGGCGTTACAAACCGCATCTACACGCGGCGTTATTCTGAGGCGGTGACGAGCGAAGCCCAGGAAAAGCTCCGTCAGGACGCCAAATCCGGGTCGGACCCGTCCAAATCGCTGTCAGTTCAGCCGTACGAGATATTTGCCCTAACGGTGCGGGGCAAGTATTACTTCGACAAGACATTTGGCGGAGCTCTTATCGCCGGGCGGCGCAATCAGATCGAATCGATGACCGCGTTGAGTTTCTATACGTTCGGCGGCGTGCCGCGTCGGTTCTCGCCGCTTAGTATTGACGCCACATATCGGCCGCAGCGAACGATCTTCTTTAACTCGCGAATGGATGTCGGCGTTCAGGGCGACGGGCTGCGGGCAATATCGGCAACCGTCGGCTATGACACCAAACTGCTCAAGATATTTCAGACGTTCTATTACACGCGTGCTGTCACGCTGATCCCGTCGCTTGCTCAATATTCGAATACGGCCGGCAAGGAGGCCGGCACCTTGCGCGGTTCGCAATGGAGTCCGTCGATATTCATCGGAAATCGGGACAAGGGCTGGTATGGCGGCACATCGTTGTTCTTTGACTTCCAGAACCGGCGGGCATCGAAATCGTCACCTCTCATCAGTTCGCTTTACACGATCGGGTACGCCTACGACTGTTGTTCGCTCGCCCTTCAGTACTACACCTTCAATGTCGGTGTCCGCAGCGAGAATCGCTGGGCGTTGAGCTTTCGCCTAAACGGTATCGGGTCGTTCGGTACCGAGCAGTTCGGGCAGGGGATCCGTTAAAAGGTCACTTTGCGTTTTCGCGGAGATAGATATTCTGAGCGGTCGAGTTGTAATATTCGACCGGAGCGAGATCGTCCGTCAAGACGGGAAGCGTCTGCCGGACCACGCCTTCGTAACGATTGGCCAGCAGAGCCGAGATCTCCGCGTCCGGCGACGAAAACGACAGGGCCGCACTAGATCGGGCGGCCACGATGATCAGATTTTGGAGCCGGCGGTCATCGTATTCGCGATTGACCTTAAATACGCCTACATAGGGAAATACGGCTTTGTATGTAGCCAATTCAGCTTCGAGGAATTCGCTGCCGGGGCCCTGGATTGCTGATCCCAGATTGAGAATTACGACGCCGCTTTCGTTCAGCGAGCGATACATCTCACGGATCGCTTCGACCGTTGTCAGCTGATACGGCACCGCGAACAGTGACCCGAAAGCATCCACCAAGATCGCGTCGTAACGGCCAGATCGGTTGGCATTCAGAAATGTCCGGGCGTCTTCATGAAAGATCCGTAGCCGGTCGTTATCCTGCAGACGAAAAAAGCGCCTCGCGATAGTCGTCATACTCGGGTCGATCTCGACCACATCGACCTTTACTTCGGGATATCGCGACAGCAGATCTTTAGGGACAGAATAGCCCGCTCCTCCAATAACGAGAATGTCATCCAGTTTGCCCGCAAAGTGCCGTGACAGATGGTAGTAACGGCTGTATTCCAGAACAGGTTCGTCGCTGTCAATAAAGATCGCCGATTGAGTGAAATACGGGTCAGTAGCCAACGCCCGGATCGGCCTGCCGGTCTTTGGGTCGGTCGTCTGAAATATCTGAATGCGGCTGTACTCAGTGTCGATGTCGTGAAGGCCGTTAGCCTTGTACAGCATCAGGGCATTGGCCTCGCTCCCGACGATCGACAATACAAATACGATGATGATGGCGAGATTAGTCCGAGTGGCGGCAAACGGAACGAGAAGTATCGCGAGTGCGATGAGGACGCCGGCGATCAGGTAAAGCGTCCTTAAGCTTCCCACAAACGGGATCAGGATGAACCCGGCTGCAAATGTCCCCAATATGCTCCCGATCGTGGATAACGCATACAGCCTTCCAACCGTTTTGCCGGTGTCCGAGAGCGAGTCCAACCTCAGTTTGACCGAATAGGGTGTTACGAATCCGAGGGCGACGCTGGCCGGTGCGAACAGGACGATCGACGCCAAAAGCGATCTCAACTCGATCCCGACCGGCGAGCCAGTACCCGAGGCTAAGGCTGCCGAGTATGACGCCGATCAAACTTGTCCAAACATACGTTGATGCGCCGATATATGGCGACAAGATCCGCGAACCGATGATCTCAAAGGTCATGACCATCGCCCCGCAAATGAATACCGTTCCCTCAAGCACGGATCTGCGCAAGGTTTTGGAGAGTGTGGTCACGGTCGTTCCTTCCTGAAATGGTTGTCGATCATACAAGAAAAAAGCACGATAATACCGAGTGGCGTTATCGTGCTTAAGTATTCTACTCGCCCGGATTTGCGGGCAGTCGAAAAACGGATTTACGCACTGGCTATGCTACCGCCGTTTTTTTTTCGTCTTCGGGGCGAACGAACGTCAGCCAGTCCTTTCCAAACGGTGCCGGGCGTTCGGCCATGATCACGCCGAAAAATTCTTCCTGAAGCCGTTTTGTGATCTCGCCGCGTTTTCCTGAGCCGACGGTGATCCGATCGACCGAGCGTATCGGCGTCACTTCGGCGGCGGTGCCGGTAAAGAAAACTTCGTCGGCGAGGTAAAGTGCGGCACGCTGAATATTTGTTTCGATCACCTCGATGCCGAGTTCTCTGGCGATCTGGATGATCGAATCGCGGGTGATGCCGGGCAGGATCGACGCTCCGAGCGGCGGTGTGATCAATTTGCCGCCATTGACGAGAAAGATATTCTCGCCCGAACCTTCGGAAACGTAACCGCGGTCATCAAGAGCGATACCTTCAGAAAATCCGCCGAGCAACGCCTCCATCTTAATGAGCTGCGAATTCATATAATTCGCTCCGGCCTTGGCCATTGCCGGCATCGAGTTTGATGTGATCCGGGTCCAGCTCGAAACGCAAACGTCAATGCCGCTTTCGAGAGCCTCTTCGCCGAGGTATTTTCCCCACTCCCAGGTTGCGATGTAAGCATCGATCGGATTAGGGAAGGGGTTTACGCCGAACGCGGGTTTGACCTCATCAAGGCCGCGGAAAATGATCGGCCGGATGTAGCATTCGTCAAGACCGCTCTGTCGGATCAGTTCGGTCGTCGCGTCACAAAATTCCTCACGCGTAAAAGGCGAATCCATCCGATAGATCTTTGCCGAGTTGATCAAACGCTGCATATGCTCGGGCAATCTGAATACTGCCGAGCCTTTTGCGGTGTTGTAGCAACGGATGCCTTCGAAAACACTCGACCCGTAATTGATCACGTGCGACATCACGTGTATTCGTGCATCATCCCAATCGATGAATTCACCGTTCTTCCAAACCTTCGGAGAGATCTTCATAATACTCACGCCTACTCCGGCAAAAAGTCCGCCGGGCTCCTCATTTCATTTTAATTTCGATCGCCGCAAAATGCGTTTCCGGGCCATGTAGCTATCAGATATTACCCGTGTTCAAGACCGATACCGTACATCAAAAGGATAATATAACCACCATTTGTTCGCAATCGACCGTCACTCTAATGTGCGGGCAAACTAGGTCAAATGAAAAGAGGAAGCGATGTGTCCGCTCCCTCTATTGCTAAGACCAACCATGACCCGTCGATCAGGCCCGCTAAAGGATCTTGAAGACACTCGTCGTGTCGTCAAGCCTAGATGTATATGCCACACCGTCCAGGAATATGGTGACAATGATCGGCTGATCGCCGCCCTTGTCCATGCCCTTATCCAGCAAGAAGTCGATCGTATAAACACCCGGGGCGACCAGGACAGCGTTTGATTGAATGGTGGTCGGCAACAACCCGAACTGCCCGATCCGGACGCTTGTGTTACCGATGATCGAATTTTGCGCACCGGTCAGATATACCCTCAGAACCGTAGCGGTACGGCCCGGCGGGCGCACCCTCAGCGTCGTGACGGTAAACGGTTCGGTCGTGTGCACGCGATTGGTGACGTTCTCGATCTTTGTCCGGCCTCCGGGAGCTACGACACCCGTCACGTTGAAAATATCAGGCCTTGCCGGTACAAGCGTCACATTAGATTTCATCTGGACGCCGTTGTTGTTCAGCACCATCGAATAGACGGTACCGGCCGACGACGAAGCCAAACTCGGCGGCAGAACGAATTCGATCTTGTGTCGGCTGACCGACCTCAATCCACATGCCGCACCGTTGATCGTAAGCGAAACGCCGCTTAACTCGATCGGGAGCGTGAAACTGCGTTCGAGCGATCCAACGGCGGTCCTTGCCACGATTGGGCGGTCGAAACTGGCCTGATAATTAAGGATCGCCTGCATGCCCGGTGCAAGACCGTGAACTGCCACGGGCGTCTGCGGAGTCGGAGTCGGCAGCGGGGTCGGTGTCGGCGTCGGCGTGCCCGTCGGCGTTGGGGTCGGCGTCGGAGTTGGCGTTGGAGTCGGCGTAGGTGTCGGACTCGGTGTCGGCGTTGGCGTCGGTGTCGGTACGACGGTCGGCGAAACCGGGATATTCGTCGCTCCGGTCGCAAAGTTGGTCGTGATCGTCGACTGGTTGGTCACGGTCGGCGTGACCATATAGTAGACCTCAGACTGCAGATCCGGGTTTCCGAGGCCGAGTTCGCTCAATGCCAGGTTAAATACAAACCGCTTCGACGAGTTACTCGCGATCGGCTGGGTCGACGCAATAAATGACGTCGGTACCGGGAACCTCGACAGGCGCGTAAATTTCGCGGTCGCGGGCGGCAGTCCAAGCGTGAATGAGTACAACTGCGACTGTCTTTCGACGGTCGGATTAAGTCCCTCTGCCGGATCTGTCGGGATCGTCCCGTCCGGTTTGATATTCATCCGGGTTTCGAGCAGCAGCGTCGCCGGTTCACCGGAAACGCCATAGTCGGTAAAGCTCGGATAATGGAGCACGTCGCCGCCCGTCGCCTGCGTGTCCGCATCGCTGCGGGCACCTACACGGCGAAAAGTATTGGCGACGGTGTCATAAACGTAAAGAGCGAACGATGTATAGTTCGTACCGCTATTCTCATTTGCAAGGTCGGCGTAGCTGTCAAACGCAATGTACTTTCCGTCACGGCTCATTCGGCGGCCGAGGTCAAGTATATTGACCGGATCGCCGACGTTCGTCGAAGTGGTTGCCGTAACCTGCTTTTTCGTGCCCGATGGAGCTCCGGAAGTATTTAGATCGGCGAAGAAGATCTCCTCGTTTCGGCTGGCAAGCGGGTTATTGCCGCCGGTCATGCCCACGATCGGGTTGTCGCCGGTACTGGCAAACGCGACGCGCAGCCCATTGCCGGAGATCGTCGGATTCTTGTTGTATATCGGATTAGATACCTGTCCCCGCGGCGTTTTGGTCACCTGTGACAATATCCCGCCACCGCCGCCGAGGTCCTCGGACGTTCCACGCATGGAGACGCTGCGGACAAAGGTGAAGATCTCGTCATTGTCCTCGGCCGGGAACGGATTTCCAACTCCGGGGACGAGGTCGCGTGTCGAAACAAAAGCTGTCACGCTGCCGTCGTCACTGATGCTGGCATCGTGGTTGTCGTCGGCAATGTACGCACCGGTCGTCGAGGTCGCGGGTCGCGGCAACTGGCTCGGCAGGGTGTTCGTTACCCGGTAGAACGTGCCTCCCGAAAGATCGGTCAACGGGATCTCATCACCCAGCGAAAGGTCGGCGACCGGAGCGACAGACGGTATCTGGTAGAGCCATATCTCGGTATTGCCGTCGCTGGTAAGCGGATTTGCCCCCAGTGTCGGTGATCCGGTCGGCGAAGGGCTCGGCGTCGGTGTCGGCGACGTAAAAGCGTTGCCGTCAAAGTTTGACGGATTGGTCGAGTTTGGCGATGTCGGGGTCGACGTTGTCGCATTGGACGAAAACGCTATCCACTTTCCGTCGTTGCTGATGACCGGACGCGTATTGACGATCTCGACGCGGATGTTGTCGAAAGTGATCGCCTTCGTAGTGTCCAAAAGCAAACTCTTGGTGTCGGTTAACTGGAATATGCGCCGCTGAGCATAATCAAAGAGAAATATCTCTGAGTTATTGTCAGCGTTTCTCGGGTTTACCGTCGCCAGGTTGCCGCGTGATTCGAACACGACGAACCTGCCGTCACCGCTGATGCCTCCGGCAAACGATTCGGCTCCGGAATTCGACAATTGCCCGATAACCGACTCGATCTGTGCAGATGCGGTCACGGCCATCGAGAAGATCGCTACAACTAAAAATAGAAATGTACGACGAAAGGTCACAGACTCCTCCACCAAAAAAAGACAAAATAAATGCAAACCGAGCCGAGTGCTCGCCAACCACTATCCAAAACACTCAATTTTAAGCGCTATAGACGCGTTCTGCAAGGCACATATCGTCAATTAACGCAGTTGTACTGTTTAATGCCGGCTGTTTGATGCGCCAAAGCCTGCGCCGGGTTGTAAAAGTACCCTATATCATTTAACAATAATGACTTACGTGAAAATGGAAACTACCCGATCCATATTGATCGTCGCGGGCGAACCATCCGGCGACCGGCATACCGCCAAGCTCGTCGAGGAGATACGAAAATGTGACCCTGAAACGCACTGGGAGTTCTTCGGGGCGGCCGGCCCGCTGATGCGCGGCGTCGGCGTCGAACCGGTCGTTGCGGCCGATGAACTTTCGATCGTCGGCGTCGCTGAGATCGGCCGGGCATTGCCGATGTTCCTGTCCGCGTATCGCAAACTCGTCGATTCGGCGATTGTGCGCAAGCCGCAGGTCGCGATCCTCGTCGATTTCCCCGAATTTAACTTAAAGCTCGCAAAGTCGTTGAAAAAACGCGGGTTTACGGTCGTCTACTACATTTCACCGCAACTCTGGGCGTGGCGGCGATACCGCATCCGGACGATTAAACGTCACGTCGACCTGCTCCTGACGATCCTGCCGTTTGAAAAG
>JBGAOU010000050.1:0-15553 GCA_044221625.1 Pyrinomonadaceae bacterium | reverse complement strand
CCGTTTTTAAACATCTTGAGCTGTATAGTTCAAGATCGCACGCATCGGGCAAAAAATAATGATACGAAACCAGCTCAATTATCGCTAGTTGATAGTGAAGGACACTGACCTATATGACCCGATCACTAAAAATGGCACTTGTTTTTCTGTGTGCACTGACGATCATCGGATTTTCGGCCGCAGAGGGTTCGGCACAGACCAAAAGGCGCATCGGTTTGCCCGAAGGTGCAAACTCCGTCGAGGTTAAGGGTTCGATCTCAGGAAATCGATACGCACTTTACGAGATCTGGGCTGACAAAGGCGACGTTTGGGAGGTCGCTCTCGACTCGGACAATAAATACATCGGCTACACCGTAAAGGCACCAAACGGTGACCGTTACGACTTTCTGGAACCAAGCCCGGCCGAAGGTTACTATTTGATCCGCGTTGAGCTTAATTCGACCGGTTCCCGCTCAAAAAAACCTGCAGCATTTACACTTGATATTAAATTTGAAATAGAGCCCGGCCAGCCGATCAGCTAGGCCGTTGGCAAGGAAACAAAAATGAAAAAGACACTTTTACTTATGATCATTGCCGTCGCGGCCGTTGCCGCGTCGGCCGTCGACACCTCGGCACAAACGCCGGTCGTTTTTGCCAAAGGGGCAAGCTCGAAAACGATGACGATCACCGTCGGCCCTAAGGATATGAAAACCTATTCGATCTCAGTACGCGAGGGCCAGGTAATTAACGTCACCGCCTCGGGCGACATCGCGATATCAAAGTCGAACGAGTTTCCGGTCATCGGACTCAACCTCGCCAACGGCGTTGACGACGTTGATCAGTGGCAGGACGGCGAAGGCTATTTATCGGTCCTTGCCGGACAGACAAAAAAATATGTTGTCAGCATCAATAACTCAGACCGTAAGCGGGCTCGTACCTTTTCGCTGAAAGTTTCGGTCACAAATGACAAGGCCGACTACATGGGCGGTGAGTCGACGGATCAGTAAGATTAATTTTAGAATAAGCTGACTATAGAATGCCGAGCGATCGGCATTCTTTGTTTTAGGTACTATCTATATGAGATATATTTTCGGACTGACATTGCTTTTGATGCTAGCGGTCTCGCTACTCGCACAAACAACGAGGGTCAAGATTGGCGTTGAGACCGTAGCAGTCAAGGGTACGGCGATCAATACCGATCGACTACCGCTTCCAAAGCGGTAAGACACGTTACGTCACGCGCTATCTGGACAAAGTAAAAAAGGCGCTTGTTATAACCGAGATCCAATACGAGTTTGAAGGCGTCAAACCTATCGCTCGCACGGTAGAAACATACACCTGCCCGCTCGATAAAATAAGCAAGGACAAAAGTTACAACATTGAGATGGAAGACGAGGCGGTTGCCGGCGGCAGATACTGGCGCTTAACGCTGGTTGCTGACGGGACCGGCGTTGACAACCTTTACTTCAAGAAACACAGCCGGGCCGTCAATGAGAAACCGAAAATTTCGGCCGTGAACTTCGTCACGATAAACGTCGCCGATCGGGCCGCTGCCGAAAAACTACTCGCCGAACTTACCCGTTGACCTGTCAGGCCGAAGACCGTCGTCGGTTAGGCCGTTTACGCCGCGTTCAGAACGAAAACAAGCGCCGGATCGCCGGCGTTTTTTTTGATACCACTTTCCGATTTTTCTCGCTGAACTATCTGACGGCGATCAACTTGACGCTTTGAAAGTGTGGTCAAGACGACAGGCCGAAACGAATAATGGGTGAAATTATGAAAAAACTTATTGTGTTAGCGGCTATTGCCCTCACATTCAGCCTGACGGCTTTCGGTCAGGCCAAAAAGATGACCGTTCGCGACTACTTTCTTGCAATCCCGACGGAACATATCAAAGCCGACGCTAAAAAGCGGGCCGCCTGGATCGAAAGCGAAAGCGTAGAGAACGGCTATCTTTCGTTTGACATACCGGTCAAAGAGATCACCGGTGAGGACGGTAACGGCAAGGTTTTCGGAAGCGTCCAGATATTTAACAAAAAGTCGGGCGTCATCGTCGGCGTTGCCACCAATATGTGCGAAGAGGGCGTTTGTCAGGGCCAACTGCTTTTTCTCGACTACAAGGCCGGAACCTGGGAGGACGTCACATCGGACCACGCACCGATGATCGACAATGACGAGGTCATTGCCATCCTCCGAAACGCACCCGCATTTGAAGAAAAATCAAAACTCAAGGACGGTGTCGAGATCCCGCTCTATTTTCAGTTTAGCGGCGGCGACAAGGTGCTCAGTGCGGTCGCCGGCGGCACGAATGGCGACGGAGGAGTTGCCGTCAAGTCGTTCAAATGGAACGGCACGGTATTTAACGAATACGAATATCCGGAAAGCCCGGAATAATAAGATCACAAGGGGGAAATTATGCGTTATTTAACAATTTTGCTTGCACTAACGATCGCGGCCGGCACGGTCGCCGCTTTTACCGCTCAACAGCCATCAACGGCGAAAACCGCCGCGGCCGCCGCCAGCTTTAAGCTGGTTAACGACACCGACGCCGACGTTCAGATACACACCGGCAGCGGTTTCGTCGAGATAAACAAGAGTTCATCGACCAGCATCACGTGCGAAGCAGGCCGCGAGATCCGGCTGGCGAACAAGGGCAAAAAGGGCGATGTTCTCTTTGTCGTCACTGATTCGATGTGCGGAAAGACCGTAAAACTCTCGGCATATCTCTAAGACTATGAAAAAGCTATTACTTACTCTGGTAATCCTCACATTGTCGGCCACCGCGTCGATGGCGCAGCTCAAAACCGTGACCGACTATTTTCTGGCGATGCCGAACGCGGCGTATTCGCGAGACGCTTCAGGAGCTGTCATCAAGGGCAAGGTGAAGGTTGACGCCTATCGCCGGTCGCTGATCAAGATCGAGGACATCAAGAACGGCTACCTTCGCCTCGAGGGCCCATGGGAAGGCTGGGCCGAGATCGCTCTGTTCAAACGTACGGGCGGCAGCTATATCGTCGCCCACGCCGAAAGCGGGTGCGGGCCGGCCTGTAGCGGTTTCGTCAAATTCTGGAGCGTAAGCAGCGGCAAGTGGACCAATATCACCAAAACGGTCTTCAAGGAACTGTCGAATGTTGACGCGGCCAAACTCTTTAACCGCAAAAAGGCCGCTGACGACGAGACCGCGTCGGCTGACGGGTTCCCTTTTTACTATATGCTGCCCCGCGAGGGCAAGACTGTCAGGGCGGCCTGTAACGAGTGCTCAAACTCGGGCGGCGATGACTTCATACTCGCCGAATGGGAGTTTGACGGAGCAAAATTCGTAAGAAAATAATGAGAAAGTTTAGCACTTCATTTTTTATATCGCTGGTCTTCGCGGCGGCCGTCCATTCGCAGACTGCCCGCGAGATCTATTCTACGGCCCCGGCGTCGATCACGGGCTCATCAGCACGTATCGTCGCCGAGGACGATTCCCTGCTGACGCTGAAGGCCGCCGGCAACGCCGACGGTGAATTCAAGGTCGTCGCCAGAGCCAAGAATGAGACGATCGTCGGGCTGACGGTCAACGACTGCAACGCGAGCGTCATCAAGTTTTGGTCGGTGAAGGGCGGAAAATGGAACGAGGTCACGACGCGCGTCCTCAAACCGCTCGGCAAAGACGACGTGATCGCGATTCTTCGGGCATCGCCCGCCACGATCGAGTCATTCGACCAGGCGATCGACATCTCGTATTTCTACAAGTTCGCCGCCGGTTCGCCGGACCTCGAGCTTATCGCCCGCAAGCAGGGCAACTGCGAAGTTGCGGGCCGTGTCCATCTATACAAATTTAACGGAAAACGCTACACAAAGAATTGATCCAATGAGAAGACTACTTTTTATCGCACTTATCACCATCGCCGCCGCCGTCGCGGCAAACGCTCAGGCATTTCCGCTCTCGTGGATCGCGACCTATGAGGGCACCACGTCGGGAATGAACGCCACTGAGACACGCTCGTATTCGACCTGGGCGAAGATCGAGTTCGGCGAAACCGAAGGCGGCCGTTACGTCACCTATACCGAGGGCGAAAACTCCGACACCCTGTCCAAGCTGGTCCTCACCCCGAAGGCGACCGCCACGACCCTGTCGCTCTATTTTGAGAACTGTATGCCGGTCGAGTACGGCAGCAGCGAACCGTGTACCTCCGAGTTTAAGAAGGGCGATCTGCTCTTCAAGCTCGTTAAGACCAAAGCCGCCGGCAAGACGGTTATTCACACTGTCTGGGGCAAACTCAAAAGAGACACCCCGAAGGTCTTCTTCAAAAAGGTCAGTTAGACGGCCTGAACCGAATAGTTTGTCAATAGCAAAGGCCGCGGGCGATCGTCCGCGGCCTTTATTCTTCATGCCCCCCAAAAAGCTTACGCCGAAAGACCGGCGAGTACCGCTTATTTCATCAAAGGACAGCTTTTAACGCCCGCCCCGTGTAGCTCTTTTTGACGCGGGCGACCTCTTCCGGTGTGCCGGTGGCGACGACGCGTCCGCCGCCGCTGCCGCCTTCGGGCCCCAGATCGATGATGTGATCGGCAGATTTTATGACGTCGAGGTTGTGCTCGATGACGATGACCGTGTTGCCGGTATCGACCAGCTTTTGAAGCACGTCGAGCAGCTTATGGACGTCGGCGAAGTGCAGGCCGGTTGTCGGTTCGTCGAGAATGTAAATGGTCTTGCCGGTCGCTCGTTTCGACAGTTCCTTTGCGAGTTTGATGCGTTGAGCCTCACCGCCCGAGAGCGTGGTCGCCGATTGGCCGAGTTTGATGTACCCGAGACCGACGTCGAGCAGAGTTTCGAGCACCTTTTTGATCGCCGGGATGTTCTCCAGCAGCGGCAACGCGTCCTCGATCGTCGTGTCGAGCATATCGGCGATCGACAGACCCTTGAAACGCACAGCGAGCGTCTCGCGGTTGTAACGGTGTCCGCGGCAGACGTCGCAGGTGACATAAACGTCGGGCAGAAAGTTCATCTCGATCCGCTTCATCCCGTCGCCCTCGCACGCCTCACAGCGGCCGCCCTTGACGTTAAATGAGAACCGCCCGGCCTTGTAGCCCCGCGTGCGCGACTCGGGCAACATTGCGTAAAGTTCGCGCAAAGGCGTGAAAAGGCCGGTGAACGTCGCCGGATTAGACCGCGGCGTTCGGCCGATCGGCTTTTGATCGATCTCGATGATCTTATCGACCAGATCGAGTCCCTCGACAGCGTCATGCTCCAGCGGTTCGACCGCCGACCGGTAAACGTGGCGATACAGCGCCGGATAGAGTATCTCTTCGACCAGTGTCGATTTGCCCGAACCCGAAACGCCCGTCACCACCGTCAGAATCCCGAGCGGAAATTCGACGTCGATATTCTTAAGATTGAACGCCCTCGCGCCTTTGACCTTGATCCGGTGGCCGTTTGGCAGGCGGCGGAGTTCGGGAACCTCGATCGCAAGCTTGCCGTTCATATATTGCCCGGTTAGCGAGCGTACGTCCTTTTTGATCTCGGCGGGCGTGCCGGTGGCCACAACCTCACCGCCGTGCGTTCCGGCCAGCGGGCCGAGGTCGATGACATAGTCGGCGTGTTCGATCGTTTCTTCGTCGTGCTCGACCACGAGAACCGTGTTGCCGAGGTCGCGCAGCTGGTGCAGCGTATCGAGTAACCGCCGGTTGTCCCGCGGATGAAGCCCGATGCTCGGTTCGTCCAAGACGTATAGCACGCCCCGCAGTTGCGATCCGATCTGCGTCGCGAGCCGTATGCGTTGGCCTTCGCCTCCGGAGAGCGTTGCCGACGCCCGGTCGAGCGTCAGGTACCCCAGGCCGACCGCGTCGAGAAAACTGACGCGGTTCTGTATCTCACGGAGGACAAGCCCCGCTACCTTTTCATCACGTGTACTGAGCTTGATCGCCGCGAATCGTTTGACGGCGTCAGAGATCGGCAATTCGGTATAGTCCGCGATACCGTATCCGTTGACCTTGACTGCCAAACTCTCGGGCTGAAGACGCTTGCCGCTGCAAGCCGGACACGATGTCGGGGCGATCAGATCTTCGAGTGCGGCCCGGATCTTTTCTGACGGCGGATTCTCGATCCGCTCGCGCATCGCCCGCATAGCCCCGAGCCAGTCGCGTTCGTATTTATAGTCGCCGTGCCGAAACGTAAGGCGTTTTTTTGTGCCGTTAAAAAACGCCTCGCGAACCTCGGCCGGCAGATTGGCAAACTTGATGTCGAGCAGGCTCTGGACCTGCTGGTTATCGTCCGGGCCGCCGTCGCGCGCCTTTTTGCGGCGCGATGTTTTTTGCCTCTCCTTACCGGTCGGCGGTTCGAGTTTGTCGCCGCCCGAGAATTTCTCGATTATCGCCGCAAGCGCCGACTTGAGGAACGTCGCTCCGGCCGGATCGATGCCGCACAGGAAATCGACTTTTCCCGCCGGCACGTTCTGATCCGGCACGATCTTGTTGGCGTCGATCTCCAGCACGGTCCCGATGCCCTGACATCGTTTACATGCACCGTATGACGAGTTGAACGAGAACGAACGCGGTTCGAGCGGCGCGATGTTGATGCCGCAATTAACGCACGCCATTTTTTCGGAATAGAGCTTTTCCTCGCCGTCGATCACCGAGATGAGCACGGCGCCGCCGGTGAGCTTGAGGGCCGTTTTGACCGATTCGGCAAGGCGCTCCTTTACGCCGTTCTTGACCAGCAGACGGTCCACGACGACCTCGATCGTGTGATTTTTGCGTTTATCGAGGATGATGTCCTCGTCGAGTTGGCGCAACTCGCCGTCGATGCGAGCCCGCAGGAATCCGTCCTTGTGAAGCTTTTCGAGTTCCTTTTTGAATTCGCCTTTTCGCCCCCGAACGATCGGGGCCAGGATCATTACGCGTTCGCCCTCGGGCAGGTCGGAAACGCCGTAGATTATCTGATCGACCGATTGCCGCGTGATCGGTGCGTCGCACTGGTGACAATGCGGTTGTCCGACCGACGAAAACAGCAATCGCAGAAAATCATATATCTCGGTGACGGTGCCGACGGTCGAACGCGGCGAGCGGGAAACGGTCTTTTGCTCGATCGAGATCGCGGGGCTCAGTCCCTCGACGCTGTCAACATCGGGTTTTTCGAGTTGATCGAGAAATTGCCGGGCATATGCGGAGAGCGATTCGACGTAGCGTCGCTGTCCCTCGGCGTAGATCGTATCGAAGGCAAGCGACGATTTCCCCGATCCCGAGAGTCCGGTGATCACGACAAATTTGTCACGCGGGATATCTACGTCGATGTTCTTGAGATTATGCTGGCGCGCTCCGCGCACGGTTATCTGCTTGATACTCATAACAGAACAGAATTCTGAGTCCGGCCGAAACGAGTATTTTAGCAAATCCTGACTACAAAACGCGAAGCACCGCAAAAAGTGCGACAAGCGAGATGACGATCCAGAGCGTAACGCCCTGTAAAAGCGGACGGACGCCGACCGCCTTGATGGTCGCCCGCGTAAGGCTCGCCCCGATGAGGAATAGCGTTATCGTCATTCCGGCCTTGGCCAGATTGACCAGAGCGTCGAAAACACTCGGTATCATGACCGTCACCGGAGCATAGCTGCGAACGACGGTCGCACCCAGAAACAGAAATATGAACCACGGAATGGCGACCTTTGTCTTGGCGGTTGAATCTTTGTCGCGATAGAGATAGGCGAAGATAAGTGCGACGGGCGCGATCCAGAGCGCCCGGGCGAGTTTGACGGTCGTCGCGATCGCGAGGGCTTCCGGGCCGTAAACGCTCGACGCCCCGACGACCGAGCTTGTGTCGTGAATAGCGATTGCCGACCAGACTCCGAACTGGTTTTGCGAGAGGCCCAGTGCGTGGCCGACCAGCGGAAACAGAAACAGCGCTACCGAATTGAGTACGAAGACGATGCCGAGCGAAACCGACATCTCGTCCTTATCGGCATCTATCGCCGGAGCTACCGCGGCGATCGCACTGCCGCCGCAGATCGCGGTGCCGCTTGAGATCAGCGTCGAGGTTTTGGCACGCACGTTCAGGAGTTTTCCGACGAAGGCGCCGAGCAACAGCGTGCCAAATATGGTTGCGATGGTGAACAGAATGCCGTCTTTGCCGGCCTTGACGACCGCCCCGAGATTCATACCGAACCCGAGCAGCACGACCGACACCTGAAGCAGATATTTGGTCGGCTTGCCGCCAAGTTCAGGAAACGGATTTCCGATCGTCAAAGCGATCGCCAATCCCAACGCCAAAGCCAACGGCGGCGAACCGTACGGCGAAAGACAGATCAGGACCAACAGTATGAAAATGACTTTTTGCCAGGTCATCGTTGGTCGTTACCGCAGTATCCCGAATACTTTCCTGAGCAGGCTCGTCGTCCGGCCGAGTGGATCTTTTCGGATCTTTTTTTCCTCGTCGGCAATCAGGAGAAACAGGCCGTCGAGTGCTTTTTGGGTGACATAGCCGTCGAGATCGGTGGCGTCTTTCCCAAGGAACTGAGCCGCAAATCCGGCCTTGCCGATCATCGCCTTATATTTTTGTGTTACGCCGGTCTTTTCGGTAAATTCTTCGACGATCGGGCGAAATTTCTCGCGAAGAGTCTCCTCGCTGTTCTTTCGAAAGAACTGTGTGGCCGAATCGTCCTTGCCGCTAAAGAGTATCTGACGGGCATCGTCAAAGGTCATCTTCTTGATCGCATCGACAAAAACGTCCACCGCGACGGGCACCGCCTTTTCGGCGGCGTGGTTCATCGAGGCGACAAATTCGTCGACCGCCTTGCCCTGGCCGGCGACCCGCACGACCTTTTCGACCTTTTGCAGCGACTTAGGAAGCGGGATGCGGACGCGAACGTTGCCAAGAAAGCCATTCTCTTTTCCGAGCGACTTGATGGCGGTCGAAACGCCCTTTGAAAGGGCCTCTTTGAGTCCGCCGGCGATCTCGCCGTCCGACACATTGCCCGTTCGCTGGGCAGCAGCCGTCGAAACGGCCACGGCGACAAACGCCGCAATGACCAATGTCCTGAATATGTCTTTCATAAACTACCTCATTTTGGCCGCCTCAGCCGACCTGCCTTTTGGCCCTGAATTTAGAGGCGAGTTCGTCAATATCAAAGGGTTTGTCGCTCAGACGCATCGTCGAAACGATCTCGGTCAGCAGGTTTGTGTACCGATCGAGTTTTTCGCCTTTGGTGACCGGCGAACTCAGACCCATCACGTGTGATCCGACGACGGCCGTCATAAAGCAATCACGGTCAAATTCCTCGTTATATTTCGGCCGGATAAAGCTCCAAATGTTGGTCGTCCGTCCCAAGACCGTCTTGAATTCCGACGTAACCTTTAGCTGAGCTTCGAACGGGCCCGAAAGATAATCCGTTTCCCATTTTCGGTGAATATCGAGGATCTTTTCATCGGAAAGCCCTTTGACCGGTGTCCCGAAATCCTTGGTATCCGCAAAAACAATCTGAACGAGGATCCCGTCGATGGTAAACGCCGGATTCTCGCTGGTGGTCTCGGCCTTAACGATTTTTCCCCTGATCTCGATCGTAAAAGACCGAACCGGGTCATTCTGCACGAACAGGAATCCGTAATCCGTCTTGATCGAAAACTGTTGAGCGGCGGCCGCGACAGTGAAAAGGAATACCAGTGAAATTACCAGCAGCGTTCGTTTTAGCATAATATTGCCTCCGGTTCCCGGCCTCACGGCCCGCATTCTGTCGATCGTCAGCCGCCTCAGCTGAAAACGGCCTATTTCGCCTTACCCTGATTTGCGACGGCGTCCTGGGCGGCCTTGACCGCGTCCACATCGCCGAGGTAATAGCTCTTGACGGGCTTTAGATCGGCGTCAAGTTCATAGACGAGCGGGACGCCGGTCGGAATGTTCAAATTGACGATATCGGCATCGGCGATGTTGTCGAGATATTTGACCAGGGCCCGCAAGCTGTTGCCGTGCGCGGCGACGATAAGGCGTTTGCCTGACTTGATCTTGGGCATTATCTCGGATTGAAAATACGGCACGACGCGGGCCACGGTGTCCTTGAGACACTCGGCCTTCGGGAAATGGGCGGCGTCGATCGAGCGATAACGCAATTCCCCGCCAAGATAGCGGTCGTCCGTCGGTTCGAGCGGATGCGGCGGAATGTCAAAACTGCGCCGCCAGATCAGAACCTGCTCTTCGCCGTACTCGGCGGCGGTCTCAGCCTTATTCAGTCCCTGCAGAGCGCCGTAGTGCCGCTCGTTGAGAAGCCAGGATTTGGTCTCGGGGATCCACATCAGATCCATTTCATCAAGGACGATCCAGAGCGTGCGGATCGCTCGTTTGAGAACAGATGTATAGGCCTCGTCAAACTCAAAACCCTCGGCTTTCAACAGTTTACCGGCGGCATGGGCTTCTTCGATCCCCTTTGCGGAAAGATCAACGTCCTTCCAGCCCGTAAATCGGTTCTCTTTGTTCCACTGACTCTCACCGTGTCGGATCAAAACTAATTTATACATAATCTAATTATTCAATATTTTCCTTGCTTCTCCAACAAGGTAGAGCGAACCGGTAATGAGTATCGTACCGTCGCCGGGCGTTACCTCTTGAGCGATATCGACAGCGTCGCAAACGCGGTCAGCCACATATACGCGCACATGATCGGAATGCCGGGCCGCATATTCGGCAAGTTCGCCGGCCGGCATCGCCCGCGAATTGTCCGGGCTGGTTAGGATAAGGACCGACGCTTTCGGAAACAATCGGTCGGCCACCGCCGCGATATCCTTTTCGCGCATTGCGGCGAAAACGATCGTCAACGGCGATCTGATCTCTTCGTCAAGATATGCTCGTAATGCCGCGGCACCGGCCGGATTGTGTGCACCGTCGAACAGAAACCGTCCCTGCCGTTCGAGCCTGCCGGGGTGGCGGGCGTTTTCGAGCCCCGCCGCAATATTTGAGCTTGTGATCGCAAAATAACGCTGCAGGGTTTCCGCAAGTAGTATCGCGACCTTTGCGTTCTCGATCTGATGTCTGCCGGCAAGGCCGAGCCTCCCGGCCTGATACTTCTCGAATGCGGTCTTAAATCGGATGCCCGATCCGTCGGCCTCGACCGCGACGTCGTCTCCCAGACGAGCCTCGATCCCGAGTTGTGCGAGGCGTTTGCGGATGAGCGTTCCGGCCTCGTGATTCTGGCCGCCGACGACGACCGCAGAACCGTCATGGATGATCGCCGCCTTTTCCGACGCGATCTCGGTGAGCGTTTGTCCGAGGTATTCCTGGTGGTCAAAATCTATCTGTGTGATCGCAGCGATCTCGGCTCGGGCCGCCGTGGTCGCGTCAAGCCGGCCGCCGAGCCCGGTCTCGAGTATCGCGAGTCGGATGCCCGCTTCGGCAAATGCCGTCAAAGCGATCGCCGTGATCTGCTCAAAAAATGTCGGGCGATATTCTATCCTGCCCTCCGCGAGGAGCTTTTCCGCGGCACTTCTCACTTTACCTGCGTAAAGGGCAAATTCGTCCTCGGTAATGTCGCGGCCGTTTATCTGAATTCGTTCGGTGACCGAAATGAGGTGCGGCGAAGTGAAAATGCCGGTGCTGATGCCTGCCTCGCGGCAAATTGAACCGAGGAACGCACAGACCGAGCCTTTGCCGTTGGTGCCTGCGACCTGGATCTTTAGATAGCTGTTTTGCGGGTCGCCGAGTGCGCTGAGAAGCGTCCGGATATTATCGAGGCCGAGTTTCATCGCGGCGACTTCGTTGCCGAGTGAGAGCAGATAGGATTCTGACTCGCGGAAATTCACTGGGGCCTATTTGGTCAAAAACCGCCGATGGTAATTGATCTGGCCGAGGTGATAGTCCAGATGTGTCGCAAGGTGGACTATAAAAAACTCGGTCGTCATCGAGTGGCCAAAGACATTAATGGGATATTCGGCGGCAAGCTCGGCCGGGGTCAATTTGGCCAGTGTCTCGCTGACAGCGGCCCGCGTTTCGTCGATCGCCGCGACAAGTTGATCGCGGGGTACGTTCACATCGGCAAACTCTAGGTCGCGGTCACGAACATATTCGATACCGCCGAGGGTCGCACCGATAAAATGCTTCAGATTGCCGACGAGATGCAGCGCAAGGTTGCCGGCGGAATTCGGGATCGTACCGCTCAGTTTCCAGAGGTCGCGTTCGTGCGGGTAACTCTCCACCTCTGCCCGAAGCTTGAGCAGGTCGCGTTCGAAGATCTCAGCGAGTACGTCAGTGATCATAATCAACCGGTTACGGCCGGATTCATCATAAAATCGAGCATTCTTACGATCGTCTCTTTCATTTCACGGCGATCGACGACGATGTCGATCATTCCGTGTTCGAGCAGAAACTCGCTCCGCTGAAAGCCCTTGGGGAGCTTCTGCCGAATTGTTTGTTCGATGACGCGTGGGCCGGCAAAGCCGATCAGAGCTTTCGGCTCGGCAAGTATGACGTCGCCGAGCATCGCAAAACTCGCTGTCACGCCGCCCGTCGTCGGGTCGGTGAGTACCGAGATGAACGGAAGACGTTCTTCGTGAAGTCTCGCAAGCGCCGCCGAGATCTTGCCCATCTGCATCAGGCTGAGCGTGCCTTCCTGCATTCGAGCACCGCCGGAGGCTGAATATATGACCACGGCACCGCGATCGCGAACGGCGTATTCGACAAGCCGCGTGATCTTTTCACCGACCGCGGACCCCATTGAACCGCCGATGAACGACATATCCATCGCTCCGGCGTAAACCAAATGTCCGCCCGCAAGGCCCTTGGCCGAAATTATCGCCTCAGGCAGGCCCGACGACGCGATCGCCTGATCGATCCGGTCAGTGTAGGCTTTGGAATCAAAAAATCCGAGCGGATCGCCGGACGTCACATCCTCGTCCAATTTCTCGTATCTGGCGTCGTCGTAGAGGTCGCGAAGGCGACCCTCGGCCGAATAGCGAAAATGATAACCGCAGTGAGTACAAACTTCGTGCGATTCCTTTAATTCGCGTTTGTATAACGCGCTGTCACATTCCGGGCATTTTACAAATATGCCTTCAGTTTTGACTGTTCGTTCCTCGTCGATCTCGAGATCTTCGATCTTCGGTTTGTCCCGGCGAAACCATGACATAAATATTTGCTCTGAACCAATTTCAAAGGTTATCACACGACCTTTCTACCGTAAATGAGTCGAACCGAATTTGGAGGCCCGAAGGTTGGCGTCATTTCCGTGTATGTGATAAATTCGCTGGCATTCGACGAAAGCCGTTCGTCCCGTGGAGCGATATATGCGATACCTTTTACTGATCACTTTGATACTATCAACCGCCGCATCGGCTTTTTCGGCCACCAAGACCTGGGACGGCGGCGGAGCTGATGCCAATTGGAATACCGCTGCGAACTGGTCCACGGACGTCGCTCCGGTAGCGGGTGACGACCTCATTTTCCCGGCCGCCGCTCTGCAGCAGACGAACAACAATAATTTCTTTTTGCTGACGAGTTTTAATTCGATCACGGTCGAGGGCGGGGCATATACGTTCGGCGGCAACCCGATCAGGCTCGTAAACGGAATGACCGTTAATGCCGGAACCGCCACATTTAACCTTGCGATATCGCTCAACGGGCCGCAGACGTTTTCGGCGGCGACGGGCGGAACTGCGACGGTCGCGATCATATCGATCGGCAGTTTTGCGTTGACCGTCGACGGCGCCGGGATCGTCGGGTTTGGATTGATATCGGGCTCGGGTTCCGTGACCAAGAACGGCAGCGGGGCCAGCGCCATTATCGCCGCGTCCGGATTCAGCGGCCCGATCACGCTGAACAACGGCATCTTTGTCGTTGACGCATCGATCCCGTCGAGCGTGGTGACCGTCAACAACCCGACAACTACCGGCGGCGGTCTTGCGTTGAGCGGATTCGGCGGAACGGGCACAGTCGGGGCGACCACCGTTACTCAAGGTGTCATCAGCGCCGGGACCCTGACCTCGCCGACGGGCATTCTCAATCTATCGAACGGCGTCACATTTACGCCGAACGGCACCTACGTTTGCAAGATCGCCGGCCCAGCTCCCGGAGCCAGCGGCCATGATCAACTTAACGTCACCGGCGCGGTCAACCTTGCCAACGCCCGGCTCGCGCCATTGCCCTGGAATGGCTATATCCCGGTAATGGGCGACGAATACAGGATCATCAATAATGATGGTTCGGATCCGGTCGTGGGGACATTTGTCGGTCTGCCTGAGGGTTCCATATTTGCCGGCGCTCTCAATACAGCGTTCCGCATCAGCTATACAGGCGGCGACGGCAATGACGTTACGATCAAACGCGTGCCGCGAGCCCAATTTGATTTTGACGCGGACGGCAAGACCGATATTTCAGCTTTCAGGCCGTCGGCCAACAACTGGAACATTCAGTACAGCGGCAGCAACTCTGCGTCGTCTCAGCTTTGGGGCTTCGGCACTGACAATATCGCCCCGGCGGACTATGACGGCGACAACAAGACCGATCTCGCGGTCTTTCGGCCGTCAAACGGGACGTGGTACGTGTTCAACTCCGCCACCTCGACCGGCACGACCGTACAATTCGGGGCCGCGGGTGATCTACCGATGCCAAACGATTTTGACGGCGACGGAAGGGCTGACCTCGCGGTATTTAGGCCTTCGAACGGCGTCTGGTATCAGCTGCGAAGTATCGGCAGCCAGTTTTTCGCCCAGCAATTCGGTGCAAATGGCGATATTCCGCAGATGGTCGATTATGACGGCGACGGGATCGGCGACCTTTGCGTTTTTCGCCCGGCCGACGGGACCTGGCACTTTTACCAAAGCTCGAACAGCTCATATGTCGCATTCCCGTTCGGCACCTCCGGCGACAAGCCGATCGCGGCCGATTACGACGGCGACGGCAAAACTGACGTTGCTGTATTTCGTGCGACCGCGGATTCGAACCTTCCGGATTTCTATATCCTGACGTCCGGTACTTTTAACTATTACGGATTGTCGTGGGGCGTGCCGGGCGACATCCCGGTCGTCGGTGATTATGACGGCGACGCAAAGGCAGATGTCGCGATCTTCAGGCCGTCGAATACCACATGGTACCTGTTGCGTTCGACCGCCGGATTTACGTCCGCGGTCTTTGGAGCGGCAAATGACCGGCCGGTGCCGGCTGCATACGTGCCTTAAGACTCAGTGGCTTATGAGAGTATCTTGAGCATCTGCGAATGCAGAAGGCCGTTGCTCGCGCAGATCGGCGGCGTGTATATGCTGAACGGCCGGCCGTCATAGTAGCTCAGTTGTCCGCCGGCTTCCTCGATCAGGAGAACGCCGGCCGCGACGTCCCACGGATTCAACCCCTCTTCCCAAAAACCGTCGAACCGGCCGCATGCAACATACGCCATATCGATCGCGGCCGAACCGTCGCGGCGCACGCCTCTCGATGAAAGGAGCATCTCGGTCAGATGACGGGCGAAATTTTCCCTGTGTTTGATGTCATACGGAAAACCGGTAACGATGAGCGCGTCGCCCAGATCCTCGCAATTTGAAACACGGATAGGTTTGCCGTTCAATGACGCACCGCAGCCCCGTTCGGCCGCGAACAGTTCGTTTCGCGTCGGGTCAAAGG
>JBGAOU010000015.1:0-85758 GCA_044221625.1 Pyrinomonadaceae bacterium | reverse complement strand
GAGTTTAGGAGAAGATCGGTTACCTGTCTAACAGCTCCACGCCCTCCGCCAAGATCTGTTACAAAGATAGCCGCATCGATCGCCTCGACGGCGGCATCCGCAACGGCCACGGGCAACCCAACTATCTTCAAAACCTCAACGTCACCGACGTCATCGCCAATATAAGCGACTTCGTCCAGTGAAACACCGGCATCGGAAATGATCGCACGGAGATCTGCAACCTTGTCACGAGAACTCGTCCGAACGTAGTTCATTCCGAGTTCGTCTGCACGACGGCCGACTATTTCGGCGGCTCCGCGGCCCGAAATGATGCCGGATCGAAAGCCGGCAGCGTGCCAGGACGCGATCCCTTGACCATCGCGAGCGTGAAAGACCTTCATTGCTTCACCTTCCGCTGTGAAATATAGACGGCCATCCGTCAGGACACCGTCACAGTCCATCAAAAGCAACTTAACTCGCCGGGCCCGTTCCTCGATCCTCATAATTTATGTGCCGTTTACGCCGATCTTCAACTGTCGGACGCGAATATCACCAAATCTACCTGTTGCTCGAACGGTCTTGAGGAATTTGGTGGCCTCAGTAAGGGTCCGGCCGGCGTAAACACCTATGAAAGCGGTCTTTTGGGCAACACCCGTGTAATAATTCAATCCCGTCTCAAAACAATTCAGTGCGAAGACCTTGTTACGCGGGAACAGGTCTTGTATCGCCAGCCGTTCAGATTCGGTGAAGGTCGGCTTCTCGCAATTGCCCCAATCCTTCATTTTTTTGCTCTTGAGTACGATTCCGTAAAATCGTTCAGACTCAAAAATGACATTGTTGTTTCCGACCTCGAACGGCAGATCGAAGGGTTGAAAATCACTTCCGCCCTTGCATTCAACGGTCGGGTCGCCGCAAACCCGGCCGGCCTTTGGCCTTTTTTGGGCCGCAGACATCGATACGAAGATCAGTATCGATAGTACAGACAGCAACGTTATGAGTGATCTGGTTCTCATAATTTACCTGACCTCAAAAGTTTCAACGCCGCTAAGCTTCCACGCAGTTCCGGCCTTGGTTAATCTGAATACCGCAATGCCGGACTCGACTTCCTTTGTCAATAATTTGATAGTTAGCGTCGTCTCGACCAGCACGTTGTTAGCATCCAGCCGGTCCACCTGACGCACCTGTGTCTGCCACTGTTCGGTCCCTCCGGCGATTCCGCCCGCAAATTTCGACGCTTCGCCCGGCATTACAAGGGCGTCAATGTCCGCTTTCCGATTGGACACGGCGGCACGATCGAAATCGGCAAAAAACGACCGTACTGCGGGATCAATGCCCGTCGATGCCCCGAGGCGGTTTCGCAGGTTCCTTGCGGCGAAACTGGCACCGTACTCCGCGTCCGCCGCAATCGCCGAATCAGCATATCTGATCGCCTCGTCATTTCGTCCGGCCTTCGCCGCGGTCTCACCCATTCCCACATTCGCCCATGCAAGGCTCCGCGAACTTGGGAGCTTTTCGTCGAGTATTGCCTTAAACTCACGTTCAGCGTCGACCGTGCGGCCGAGAGCCAAAAGTGCTCTTCCGAGCAGTATACGCACATCATCGGTACGCGGCGAATTGAGCAAAACTATCCGGGCCATTTTTTCGACTCCCGCAAAGTCCTGCTTATCAAATAATCGCTTGACCGCAAGAACCGGATCGCTATCCGAGATCTCCTTAGGAGCGATATCGTCGGCGTATTCGAATTGAGGATATAGCTTTTCGGAATCAACTTCGACCCGTATTATCGGCGATGCCGACTTAAAACTCACTTCACCAAAACTTTGTGCCTTTATAGTGGTGGGCGACTCGAGGGCCTGTCCGTTAGCGGACGTCGCTTTTACCGTGACCGTTGCATCGATGGCTCCGGTATTTCGCAAAGCGACTTTCGACACGTCGCCGGCGACCTGAGGTAATCCGACCAAGAGGTTCATTTCAGTGCTCTGATCCAGCAAATAATCGACAAGATCCTTTGCAGATGAAAATGCCATTCTGAGTTCCGGCATATTCAGATCACCGTCCGCCATGTTTGCCTTAATAATGGCCGAAAAATCAGCGTTCCCGAGTTTCTTGGCTATAAGCCGCCAGGCCATTGCCCCCTTATTGGCCGATTGTGAGTAAAAGAAATCGTCCAGCGGTGATGACGATCGCATCGCCCCGTCACGCTTTGCAACCGCCGCGTATGCGGTACGCTGTCTTAACCGCTCGTTGTCAGCGACGTCCTTACCATATTTCGATTCGATGAACTGGGTCGCCAAATATCGTGACAATCCTTCCTGCAATATCGCAAAACCCTCACCGCTGGTTGTCACCGAACCTCCGAGCCATATCTTGGCCGCTGCTTCAGCGACCGCCATTGCCGTTAGCGAATCGATCTTTGAACGTCTAAGGACCGATTCATCGACAAGGACCGTTCCCCCGCCGGAAAATCCTGCACCTCGTCGGACGACAATGATCTTCAAGGGTGCGTCCGGAGCCGAACCGAGAGTTCCGGCCATGAAAGTTCGGGCTTCCGCGAACATTGCGGCAAGTTCTGCGATCCGCTTCTGGGCATCAGCAGACGCGGATTTAGGGCCATATACCGCAACCCCGTTTGAATTGACCAAGTCCCAGTTACCGGCAACAAAATATGGCTGCCCATTTACCTTTAGGTCAAAGCCGCCGTTGGTCTCTGTTCCTGAGGTCAAAACCATCTGTCCTGAGCCGTTGACCCGTATGCGATACGGCGCGGAATCGCCCCCGCGATTAAAGAACCAACTGGTTGGAGTTGGATACCAAAATGACAGTGGCAAAAACTGCGTGCCGATCGGCGAGATCATCGAAAGGCTCGAGTTCTCCTTAACATTTAGCTTGTATTCGACAACGGCCGATATCGTCGCGTCCGGACTTACGGCCGGAAACCGCATTGCGATCCGCTGTAAGCTGCCTGCGGCACCGATCTTTTCTTCGCTTTTCGCAAAGTCGGCGTTTGCATCATTGACCTTCACCGAGGAGATCTCGGCAAGCGGACTAATACGAAGCGTTAGGGATCCAGCCGGCCGCCCTGAAACATTCTTCAGTGACAATATAGCCGAAAACCCGACGCTCCTCGCGGCCTGATCCGACGGCAGGTTCGATGAAATATCGTACCTCTGTACTTTCCACGTCTGGATCGAGCGTGTTTCATCTTGTCCGCGGACCGCAACGGAGAATAGAAGTGCTAACAGAAATATGACAGATAAGCGCTGTTTGTTCATTTGAGCGTCAGTCGGCGGCAATGGAATGAATAGCCTTAAGTTTCACAAGTAATGGTTCGAGCCTCGATAAGGGAAGTTGATTTGGCCCGTCACTCGGGGCTTTGGACGGATCATTGTGAACCTCCATGAATACGGCATCAACGCCGCACGCTACGCCAGCTCGAGCAAAATCTTCGATGTATTGGCCCTGTCCGTCCGTTGCCTTGCCGAGTCCACCCGGCAATTGCAGCGAATGCGTGACATCAAAAACGACCGGCACGCCAAACGAACGCATTATAGGAAACGATCTTAGGTCGACAACAAGATTGTTGTAGCCGAAACTGGCTCCACGTTCGGTAAGTAATATCTTTTCGCAACCGGCATCTTTCAGCTTATCGACAATATTGCGGGCGTCCCAAGGCGCAAGGAATTGGCCTTTTTTCACATTGACTGCCTTTCCCGTCGCGGCGGCCGCAACAAGAAGGTCCGTCTGCCGACATAAAAACGCCGGGATCTGAAGCATATCGGCGACGGTTGCGGCCTTTTCGGCCTGCCACGGTTCGTGAATGTCCGTTATAACAGGCACACCGACCTCGCTCTTTATCCGTGAGAGTATCTCAAGCCCAAACTCCATTCCCTGCCCGCGGAAACTATCGATCGAACTGCGATTGGCCTTGTCAAACGAGGATTTGTATACAAACTTCACTCCGACACGATCGCAGATATCCTTGATCGCTGTCGACATCATTCGGGCATGCTCGTACGATTCGACAACACAGGGCCCGAGGATAAATGAAAGCTCTCCTCCGCCAAACGTTACCTCTCCAATATCAAATTGCTGCATATGTATCAGGCCGTCCGGGTTGAGGGCGACTAAAATGCCCGACTCGAGAATATAGGCTCAAACGGTTCATTTGAGACCAAACGAAAGCGATCCCCAAAAGCTCTCCCAGTCGGCATCACCACAGGCTCTCAAGCAACGCTGCATAAAAACAAGCCGGATCAGCCAGATCCCCTTACGGTCGAGTTTTACCGAGACCTTCCCGTCCTTGTCAGTTATTAGCTTCATCGTTGAGGTTGCGTCGCCATCCCGATTGTCGGCAAAGACCGTCTTCGACGCCAGCGGTGCTCCATTGAAATAGACCTGAAACTGCATCGTGTCACCGGCCTTTTTAGAATAGGGATTATCAAGGGCGACTATTTCGAGTCGGCCGCCGTAACGCGATTTGGCATTTCCGGTCCGATTTGCACCCACCTGTACCATCGTCTTGATATAACGGCTGTACCTTTCACGGCCTTGTTTCTTTGTTTCACCTAACCGCTTTCGTTCTTCGACGATATATTGCATACCGTCTTCGTTAAGGTATTCTTCGAATTTGTCGGCATCAAGTCCGATGTAACTCCAGCCTCGCTCCATCGCTAAGACATAAGTCCCGGCCTGGTCCGCTGAGAAGTTGACGACCGGTTTTCGTTCGTCCTCGGCCATCGTCCGCATGTCAAATGTGCCATTCGGCGTAAACATTTGAAATGAGTTTGTCTTCGACGCCTGAAACGGCATCTCTGATTCAGACCGGAGTTCGGAACCAGCGAATAATCTGATCGATGTCGCTTCGCCCACACGAAGGAAGAAATTATTGGCCTCAAACCAGTATTCGTGCGAAAAGGCCGTGGCCGATGCGAAAAGTATCAACAACGCAGCGGCGATCGGTCTAAGTGCTAATTTCTCGATTATTACCGTCGACATTCTCTCAGTAGAACAGGGTCTTTAATACTCACCTGTTTCGACTTCGGCCCGATCCTGTGACTCGACGCCGAGTTCGCGTGAAACATCGTGTTCGAGGTTCTCACTCTTCATCCGATTATTCCAGGCAGCAGCGACAAATGCCGTAAATAGCGGGTGTGCATCGAGCGGTTTAGATTTGTATTCAGGGTGAAATTGACACGCGATGAAAAATGGATGCATCGAACGCGGCAACTCCACCATTTCAACGAACTTACCGTCGGGTGAAACGCCGCTGAATACAAGCCCTTCGCGCTCGAGAGTTTCCTTAAATTCCGGATTGAACTCAAATCTATGCCGATGGCGCTCGCCGATCTCGGCCGCACCGCGGTAGACTTCACGAGCCAGCGTGTCTGCCTTGAGGCTGCAGACCCATTCGCCCAATCGCATTGTACCGCCGAGTTCTTCTACGTCGACAAGGTCGCGGAGCTTGAAGATCACCGGAAACGGGGTTTCCTCATTAAACTCGGTCGAATCCGCGTCCCTGAGCCCGCAAACATTTCGGGCAAATTCAATGCAGGCAGTTTGCATACCCAGGCAGATGCCGAAATAGGGTGTGCCCGATTTGCGGGCGTATTTGATCGCCCGCAGCATCCCGCCAATGCCTCGTTTTCCAAAACCGCCCGGAACGAGTATCGCGTCAAAATCCTGAAGTTCGTTTTCGTAATCGTCCTTCATCAAATTCTCAGATTCGATCCAGGTAACGTTCACCCGCAGATTATTGGCGACACCGGCGTGGGTCAGAGCCTCGCGTAACGATTTATACGAATCTTCGAGTTCGACATATTTACCAACGATCGCGATCTTGACGTTACCGCCGGTCGGATCCTTGATCGTCGAAACCAGTTCGCGCCAGCGCTTGAGATCGACAGATGGGAACATCTCCTTCATATGAAGATTATTGACGATCAGTTCGTCCAGAGCTTGCTCATGAAATGCCAATGGCACCTCATAGATCGACGGCACATCGAGTGCCGAGATCACAGCATTTTCTTGAACGTTACAGAAAAGGCCGATCTTCTTTCGAAGGTCGGACGGCAACGGGCGGTCCGATCGGCACAACAAGATATCAGGCGATATTCCGATCTCGGCAGAGACTCGATGTCGCCGACCGTACCGCCGATCTCAACGATCAGGATATCCGGCTTGTGCATATCCGCGACCGTTCGAACCGCTGCCTTGATCTCATCGGTGATATGCGGAATGACCTGGATCGTTTTGCCAAGGTATTCGCCGCGGCGCTCCTTATTTATGACTGACTGGTATATTCGGCCGCTGGTCCAGTTGTTCGCCTGCGACAATTTGGCGTGAGTAAATCGCTCGTAGTGGCCCAGATCCAGGTCGGTTTCGGCCCCGTCGTCGGTGACAAAGACCTCGCCGTGCTGAAACGGCGACATCGTGCCCGGGTCAACGTTAATGTATGGGTCGAGTTTCATCATCTGCACGGTCATCCCGCGAGCCTCGAGCAGACACCCGATCGAACTGGCGGCCAAGCCCTTTCCAAGACTTGAAACTACTCCACCGGTGACAAATATATATTTGGTCTTTTTTTCTGTCATTTCTCCCCCCGAGCTAATCGACATTTTCGTCTACGTTCGCATTGTCGTCGCTTCCGGCTTTGCCTTCACGCTTCTTCTTCTGAAAGCGCCCTTCCTTGAGTTGGGTTATCACTTCACGCGATTTTGCAGCCTCCGGATTCATCATTTCCTGAAGCGCGTTCATTGACGCTCCGAGTGCCGTGGTTCCCTCGGCGGCGTTTCTTTCAAATTCTTCGCTGGTTCTCGTGATCGGCCTGCTCAAAAGACGCAAACCAACAAATGCTCCGACGGCAACAAGTAAGAATATTGCCAAGCCGATCCAATCACCCATTTGACCCGACCACCTCTCGAACGCGCTCAAGGTCCCGAGCGTTATCAACTCCGATCGACGATCCGATCGTTTCTACCATTCGGATCTTAGCTCCGTTCTCCAGGGCCCGGAGCTGTTCGAGCATTTCGGACCTTTCAAGCGACGTTTGCGGCATTGAGCAAAACTCTAGTAGATACTCGCGCCGATAAACATAGATCCCCGTGTGACGTTTGTACATCGACAGCAATTCCGCGTCGTCAGCTAACGCAGAGCTGATCGTGCCGGCACGATTTGCAGCATCACGGGGAAAAGGTATCGGCGAACGCGAAAAATACAAAGCTCTTCCCACGTTATCGACCACCACCTTTACGACATCGGGACTGAGTACGTCCCCGATGTCTTCGATCCTTTCATATGTTGTTACAATATCGCATTCCGGGTCCGCGATCATCGCCTCGACAGCAATATCGATCGTGTTCGGCGAGATCATCGGCTCATCACCCTGGACATTGACGACTATCGAATTTGGCGGCAAACTGACCGCCACCTCGGCGATCCGATCGCTGCCGGTCGAGTGGGCGCCCGACGTCATTACAGCTTCGCCGCCGTTTTCGATGACCGCGTGAAAAATTCGATCGTCATCGGTCGCTACAATAACCCGGTCCACCGATCGAGCCTTTTTGGCTTGCCCAAGGGTGTGAACTATCAGCGGTTTGCCGGCCACGTCAAGCATCAGTTTGCCGGGCAAACGTGTTGAAGCATACCTTGCCGGAATGATCACGACTATCAAATTGTGTTGATTGATTCCGTGTTGCTCCACGGGAGAATAGATTACCCCGAATCGATGACATATTCAATTCGGAAATAACGAACTTGGAAGTAACTCGGCTTTTGGCTAAACTCTTGTTCGTGAACAACGCAGATGAAATACCATATTCCCCGATGATGCCTGCCCCGGTAGCCGGAATTGACTCTTTGGCAAATTCGCCTAACGATCCGCCCTGGGGTTCGTTGGCTGCGTTTGGCGGTTGGGCCATCAGCGTCATTTTAATTATCGTGCTTCCCGGCCTGGTGCTCCTGCCGTATCTGCTGACCCTTGACCCGCCGATCAAGGACAACAAGGCGATCGTCGAATTTGCACAGACCGACAAGACGGCTATATTTCTGCAGGTATTAGCGATCATACCGGCCCATATTCTGACGCTGTTTTTTGCATGGCTAGTCGTGACCAAGGGGCGTAGATATTCTTTCCGCCAAACATTGGGATGGGACGCGGGCGGTGTTCGATGGTGGCATTACGTGGGCATACTTGTCGGGTTTCTGGCGGTTGCGTCGGTCGTGGGCCACTTTGTTCCTGAGCAGGAAAACGACTTGATCCGGATACTGCGGAGTTCAAGGGCGACCGTTTATCTGGTGGTCTTTATGGCGACCTTTACCGCTCCGATAGTCGAGGAGGTCGTCTACCGAGGGCTGCTTTATTCCGCCATTCAGCGAACGGCCGGTGTGCCGATCGCGTTCCTGGTCGTAACCCTGCTATTCGCTCTTGTACATGTCCCGCAATATTACCCGAGCTATTCGACGATATTCTTGCTTACACTCCTAAGCGTTCTTCTGACCGGGTTGCGTGTCTGGTCGAAAAACCTCTGGCCATGCATCGTTCTTCATATGATCTTCAATGGGCTTCAGTCGCTCGTGATCCTTATCGAGACCGATCCGGCAAATGCACCTCCTGTAGATCCGAGCGGAATATTCTTTTGGATTATGAAATAAAAAAGGGGGCCGAACGGCTCCCTTTTTATGATCGATGATTATCAATTCGGCTTTGTACGTGCTCCCGTATCGGCGGGCGGAGGCGGCGGAGGCGAGGGCGGAACATATGTCGGACCCGAACTGGCACCACCTCTCGAACCCGAATAGTCAATTGATGAACCTGACCCGAAGCCGCCGGAATCCTGAATGATGCGGCCGCCACCTGAGAATCCGCCGGACATCTGCTCGAGCCGGATAAACGGAGGCACCGGAAGCCGATTTCCGGCAGTTACGACAGGTGTTATAACGGGAGTGTTATTCACCACAACGGGCGGAACCCAGATCGTCGGGATATTGTAATACCAGATCGAGTTACCGAATCCCCATCCATACGGCGATCCCCATCCGCGCCCAAACGGCAGGAAGCAAAAAGATCCGAATGAGGCATCATAAACCCATAATCCGAATGAATTAAAGAGGCCCCAGCGGCCACCAAGCTTCGAGGCCATCAACGCATTTCGCATTCCGCGATTCTTGAGGTTCGCAACGTTCTTAGCCAGTTCTTTGGCCCGGTCACGGCTCCATTGCTCGAATGCGTCGCGCTCACTGCGGTCAAATTTTGCCTGGCTGGCAACTCCGTTGGTTATGGTTGCTTCGCGGCCTTTTTTGACGATCCCCGCCGTCGAATCACCAAGTTGAGCCCGGCCTTCCCAAACCTCGATCTTGGCGACGGCGTTTCCGGAAACATCAATGCGATATACACCTGTTTCCAGTAGGTTCATCTTCGCTCGAGGTGTATTTACGGTTACCCGAAATTCATTCGCGGCGAATACCTCAAAGATCGCACTTCAAGGTCGAGGCGGATACGCAGATCGTCAAGTGAAGTCGTCGCAAACTCAAACGAAGAGTTCGGCCCGAGACGTAAGTAAGATCCCGGATTCAACAGGATCTCGGCCTTTCCGTCCGCACCGGTCGAAACGCGGTCCCCGACTGCCGACTCTCGTCACGCTTCAGCAAAAGCCCGCTTCTGCCTTCCTCTTGCGAACGATCCCTACTGAGCCTTCGACGAAATTTACAGCCCCTGCCTTTGCCGATATGACGTATTTGTCGCCGGCGGCTGCGAGCAAGTTCACGATCGGTCTGCGAAAAACCAATGGTCGCCGCAAGAACTGTCAAAACGCCGAGACAAAACGAGCGATATGCGATCTTAATCATTTATTTCTCCTTGGGGAAGAGTCACCCTTACTATATTCGAATCAAAGCGTAAATTCAATAAAATTTGCGTCTTTGTCGGTGAACAACTTAATAAGTCCCAATAATTAATAATCTGAACAACCTTTAGGTGCAATTCGTTATCTAACTCGTTGTCCGTCATTTGACGGCGTAAAGTTCAGCGAGGGCTTATGGCTACTTTCAGGATCCCAATCACTGTTTCGCACCGCTCGAGGTGATTGAGCGACTTATCCAGATACGCGGCGAACTCGGATTTACCGAGGCGATCTATATGGACCGTTCACAGGAGATCACGGATTTTCTTGATGCCTACGGCTTTGATATTTACGCGTTCTCAACCGACAACGAGAAGATAAATTTTGACAATTATACGGGCGGTCGTTCCGGGCGGAGACAATCTGCACTGTTCGATGACCGCTCACTGATAGAGCAAAGTTTACAGATTAACTGAAGGAACGCGGAAGGTGATTCATTATTTTGAACCCTTCCGTTTTTCAATTTAGAGTGCCTTGACGATAAATAGCGTACCGTCGTCATCAAGAAATTTTCGTTCAGTAAAGTCGGCAACCCCTTTCCTGATGTGATCGATCATCTTCTTTGCCGGAAGGTGTATTCCATCGAGAACGCGTTTCGCAAACCGATCCTGTCCGTACTCTTCGCCATTTGGATTGACCGCCTCGGTGATGCCGTCGGTATATATCACCAAAACCTGATTTTCCTCAAAACGAATGAAATGTTGGTGAAAATGCAGGTCTTCAAACATTCCCAAAGGCATGTCGCCATATTCGACGAATCTGTATTCTCCATCGGGCTTGATCAGCAGCGGCGGATTGTGGCCGGCGTTCGAAAACACGAATGTCCGATTGGTCGAGTCTAGCATCCCATATATTGCGGTGATGAACTGGTTATCCTTGATCGACCCTCGCAGAAGATTGCTTACCTTTGAAAAGGCGATGTGCGGGGCGTAGCCGATCTGCACACAGGATCGGAGCGACGCTCTAAGGAACGACATCAGGAGTGCCGCAGGTATGCCCTTTCCGACCGCATCGGCCACGATGATCCCGATCTGGTCATCAAAAACCTTGACCCAGTCGTAATAGTCGCCCGAGACTTCCTCGGTTGGAAAGATATAGGCGCTAATATCAAAATTCTCGATCGCCGGATCGGCCTCAGGCAGCAGTTCGAGTTGTACCTGACGGGCTACCTCCAATTGCGCTTCAATACGCTTTTTCTCAACGACCTGTTCATGCAGCCGAACCTTCTCGATGATGATCGCGACCTGCGACGTCAATAACTGCAGTAATGCGAGATCATGGTCATCATAGGCGTCGAGACGGTCACTTTCGAGATCGAATACACCGATCACTCGATCATTCGATATGATCGGCGCAAGCATCTCGGAACGGGTCAATTCCCTTGCCGGAAAGTAGCGCGGATCGCGGCTGACGTCATGAGAAATTATCGGCTTGCCCGACTGCGCAACCGTTCCGAGAAATCCCTCGCCCATCTTGAGCCTGGGCTCGATCAGGTTGAAGCTTATCTGATAACCGCGTATCGCCTTTGACTTAAAGACGTATGGATCCTTTTCGTCGGCTGAAAACTCGATCAGGTAAATACCGGCGGCGTCATACGGTATCAGCGACCCGAGGGTATCCATTACGAGATTCAGTACCTCGTCGAGATCCAGCGAACGGCTGATAGTCTTGGTAATATCCAAAAGGAGCCGCAGCTTTTCGACCGTCGAAAGTTCTGATCCCGATATTGTTTCGTTGGTCGTTTCGCTGTTCATCCAATTCCTTGAAATACGTATTGCTTGTATGCGTCCCAGAGTCTTGAAACCTTGATCCTATACTCCACCAACGCACGGCTGACGTTAAAATGTCTGGCGATCTCGTTGATCGTACGGCCTTCGTACACCATCCGCCTTAGTGCCGAATAGGGCACAAGTGCCGCGGCTCCGGTCGAATATGCTTCCTCTTCGATCGCCTCATTGTAATCCCGAGCGATCGTTTCCCCGTTTTTATCGACGTTCTTAATCGCGAGCCGGCTCGGCTTGTGCCCGAAAAAAACGTGGCACACCTCTTCCATCAAGGTCGCATTATGCCGATTCTTCCCATGGGTTGGATTAAGTATTATCAGCTTTCGCCCGTCAGGCAGTGTCTGCGAGGCCGCTCCGCCCGACCACTTGTCCTTTCCCGTTCCCGTGAGATGGGCCTTTGCCTCTTCGCTCAGGAACGGTTCAACCTCGTCAAACCGAGCGACCAACAGATTTGCGTAATGCGCCAATGCGAAAGGGTCGAGGCGTTCGTCATCGCGCCTCAACCCGGCAAACTGGCGCAAACCTATCGCGCGTAACTCGTAATGTCGTCCTTTCTGGGTCGGAGGAATGTCCTCAGCGTTCACGGCAATGGCCTCAGATCCGCGATCCCTAACTTTAACTGAGGACTGTCCTAGACCTCTTTGAATTCCGAATCGACGTCCTCGCTCGACAAAGCGACGCGATAATTCTTTGACTGCTTCTGTTTGGTAATGAGCAGATCGTCCTTCGTCTTCAGCAGGTCAGCCCGGTTATATACCGACAATTCAAAATTGTAACCGTGTGTGATCGCGTCCTTCGGGCAGGCCTCGACGCAAAATCCGCAGAAGATGCAGCGGCCGTAGTCTATGTTATAAACCTTCGCGTATCGTTCATCGCGGCCGACGCGTTCGGCATAAGGCCGCGGGTCGTCGATAGCCTCAATATAGATACACTCGGACGGGCATGCAGCCGCACACAGATAGCAGGCGACGCATTTTTCCTTGCCGTTCTCGTCAACATGCAACAAATGCTGACCGCGATAACGCGGCTGGACGGTGATCGGTTCGTCAGGATACTGTACCGTCCATTTTCCCCGCGGGATCTCGGAGATGGTCCGTTTCATTCCCTTAACGACCGCGACTGTCGATCTCAAAACTTCGGATACTATTGACATATAAATACCGGCTCCGTGCCGGACCTGAACTTACCTTAAGTTGCCCATTACCCCAAGAAATACCTGAAGGATAATGACGATGATCGTCAAAACGACGGAAATACCGCCAAGCACCATTCCGGCAACGGCAAGACCTCGGCCGCCGTACTCCTGCGGATTACTGTCAACGTTGTTCTTTGCGATGTAGCCGGTGATGATGGCCGGAATACCGGACAAGAGGCCGCAACAAAGTATGCCGGCAATGCCGCAAACGAGAGAAACCGTCGCGAGAGTCTTGTTGGCACCTTCGCCCCCGGCGACAGGCGGTTGAAATGGCGTATTTTGCCCGATTCCCTGATCCTGCCAACCTGCTACCGGAGCAGGCGGCGGTGTCCATTCAGCTGCCGCCGGCGGCTGGTCGAACGGGCTGCTATACGACGGGGCTACCGGTTCCGGCTCCTGATACGCCGGCGTGACCGGTTCGATAACAGGATCGGCCGCCTGAAACGGCGCCGGCGGTTCCGGCGAGCCAAAGGGTGACGGCGGTGCCGCGGGCTGAAACGGCGGCAGCGGATCCGATTGGATCATCGTCGCCGGTTCCGACATATCCGCTTCTTCGGGTGCACTATTGAAAGGCGAAGGGATCGGTGCCTCGACAGATCCGGCCGGCGGAGCGGCCTCAACTGACGATTCCGTTACCGCGAACGGCGACGCGATCGGAGTCACGTCAGTAAATTTGGGCGATGCTATCTCCGGCTCGGTAAACTGGGGCGGTTCAGGCTCGGGAACCGGCGGTATCTCCATCCCCGGATCGTCCGGATCCGAACTGCCGCCAAGGGCAGCCCGCATCTCGTCCTCCGACACATACATTGTCTTCAGCGGGTCCGCCGCCGGAAGATCCAGAACCTCCTCAGGTTCGGCGATCGGGGCAATGCCGACCTCGACACGCTCCTCCTGCGGCGTTTCGGCCGCCGGAGGCTCAGGACGTGCAACTACTGTCGCGTACGGGTCAAAAGCCGGTGCATCATCCACAAGCGGAGTACCGTCCGACTGACAAAACCGCATCGAATCCTCAAATGTCTTCGAACAGGTCGGGCATTTTTTCATAGTTGTGTCCTCTTACTGCCATCCGCGTGGGCAGATGGGCTGCGTGGCAAGTAAAATTCAAGTGTTAAAGTTCTGCAACTTTTATACTTGAACGACTAAACTAATTCAAGTTTGCTGAAGAAATACGCGATCTCGATCGCTGCGTTTTCGTCCGAATCGGAACCATGCACTGCGTTCTCGCCGATCGACGCCGCGAAATCTTTGCGGATAGTGCCTTCAGCGGCCTCAGCCGGGTTGGTCGCTCCCATGAGTTCACGCCAGGCAGGAACGGCATTATCCTTTTCGAGAGCCAGGACTACGCACGGACCCGAAGACATAAAATCACAAAGCTCATCGAAAAAGCCCTTACCGGCATGAACGGCGTAAAAGCCCTCAGCCTGCTTTCTCGTCTGATGGATCAATTTCATTCCGCGGATCTTGAACCCTTCGCCCAAAATACGCGAGATGATCTGCCCTTGCTTTCCTGCCCGAACTGCGTCGGGTTTGATGATACCGAATGTTAAGTTGTTCATTATAAATATTTTCCTCTTAAATTATTTCGAAAATCTATCGATCAATTCCTGGGCGATCCGTTTCGGCCGTTCCGATTCACGGTCGCACATGCACCAAATTGTTCGCCCTTGCACCAGCAGGTCGTGCCCGCGGCGTATCTCTGTAAATCGTTCGCAGGTAACCGCGGTCCATTCACCTACCCAGGTCGTCAAAGTGACCTCTTCATCATCGAACGCAGGCTTCCGATAATCGATCTCGTGCCGGACGACTACCCAGAAAAACTGAGCCTGCATCTCAAGCGTCGCGGATTCCTGCCAATGTGCAACCGCTACATCCTGTACCCAGCGGAGGTAGGCAACGTTATTCACGTGGCCGAGTTCGTCAATATCGGCGGCATCAACGTGGAATGAATGCTGATACTTCATTAGCCCGATCACGATCGGCCTGACGCCCGCCGACTAGTAGAAACCCATCAGGATCGGCGATAGGGATTTCTTAGATTTCAATACCCTTTCGTGCCCGTCAGTTGCCTTTTGCTAGTTCGCCGCCGCTCCCGCACCAAGAACCTCCACGATCGCCTGGCCAATGTCGGCTGGTGACTGCACGACACGGATACCGGCTTCGGTGAGGGCTTTCATCTTCTCCGCCGCTGTGCCCTTGCCGCCCGAAATAATGGCTCCCGCATGGCCCATACGGCGTCCCGGAGGGGCTGTCTGGCCGGCAATGAACGCGACGATCGGCTTTGTGACATTGTCCTTGGCAAATGCCGCGGCGTCCTCCTCGGCGGTCCCACCGATCTCACCGATCATCACGATCGCATCGGTTTCGTCGTCTTCCTGAAAAAGACGCAGAGCGTCAGTATGATTCGTTCCGATGATCGGGTCGCCGCCAATTCCGATCGCGGTTGATTGCCCGAGCCCGAGAGCCGTAAGCTGTCCGACCGCCTCGTATGTCAGCGTGCCCGAACGCGAAACTACGCCGATTCGGCCTTCCTTATGAATGTGGCCGGGCATAATGCCGATCTTGCACTTTCCGGGCGAAATGATGCCGGGGCAGTTCGGGCCGATAACACGCGTATTTCGGTCTGAAAGATACTCTTTAGCCTTGACCATGTCGGCAACAGGTATCCCTTCGGTGATACAAACAACCAGAGCGATCCCGGCATCGGCCGCTTCCATTATTGCGTCCGCGGCAAATGCCGGCGGCACATATATTACTGAAGCGTTAGCTCCGGTTTCGCGGACGGCATCGGCGACAGTGTTGAAGACCGGTATGCCCTCGTGCAGCGTTCCGCCTTTGCCAGGCGTTACGCCGCCCACGACATTAGTGCCGTACTCGACCATCTGAAGCGTATGAAAAGTGCCTTCCTTGCCCGTAATGCCTTGGACGACCAAACGTGTGTTCTTATCAACTAGGATACTCAAAGCAAATCTCCTGAAAAGTGACTGAATAAAGCAAAAGCAAAGTATAGCACGATGCCGGTTTTGCTTGGCAATTGACGAAATTCAAGTTTTTGCGAACAAATTTCTACTGATCGGCGTTAACCAATATGACTTCAAGTCCACGAAACGAATTAATTCAGCGGCCGAAAAGGCCATTATCCGCCGGGATTTGCGATGAAACGCCTTTATTCTTTTTATTACGATGCTTTTTGGATCGCCTCGCGTTCAATACTTGAACACAAGCTGCGGGCCTTTCTGACCTTGATCGGTATCATCATCGGTGTCGCCGCTGTAGTGGTCGTCGGGGCGTCGATCAGCGGACTCAACTCCTATGTCTCTACGCAAATTTCAAAGGTCCTTGGTACCAACCACTTCATGATCGCCCGTATGGCGTTTTCGGGGCGGATGGCCGATGAGGAATTTGAACGGGCCAACCGACGCAACAAAAAGCCGACCTGGGATGAATATTTATACCTTAAGGAAAATTGTAAGAACTGCTCCGAAGTCGGCGCTCAAATGTTCAACAATGCGGACTTTAACGAAAATGGCGTCGAAATGCCGTCGGTCACTATCAACGGCGTCACATCAAACTTCGACGTCATCGAGGACAAATCCATAATTGAGGGCAGGTTCATATCGACTAACGACGAGTCCATCGCCGCCAAGGTTTGCGTGATCGCCGACGACGTCCGCGAAAAGTACTTTCCCAACATTTCTCCCATTGGGAAAACGATCAAGCTGCACGGCCTGCCGTTGACCATTGTCGGGCTTGAGGATAAACGCGGACAACTTCCCGGCAGTTCGTTCAACCGTGCGATCTACATACCGATCACGCTCCACCGCCAAATATTTGGAAGCGGCGATAATGGCCTTCAGATCCACGGCAAAGGACGTACGCCCGAGACTTTTGACGCGTCAATCGACGAGGCAAAGCTTTTATTGCGGAACCGCCGCGGCCTTTCGGGCAGCGACCCCGATACCTTCGGATTGGTAAATACCAAGGAACTTGGCGGACAGATCGATCAGTTCACAAACGCGATCGCCGCGGTGGTCGTCCCGATCACGATGATCATTTTGGTGGTTGGCGGCATAGTCGTGATGAATATCATGCTCGTGTCAGTCACGGAGCGCACCTTCGAGGTCGGTTTGAGAAAAGCACTCGGTGCGACCCGCAACCAGATACTTTTGCAGTTTCTTATAGAATCGTCTGTTTTATGCGTCGTGGGCGGCATTATCGGCCTGTTGCTGGCGGCGGTCGTGACCCAGTTGATCACGATGCTCGCCGGAATAACCATGACGATCACGATAGTTTACGTGATCCTTTCGGTCACGGTATCGAGTCTGATCGGCATCGTCGCCGGCCTCTACCCCGCGTGGAAAGCGGCAAGACTCGACCCGATCGTCGCATTGACCCAGAGTTGAATTGACCGGCTGATGCGGTCAACGGATATATATGAGCCTATCAGCATCATTGCCTCGCGAAGTCATGAAAATGGCCATGGACTCGATCTATACGCATAAGTTTAGGTCGTTTCTTACGATTCTCGGTATTGTCGTCGGCGTGATCACGGCCATCGTTGTCGCGTCGATCCTGACCGGCGTTCGCGGTTCCATCGTCGCAATAGTAGAGGAATACGGCACAAACAATATCTATGCCTACCATCTTTCCACGGGCTTCGGCCCTAGGAGCCGCGACGAACGCAATCGAAAACCGCTGACCGACGATGATGTGAGGGCAATTCAAGCTCAATCGAGTTCCATCGCCGACGTTTCGCTCGTCGCCCCCAATATCGGGTCATTCAACGGCGGATTTGACGATAATCTGATTTACGAAGGTAAAAACTATCGATGGGCCCTCACTGACGGCGTCGAGCCGAATTATGCGGAATTGACCAACATTGTCGTCAAGCACGGACGGTTTATCACCGAGGCGGACAACTACCAACGGCGTAATGTGCTGGTTGTCGGGGTCAACACGATCGATGCTCTATTTCCTGGCAAGGAAGAAGAGGCGGTCGGCAAGGTCGTTCGGATGAACGGCACGACATGGGAGATCATCGGTGTGTTGGAAAAGCGCAAAGCCGGTTTTTTCGGAGAGAACGAAGAGGATCGAAAGGTCCTGCTGCCTTATCGAACGGCCAGAAAGGTGGCACCAGCTCGCGAGGAACTCCGTCCCGTAATTCAGGCCCGGTCGGGACAACTCAACGACGCGGTCGCCGAAGTGGAAGGCATTCTTAGGCAACGCCGCGGCGTCAAATATGGCGAACCCAACAATTTCGATATCAAGACAGCCGACAACTTCATCGCCCAGTTTGACGGGATCATCGGCGGTGTTGGCCTCGCCGCGATCGCGATCTCATGCCTTGGCCTCCTTGTCGGCGGTATCGGCGTGATGAACATTATGCTGGTATCGGTCACTGAACGAACCAAGGAGATCGGGATCCGAAAGGCGATCGGAGCGACCAAGAACGCGATCGTGCTTCAGTTCTTGCTCGAGGCTATGACACTAACCTTCTTTGGCGGAGTTATCGGCGTTGCGGTCGCGATCGGAATCAGCAATCTGATAATGCTTCTGGTTCCGAGTATGCCCGCACAGGTTCCGCTCTGGGCAATAATCGCCGGCCTCGGCACGTCGGTTGGCGTAGGGCTCGTTTTCGGCGTCTTGCCCGCGCGTAAAGCCTCAAGACTCGACCCTATCGAGTGTCTAAGATATGAATGAGCGTGCCGCCTGTCAATTACAAGGTATTCGTATAAAAGAAAAGTCGATCCCCATTCGTTTATTTTCGTAGGGCCCCTCGATAGGTGCTGTCATTTTATTGCCGCCGGGGCGATAGATGACCCGATCGGGAAAATCGTGCTGCTTATTTTCAAATATAAATTCGCCGGCCTTTGAACTGACCAGTTTGAAGTCCGTGTCCTCTTTGCTCTGATGCGGCCGTGCGACGAAATACAGCCCATCCAAACGTTCTTCGAACCGCATATATTCGTAACCGGTCGTTTTACCTATCGAAACCGTTTGACTTACGCCCATCATCGTCTTTCCGCGCGGTTTCGTCCAAAACTCGACTGCTTCGGCGTTCTTATCCTTCGACATATTGCTCCAGCAGCCGGCCATTTGCGCGAGATCGGAAACGGCCGCCTTCTGTCCATAAGCTAGTGCAGCCGGGAGGAGAATCGCGGCAATGATGGTTAAAATTACTGATCTCATAGTTATTTTGTATGTCATCATTAGGCCAATTCAACAGTCTGGCCATACTCAGGCACAATGACATTCCAGCCAAATCGTTCACGTATGTGTTCGGCCATTGCGTCGGCCGCTTCGGGTTCGCCGTGGGTAGTAAAGACGGTTTTTGGTGCCACCTGCAGACCGCCAAGCCATCTCAGCACGGCTTGCCAATCAGCGTGTGCCGAAAACCCTTCAACCTTCTCGATCATGCAGCTTACCGGTATCCAGTGCTTCATGATTTTTACCTCACGTTCACCGTCCAATATCCTTCGTCCGGTCGTGCCGGCGGCTTGATACCCGACAAAAACTACGGTTGCGTTCTCGTCAGGCAATATCCGCATAGCGTGGTGCAAAACGCGGCCGCCGGTCATCATCCCGGATGCTGAAATGATGATCCTCGCCCCGCGCATATTATTAAGACGCTTCGATTCGTCCCTTGAAGATGTCGTCATCATCGACGCGGTTCGCAGAGGGTGCTTTCGCGACGCCAATATAGACGCGTATTCCTCGTCATGCTCCTCGTTCCAGCGGTTATAAACCTGTGTCGCCTGTGCTGCCATCGGCGAATCGACGATCACCGGAAGAATCGGGATCCTTCCCTGCTCCTCCAGTTCGCGGATCATGTATAGGACCTCTTGTGTACGGCCAACCGCAAAAGCAGGGATCAGGATCGGCCCACGCCTTTCAACCGCCTCATTGATTATCTGTGCCATTTGGGTCGCCGAGTCGACGTCACCGTGCAAACGGTCGCCGTATGTCGATTCGCACATTAGATAATCGCAGTTTGGCGGAGTCGCCGGATCCTTTACTATCGGTTGATCATAATGCCCGAGATCACCTGAAAACAGAAATCGAACATTTGAACCGTCCGGCCGGGCATTTTCAAGCTCGACCAACACGAGGCTGGCACCCATGATGTGGCCCGCGACCATGAAGCTCGCCTTGATCCCCTCGCAGATCTCAACCGTCGAGCCGTCGTTAGGTACCGGATTGAGTAGTTCAAGGGCCGCTCTGGCATCCGTTTCGTCATATAGCGGCAACGCCGGCGAGTGTGAGGTCAGATCGTGCCGGTTTCGATAATCGGCCTCTTCTTCTTGCAGCCTGGCCGAATCCGGCAATAGTGTCTTCAACAGGTCGCCGGTGGCCCGTGATGTAAATACCGGACCGCCAAAACCCATTTTCACAACACGCGGCAGAAATCCGGTGTGGTCGATGTGGGCGTGAGTAATGATGACCGCATCAATATTCGTCGGATCGAATGGCGGATCTTGCCAGTTGCGTTCGCGGAGTTCTTTTAGCCCCTGGAAAAGCCCGCAATCGACAAGGATGCGTTTCCCATTATGCTCGATCAAATATTTCGAACCCGTCACCGTACCGACGCCGCCGTAGAAAGTCAAAGTTGCCATTGTGCTTTCAATTTATCATAAACAAAAATAAATCGACCGGACGTGAGCCCGGTCGATCACAGGAATCCAGGTTTTGATTGATCAATTAACCGCTTCTTTTGGAAACCAAAGCACGTTGCGCGGCCCACTCGCCTTCGCCTGTTCCTTTCGCAGTCGGGCAGCAAGGATCAGGAGATCTGATGTCTCGCCGTCGGTGCCAAACGACGCCACGCCGAAATTCAATACAGGCGAGATCGAGTCTGAGTCGCTGACATAGAACGTCGTGGTAAAAAGTGATGTATTTATACGAGAGATGACCTCTTCGGCGACGGCGACGTTCGCGGTCGGCAGTATCGCCAGGAATTCATCATTCGCCGCCCGAGCAAAAAAATCCATCTGACGCAGTTGGGACTTGACCGTGTTTGCGACCAATGACAGTATCCGATCGCCGGCCACATGGCCAAACTTTAGGTTTAGCTGATCGAATTCGCGGATGTCGATCGCCAGTATTGTCAACGGACGATCCTCAGGGTTACGCTGGGACTCAGCGATCTGATTTTCAAGTATAAGGTGAAACGCTCGTTCGTTCGGCAGATGTGTGACCGGATCAGTTAGAGCGTTTGACAAGCTTCGTTCGAAGGATAATGAACTCAGAACCAATGGAGTGATCCCTATCTGTACCATTTGGCTTTCGTAGCATCGACCGGCCAACCCGGCGTCAAGCGGTATTTCGAGCCCGGTCAGGCGCTCGGCGTTGTCGCCATGGGCGTGGACGGTCTTGAAACTCCTAACAGTCTTGTCAACAACAAAAAGCGCACTGGCCGTAAACGGCAGAACCTGATTGGCCCGGCTTGAAACCAGTCTGAACACATCGCCTGATTTTAGCGAACCGCTGAACACCTCACCGGCTTCCTCGATGCCCTTAAGATGTTCGTCTATCCGTGCCCCCTCACCCTCGGTCGAAGTTGCTGCAACACGCTTGCCCGCGGCTTTGGAACTCAAAAAGTGAATAACAAAACAGGCGGACAAATATATAACGATGATCGCCGAAAATCCGCGCGATTTCATGCCATAATCCTGGATCGAATTCGCCAGAACAAACGACGACGCGATCGCCGCCAGCGACGTGACCACAAATATGATCGGAAACACGCCAAATCCCGATGTATTCGAATTGGAATTAATAGTGACTTTCATGGAGGATGGGCGGGAAGAAAAGGAACGAGGACGGGTGCTTCCTCACATAATAAGATATCTTTTCGACGCAGCCGGCGTCAATACCTTTTTCTCGAAGTGCAATAAACATCGGCGTTCTGGGCCAACGCCGTCATTTGGCCTGATCGGCTAAAAAAAATATTGAAAAAAAGTCAATTTTTGCTCTTTTTTGGGTTGACAGCCGATGTTGAGGTTATTATCCTTACGGTTGCTTCGGGAAAGAAAGAGTCCGGGGCAAGAAGCGGCTGGTTCAGGCCAGTCATGTTAGAAATATATAAAATTATCTTTGAGAAGATAGGAGACTTAATTAAATGAAAAAGATCATTGCACTTTCATCAGTTTTGGCACTTGGTGCCCTCGGCATGGCTTGCGGCGAAGCTGCACCGGCAAACAACTCGGCTAACAAACCGGCTGCTAACGCTCCGGCTGCTAATGCTCCGGCCGCTAACGCTCCGGCTGCCAATGCTCCGGCTACCACCGCTCCGGCTGCTAACGCTCCGGCTGCTAATGCTCCGGCTGCTAACGCTCCGGCTGCTAATGCTCCGAAGACCGCTGCTCCGGCTGCTAACGCTCCGGCTGCTAACGCTCCGGCTGCCAACGTCAAGAAATAGTTAGATCCGTTTAACTTTTTTCAAAAAGAAGCACGCTGTTTTCGAACAGCGTGTTTCTTTTTTTATTCGCCAATCGTGTAACTTTGGCAAAAAAATAAATTCATAAAACGCTCATTACCTACAATTTTAAGGTTGACTAAAGTGGTTCGGGCTACTATATTGTCGTTTGTTCCGAAAAATAGAAAGATCAGGGACAACGGACGTGTCCGCACGTCCGGGTTGGTAAGTTAAATTAGATCTAATCTTTGCAGAAGACAGGAGAATCGATTTTTATGAAAAAAGTAATTGCACTTTCAGCAGTTCTCACCATGGGCGCTCTGGGAATGGCTTGCGGCGAAGCCGCCACCAACACTGCGGCTAACAAAGCTGCTAACACCGCTGCGACCGCTGCTAACACGGCTGCCGCTGCTGCCAATACCGCTGCTGCTGCTGCCAACACGGCTGCAACTGCTGCTAACACCGCTGCCAGCACCGTCGCCAACGCTGTAAAGCCGGCCACCAACGCTGCTCCGGCCGCAAACGCTCCGGCTGCCAATGCTCCGGCTGCGAACGCCAAGAAATAGTTCGGTTCGCTGAACTTAAAAAAGGCTCGATAGTTTTCAACGGTCGGGCCTTTTTCGTTACACTCATCTTTTGGCCGTGCGATCAATTTCGGATCGCCAATTTGAGCTCCGCTCCGGTCGTCACGGGTCGCTGGCAGACATTATCTCGGCAAATATATGCCGTCGGCTCGCCGTCGATCGCCGTTCGATCGGCCAGTAGCGGCAGACCGTGATCATCGTCGCCCCTGCCAAGAACGACAACCGCATCCGGATGATAGCCTCCTAGAGCGATGCGTTCGAGTTCATTGCCCTCTTCTCCAACAACGACTATCTCCATGGTTTGCTCCAGATGAAATTCGAGCGCAGACAGTGCCCTGCCGAACCCCTGAGGATGTCTGCGTATCTGTGACGCCGTCAATCGCAGAACGGTAACGGCGAATCGCTCGTATTTATCCTCGCCGGTCAACTTGGCCAGCTTGAGTAAAACGTCCGCCGCGACGGAATTGCCCGACGGCGTAGCATTGTCGTAAAGGTCTTTGTTTCGCACCACCAGTTGCTCATGGTCATTTGACGTAAAGAAGAATCCGCCGCTTTCCGCATCCCAAAACTCAGTGATCATCAGGTCGGCCAAACGTTTTGCCTCGGTCAAATATTCGGCGTCGCCCGACACCTGAAAGAGCTCGACCAGTCCATCAGCGACGTTCGCGTAGTCCTCGACGTACCCGTTCAGCTTTGCCTTCCCGTCCTTCCAGGTCCGCAAAAGCCTGCCGTCCTTTTGAAGTTCCGTTAGAATGAAATCCGCATTCTTTTTTGCGATCGACAGATATCTTTCGTCGCCGAGCACTCCGGCCGCGTCGGCGAATGCAGCGAGCATCAGGCCGTTCCACGCCGTCAGGATCTTTTCATCGCGAAACGGCTTGACCCTTTTTTCGCGGTGCTCGAATAACCTCTTCCGGGCATCGTCAAAGCGGTCATTACCCGCTAATGCCGGATCCTTGATATTCAGGATGCTATGGCCTTCAAAGTTGCCGCCCGCCGTCACATCATATGCCCTGCAAAACGCTCTTCCAACGTCCTCGCCGAGCACCTCGGTGATCTCCTCGGGCGTCCATACAAAGAACTTGCCCTCTTCGCCCTCGCTGTCGGCATCCTGCGTAGAATAAAAGCCGCCGGACGGATCCAGCATCTCGCGGCAAATGTATTCCAGACACTCTACCGCTATTCGCTTAAAGAACTCGTCGCCCGTGACCTGAAACGTGTGCAGGTAAACGCGTATGAGCTGTGCATTGTCATACAGCATTTTCTCAAAGTGAGGGACCAGCCAGACCGCATCGACCGCATACCGGTGAAATCCGCCGCCAAGCTGATCGTAAATTCCGCCGCGGGCCATCTTTTCGAGCGAGTAGGTCACCATCGAAAGTGCCTTATCGTCGCCCGTGCGGTGGTGATACCGCAGCAGGAATTCGAGGGACATAGCCGCCGGAAATTTCGGTGCTCCGCCGAAACCGCCATTTGCTGCGTCGAAGGTCCGCGTAAAGCTGACGAACGCCGCATCAAGCATTTCGGGTGACAGCGAACCGGCCGCAGGCTCAACCACACTCATTTTTCGAAGTTCGCTGACGATATGCTCAGCAGACTCCTGCAATTCGTCCCGGCGTTCGCGAAAAGCATCCGAGATGCTCGTCAGTATCTGTCTCCAGGACGGCATGCCGTATCGCGGGTTTGGCGGAAAATAGGTGCCGCCGAAGAAAGGCAGCTTTTCGGGCGTCAGAAATACGTTCATCGGCCATCCGCCGCGGCCAGTCGTCATCTGAACGAAATTCATGTAGATCTGATCGACATCGGGCCGCTCTTCCATATCAACCTTGATGTTGATGAAATGGTCGTTCTGGATCGCCGCTAACGTCTCGTCTTCAAACGATTCGTGCTCCATAACATGGCACCAATGACAGGCCGAATATCCTATGCTGACCAAGACCGGTTTGTCCTCGGCCTTGGCCCGGGCAAATGCCTCGTCGCCCCACGGATACCAGTCGACCGGGTTGTGTGCGTGCTGAAGAAGGTAAGGGCTGGATTCGTTGATCAGCCGGTTTGTAAATTTCGGAGCATTTTCCATTGTGATATTCTTTCACGCCAACGGCATTTTTTGAAACGGAACCATGATTCTGTTATATTAACGGCAACTTCTGATGGCTATGACCGCTCGTTGTATCGCAAAACTAAGGCCGGCTTGGCAACGCGCAGATCTATTCGGCGCGGACTAATCTCCTCGTGTTCGGAACGCAGGCAGCGGCCCTGCTTCCTTTATCCACATCACGGCGGTCAATCAACCGCTAGGCCCAAAACCTAAAAAGGAGAACATTATGCACCCGATCACCGACCTTCAGCGTCCAGTTATCAAAACTCAGCTCCCGGGCCCCAAGGCCCTCGAGATCATAAATGCTGACGCCCAGTACGTTACCCCTAGTTACCCGCGTCCTGACTACAAGTTAGTTGCCGAAAAAGGCTACGGAGTCTGGATCGAGGATCCCGACGGCAATATTTTTCTGGACTGCAACGCCGGAGTCGCGGTTTGCTCGACAGGTCATTGCCACCCTGAGATCGTAAAAGCGATCTCGGATCAGGCCGCCGAGCTTATACACCTTTGCGGTACTGACTACTACTATCGACACATGCCGGCACTCGGCAAAAAATTGGATGAGATCGTCCCGATCGACGGTCCGACCAAATCGCATTTCGCCAACAGCGGAGCAGAGGCGATCGAAACCGCTCTCAAGCTCGCCATGTACCATACACGCCGACAGAAGTTCATTTCATTCTTCGGCTCGTTCCATGGACGTACTCTCGGGGCCCTTTCGCTGACTTCGTCTAAGAAAGCACAGCGTCTTGGGTTTATGCGGCAGGCACTCGACGTCGTACATGTTCCGTACCCGAACTGCTATCAATGTCCGTTCAATCTTGGCAAGTGCTCAGACGGCACCTGCTGTATGGGCTCGGTAAGTTGGATCGAAGACCGGATCTTTAATACCACGACGCCGCCTGAGGAAGTTGCCGGAATTGTCGTCGAGGTCGTGCAGGGCGAGGGCGGATACGTCCCCGCTCCAAAGGAATTTATCCGGGAGATCCGCCGAATTTGCGACCAGCACGGCATTATGATGATAATCGACGAGGTTCAATCAGGAATGGGCCGAACGGGCAAGATGTTCGCTCTTGACCATCACGAAGGCGTCAAGGCGGACATCGTGTGTATGGCAAAAGGCATTGGCTCCGGAATGCCGATCGGTGTTTGTACCGCCAAGGCCGAGATCATGGATTGGCACAAAGGGGCCCATGCATCAACGTTTGGCGGAAATCCTGTTGCCATCGCTTCGGCACTCAAGACGATCGAACTGCTTGAGGGCGGGATGGTCGACAATGCCCGCGAGGTTGGAGCCCATCTCGAGGCAGGCCTCAGGCGTCTTCAGGAAAAATACGACTGCATAGGAGACGTTCGCGGATTGGGGATGATGCTCGGTGTCGAGTTCGTTGTCGACAAAGTGTCGAAAAAACCGAATGCAGACCTTCGCGACCGGATCGAAATGGCATGTTTTGAACGCGGATTGATCATTCTCGGCTGCGGTACCAGCACTATCCGCTGGTCGCCGCCGCTCATATTAAGCCGCGAAAATGCCGACGTCGCGCTTGAGATATTCGACGAAGCTATCGCCGCATCCGTTTAGGACGACCGGCCCGCGAAATACACTACATTCACGGAATTGATCAATAATTGAGCTCGTGAATAAAGTGTACTTCGCGGGCATTTTTTGCGAAACAGTATTTAATGTTTGACTTAATTAAGCTTATACTTCATTCTATGATAAATGGATGCATTTACAGCACTCGCGGAACCGACGCGGCGAAACATCTTAGAGATGTTGGCCACCCGCGGAAGTCTTGCGGCTACAGATATTTACAGGCAATTCCCTGCGACACCACCTGCGATCTCCCAGCATCTTAAAGTATTGCGTGAGGCCAGCCTAGTTCGTGTCGAGAAGCGTGCTCAACAACGTATCTATCACATAAACCCTGAACCAATGAAGAAACTTGAACGATGGATCAGGCAGTTTGCGTCGGCGAAGGAGGCTGAATACAGCCGACTGGATGGCATACTCGAAAAAATGAAGGCCGAAGCCGGCGAAACGCCGATGCTTCCCTTCGCAGAGGGCTAGCATAACGGAGGATCGGGACAATATGGCGAACCAGACCATGGTAACGGCCGAACACGGCAAACAGGAGCTTTTTATAACGCGCGACTTTGACGCTCCGCGTGAACTCGTATTTCGTGCCCATACTGATCCGGCGATCTATGTTCAATGGGTCGGGCCTTACGGCTTGACGATGAATATCGAGCAATGGGATTGCCGCGATGGCGGAGCTTACCGCTATACACATGAACGCGGCGGCCACACCTATGCTTTTTTTGGCGTTAATCATGAGGTTCTCGCTCCTGAACGCATTGTCGGGACATTCGAATTTGACGGCCTGCCGGAACGCGGTCATGTGATAATGGGCAAGACCACGTTCGAAGAACTGCCGGGAGGCCGCTGCCGGGTCGTTCATCAGTCTGTCTTTTTTTCTGTGGCGGATCGCGACGGTATGGTACAGTCCGGGATGGAACGCGGCGTGTCCGACGGGTACGAAAAGCTCGACGCCCTGCTTTCTGCAATGAATACGGGAAAATAAAAGATCCATGGGAGAGAAGGCTGAAAATGTCGATGCCTATATCGCAGCGTTTCCGCCAAATGTGGCCAGAGCCCTAGAGCATTTACGGACAATTATCCGAAATACCGCCCCGGCTGCTGAGGAAACCATTAGTTACGCGATCCCGAGTTACAAACTCCATGGCATACTCGTGCATTTTGCCGGATACACGCGGCACGTCGGCTTCTATCCGGGTGCCGCCGGAATCGCACACTTCACTGACAAACTTGCAAAATTTAAGACGTCAAAAGGTGCGGTACAGTTTCCGCTGGACGAACCCTTACCAACTGCTCTGATCGAAGAGATCGTCAGGTTCAGAGTCAATCAAAATCTGGAGAAAAAGAAATGAGCCAAAAAGTAACCACATTTTTGATGTATAGGGAGGGGTGTTTTGAGGCTATGCAATTCTATGCCTCGGTGATACCGGGTTGCAATATAGTTTCGACAATGCCCGGCCCGGACGGTGGCGTTGCCGGCGGAACGTTTGAGATCGACGGCCAGAAATTCAATTGCTACGATGTCGGGCCGCATCCCAACTTTGTTTTCACCTCGGCGATCTCGCTCATGATCGAAGCAAATACACAGGACGAGATCGATCATTTATACGACGGCCTTAGCGAAGGCGGCGAACAGCAGCCGTGCGGCTGGCTCATCGATAAATTTGGATTGTCCTGGCAAATAACGCCGCGGTATTTGATGGAGAACCTCGTTCACCCTGACCGCGAACGATCAATGCGTGTCACTAATGCCATGTTCAAAATGACAAAGATCATCCTTGCCGATCTCGAGGCCGCCGCGGCCGGTAGCTAATATGTCGAAACTTTCGGGTCCCGAACAAGTTGCAGCGTACTTTGCGGCCCTCGACCATCCGCTCAAGGATGTTTTGCTGCGAGTCCGGGAGGCCATTCTCAGCTCCGACGGAGGTCTGACCGAACACATCAAATGGAAGGCCCCGAGTTTTTGTCATTCCGGTGACGACCGCATCACTTTTAACCTGTACCGCGACGGCAGCCTTCTGCTCATTTTCCACCGCGGGGCCAAGGTCAAGGACGTAAAAGGTAATGGGCGTCTGATCGACGATCCCACAGGCCTCCTGGAGTGGCTTTCTGATGATCGGGCGAGTCTCAAAATTACGGATGAAGTCGATCTCGAAACAAAGCAGGCCGACATAATAACTTTGGTAAAACTCTGGATAGCGGCCGCCTAGACACACAGAATGCCTACCGAATTGAACGCTGACACCTTTGCAGCACGTATCCTGGCTCTTCGTTCGGACGAAGAATTACGAAAACACCAACGCTATTTTCGGTTTGAGATCGGAAACCAACCTGAAGACAATTATTTCGTTGGCGTAAGGATGGGTGAGATATTCAAACTCGGGAAAGAATACAGCCTAATGCCAACCGCCGAGATCGAAAAGCTCCTTGAAAGCCCGATACACGAGGTTCGAGCCGGTGCCATGAGCATTATGGGGCAATGTGCCAAAGGCAAGAATTGTTGTGACGATCGGCTGAAAGAGCTCTACGAACTATACATTCGCCGCCACGATCGAATTAACGACTGGGATCTGGTTGATCTTGCTGCCTATTATGTGATCGGCAGATATCTGTCCGATAAGCCGCGAGACATTCTGTTCTCGCTGGCCCGGTCCAACAACAAATGGGAACGCCGCTCGTCGATCGTCGCGACCGCGCATTTTATCTTGAAACAGAAGCAGACCGACGACACATTCCGCATCGCGGAAATTCTCGTCAGCGACCCCGAGGACGTCGTGAATAAGGGTACCGGGTGGATGCTTCGTACTGCCGGCGATATCGATCGGGCCGGTCTGCTCAGTTTCCTGGACCGATTTGCCGCGATCATGCCCCGAATAACGCTCAGATATGCCGTGGAGAAGTTCGACAAAGCACTTCGCGGTCACTACCTGAACCTCAAAAAGGTCGGTGATAGCTAGTTTCATTTTGTGATCGCTATGCGGCCAATGACTGTTGATGTCCGATATCCATCCGGTTTTGCCGAATGATTTTCAAGATGGTAGATTGAAAATATGAACAGACGCAATTTTTTAGCCCTTGGCGTTGGTATTACAGTCGCTGCCGGATTCCCGTCGATCATTGGCAAGGCCGCCGGTTATGAGCTCGCTCCGCTTCCGTATAAAGATGACGCCTTATCTCCCGTCATATCGGCAAACACGATCGGGTTTCACTATGGAAAACATCACAAGGGTTACGTCGATAATCTGAATAAGCTGGCAAAAGGTACGGAATTTGAGTCGATGCCCCTCGAACGTACCATTTTGCTTTCAGCTAAACAGAAGAATGAGTCGATCTTCAATAATGCCGCCCAAATTTGGAATCACAATTTTTATTGGAACTCCCTACGGCCAAACGGTGGCGGCAGACCGTCGGGCAAGCTGATGGACAAGATCAATGAGTCATTTGGCGACTGGGACAAGTTTCGCAAAACACTCGCTGACACGACGGTTTCGCAGTTTGGCACCGGCTGGGGCTGGCTGGTCGCCGATAAGAAGGGCAAATTATCGATCGTGAAAACCGGTGATGCGGATGTACCGATGACGCAGGGACTCAAGCCGCTTCTAACTATTGACGTTTGGGAACACGCGTATTATTTGGATTATCAAAATCGTCGAGCCGCCTATGTCGATGCGGTAATTGATAAACTCTTGAATTGGGATTTTGCCTTAAAGAATCTTGGTTGAAACAAAAAAGCTGGCCATGTCGGGTGGCACGGCCAGCTAATTTCTTAAACTCTAGCCAATCTAAGCCTTTGCTTTCTTGATCTCTTCAACAAGGACGGGAACCGCCTCAAACAGATCACCGACGATGCCGTAATCAGCTATGTCGAAGATCGGAGCTTCTGAGTCTTTGTTGATAGCAACGATCGTTCCGGCATTCTTCATCCCGACGATGTGTTGGATCGCACCTGAAATGCCGAGAGCAATATACAGTTTCGGGGCCACGGTTTGGCCCGACGAGCCGATCTGGCGATCGATCGGGAGCCATTCGCTATCGCAGATCGGTCGCGATGCCGCGAGATCCGCCCCCAAAACATCTGCCAACCCCTGAGCGATCGCAATATTCTCCTGAGATTTGATGCCGCGGCCGATGGCAACGATCACTTCTGACTTTGTCAGGTCGACCGATGCCTTCGCCTCCTGGAACGGCGATTCCGGCGTCATTCGAATGTCGCCGACCGGGACGTCCATCGAAACGACATTCGCACTTCCCTTTGCCGCATTATCACCGCGGAACGCACCTGATTGGAATGTAACAAAATATGGAGCATCACCGCCGATCGTAATGTCAGCATCGAGTTTGCCTAGAAAAATGCGTCTCGTGAGAGTCAGCTTTCCACCTTGGGACGTATATCTAATACAATCGCCAACTACCTCTCGGCCCAACCTCGCTGCCACTTTCGGAGCAAAGTCGCGAACCTGATAAGTATGGGACATGACGACATACTGCGGATTTTCGGCTTTGATAACATGTTCCCAAGCGTCCGCGTACCCGTCGGGCGTATAGGTGCCGAGCTTTTCGTTCTTGGCCACAATGACCTTCGCCAGATCGTAACCCGCGATCTCGTTTGCCAGACCACAATCCTTATCGCAAGGTATAACAGCCGACACCGTTAGCCCGAGGTCTTTTGCGATACTCTGGGCTGCGGTGACAGCCTCAAGCGATGTCTTGTTCAGCACACAGTCGTTGTGCTCGATGAATACTAGAATGTTGCTCATTTAGTGGTAACTTCTCCAATAGATCCTAAAAAAAGTATTGCAGAGAAAGGCTTTTTTGACAAAGCCTCCCTCTGCAATTTCAGTGGCAAAATGCCGCCTGTGGATCAGTGGACGTTGTAGTTTGCCACCGGATAATCAGGCGTTGTCAGGATGCCCGAAGTACTGCCCCATTTCGTTCCGCTGAGGGCCGAATTTGACGGTGCCAGGTAAAATACGCCGTTATCGGCGGCGGCCGTACGCCAAACCGCGAAATCGGTCTTATTATCACCGTCATAGTCACCCGGAACGATGTAATCGGTCGTCGGATTACCAAAACCGCCAAGTGATGCCGATGTAACAAGCACCCCATTGCCGCTTCTCAGCAGATACCAGTCAAAGACCGAACCGTTGGCCCGAACCGCACAAATGTCAGTCTTGTTATCGCCGTCATAATCGCCAGCGGCAAATTTGTCCGTAAACAATCCGAACTGAACTGTAACAAACCCTTCCGTTGAGCGAAGGTGATAATGACGAGCGTTGCCGCCCTCATTGCGATACACAGCAAAATCCGCCTTGCGATCACCGTCATAGTCGCCCGGAGCGGGCTTGTCGCCGCCGATTCCCCACGGAACATACGTTACAGGCCCATTCGCTGTCGATCGATAATAGAAGAAGCTCTGCCCTGCACCGCCATCACGATACACGGCGAGGTCGGCCTTTCCGTCACCATCATAATCATCGACCACCGAAGGGTCATCGCCGGTCTGCCCAAAGGCCTCCGCTCTGACCGTGTTTGTAGCACTTTGCAGGATAAAGAACGAAGCTACGGTCGCTGCACCGGGCCGCCAAACGGCGATATCCGTCTTTCCGTCACCGTCGAAATCTTCCGGGACTGCTCGGTCACCGCCGGCAAAGCCGACGCCGATTCCCCATGCCGCACCGCTAGCAACAGACGTGCTATCCAAGATCTGCCAAGTCGTCTGACCGGCGGCACTTGCCGAGCGGGCAATGCCAAAATCGGTCTTGTTGTCACCGTTAAAGTCAACCGTCCGCGAACGGCGGGGACCGATCGATCCGGCCACTGTTCCATTCACCTTAAATGGAAAATCCAAGCCATAATCAGCGATCGCGGCCGGATTTCCGCCCTCGATGATCCCGACGAATGCTGCCGTACCGATCTTCTGTATTCCGTTATAGAGCACAGATCCGCGGCTGCCGACGGTAGTGACACCGGGCGTAAAGTTACCACTCGCGCCAGCGTCGATCTGGAAATCGATCCAGTATGTACCCGGCGTTAACACTGCGGCCGGCGATACGAGACCGGTCGTCTCCCAAATGATACGTGTTGTCCCCGGAGCGGTTCCCGGAGCCGGTACGGTCGAGTTGAAAATTCGGAATAGGTTTGAGTTCACCGACGTTCCCAGCCGATTCGTGGTCGTATCGCCGAAAACGATGCTGCTGCCGATCGCTTCGGGAACGCCATTCCATATCCGCATGTTTACCGCCGTGACAGGGCTCGAGGCTCCGGCAAAATTGGTCTGATAAACATAAAAGGTGAACGAATTGACCGTCCAGGTCTCGCCCGGCGGAACAATAAAATCATCCGCACAACGGTTATTTGTTGTCGCACCGATCAACTGGCATCCGACACCGGCATTTGTGTTGCTGCCTGCCGTGTCGCCGGTGTTACTCTGAACTTCGGCCCACTGTGTGCCGGCAGGTGCGGCCACACCGGATCTGGACGTCGCACCGGTGGCAAGGCCCCCGTTGCTGTAAATTACCTGTGCCATTGAGACAGTTGCAAAGGCAGCGATCGCCGCCGCGATGCCAAAGAACTTTGCAAAACTTGAATTCTTAACCATATTCGCTCTCCTTGTTTGATGTAGATCGGACATCCCCGCACTCTATTACGGGCGTACCGATCCGTGGCTAAAACCTTTCGGCAGTTAAATTAAAATGACGATTGAAAATTTCTATAGCCTAGATTACCTTACATGGCCGGTTAACGCAAAAAAGCCCGAACAAAGTACGGGCTTTTCACGAAAACTAGTGTCTTGAGCAGGCTAAATAACTCGGACCTCGTTCTTCAGTTTTTCAACAAGTTCCGCCGCACCGGCTTTGGCATCGCCATTACCAAGCATTTGCGTCTGCTTCGACTTCAGCGGCAAATAGACTTTTTCGATCCTTGAAGCCGATGCAAAGGCCGCCAATGCCGGCACAACATCGCGTATCTCTTTTTTCTTCGCCGCCATGATCCCCTTAAGCGAGGCATATCGGATCTGCGAAATACCCGACTGTATCGTAAGCAGTGCCGGCAGTTTGTACGTAAACCACTGGTACCAACCGCTCTCGAGTTCGCGCTTGACGCGGATCGAATCGCCGATGCTCGCTTTGTCGACCTCAATAACGATCGTCGCGTGCGGAATGCCGAGGAGTTCCGCCAAGATCACGCCGGTCTGGCCAAAGCTTGCGTCATCCGATTGCAGACCGGTGAATACGAGGTCAGCGTTCTCTTCGCGAATGGCATCTGCGATCGCACTGGCGATCTGGAATGACGACAACGACTTACTGTCTTCCACAACGATATGGATCCCGCGATCGGCCCCGCGGGCAAGTGCGTCCTTAATTACGGTCTTTGCCGACTGCGGCCCCAGCGAGCAAACGATCACCTCGCCGCCGCCTTTGGCCTCAACGGTCCGAAGAGCTTCTTCGAGCGCGTAGCCGTCCGACTCGTTGGTCTGCTGTGAGATATCCGATTCATTGATCCACTTTTCGTCGCCGGCGATGCGAAGCACCGCATCCTTGTTGGCGACCTGCTTCATAAGTACGATGATCTTCATACTATAATCCTACTACTCCGCGAATCGTTTGAAAATCAGACAAGCGTTAGTTCCGCCAAAACCAAAGTTATTTGACAGAACATAGTCCACCCGTGCGTCACGCGGGGCGTTCGGCACATAGTCGAGATCGCAGTCCGGATCAGGAAACTCGTAATTTATCGTCGGCGGCAGTTTGTCTTCTTCAAGGACCTTGACCGAAAAGACCGCTTCCAGTCCGCCCGCGGCACCAAGTGCGTGTCCGGTCATTGATTTGGTCGAACTCACCGGAATGTTGTATGCGTTCTCGCCGAACACCTTCTTGATCGCAAGCGTTTCAAACTTGTCGTTGTATGGCGTCGACGTTCCGTGAGCGTTGATATAACCGATCTGCTCCGGTCCGATCCCGGCGTCTTTGAGGGCCCGCTGCATAACGCGGATCGCTCCGGAACCTGTTTCGTCCGGCATCGTGACGTGAAAGGCGTCGCCGCTCATTCCGTATCCGACGATCTCGGCCAGAATGTTGGCTCCGCGGCGCTTGGCGAACTCAAGTTCCTCAAGTATAAGAATGCCCGCACCCTCGCCGATCACGAAACCGTCCCGCTCAAGGTCAAACGGCCTCGACGCATGTTTCGGGTCGTCATTTCGCGTCGAAAGTGCCCGCATAGATGCAAAACCCGCGACCGACATCGGAGTGATCGCACTTTCGGCACCGCCGCAGATCATCGCGTCTGCATCGCCGCGTTCAATGATGCGAAAACTGTCGCCGATAGCATGAGCTCCGGCCGAACACGCTGTTGCGGTCGCCGAATTCGGCCCCTTGGCACCGTGCCGTATCGACACATTGCCCGCTGCGAGATTTACAATGGCAGAAACGATAAAGAATGGCGAAACACGGTCAGGGCCCGAATTGAGCAGTTTTTCATGCTCGCGTTCGATCGCCCAGAAATCTCCGATACCGGAACTGATATAGGTTCCGACCATTTCCGCGTTCGACTCGTCGATAACGAGGCCGCTGTGCTTCATCGCTTCGTCCGAAGCGGCGAGTGCAAAATGCGTGAACGCTCCCATTCGCCGGGCTTCTTTCTTATCCAGAAAGTTTAGCGGGTCAAAATTCTTGACCTCACAGGCAAACTTTGCGGAATAGCCTTCGGCGTCAAACTTTTTAATGTAATCGGCGCCGCTCTCGCAATTCATCAAGGCGCGCCAAGTGGAGGGCACGTCATTACCACATGGCGTGACCAACCCGAGTCCCGTAACTACGACACGACGTTTCATAAATCAGTTAAATAGAAAAATAGGACCGTGAATTGATAGCCCATCACGAACGATGGCCGTCAATTCACGATCCTGAAAAACTAGGCAGCCTTGTGCTGTTCGACATACGCATAAGCGTCGCGAACCGCCTGGATCTTCTCGGCATCTTCGTCAGGGATCTCGATGTCGAATTCCTCTTCGAATCGCATCACGAGTTCCACCAGATCCAGCGAATCAGCACCGAGATCCTCGATGAACCGCGCATTTTCGGTAACTTCCGCTTCGTCCACACCGAGTTCGTCGACGATGATCTGTTTAATCTTATCTTGTACTTCTGACATAGTGTCTCCTTAATTTATAAATTTTCCAATGTATTGCTTAAACTAGCCTTATCTTCAATATTCGCGTAGGCGGCATCCCGGTTGATCTGACGGACCAGGCCGCACAGAACCTTTCCGGGGCCGATCTCAACGAACTTACTTACGCCGTTGGCAGACATATTTTCGATCGTCTGCAGCCACCGTACTGGCGACGACACCTGATCGGTCAACTTGCCGCAGACTGCTGAGCGGTCCGCGTTGGGCAATGCGTCCACGTTATGAAATATCGGCATCGCAAAGTCGCTGTATTCCAGACGCTCAAGATCCGCCATCAGCCTTTTCTGAGCGGGCATCATCAACGCGCAATGAAAAGGAGCCGAAACATTCAGGCGTATCGCCCTCTTGGCACCCTTGCCCTTCAAGATCTCACACGCCCTGTCGATTGCCTCCGAGTGGCCGGCAATGACTATCTGCGACGGCGAATTTATGTTCGCCGGACTGCATACTTGCCCCTCGGCCGCCTCGTCACACCCCGCCTCGACATCCTCGACACTGAGTCCGAGGATCGCCGCCATCGCACCGACTCCGACAGGAACGGCTTCCTGCATGTACGTTCCGCGTTGACGTACGGTTCGGACCGCATCTGCAAAATCGAGCACACCCGCTGCGACCAGGGCGGAATATTCGCCCAAACTGTGTCCCGCGACAAAATCGGGTTCAGCCAGCCCTTCAGCTAACGACGCATAGTAAGCCGCGACCGACATCGTCAGGATCGCCGGCTGGGTGTTAGCCGTTAACTGCAGTTCGGCCTCGTCACCGGAAAAACAAAGTTCCGAAAGCGAAAACCCGAGTGCATCGTCCGCCGCCTCAAAAACCTCACGGGCCGCGGCAAAATTATCAAAGAGTTCTTTCCCCATGCCCACGGCCTGAGAACCTTGACCGGGGAATATGTACGCCGTCTTTGACATTAGATCCAAAATCTTAAAACTAAAAACGAATAACGGTTCCGCCCCAGGTCACACCGCCGCCGAAAGCCGTCAGCAAAACAAGGCTGCCCTCTTTGATCCTGCCCGACTGGATGCACTCGTCCATCGCGATCGGAATAGATGCCGATGAGGTATTGCCCATTTCAGCAATATTTGAATATACCTTTTCTTCAGGAACATTCAACCGTGACGCCACAGCATCCGTGATCCGCTGGTTTGCCTGATGCGGTATTACCAGATCGACATCATCGACGGTATAACCGGCCTTTTCCAGCATTTCGGCCGAAATATCGGCCATCGAGCGAACCGCGACCTTGAACAACTCATTGCCCTTCATCTTGAAGAAGTGCTGACGGTCGTCAATGGTCTGATGCGTCGTACCTAGTTTGGTTCCGCCGCCCGGAGCATAAAGCTGCTCCTCATAACGGCCATCCGAACGGATCTTGGTAGCGAGGATGCCCTTTCCCTCGGGAACAGGCCCCACCACCGCGGCCCCCGCACCATCGCCAAAGATCACACAGGTCCCGCGGTCGGTATAATCAACGTACTTGGTCAAAACCTCAGCACCGATCACCAACGCGTAGCGGATCTGTCCGGTCCGGATCATCGATTCGACCATCGTCAGTCCGTAGATGAACCCCGAACACGCGGCAAATACGTCCATACCAGCCGCATTGGTCGCACCGATCTGCGCCTGGATCAAAGCCCCGGTCGACGGCATTATCTGGTCAGGCGTTGTCGTCGCACAGACAATAATGTCGATGTCCGTCGGCTCCAGCCCGGCGCGCTCCAACGCCTGCAACGCGGCTCGGGTGCCGAATTGCGAGGTGTATTCGTTGTCCGCCGCCTTATGACGCTGCTTGATGCCGGTCCGCGTGGTTATCCATTCATCGTTCGTATCGACCATCTTTTCCAGATCGGCATTCGTCAAAATGCCTTCCGGAAAAGCGTGTCCCATCCCGATGATTCCCGCGTTGTGTCCTGTCATTAGGTTTGAATTAGAACTCAAAAATTAAGAAATTTCAAAGGTCTAATCGGCGTCTTTGACGTCAATGATCTTTCGGCCCTTGTACATACCCGTCTTGGCATCGATGCGATGCGGCACTTTGGCCTCGCCCGAGTCCTTGTCAAGATAGAACTGCGGAGCTTTCAGGGCATCGTGTGCACGGCGGGTACGAGTACGTGCGTGCGAATGTCGTCGTTTTGGATTTGGCATTTTTACCTCAAATTAATTTGCCGCAGCCGGTACCTTTTATAGTGCCTTTTGCGGCTATTTCAGATCTTTGAGAGCGGCCCAACGCGGGTCGATCTCATTTTCCTCACACTTACAATCTATCAGATTTCGGTTGCCCCCGCATTTCGGGCACAACCCTTTGCAGATCTCTCTGCAAACCGGATGATCCGGCAGATCGAGCAGTATCTGCTCTCTCAATGCGTCAGCAACGTCAATAACGCCGCCTTCGGCGACAGATTCGTCAAGATCCGAGTCCGTCAACGCCGTATCGGCATCGTCGGGCATCATGTCGGAACTGACAAATATCGCGTCAAAGAACAACTCGGTCGGCCGTTCGATCGGCTCGAGACATCTCGAACAATCCACGGCGGCGTCCACTTGCAGGGTCCCGCGGAGGTGGGCCTTTCCGTCGACCCGAACCGCCTCACCACGGAATCGAACCGGTCCCGTCAGCCTGGCACCCAACGTATCGAGCCCGATATCGGCGGCAGCGATCGTTTCGTCGATAGGCTTTGCCCGAACTCCGATATTTTCAAGTTCGATGATCATTAACTCACTGTCCAAATATCCGTTTCTGCCCCATCTAAAGGCAAAACAAGTATTATAGCCTCTCGTCGGATTGTGTCAAACAAATAAAGCCGCAATTAAGCATTACCGCGAAGCCGACCCGACCGCGTCGTCCAGTCTGCTGAATCCGCGTTCCTTGAGGATCGATCCCAAACCCCGGTTTATCCGGTTTGCAAAACCGGGGCCGCCATAGACAAATCCCGTGTACGCCTGGAGCAAACTGGCACCCGCGGCGATCTTTTCGAAAGCGTCGTCAGCGTCAAAAATACCGCCGACGCCGATGATCGGCAGTTTGCCGCCCGATCGCCGGTAGATCGAACGGATGACCTCGGTCGAAAGCCCGCGAAGCGGCCGCCCGCTGAGGCCGCCGGCACCGATCTCCGCAACCCGGGACGACCGTAATCCCTCTCTGCTGATGGTCGTATTGGTGGCGATTATCCCATTCAGCCCGTACTGCTCCGCAATGTCGGTGATCGCGGCGATCTCGTTCTCGGTCAGGTCGGGAGCGATCTTTACCAAAAGCGGCTTTGGCCCCAATTCCCTATTGCATGCCTGGAGCGTCCCGAGCAGTTCGTCGAGATTTTCGGCGTTTTGAAGCAGACGCAGTCCCGGCGTGTTCGGCGAGGACACATTAACCGCGACGTAGTCGGCCCATGGTTGGACCATTTCAAAGCACTTAACATAATTTTCCGTCGCTTCCTCGACCGGCACGTCCTTGTTCTTTCCGATATTTACACCGACGACACACGTTCGGTCCAACCGCCGCAGACGTTCGGTCACGACCGCTGCCCCGTCATTGTTGAAACCGAGCCGGTTTATGAGGGCCTGGTCCTCGGTCAGACGAAAAAGCCGCGGCTTCGGATTTCCCGGCTGCGGCTCATATGTTACCGTTCCCACCTCGACGAAACCGAATCCGAGCTTCGCCAGAGGTTCGACCACCACGCAGTTCTTGTCAAACCCGGCCGCCAGACCAATCGGATTCTCAAATTTCAGCCCAAAACGTTCTAGCGGGCCGAAGGCAAAAGCTTCGTTTCCACCGCCGGCGAAGCCTGCGGCACCGGCCTTCAGGGCCTCGATCCCGATCTCGTGAGCCCTTTCGGCATCCAGGCCAAACATTATCGGCCTGATCACTTTTTTCCAGACATTGGATATCATCAATGACCAAGATTTTAATTGAATCCCGGCGTATTCGAAACTTCACGCGATCAACTTTGAACTTTACCCGTACGTTTGTTACGATTTCCCTACAAAATGGGTGACGAAATACATCTGAAAGAAAAATCGCGGATCATGGATTCGGCGGATATGGAGCGGGCTATTTCGAGGCTTGCGTCCGAGATAGTCGAATCAAATCAAGGCACCGATGACCTTTACATTGTCGGGATCCGGCGCCGCGGTGTACCGCTTGCCGAACGGCTTGTTGACAAGATCGAATCCCTCGAAGGAAACCGTCCGCTCTACGGGATCATCGATATAACGCTCTATCGTGATGACCTTTCTACGGTCGGAGCAAACCCGATAGTTAACCGCACCGAACTCGAGCACGACATCGAGGGTAAGAATATCGTACTCGTTGACGACGTTCTCTACACCGGACGAACGATCCGTGCGGCTCTCGACCAACTGATGGATTTTGGCAGGCCGCGTAAGGTCCAGCTTGCGGTCTTGATCGACCGCGGCCGCGAACACCGCGAACTGCCGATCCAAGCCGACTTTAACGGAAAGCTGGTTCCGACCAAACATACCGAGATCATTAAGGTAATGCTCAAGGAATACGACGACGTCGAAGCAGTTGGAATTTTCGAAAGACCGTAACACAGGCCGTATGGCCTGTTTTTTTTGACCGTAATGGCTATATCTGAAATTTGCCGCCGTTGAAATGGAAAAGCCATTCAGAAGGAGAGACCTGCTGGGCATCCGCGAGCTATCCGCCGCGGAGATCACCGGCATCCTCGATACTGCCGAGAATTTTAGCGAGATATCAAACCGCGAGGTCAAAAAGGTCCCTGCTCTTCGCGGTAAAACGGTCATCAATCTCTTTTTCGAAGCGTCGACCCGTACGCGGACCTCGTTCGAACTCGCCGCAAAACGACTATCTGCCGACGCCGTTAACATCAGTGTTTCGTCGTCGAGTGTCAGCAAGGGCGAAACCCTGATCGATACGGCAATGAATCTCGATGCGATGGCACCGGACTGCATTGTCGTCCGTCATTCGTCGGCCGGCGTGCCGCATCAACTTGCAAAGGTTTCGCGTGCGGCGATAGTAAACGCGGGCGACGGTGCCAATGAACATCCGACTCAGGCATTGCTTGACGCGATGACGATCCGCGAACACAAAAAACAGATCGGCGGGCTTGAGGTCGCGATCATAGGCGATATTCTGCACAGCCGAGTCGCCCGATCAAATATTCATCTACTGACCAAGCTGGGTGCCAAGATCCGCGTCGCCGGTCCTGGAACGCTTGTTCCGGGCGATTTCCAGTACCTGGTCGAAAGCGGAATGATCGTCTGCCCAAGCGTCGAAGATGCCATCGCCGGAGCCGATGTCGTGATGATCCTCCGCATCCAACGCGAGCGTCAGGACTCAGCATACTTCCCAACCCTACGCGAATACTCGATCCATTACGGCCTGACCAATGATCGCCTTGACCTCGCAAAAAAAGACGCCATCGTTCTGCACCCGGGTCCGATGAATAGAGGCATTGAGATCGCGTCCGAGGTAGCTGACAGTTCGCGATCGTTGATATTGGATCAGGTGAAATATGGCGTGGCCGTGCGGATGGCGGTGCTTTATCTCGCGACCGGAGGTAGTCCGACAAATGGATAAAGCTAGCCTGCTAGATTCAAAAGTAAAGGGCTTCGCGATTTTAGAAAATGTTCTCAGCGAGAACGAATGCGAATCTCTCAGGATCCATTTAGATTGCAGGGTAAAACGTCCGGGAGTCCGACATCTGTTCGGAGACAGACTCGTTCAAAAAATTGCGGCAGACGAGCGTCTTTTATCGATTGCCCGACACTTTGTCGGTGCCGAACCAGTCCCATTCAAGGCGATTCTATTCGACAAATCCGAGAGTTCGAACTGGCTCGTCGTTTGGCATCAAGACAGAGTCCTTCCTGTCGTTTCTCAAACAGACGATCCGGATTGGGGACCTTGCACCGTTAAAGATGGAATTCAATTTGCTCAGGCTCCATCTTGGGCAATGGACGAGATCGTTGCATTGAGATTGCACCTCGACGATTCAACGACAACGAACGGGCCGTTGCGAGTTATTCCAGGGAGCCATGCTCTCGGATTATTGGATCAGAATGACGTCGTGCAATATGCAAATCATTCACACTCTGTAACATGTACAGTTAGAAAGGGCGGCGTCATCGCTATGCGACCGCTTTTGATACATTCATCATCTAAATCAACATCGACCGAACCGCGTCGAGTTCTTCATATTGAATACGCAACCCGGCTGCGCCTTTCTGAATCGATCGAACTCGCTTTGAGCTAATGAAACTTCTTATCGCAAATGGCCATCTCATTGATCCGGCCGCACAGGAAAATACTGGAATGTCTGTCCTGATCGAGGATGGAAAGGTTACGGCTTGGATCAAACCGAATGAACAAACGCCGAGCGATTGCCAGGTCTTTGATGCGAGCGGAATGCTTGTGGCTCCGGGATTTATCGACATGCATGTGCATTTGCGTGAGCCGGGCCAGGAACACAAGGAAACTATCGCTAGCGGATGCGCGGCGGCGGTTGCAGGCGGTTGGACGAGCGTTTGCCCGATGCCGAATACAAATCCGGTGAATGATAATGCGGCGATCACGCGTTACATGATCGAGCAGGCGGAGCGTGCTGGACTGGCGAACGTTTTCCCGATCGGGGCGATCACAAAATCGTCTGACGGTTCCGAACTCGCCGAAATGGGCGAGATGAAAGCGGCGGGTGCCGTTGCCGTCTCAGATGACGGCCGTCCGGTGCCCAATGCCGGAATGATGCGCCGTGCGATGCAGTATGCTCGCGATTTTGACCTTCCCGTGATCGATCATTGCGAGGACAAATCACTTTCGAGCGGCGGAGTAATGCATGAGGGCCGCGTGTCGCTCTTGCTGGGACTCAAAGGAATGCCTGCACTTGCCGAGGACATTGACGCGATCCGCGACATGATCCTGGCCCGTGACACCGGAGCCCATATTCATATCGCCCACGTCTCGACGAAAGGTGCTGTCGAGGCGGTTCGCCGTGCAAAGAACGAGGGCGTAAACGTAACCTGCGAGGTGGCTCCCCATCACTTTACCCTTACGGATAAGGCTGTGGAAGGTTATGACACAAATACCAAAATGGCTCCGCCGCTTCGTAGCGAAGAGCACCTCGAAGCGGTCCTTGAGGGCCTGAAAGACGGCACGATCGACGCGATCGCTACCGACCATGCACCGCACCATGCCGACGAAAAGGCACTTGAGTACGATCGAGCCCCGTTTGGCATTACCGGCCTGGAGACGGCAATTGGTCTTGCATTTAATGAACTGGTGCACAAGGGTATCATCGGCTTGGTGCGGCTCGTCGAACTCTGCTCGGCTAATCCGGCACATATTTTTAAGCTCGGCGGCCGCGGCACTCTCGTTCCCGGCTCGCACGCGGACATTACGATCATTGACCCTGATCTACGTTGGAAATACACAAACGCCGGGTCGCTGTCGAAATCACGAAATTCTCCCTTCGACGGTTGGGAATTTACCGGTGCCGCCGTCGCGACGGTTGTCGGGGGCCGTGTAGTTTACAGAAAATGAACGTGACCGGCGTTGATCCGGTCGAGGCAGATCGATATGACGTTCAGGAATCTTTCGCAGTTTGTATTGTGTTCTTTGATACTTTTTTCGATCCTCGGTTGCGGAGCGATCGGCCGATACGCCGAAAAAGCCGTCACCGGCGATAAGGGCATGGGAAATGTGTCCGAACTCTGGCCCGATGTCCCCCAATTCCCCGGCTCGGCCAAGACCGATGCTGAACTGCCGATGCTGATCCGACTGGCGATCGACGGTTTCTTGAGCAGTTCTAAGCAGGATTCCAAGGATTTTCGTCTGGACAGCATCGAGTTCATCAGTTTTACGACTCAGCAAAGCGTCCAGGACGTCCAAAGTTTCTACACAGCAAAGTTGATGGAATCGAAAGGATGGGATCTGAAGGACCAGCCGGGTTGTTACTCGGGCGGCGACTCGCCCGTGAGCGGTGGGGCGTTCTGCTTGTTTGGGAAGTCAAGCGGAAGGTCCAGGACAATGCTTTTCGTTGTCGCCGTCAGGTCAAACGATAAAGAACCAGCGACGATATTCTACGTCAGGGCGGCCGGCACGGACCTTTCGAAAAATGATAACTCCGCCACAGCGACACCGGCCACTACCGGAACACCCGCCAAGCTGATCACACCCAAACCCGGAAATTTTGACCTTAAGTCATTTGATGCCTGCGGGGCAGTCGCGATTCCTGTCGTGGAACGCATTCTGGGCCGATCGTTGGCCGGCAAGCCCGAACGTTTCAGTTTTAATAATAAGAACACGGACGCGGGATGCACTTTCGAAGCTGGTAAGGATGGCGAAAAGAACGCATATTTTGCCTATGTGGTCGCCGCTCCGGTCGAGGATTATGCCGCCAACCGCTCGTCAAAGGCCGAGTTTATCCAAGGTCTCGGTGACGAAGCCTTTTTTGTGAACGGTGCCGACGCCCGGCAATTGTGGGTACTGATCGACGGCAAGGCCGCGGTTTTGGCCGCTGTCGGTGACCGTCCGAACGAAAACGGGGCCCGCGAACTTGCAGCCGAGTTGATCAAAGCGATCAAGTGAACGCGGCACGATCTTTGGCAAGATCATGCCTTGCTAGAGTTCGGCGGCCGGGGTTATGATCCCGGACCAACCTGCTATTTCACGTGCTTGATCCCTGTACAGATCGGCACGGGCGACATCGGCGACGAGTATTTGCTCTAATCCGTTTGTACTTAATTGCGGATGCCTTGTCGGAGCCCTCGATCGATACTGCGAACATTGCCCCTGGATCGTTACTTTTTTTCGCTCAGTCCGTGTGCAATTGAGGTATAGATTGCTATCATAGCGTTTGCAGTAAAATCCACATCCGAGATAGGTAAAAAATGAAAACGATATCACTATTGGTTCTTTTGACAATTATAGGTGCGTCCGGTGCGGCGGCTCAGAACAAGAGTGTTTACACGAGCACCAAGACCTCGGCCTGCCGAACGATCAAACAGTCGTCGGAAGGTGCCGGATACTATGTCGGCGAATGCCCCGGCACCGGCGGCTTTAAAGCCCAGGTTCTCGAGGACGATATCCGCCAGTCGATCAATATCATTACGCCGGCCAAGAAGAAGTTTGAGCTCGATTTTTGGGGCTTTTACACCGGATTTTCAAGCGTTGGCGAAAAGATCGAGTGGCGTGTGAAAGGCACGGTCCCGGTCGCATTGATCTCGCGGTTCAATGTCGCTGACGCCGAGGACAGTACGAAGAATACGTCTTACCTGATCGTGTCGAAGATCTCGAAAACAATGTCATGCGTCACCGACATTGTGGAACCGGGTGCCGGCCAAAACGAGACTGCCAGAAAACTCGCCGATGCGGCCGCCGGAAAACCCTGCAAATCCAAAGAGTAACGGCTCGGGAGAAACTTTGAATGGAATGGATCGCTGACCCGCAGATCTGGATCGCCTTTTTGACGTTGGCGGTCCTCGAGCTCGTACTCGGTATCGACAACGTCATCTTCATTTCGATCCTTTCGGGAAAACTTCCCGAAAAGGATCAGAAGCGCGCTCGGTTGATAGGCCTCTCGCTCGCTTTGATAATGAGGGTGATCTTGCTTTTCTCCCTGACCTGGGTAATGGGCCTGGTCGAGCCGCTCTTCACCGTAATGGGGCAGACAGTCTCGGGACGGGATCTGATCTTGCTGGTGGGCGGCCTGTTCTTGATATTCAAGAGCACCAATGAGATCCATGGTTCGCTCGAGGGCTCAGAAGGAGATAGCTCAAGAAAGACATATGCGGGCTTTACCGGCGTCATAATTCAGATAATGCTGCTCGATATCGTGTTCTCGCTCGATTCGGTCATTACGGCCATCGGAATGGTCAGCAATGTTTGGATCATGATCGCGGCGGTCGTCGTCTCGATCATCGCGATGATGCTTTTCGCCGGTTCGATCGGAGCTTTTGTCCAGCGACATCCGACCGTCAAGATGCTTGCTCTGGCGTTTTTGCTTCTGAGCGGCGTGACGCTGATCGCCGAGGGCATGCATCAGCACCTCTCGAAGGGAGACATTTACTGTGCCATGGCATTTTCGGTATTCGTCGAGGTGTTAAATATACGGCTCCGCAAAAAGGCGAAACCGGTCATCTTGCATAATCAATTCACCGATGAGGACGAAGCAAAGGCGATCTCGTAATAGCACAGGTATTATGTGTTCTTTATGCATAGTATGCATGTTTTCGCCTAATACTTGAACATTTTGCATATTCGGTCAGTGTTTGGGCTTGCGAAGCAATTGCGTAAGCGCTATAGTCGCGGTGGATAGTTGAGGCTCCCCGCCGATTCTGTCCAAAATCAGGAACGGACGTCTTTTGTGGTGTGGGAGACGCAACTGATGAAAGTTCCTAAATTGGAAAGGGTGTCGTTCGAGGTGTGGGAGACTCGTCTGACGCCCTTTCCGCTTTTTAAATTAAAGGGCTGCGGCATAAATCCGCAGCCCAGTCCGGTGTCGCTTTTCGGGCCGTGTGGGACGGCACGGCAGCGACACCGCCTGGGAGATCAGATCGGTCACGGGCCCGGAGGCGGATCGACAACGACCGGATCGCAGTTGCCGTCCCGGCCCATCATTTTCTGCTCGAGAGGTGTCCCCTTTGTGAATGAATAATGGAGTTTTCCGGCCGTGAACTTCTTGTTCCCGGGAGGAAAGACGCTCTTGTCGGTGACCCAGTCATAGTAATTCAGAAAATCACTGCGATTTCCGGTTGAATGGCAGTCATTATCAAAAAGCAGGTGGATGTCCCCGGCCTTGTTCTCGTCCCAGGATTTTAGTACGGGACCATTCTCATCTTTCAGATGTATCGCGATCTTGCCGCCGTCGTTCAATTGGAACGTAAGCCTGGCAATTTTTGCGACCTCATGGCCGTGAGCGTTGGCCGAACCATTCGGGTGTTCGGCGATCCAATAGTCAGGAACCATATCCTCGCCGCCGAGCGTTCCGACCGGAACCCTAAGGTGCACGTACTGGCGTCCGTTCGACGGATTGGGCTTAATGTTGAGATTGGACCGTCCACTGGCGTCGAGCCCGTGGAGGTCAGAGTCATTGAGATTCAGGATCGAGGCGAACCCCCTGCCGCGTCCGCGGGTTAACGATACAGGCCTGACCGGATTGAGATACATTGCCGAAGACTGGTTCGCGTCCGCCAATACGATATCCGGCTTAGTCGAGCCGATTTCGTAAACCTTGAGCTTGTGGTCCTCGTCGGTAATGAAAACAACGTTCCAAACCGAGTCCTTTTCATAAATTATCGCGTCGCCCGCGATATCCAACGTAACTACTAACGCCATTAAAGTGTCTCCTTAGTTTGAGGGATTGTGGATCGAACGCATTCATCGCGACGGAGAAACGCCGGACATTACCGGGCTTTTTTCGCTTTTGAATGACATTTTGTTCATCCACCCTATATATGTCGATTTCGGGATTTCCATTACATGGCTTTTTGTTTTTTTTATTTCCAGAGCAGGATTTTGCGATCCGAGATATTTTTGACAACTTCGTGCGGGACAATGGGCATCAATAGCCACGTAGCTTCGCGAGTGCTGCGGTTTACCATTCGCGATCGTAGATATTGCCTCCCCGAACGGTAAAATATGACGATCAAATCTCGCTCGTACGCTTTAGTTCTCTTCTTGTTGCTGTTCGCCGCCGCTGAGCTCAACGCTCAAACGGACATGCGTGCAAACGCCAATTCCGGTGCAGGATGGCAGTGGCCCGCCAGCAGCGACGGAATTACCTACATTCCTGTTTGTTGGGAAAATCCGAACGGCTGGGAAACCGAGTCCGGATGGGTGAGGACGGCCGTGCTCGACACCTGGCAGCGTGCCGCGAAAGTCAATTTTTATAATTGGGGAGCCTGTACGGCGGCGAGCAGGGGCATTCGGATCCTGATCACCGACACTCGATCAAACTCGGGCGTTGGCCGGGGCATGGACGGACGAAGAAACGGGATGGAACTCAACTTCACGTTCAAGAACTTTTCGCCCGTCTGCCAGGCGTCGAATAAGCGGCGATCATGCATTACCTCGATTGCGGTCCACGAATTTGGCCACGCCCTCGGATTGATGCACGAACAAGACCGAGCGGATTCGACCTGCAAGAGCGAATCAGCCAAGAGCGGCGGCTGGCTTCTCACGGCGTACGATCCTAACTCCGTGATGAACTACTGTAACCCGCGTTGGAATAACGACGGCCAACTCAGCGAACTGGACGTGAAAGGCATTCAGGTGCTTTATGGAGCGAGGGCGGCGGTACCGCTTGGCCGTTTTTACGTAACCGACGTCCTGAACACGGCAAGCGGTCAGAAATGGGAGCATATCGTGATGGAATTTGGCTCGGGCGGGACCAGGCAGAATTTTGTTCTTGATAGTTCCAAGAAACAGCAGTCAAACTCCTGGACGTTTAAGTCGGGCGGCCGATATTGCTACAAGATCTGGTCAAACACCCTCTATACCGACGGTATCTATCGAAACGGTTATGGCGAGGGATGCTACACGCTCGAGGCCGGAAGATCGTATTCGCTGGCGATCGCATTCAGAAAAAGTACGGCGGGACGTGACTTTGACATAGTTCTTCAGGCCGCCAAGTGATCGGCGTCGGCAAAATCCGCCGGACACTCGAATTCCAGTTGACGGCCGCCGCTCGGGTGACGAAATGCGAGTTTCCAGGCATGCAGCAAGAGTCGTCCATTTTCACGGCCGCCGCGTTCGACGTCGCCGATGATCGGGTGCCCTATCGAGGCACAGTGTATCCTTAGTTGGTTGGTCCGCCCGGTGACCGGTTCAAGTTCGACAAGTGTCGACCCCGAGGTGCGTTTTCGGACCCAATATCGGGTCTCGGCAGGCTTACCGTCATCCTTGACGTTCCATAGCTTGAGTTCCGCAAAGCGGCCGATCGGCGCCGAGATAGTACCGTGATCGTCGCCTATCACGCCATCGACCATCGCCATATATCGCTTTTCAACGATCTTACGTTTGAAATGCTCAGCAAGTATCCGATGGGCCCTCGATGTCTTAGCTACGACCATGAGGCCCGACGTTTGTTTATCGAGCCGGTGGATCAATCCGGCACGAACGTGCCTGGCCCCGGACGCACGATCTTCTGAATTAAGGTAATAGCTCAGTGCATTGAGCAGCGTGCCGTTCTTGTCGCGATGGGTCGGGTGAACCAGCATTCCCGGTGGTTTGTTGACGACGATGAGATCGCCATCTTCGTAACGCACATCTATCGGAACATTTTCCGGCCGCATCGCCGTCGCACGCGACTCGTCGACAAATATTTCGATCAGGTCGTTTGGCTTGAGCCGATAGCCAATGTTCTCTGCCCTGCCGTTGACCTCGCACAATTCGTTCTTAACGATCTCGCGAAGATACATCTTGCTCAACCCCTGGAAACGGTCAAACAAGAAGTCATCGAGTCGCATCTTGAAATGCTCTTCGGTGGCAATTATCTCAATTCGGCTGGTCACACGTTGATTTTATATTAAATGTGTAAGAGAAGTCGTTTACGGCAACATTGGCTTGTGCCGTAAATGAATTCGACGAGCAGTTGGCACCCTCATTTTTGTCACGTCTGCGGTCAATTCGACAATTTTTCTCGACGATGTGGCCGCCTGAATGCTCAAATATCGCCGCGGCGGTTATACTCGAAGTCTGGAAGTATCCGAGACGACAGATTCCTACTTTTTTGTCAGATATGAGAGTTGACCAGTTGGATTTCATTGCCCGGGCCGCCGCCTCGCTTGCTGAGGCTGACGGTATTCGCTCGGGCTGTGCATCCGTCATCGGTAATCTGGCTAACGCTTTCGCAGGCAGCGTCGCATTTGTTGCCCGACGCCGTGCCGACCGCGAGTTTGCTGATATTCTCGCCTCAAGCGGTATCGGTGCGGCGGACTTTCGGCGGCTTGAAACACGGATCACGAAAAGTAGTCTTTGGAAGATATTCAACGCGTCGTCGCCCTTTGTAATAGACGATCTTGGGAATGACGCCGGACTGCAGTTCCTCTCATTCGGTACCGGCACCAAAGTTCTTGTTGCGGTTCCGGTCGTTGTCCGCGGTTCGACGGCCGGATTGGTCGCGATCGGCTTTGGCCCGGCGGCAAAGGTTGCCGAAAACGACGTCATAAAATTGCTCCGTGTACTTGCCGGCTTGATCGGCCAGGCGATGCGGATCGAACAAACGGTCAACGAACAAAGTCAGAAGCTGATCGAAGAAAACTCATACCTCAAACAGGAATTGAAGGAAAAGTATGAGTTCAGCCACCTGATCGGCAATTCAAGCCCGATGCGGCAAGTGTACGACCAGGCGACTCAGGTCGCCCGTTCGAATGCGACCGTTTTGCTTCGAGGCGAGAGCGGGACGGGCAAGGAACTGATCGCTAATTCGATCCACTACAACAGCCTCAGATCCAAACGCCCGTTCGTTAAAGTGAGTTGTGCCGCATTGCCGGGATCATTGATCGAAAGTGAGTTGTTCGGGCACGAAAAAGGTGCCTTTACCGGTGCCGTGACACGAAAAAAGGGCCTGCTCGAACTTGCCGAAGGCGGCACGCTTTTTATTGACGAGATCGGCGACCTTCCGCTTCAAACACAAGCAAAACTGCTGCGGGTCATTGGTGAGCGTGAATTCGAAAGGATCGGCGGCACCGTGACAGTTCGGGTGAATGTGCGGTTCATTATTGCCACGAACAAGGATCTCGAGGCAGAGATCGCCGCGGCACGATTACGCGAGGATCTGTTCTATCGCATTAACGGATTCACCATCTTCCTGCCGCCGCTGCGTGAGCGAAAGGCCGATATCCTGCTTCTGGCGGAGTATTTTTTGGAGAAATACGAACGTGAACATCAAAAGCGGATCCGCCGCATTTCGACGCCGGCCATCGACATGCTCACGGCATATCACTTCCCCGGCAATGTCCGCGAACTCGAAAACGCCATTGAGCGTGCGGTGATCGTTTGCGATTCCAACGTTATTCACGGACATCATTTGCCTCCGACACTGCAGACCGCCGAAAATAGCGGTACGGAGACGCGTGTCACACTGACATCGGCCGTCGAGGCGTTTGAGAGCGACTTGATCCAGGATACGCTCAAATCGACACGGGGCAACGTGGCAAGGGCGGCAAAAATGCTCGACTCGACCGAACGTATCGTCGGGTACAAGATACGCAAATACAGCATCGATCCGCAGCGATTTCGAAAATGAATGTTGAAGGGCACATCATACATGATCTTCCCGACCCGGAGGCGGCCGGACGATTCCTGTCGCAACTGGAAGAAAAGCACCCGTCCGCAGCCGCTAAGCTTTCAAAAAATGAACCGCTTTTGTCAGACGTATTGACCCTTGCGGCGTTCAGCCCGCTCCTTGCTACGACGATGCTCCAGCATCCTGAATATCTTTGGTGGCTGGGCCGCAAACGCGGCGACTCAGGTGTTCGCGGAAAAGACGATCTGCTCGAATCTTTGGCTCGCTTTTCGTTGACCCATTCGCAACTTGACCCGCAGGTCATCTTTGCACGGTTTCGCCGCCGCGAGTTGCTGCGCATCTACCTCAGAGATATTCGAAGGCTGGCGACCATCGCCGAGATCACCGAAGAGATCTCAAATCTGGCCGATGCCATTCTCGAATCGGCCCTCAAGCTGGCCCGCCGCGAAATGGACAACCGTTTTGGTTCGCCGCAGGAGACTGATGAAAAGGGCCGCCTGCGGCCGGCCCGATCCTGTATAGCGGCCCTCGGCAAGCTTGGCTCGCGTGAGCTGAATTATTCATCCGATATAGACCTCGTTTTTCTTTATTCGAACGAAGGCACTACCTCCGGGATCGGCAGCCGTGGAGCGGTCACGAATAGAGAATATTTCGTCAAACTGGCCGAATATTCGACGAAGCTGGTCGGCCAACAGACCGGCGAAGGGGCAGCATATCGCGTCGATCTGCGGCTGCGGCCTCACGGTTCGCTCGGGGCACTGACAATGTCTGTTGCCGACACGATCCGATATTATCGAAACGAAGCCCGGCCGTGGGAACGCCAAGTGTTGATCCGCTCGCGTGGTTGTGCGGGTGATACCGAGTTGTTCGGCGAGTTTTTTGCCGAGGTCGAACCGCTGGTCTTCGAATCGGGCGAGACGGTTGAAGAAGCACTTCGCAATGTCAGGCTGTCAAAGGAAAAGATCGACCGCGAGAATGTCGGCAAATTCGGCTTCGACGTAAAGCTCGGGCGAGGCGGCATCCGCGAGATCGAATTTTTGGCCCAGGCACTCCAGCTTGCATATGGCGGCGAGGACCGCTGGCTGCGGTGTCCGCATACTCTGATCAGCCTGTCGCGCCTTGCCGACCGCAAATATCTCACCGATACCGAATTGTCCGAGTTATCGGCCGCATACGAGTTTCTTCGCCGGACAGAACACGTGCTGCAGATGGAGCACGGCATCCAGACGCACATCGTTCCCGACGGCGGCGAAAAGCGATCGGTGCTTGCCCGAAGGGTCACCTTTGCCTCGGGCGGCGATTTTGACGAATTAATAAGCCGTCACTCGGAAAATGTTAGCCGTGTATTTTCGCGAGTATTCGGCGAGACCGGCAACGACATTGCACGCGACACCAACGATCCCGTTGTCGCGAACCCTGTTGACCGCATTCGTTCAGAGGTGCTGGCTTCGATCGAGAAATCCGATTACGATCTGCCGGCCACGGATAAGGAGATCTCCGTACTCGACCGTTTCGCAGCCGTCTCGCCCAGATTTGCGTCGATGATCGCGGCCAATCCGCAGCTTGCCGCGTCTCTTCCCGATCCAAATGATCCGATCGGCGAGCCCGACTTCGAGTCGAGAATAAAGGCCGCGGTTAACCACGTAAGCGGATTTGGCCCGCGCATGTCGGTAATGCGTCAGGAATGGGCCAAGCTTTTGATCGGGATCGCCGTCCGGGACGTGTTCGGGTCGATAACGGTCCGTGAGGCAAAGCGGCTGCAGACAAAGCTCGCCGAGGCCTGCATCGAGGCCGCTCTTAACATCGTACTTGACGAACTTAATTCAAAATTCGCCTCGAACAGTGACGAACTTAACCTTGCGGTGCTGGCGCTCGGCAAGTTAGGCGGCCGCGGTCTCGATTATGATTCCGATCTCGACCTTATCCTGGTCTATAACGATGCGGCCGAAACAGGTGCTGCCGTGACCAACGCCGAATATTACAGCCGCGCCGCCGAGCTTTTCGTCACCGCATTGTCGTCGATGACCCGCGACGGCAATCTTTACCGCGTCGATCTGCGGCTGCGGCCGTACGGATCCAAAGGGATGAGCGCTATCTCCGGCGAGTCGTTTTTGAACTATATGCGGGAAACCGCGGCCGTATGGGAAATGCTCGCGTTTGTTAAGCTCCGCAGTGTCGGCGGCGATACCAGACTCGGTTCCGGAGTCGAAGATTCAACCCGTCGGATCATACACGAACGTGCGCTTGCGTTCGATCCGGCCGTTCTGCGGGCCGAAACCTTGCGTGTTCGGCAAGCCCTTGAACAACAAAGAGCACGCACACGCCGCGGCTCTGACGTGGACATTAAATACGGCCAGGGCGGAATGCTGGATGTTTACTTCGCGATGCGGTACCTGCAGCTTCGCGATAATGTTCCCGATGATGCCGGTGACCGATCTACAGCGTTCACACTCGAACGACTGGGCCAGGCCGGATCGTTGACCGAAAGCGAGTATCGCGGCCTTCTGACCGGCTATGATTTCCTTTCCGACCTGGATCACAACCTTCGATTGACGGTCGGACGCACAACACGGCTTTCGATGGGAAATCAGTTGGTTTTGTCGACGATAGCCCAACGAATAGGGATAGCGTCACCGGTTGTACTGCTCGAACAACTTACACTTCACCGTTTGGCGATCCGTTCGGCGTTTGAATCCGTACTCCGATCGCCGGGCAGCTAATAATATTCATTGGTATGACCCGGAGGGTCGTGTATAATCTATGGGTTTCTACTTCTATGAAACGTATTGTTCCGGTAAAGGTCCCAATTATGAAAAAAGCTACCGCAATTATCAGCGTTATTCTCGCTCTTGTATTCGCCGCGAACGCGCAAAAGGTCGAAAGCACCGACCAGGCCGATGCGGCCGCAGCTGCGTTGAAAGTATTTCAAACTTTGCAAAAGCAAGACTGGGCAGGGCTTTTTCACATCGTAAGTTTCTCGCCTGCTCTGCAAAAGCAGATGCCAAATGATTCAAGCGAATTTGCCCGCCAGTTTGTCAGCGGATTGAACGAGAACGCCGAGGACGCGGCCGCAACCCGCAAACTCTTTGACGGAATGTCGGAGATCAAGGTCGGAACAGCGGTGGTTACCGGAAACAAGGCGGCGGTGCCGGCGTCATGCCGGATCACGATCGAGGGAAATTCGCTTGTATTTAACGGCACGGCAAACATGATCAAGCTCGGCAACGTGTGGCGATGGGATATGACATCGTCAGACGACCCTGCCGAGGCGACCGAGACCGCTCTCACCGCCCTGCTCGGAATGCCTATGAACTAATACCGGCTCTCGATGTACCGTTTTACCTTTTTCTTAGTGGTCCTGACTATGACGGCCCTTCACGCGGCCGGGCAAGCAGGCCGCGTAAAGGGTTATTCGGAGAGTATCGCCCGCGGCGACCGCAGTTCCGATGTAGCCGCAAAGAAAGTCTCTGCCTCAAAGACCGAAAAGGACGACGGCATCGTCCGCATCGAGACCGACCTGGTCACCATCCCGGTACGCGTAAACACTCGAAAAGGCCGCCCTGTCACCGACATCGACCGTTCGGAGTTCAAGATCTTTGAGAACGGCGAAGAACAGGAGATCGCATATTTCTCGAATTCGGATGAGCCTTTCACCGTGGCTCTACTGCTCGATATGAGCTATTCGAGCGTCTTCAAACTGCCCGAGATCCAGGCCGCGGCCAAGGCATTCATCGCTCAGTTGAGGCCTAGAGACCGCGTCATGGTCATCTCGTTTGACGAAAAGGCCCGCGTACTGTGCGAGGCGACCGACAACCGCCTGGCCCTTCGGTATGCTATCGAGGCGGCCAAGGTCGGGTCCGGCACCAGCCTCTATTCTGCTCTCGATGTTGCGTTGAATGATAAACTCCGCGGCATAAAAGGCCGCAAGGCAATCGTTCTTTTGAGCGACGGCGTCGATACCACTAGCGAAACGGCCACGGCAAACGGCCTGCTCCGCGATATCGATGAAATAGATACCTTAATTTATCCGATCCGGTACGATACGTTTGACGATGTCCGCAAGATCCGCCGCAAAGACGCCCAGATACTCTACGACGACAATGATCGTCCTTATATAGTCGAAGCACCGTTAGTGAAGGGCGAGAAAGAGGAAGACTATGCTGCGGCCCGCGAATTTCTGAGCGAATTAGCTGAACGGTCTGGCGGCCGCCTGCAGCGTGTCACCTCGGCCACCAACCTGAATGAAGCATTTGCCAGGATCGCCGAGGAACTTCGCAAAACATACAGTTTGGGGTATTATCCTAACAGTGAACGAACCACAAACGGCCGCTATTTCATAAAGGTACGTGTGTACCGGCCTGATCTGGATATACGTGCGAGGGATAACTACCGCCCCGGACGTAACCGCAGTTCCCAATAACGGGCGGGCGGCCGACTGATCACTATTTTGTTCTTTAACTTTTTTGGAGGAGTATAGATGAAACGTAAATTCAGCATCCTGGCAATGTGCCTTTCGCTGGTACTGATATCGACGGCGGCGACCTTCGCTCAAGAAACGATGACCAATGACGAGGTCATCTCGCTTACCAAAGCCGGACTCAGCAGTTCGATCATCATCGGCAAGATCCGCTCGTCGGCGACCAACTTTGACCTCTCGACCGATTCGCTGATCAAGCTCAAACAGGCCGGCGTCAGCGACGAAACGGTGGCGGCGATGCTCGAGGCAAAGAGCGGCAAGTCTGTCGTTTCCGGCGGAAACACCTCGTCCGCGTCATCGCAGGGCGGCGACCCGAACGACCCGATGTCTAAGCACAGCTACGGTGTTTACCTTTACGAAGAAAAGGACGGCGTCCGCAAAATGACGCAGATCCAGCCGTCAATGTCCGGCCAGAACCGCACCGGCGGAGCATTTACCGCTTCGATCACGCCGTTCGGCCTGGGCAAGGTCAAGACCAAGACCAATCTTCCCGGCCGTAGTGCCGCGCTTCAGATACAGACGACCACGCCTGTATTCTACTTTTACCTTGACGCATCGAGCGGCGGACTTAACACCTCAAGCGGCATTCCTTCGTCGCCCAACGAGTTTACGCTTGTGCGGTTTAACCAACGGAGCGACAACCGTGAGGTCACGATCGCCAAGACCAATTCGTGGGGTTCAAAGGGCGGACTTTCTGACGAATACGTAGTCGGACTCAAGGCTGAGGATCTCGGCAACGGAGTCTTTAAGATCACACCGACCACGGAACTTAAGAAAGGCGAATACGGCTTTTACCTGTTGAACTCGGGCAATGCCAACACTGCGGCCGGCGTCGGTTCGAAATTCTTCGATTTCGGCGTAATGATGACACCGTAACCACCCTTTTATTCCAACGACGAGGGCACTGCGACACTTCGCAGTGCCCTTTTATTTTTATCAAAGATGATTCCAGCCTAAAATGAATTTGAATAGAAGAGCGAGAGGAAGTTGTTTCCGGCACCGCTGTTTCCCCAGTTGTAGGCGGCAGTCAGGTTTTGCCGCTTAGTGAGGGCAAAGTTCAGCCCGGCGGCGGAATAGCCAAATCGATTCTTACCGGACGACCAGTCACCGATCACACTCACGCGTCTAAACAACGGTTGCTCAAAAGCCAGCGTTATGCCCCCTTTATCACCAAAATCCTCGCCCGTATTGAAAGCTCTGTATGCTCCCGCCGTCAGACGCAGGCCGCGAAGTTTGTCGAATGTTTTGCTGATATTCACATAACCGACGGTCACGGTACGGCTGCCCGCCGACTTATTGAGCGGCACATACGCCGTCAGGCCGGCCGTGGACGCTATCCCGTGCTTTTCGCTCGCAAACAATTGCCGTTTGACCGCAAAATTTGCCTCGACCGGTGACGTCGAACCGTCTCTGGTATAGAAAACGCTGACACCGACCTCGGTCGTTTTGTCGAGTCCGTACACCGTCCGATACCCGTAAGATTGAAATCCGCCGTTAGCGTAGGACGTCGGTTTTACAGCCAGGTCGGCCTCGATATAGAACATTTGAGCCGGCTGAATGTCGGTCGATGACGTATTTATCACTGTTAACTGGGCACTCGCTGCTGCCGCTAACGCCAAAATAAAGAAGATGGTCCTCATTGCGTCTTTGATCTTCGGCACTCACGAATTGTTTGGTAAGTTTCACGCAAACTGCTTTTGGGCAAAAGCGAGTACGTGCGAACAGGTCACGAAATACTTCGTCCAAGGCACTTGCCGAAATGGAATACCGGTGGTGCACAATAACGTCGTTTCTCGATTCGATCCTGGGATTTTACAACTACGATCCGGACAAATGCAATGACCGTCGGCAAGGCTCAATGAACTATCCCCGTTCTACGGCCCGCCTTCGGGTCGCGGCAATTATCCAACTCCGAACGGATCCTCGCGCTTCACGCCCGAGTCTCACGCATTTCCACCTCTTCGAACCAGCAGCGGGTGCAGTAGCGGTGGCGCTTGCGCTCGGCCGGTGTAAATGCTCTTGCGGCCGGCAGACGGCTGACGATCATTTTCTCGTCGCCGGTCAACTCATCCCAACCCTTGATATGCCCCGATCCGCATTTTGGACAATCGAATATTTGTAAATTTTCCGGCATATGATTGTGCGTTTTCGCGTCCACGGTTTACTATCGTATCTGACCCCGACCACGATCTTGTACCCATTAATGACTATTTTGATGAAAACTAAATCCTTTCTGATCGCCGTAATTGTGACATCCCTGTTGATCGTAGCGACGATGGCTCAAACGCCCGACCCGCTGAACGAGAAATTTGATTTCTATACTCGCGGCCCTTACAACGAGCGCGTGCCGCGTCCGCAGAGCATTCTCAGGTACGATGTCGGTGACCATCACACGACCTACGCTCAAATGGAGCAGGTGATCGACGCCATCGCCAAGGCAGCTCCTGACCGGGTAAAGATCTTTGACATCGGGACTACAAGCGAACATCGAATGCAGCATTTAGTCGCGATCTCGTCGCCCGAAAATCTTGCACGCCTCGACGATATCAAGACCGCAATTGCCCGCCTAACCGATCCGCGAAAGATCTCTGCCGCCGACGCTGACTCGATCGCCCGCAGTAATCCGGCGATCGCCTGGATGGCATACACGATCCACGGCAACGAATCGTCATCGTTCGAGGCGTTTATGCAGGTCATCTATCAACTCGCCGCTTCAAACGAACCTGCGACGATGGATATTCTGAAAAATACCGTCGTTCTCGTACTGACCGGTGAAAATCCCGACGGACACGAGCGATTTGCCACCTGGTACAATTCCGTTGCGGTCGGCGACCCGAACCGAAACGCTATCGAGCATCGCGAGCCCTGGGCGATCTGGGGCCGCGTGAACCACTATCGATTTAACCTCAATCGCGACACGCTTGCCTTCACGCAGAAAGAATCGCGAAATATGCAGAAGGCGTTTATCGAGTGGAATCCGCAAGTGGCCGTAGACCATCATGGCCAACCATCGCAGTATTTCTTTCCGCCCGTGTCTCTGCCGATCAACCCTAATCTGCCGCAGCCGCAGTATAACAAGTGGCTCGACACATACGGGCGGGCAAATGCCGCCGCCTTCGATTCAAATCGATGGGATTATTATGTTCGCGATGTTTTTGACGCGTTCTACCCGGGATACTGGGATATGTACCCGTCACTACTCGGAGCGACCGGAATGACCTATGAAACTGACGGCGGCGGATTCAAGGGGCTGCGTTGGACACGTGACGACGGAACGATCGTCACTTTTCGGTCTTCGATCGCCAAGCATTTCGTCGCATCGATGACGACACTTGAGACAACCGCCAAACACAAGGCAGATCGAATCAGAGACTACTACGCCTTTCGTGTCAAAGGTATGGCTGATCACGCCACCTCCGGGATGAAGCGCGTCGTTGTCGACCCTTCGTCCGACCGGGTCAAGGCGGCAGAAATGATCGAGGTGCTCCGCCTTTCGAACGTCGAGGTAAAGGTCGCGACAGCTCCTTTCACTTCACCGACCGCTCACACCTATCTCGAAAAGAATGCAAAGGCCGTCACCAAAACATTTCCGGCGGGTTCGTACATAATCGATCTCGATCAGCCGCAGCGGATCTACTTAAAGGCCGTCCTCGAACAGGACACGCCGCAGGACAAGGCGTTCGTCGACGATAACATGGCACGGTTTCGCCGCAATCAAATGCGCGGCAAGGGCCAACCAAAGGAGGAATATGGATTTTACGACATCACGGCATGGTCGATGCCGCTGACCTTCGGCGTTGACGCCTATTGGACCGAGGAATCAGGCAGCCTGCCGGCGAGAGTGGTCGACGACGCAATGATCGCCGCCGCAAAACGCGGCAGCGTTTCGACACGTGCCCGCATCTCTTACATCATTCCATACGAAACTGACTCGACCGGGGCAATGATAATGAGGCTCTTGCAAAGCGGCTATAAGGTCGCCGTCGCGACACGACCGCTGAACGCCGGAGGACGGAATTGGAAGCCGGGTACATTTGTCATACGCGTTTCGCGAAACCCTGAGTCGATCCATGATGCCGTTGCCGGCCTCGCGGCCGAGATGGGCGTGAATGTGACGGGAATCGATTCAGGTTATTCCGAGGAGGGTGACACAAGCGTCGGGGGCGAGGCGGTGATATCGCTCAATGCACCGAAGATCGCCGTTGCGGCGGACGAGGGCGTAACTCAGGAATCTTACGGGTCGATCTGGTGGACCTTCGACAAACACGGGATCAAGTTCACGCCGATGACTATTGGGACCATCCGCGGGGGCGGCCTGAAGGGCTACAACGTGCTTATTATTCCCGAAGGGTCGGCCGGACGCTACATGAGTTCGTTCGGCTCCGGCGGCGTCGCGGCGTTGAAGGAATTTGCATCCGGCGGCGGCACGATCGTGACCGTCAGCGGCGGGTCGGTTTTCGCCGCCCTCAAGGACGTCGGCCTGACATCAGCCAAACTCGTCGGAAGCGACGACGATGAGGACAAGGGCAAAAAGCCGGCAGATGACAAAAAGAACGCCGAACCGGTTGCGGAATCGACGCCGGCCGGTACCGGGTCCGACCGATCAGACGGTATCGCACCCTCACTACCGCCGATCGCTTCGCCGTCAGCCAACGCCAACAAGGTTCCCGAGGCACTGCCCGGGGCGATCTTCCGTGCAACGGTCGACCGTACCAATTACATAACGTACGGCGTCGACCGCGACGAAATGCCGGTGCTGCTCGCTAGCGGTTATTTTTTCCGCTATTCGAAAGAGGGTACCAACGCTCTCGTCTTTGACGCTAACCCAAAACGCCCGCTGACGATATCCGGTTTCGTTTGGGAGGGAAACACCGAGCGTTTGCTAAGCGGAACAGCTTATATCATCGATGAATCGTTCGGCTCAGGCCACGTCGTTCTGTTTGCCGAAGATCCGTTCTTTCGCGGAATGACAAGAGCGACCACCAGACTGTTCTTTAATTCGATCGTTTTTAACGGAGTATTTTGATGTTTACCGTAAAAGCAGGCTATTCAGGCGTTATTGAGCTTAATTCGGGTATCGACCGGGTTCGAGAGTTCTTCTCCGACCTTTCAAATTTCGCGGCGTTGATGCCCGGTATTTCACAGATACATACCGACGCCAAAGGCATCGCTCACTGGCGCATCCAGGCCGAAATACCGGTCGTCGGGCAAATGCTGCAAAAGTTTGCGGTTGAGTTAGTCGAGGCGAACGAAGACCGGATCGAATGGTCGCCTCTGCGGAACGAAGCCGAGAATTTCCTTCGGTATTCGGCTGATTTTTTTGAAAAGGCAAAGGGTATAACGAATGTGCATTTTTCGCAGTTAGTCGAACTTCGCCGCAAATCTGCCCGCGATCTTCATTTCCTTGCGGGCCTTGCCGGGGAAAGCCTTATCAGCAGTGAGATGAACAAACGCATCGCGGAAATGATAAAGATCTTTATCGACAAAGCTAAAGAACGCCTTGAAAACTAGACTTTTCCTGTATCTCCGAAAAAATGGCACGAGCACCGATCAATGTCGATTCTCGTGCCAATATTGCCTTTACACAATTATCGCTGTTCAGCGATCACTTTTTCTTTACGACCGTGATCGTCAATTCGGCCGGATACTGCTTTGAATGATGTATCGAGTTTCGGGCTATTACGCCCTTAACTTCGTCATAATTGTTCCCGCCCGTATTCATATTACGGTCAAATCGGGGAAAATTACTGCTCGATATCTCGATCCTGATCCGGTGGCCGGCAGCGAAGTAGTTGCTTGTCGTCATCGGCTGAAAAACAACCTGGTAGACCTTCCCTGACTCCATCCACGCCAGCGGTTTGTCATAACCGTCTCGGTAACGCATTCGCTGTATGGTCTCATCGAGGTTCCAAGCTTTACCGTTCTCATCGACGTCGATCAGCTTGACCGTAAAATCCGTATCCTTCGCGGTTGATGAAACGTACAGTGTCAGGTCGATCGAACCGCTGAGTTCGACGCCCTCTTTGAGCACCTCCGAACTGTAGACCAGAATGTCCTGACGCTCTTCCATCTTGCTCTGGTCCCACGATCCGCCTGTCACCGCGTTACCGGTACAGCACACATTGCCGCCGAACGAAGGAACGGGATTCATCGGATCATAGTCAAAGCTGTCCGGCGTATCGTTAACCGGCGGCTCAGCCGCAAGCACACCGTCGCCTTTCAGCGAGTTCGCCTTGCCGCCGCTCGACAGATAAAACTTCATCGGCTCGGCACCCTTCGGAGGCCATTGGTCGGATGACTGCCACTTATTGCTGCCCATTGTGAAGTAGCGGACCTTCGGCATATTCAATATATCGTTCTTCTCGCCTTTCAGGAAGTGATCGAACCAACCATAGGTCAGGGCACTGTAATCAAGGCGGGCATCACCCATACTTCGTTCGCCGACGACAGTGTTCTCAGTTGCCCGCGTATAGCTGCAGTGCAGTGTCGGAGCGATCACCGCATACTGTTTATCAGCGACGTCCGGACTGGCAGTTTTGCGAACGTGATTGTACAAAGCCAGGTTAGGACCGACCGATACGTCATACCAGGACATGAACCAAAATCCGGGAATGTTGATCTTCATGTTGTCGTGAAACAGCCCGCCCTTGTACCATGCCGGATCATTGGGTGTACGGCGGATCATCGCTCCGCCGGTACTGTTGGGCATTTCGTCGGCAAAGATCCCATTCGGCCCGTCCACCGCTTTGATGATGTCCTTTACGGGCAAGTGACGCAGAGCCTTTGACCAATCGACCGGCGGGGCCTGCTGGGCAAGATCAAACGACTTCGACGCTCGTATAAGGTCAGCCTGAGATGTGTTTGCCGGAAACATCGGGCGAACCTGGTTCTGCTCACCGTAGAGCCACGCGATGAACAACATCTGGACCGCACCGCCGCGATACCAGTTGCCCTGTTCGTAGTACGGCCCGACCCGTCCGACACCGGCACCAAATCCCTGGGCGATCATCGTAGTGAACGCCGGATTTCCGCGGGCGGCGACCGCCATTTGCCATTCCGCGGTCGATGAACAGCCGATGGTACCGACCTTCTTATTCGACCATGGCTGCGACGACATCCACGACAGGGCGTCGTCGCCATCGGTCGTCGGCGGCCCGAGGATGTCATAATTCCCTTCCGAGAAAAAATGCCCGCGTTCGTTCATAACGACATACGCGTATCCGCGCTTGATCGCGTCCAGAATGGTGGTCATATCTCTCGGTGCTCCGAGCCGTATGTCCCAGAAATTGAAATTGTAAGGCGTTCGCGAGAAGATGATCGGATATTTCTTAGATGGATCTTTGGGGCGGTAAACGTCCGCCGCCATCCGCTTGCCGTCCCGCATCGGCACCATGACCTTGCGGTCAACAACCGCGATCTCATTGAGTTCCTTTTCGATCGCAAACCGTTTGGCGATCAATTCGGGATCGGGTGCCTGTCGATTTTGGGCCGAAATGACGGCCGGCAAGACGGACGACGCTGCTACCGACAAGACAAGAAACAGAACGACACGAACTTTCATTTTAGGTGCTCCTTTTCATCACGGGCCGCAGGCCGCCCAACGGTCTTTAGCTGAGGTGCATTGATTCTAACCCATAAATGCAGAAAACCGGAGCTATGCCCCGGTTTTCAAGATATTTGAACGAATGACTGCCGGTTCCTTACGTGATCGCTCCGCCGTCAACGATCACTATCTCGCCGCTCATAAAGCTATTTCGGTCGCTGGTCATAAAAGCCGCATATTCTGCCAGTTCTTCGGGCCGGCCAACGCGTCCCTTCGCGACCCAAAAATCGTGCATCTGCAAAAGCCGCTCTGGCAGAGTATGTCCGAGGTCGGTGTCGAAAATACCGGCCGCGATCGCATTGACCGAGATGCCGAAGTTGGCGGCCTCACGTGACAGACACTTTGTAAATCCGATCATCGCGGCCTTTGACGTGGCATAGTGGACCGAGGTCGGCAAACTCCGGATCGCTCCGACCGACGTAATATTCAGTATCGAACCCGCACGCTCACGGATCATCTGCTTGTAAAAGGGTTTGGTCACCGCGAACAGGCTGTTGACGTTGGTATCGACCACCCAATCCCACGATTTGTCGGTCGTCGTAGCGAAATTGTCGCCCTTGTTCACCGCCGCGTTGTTGACCAGAACGTTGATAGGCCCCCACGCTTCCTTGATCTCGCGTGCGATATGCTTCATTCCGTAACGGTCGGTCACCGAGACTTTATAGCTTAGGGCACGACGCCCATGAGCTTCGATCTTTGCCCGGACCTCGTCGGCGAGAGCGTCGCTGGAATGATAATTAAAGGCGACGTCCGCACCTTCGCGGGCGAAAACTTCGCATATCGCGGCACCGATTCCTCGCGTTCCGCCTGAGACGAACGCACGTTTTCCTTCCAGTAATAAGCTCAAAATTAAGTTCTCCGAGTTAGATAAGGACTAAGAACCCAAATCAAGAGGTTAAATAAATCGTGTTGACCTGACAAGTTGCCGAATTGAAAAATCCTGCATCAAACTGCCGCCCGCGACGTCGTGAACGGGTGCGGCAGAAGCGCGTTGATCTCTTTAATGATCTGTTCGGTCGAATTAGGCATGGTCATCCCAATCGTAGCGGCCTTCATTCGAGAGTATTCGTCGTTGTCAGCAAGCAGACTCTGAATGGTCGGAACGATGTCGGTGCTCTTCTTTAGCAAAATGCCTGCACCGCGGCGCTCGAGCAGTTCAGAGGTGCCCGCTTCCTGCGGCATCGGCGGTGTCGTGACGTCGGCGATTATCGGCAGCCGGCAAGCAAGTGCCTCGAACGTCGTCAATCCGCCGAGCTTTGACACCATTACATTGGCCGAGTGCATCAGTTTCTCGATCTCGTCGGAATAACCGATGACCTTGACCGGAAACTTGGCAGTCTTGGCCAACTGCTCGGCCTCGAGCCTCAACTCTTCGTTTTTGCCGGCAAGAAAAATGGCCTGCACGTCGAGTTCACCGCGAACCAATTCGCGAAAGATCTGCGGAATATTGCCGCCGCCGACCCAGCCGGCGTTCACAAAAACGGTAAACTTGTTCGGGTCGAGGCCATAGACCCGACGCGCGTCCTGAGCGTCTTTTTCGTCAACCTCGCGAAACTTCGGATTGACCGGCATGCCGGAAACCTTGATCTTCGAAGGCGATATTCCGTAATCGATCAGCTGATCGCGGGCGTCCTCATTTGCGACAAGGTAGAGCGAAACATCTTCGCACGCCCACCCTTTCCAAAACCCGTAACATGGATCAGTGACAACAGTTACAAGCGGAACCTGATCCGATAGATTAAGTTCCTTAAGGATCCTTGCAAAGATGTGCTGGGTCAACGGATGGACACTGACGACTACGTGCGGACACCATTTTTCAAACTGGTCCCGAACGTATCCCATGCATCGCTTATGAAAAAACTCGCGTGTCTCGGGCCTGATCTTGTTGACGAACCAATAGAGGTATTTCATCCAGTGCTGGCGATTGCGCAGCATCCAGTTATATAGATTTACCAATTTATCGGTGACATGGTGCGACTCTTCGACGGCCTTGATCACCCGCACGACCGACGAATCACCCTTCCAAAATTTCTCCAAACCGTCAGAGATCGCCGCGGCGGCGGAGCGATGCCCTCCGCCCGTGTCGGACGAAATAATAAGGATCTTTGGAGTGGTCTGAGGCATTCTTGAACGCTAAAGGTTAAGCTTTCATCGCCACTTCGCGTGCCGCCTCAAATCCGACAGACTTTGCGGCTTTCTTCATCTGAGACTCCAACTTCTTGATCTTGACCAGATGGCCGGCGTTGAAAGGCAGCGAAGGATAAAAGCAATTCGATTCGTGGGTGCAGAAGCAACCGTTTCCGGCCTCTTTGCGACGCTCGGCCATCAGGTCGGTTTTCCATGCCGCCTGGAAATCCCAATCGTAGTCGCGAAGGTTCAGGACATCTTCCTTATTTTCGCAGGACGAAAGAGCACCGTGATCATAAATGACCGCACCCGCGCTTCCCGCGTAACAGGTCAGCTGGGCCTTGTTCTCTTCCTTGGTCTTGGCGATCAGGTCGTGCATATAAATGTCACCGCCGCCTTGAAGAAACCGGAATCACCGCCGTAATTGTTCTTGAAGCGCCGCACTCTTTGTATCCTCCAGGATCATTTGCGACAGCTGTTGATAACGCTTGTGGTCAAGCTCGGTTCATCGGGTCGTTCGACGCTTCGGGCGAATGTAGTTGATGTTGACCTTGTCCGGCTTGAGGTCGTATTTCAGAAAGTCGTACCAGTCGAAGATGGTCTCTTCATTCGAGTGCATCACGCAGGTACAGGTTTGAATATCAAGGCGAGGATATTGCTCCTTTTTCATCTGCTGCAGCGTGCGCGCCGTGTGGATCGCCTTGTCCCAGCTTCCCTCTTTGCGGCGGATCTTTTCGTGAGCTTCCTTCATCCCGTCGATCCCGAGAGCGACGCTGACGTTTAGATTTGGGCACTCATCCATGATCTGGGCGACATCCGGAAAGATCCTCGGATGGATCTGGCCGTTCGACATCAGGTACACCGAATCGAGTTTATTGTTTTCGTAAAATGCCCGGACGATCTGCGGCAGGTCTTTTCGGGTGAACGGTTCACCGCCGGCAAGCACAAGCACACCGAGATTGCCACCGAGGGTTTCGGAGATCCGTTCGATCTCGTGCGTTTTCATCTGCAGCTTTTTACGCGGGCGGTCGTCGAGTTCGTCCGTAAAAAAGCAATGTGTACATCGCATATCACAGACGCTCGTCACCAAAATATTGAGAAACACGGGCGAGATCGGTTTTCCGACCAAAATACTCGCGTATCGCTTGAAGATCTCTTTTGTTGCAAAATCCATTTTATAAACCTCTACGGGCCGGTCTCCGGCGACACTTTCGCCCGCACACCGCCACCTTATAATTTACGCTAATGCCGCACTTTCGGCAACATTCACCCGATGCCCGACGGTTCGCATCGCTTGGATGATGGCAGACATTGTTTGGTTACCTGTTTGATTATCGGCGGCGCTATGTGATGAACTTATCGTTTGGCCGTTTATGGCCGTGATAGGATTTACTTATGTTTCGACGCGTTTATCTCGACAACAGTGCTTCGACCGCAGCCGACCCGGCCGTCGTTGAAGCGATGCTCCCGTATTTTTCTGAATTTTACGGCAATGCGTCGAGCATTCACTTTCAGGGTCAAAAAGCCCGGGCCGCCCTCGACAAAGCTCGCCATCAGGTTGCTGAGCTGATCAATGCACGTCCGAACGAGGTCATTTTCACCTCCGGCGGCACCGAATCGAACAACCTCGCCATCCGCGGTCTGGCCGAAGCGAATGAAAAGCACGGCAAACATATCATCACATCGGCATTCGAGCACTCAGCCGTAAAAAATGTTTGCGACGACCTCGAAGGCATCGGATACAGCGTGACGCGGCTGCCCGTTTATGAAAACGGCGTGGTCAGGGTCGAGGACATAAGGAACGCTATCACCGACGAGACCGTTTTGATAACGATAATGATGGCGAATAACGAGATCGGCACTATTCAACCCGTTGAAGAGATCGGCCGTCTCGTCCGCGGCATGCGGGATGACGGTCAGAAGATCTGGTTTCACACGGACGCCATCCAGGCGGCCGGCAAGGTGCCGATCGATGTCGAAGCGATCGGCTGCGACCTGCTGTCGATCTCCGCTCACAAGATCTACTCACCGAAAGGCTCGGGGGCACTCTACGTTCGCCGCGGCACAAGGCTCCACGCCCAGAATATCGGCGGCCGGCAGGAACGCGGCCTGCGTGCCGGGACCGAGCCGGTGGCAAACATCGTCGCACTTGGCGAAGCTTCCGCTATGGCCAAATCAGAAATGCAGTCGGTCGGCCCGAAACTCAGGCAGATGCGTGACCGTTTTGAAAGCCGCGTCAGCGAGGCCATCCCCGAGATCGTTATTAACGGGATCGAGGCCGAGCGTGTACCAAATGTTTCGAATATTTCCTTCGACGGTATCGAGGGCGAGGGGCTTTTGATCAATCTCGACATGAACGGTATCGCCGTTTCAACAGGTTCCGCATGCTCTTCGGGGTCGATCGAGCCTTCGCGGGTTATTAAGGCACTCGGCCGCGAAGACTCACTTGCCCGCGGTGCGATCCGCTTCAGTTTCGGGAAATTCAACACCGAAGACGAACTGGATTACGTGCTCGAGATCCTGCCCGCGGCGGTCGAAAACCTTCGTAAACTAAACCCGGCCAAAACATCAACGGCCCGAAAATAAAAAAAGGCCCGTCTCTTTCGAAACGGGCCGCAAGTGTGAGGTATTCACCCCCTCGCGAGTGGGATAGAACCTAATTTATCCGGCGATGATGATGCCGCAGTTTACCGGAGCTTCGTCTTTACCTTCGCCAAAGCCCGCGATGATGATTCCCGTAAAGCCGGCAATGATGATTCCCGTAAAGCCGGCGATGATGATGCCGTCCTTGCTCGACGAGGTCGATCCGGTCTTTGCCGTGGTGTCGGTCTGAACGCAAGGGTCGTTTGCCAAACCGGCGATAATGATGCCGTCACCTGCGAAAGCTGCCGACGAACCGATCATGAGGATTGCTGCGAGTACGAACGATGTGATTGTCTTTTTCATTTTCTCTTCTCCAAAAGTTTAATTTCTGATCGAAGCGTTATTGCCTCTGTACAGCCTCCCTTATTACAAGCCCCGTGCCAAAGGTTTGGCACAGCGCCGATCATCCCGTTAACTCATTTAGATAGATTAGGTTACCGTCCTGAAGGTGGAATTTTTTCGGAGATTTTTGGCCGAATTAAATGTGTATACTTAATGAACACTTTTTGACTCGCGATCTCCCAAGTTGTTCACTTTGTTCGACTTACGGATTTGTATAGTAAATATCCATTTCCGGGGTGTATAATACGTATACACTTAATCTCCGCGACCGTTATTTTTTTCTGGCTTTTTCTGCGTTAAACGTGTTAAACTTTCGTTTGTGGGCCACAGCGGCTCTCGATCCTCACGTCCTCGCAGTTCCTCGACTTACCGCGAACTTCCCTTTTATGGAAAGAAAACTGGCATACGAAACCGCCAAAGGAACAGTTATCCTTGCCGGAATAATCTCCATCTCGTTGGCCTCGGCCAATCTGGCGATGGGTGTATTCAGTTGGGGATTTGCTTTCGTTTTGGCATTCGCGGTGATCGTGGCTCCCCGCATGAGCCTTGCACTACCGCGGTCAAAGTTTGCGATCAGCTTCGCCGATGCCCTGATCTTTCTGACGTTTCTCATTTACGGCGGCCCGGCCGCGGTCGTTGTCGCCGCGTCGGAGACATTTGCCAATTGCCTCTACTTACGCAAAAAAGGATTCCCGTTCGGGCCGCTGATGATCCCGACCAACGTTTCGATCGCGACGGTTTCTACCTCGCTGACGATCCTCGCTTGGGACACGGTACATCTGATCGCATTTCGCGAGCTCGATCCGCGTTCAACGCAGGCATTGGTCGCTTATCTCGGTTTTCTCGCTCTGGTCCAATTCGCGACGTCGTCATTTATCGTCGCACTTTTTCAGTCCCTGAAAGACGGTTCAAATCTTATCTCGACCTGGAGTAAGGATTGCTTCTCAAGTTCCATGACCCAGATCGTCGGCGCCGCCCTCGCCGGCCTCCTTTTCAAGCTGGTCAATTTTGGCGACATAATTACCGGCGGCATCGCAATGGCGGCGTTGTCGATCGCATACCTCAGCTATCGCCAAACGATACGCGAGGTCAACGAAGCGATCGATCAGGCAGAGGAGGCCGAACGTGAAAAGGCCGAGGCTGAACGCGACCTCAGACGCGAAGCCGAAAATCACGCGGCGCAGCTTGCAATTTCGCTTGAAAAGGAAGAACACGCCAACATCGCCCTCCGTAAGAGCGAAAAGGACTTTCAGCACGCCGCACTGCACGATTCACTGACCAACCTTGCCAACCGCAAGCAGCTCGGAGATATTCTCCGATCGATGATCCACGAGTATAAGGAAGACCCTTCCGCGACTTTTCAGGTCTTGTTCCTCGATATAAGCCGATTCAAGAATATAAATGACAGTCTCGGACATACGTTTGGCGACAAGGTTTTGATGGTAGCGGCAAAGCGATTTGTCCGGATGCTCGCTCCGACGGATGTCGTTGCTCGAATCGGCGGAGATGAATTTGCCATAATCCTGCGCAACGTTTCGACGGCCGGAAAGGCCCAGAAGGTCGCCCGCCGGATCTATGATAGTATCTCGCAGCCGTTCTCGCTCAGCGGCAACAATATTACGATCAGCGTGAACATCGGCATCGCACCGTGCGACGCCGAGTACAACACCCCGGAAGAGGTGCTTCGCGATGCCGACATCGCTATGCACTATGCAAAGGAGCGTAATGTAGGCGTCGCCGTATTTACCAAGGAATTGCGGTTCCGATTCATTGAGCGGGTTCGTTATGAGAATGACCTTCGCGAGGCGATAGACCGCCGCGAGTTGTCGATGAACTATCAGCCGTTGGTCGATCTCCAGGACGGCCACCTGCTCGGTTTTGAGGCACTTCTCCGTTGGAACCACAGCGAGTTCGGAAACATTCCGCCGAATAAGTTCATCCCGATCGCCGAAGATTCAGGCTTGATCATACCGATCACGATCTGGATACTGCAGCAGACTTGCGGCCAGCTCGCCCATTGGCAAAAGATAAACCCGTCGTACCGCGACCTCATCGTCAGCGTTAATATTTCGGGCAAACATCTTATGCACGGCGACCTTATCGCCGACGTCGAACACGCTCTCGAAATGTCGAAGATCGACCCCTCGTCGCTCAAACTCGAGATCACTGAGAGCACCGCGATGGAAAATGCCGATCACACGATCAATGTCCTAAATCGCCTAAAGCAGTTGGGCGTTAAGCTCTCGATCGACGATTTTGGCACCGGCTACTCGAGCCTCAGCATTTTGCACAAGCTGCCGTTTGACAGCCTAAAGATCGACCGGTCTTTCGTTTACAGCGTCGGCGAGAATGGCGAGAACAGCGAGATCCTGCAGACGATCATCTCGCTTGCCAAGAATCTCAAAATGCGTGTCATCGCCGAGGGCATCGAGACCGAAACGCAGCTTCATCTGCTCCAAAACCTTGGTTGCGACTACGGCCAAGGCTATCTTCTGGCACGGCCGCAGCCCGCCGACAAAGTCGAAGTGACCCTCTACGAGAGCAGGTCCTGGCTGCCGGTCGTCCTCATCCCCGGTTCCGAGTCAAGCACGGTCAGCGACGACCCCGGCCTGGCCGTATTCTAAACGCCGGCTTCAGACCGGTTCAAATACCATCAATGATCGCGGTGCTCGGGCCCGCGATCTTTTCTTTTCGGGGCCGCTCTAAGTTGACCGTCGTTCGTCGCAGCGTCGGGTCTTAATGCTAGGCCGCGCACCGATGTTGAGGAACAACTGATCTTTGAAAACAAATTTGCCTATAGGCGGAAGAGATGAACGAAATTCAGATCCTGTATCGAGCGTTGTGCGTCATGGGCGAAACTTGTGGCGGCAACATCATTTCAGATGTTTGAAATCAACATCGTACGCCGTATAATTATGGCAAATCTTTTCTAACAGGAGTTTGGTTGGCCATATGTTTAAGAGAATATCTGCATTTCTACTCGTGTTCGCTTTTTTGGCGTCCGGCGTTCCGGCACAAAAAAAGCTCGAATATCCTCAACCGCGGCGCGGCGATCAGGTTGATGAATATCATGGTACAAAGGTCGCGGACCCATACCGTTGGATGGAAGACACCGAGTCGGCCGAAACGCAATCTTGGATCGAAGCCGAAAACAAGCTGACCGACGCTTACCTGGCGACAATTCCCGAACGCGAAAAGATCAAGAACCGCTTGACCGAGATATGGAACTACGAACGTTTCTCGGCCCCCTCAAAGGTCGGCAATTACTACATTTACAGCAAGAATGACGGGCTCCAGAACCAGAGCGTTCTGTACAAAGCGTCGTCGATCAACGACGAGGGCTCGGTCTTTTTTGACCCGAACAAGATACGTGCTGACGGCACGGCCGCCCTCAACGGGTCGTCCTTTACCGATGACGGCAAGTTGTGGGCCTACGGCGTATCGATCGCCGGTTCGGACCGGACCGAATGGAAGGTGATGGACGTCGCAACCGGCCGATTGCTGCCCGACACGCTCTCGCCCAATCGACAGGGCGGCGTATCGTGGCTCAATGACAACAGCGGTTTTTTCTACAGCCGATTCCCTGACGCGACGGCCGGAGCCGAACTCAAAAGCCAGAACTTCTATCAAAAGCTGTATTTTCACAAACTCGGCACCCCACAGTCGGACGACCAGGTAGTTTATGAACGTCCAGACAATAAAGAGTATTTCGTCGGCGGCGACGTTTCTGAGGACGGCAACTGGCTCATCATCACGGTCGGCAAGGGCACCGAGCGGATGAATATGGTCTATTTCAAGAACCTTTCGACCGGAAACTCACCGATCCTGCCGCTGATCACCGACCTTAAAAACAGCTGGAGCTTTATCGGTAACGATGGCCCGGTCTTCTATTTCCGCACGGATAAGGACGCGGCCCGCGGCAAGGTCGTATCGCGAAACGTACTTGATCGTTCGATGATCTGGCGCGATGTGATCCCCGAGTCCGCCGACACTCTCAACGGCGTGCAGTTCATCAATAATCAATTTGTCCTCAACTATATGAAGGACGCTTACACCAAGATCAAGATCTACGAGACCAACGGACGATTCGTTCGCGATGTCGAATTACCTGGGATCGGCTCCGCGGGCGGGTTTGGCGGCAAACGTTCAGATTTTGAGACGTTTTACACGTATTCGAGCTACAATGCCCCGCCGACGATCTATCAGTACGATATGCGTACCGGAAAGAGCAAGCTTTTTCGGCAGGCCAAAGTCAAATTTGACCCGACCAAATACGAGGTCAAACAGGTCTTCTATTCGAGCAAAGACGGCACAAAGGTGCCGATGTTCATAACCTACAAGAAGGGCACCAAGCTTAATGGTAAAAATCCGACCATCCTTTATGGGTACGGCGGTTTTAACATCGCGCAGACGCCTGGATTTTCGGTTTCGCGGATCGCCTGGATGGAGATGGGCGGCGTTTACGCCGTTGCTTGTATCCGGGGCGGCAGCGAGTACGGCAAAACATGGTGGGAAGGCGGGTCGCGCCTTAAGAAACAGAATGTTTTTGATGATTTCATAGCCGCCGGCGAATTTCTCATTAACAACAAATACACCTCGAAGAAAAAGCTCGCGATCCAGGGCGGTTCGAATGGCGGACTGCTTGTCGGAGCGGTCCTCAACCAGCGTCCTGATCTCTTTGCGGCCGCTCTGCCCGCCGTCGGCGTGATGGATATGCTCCGCTTTACCAAGTTTACGATCGGCTGGGCATGGACCTCAGATTATGGTTCACCGGACGATCCGACGGACTTCAAGGCGATGTACGCTTATTCGCCGTACCACAATGCCAAACCGGGCACCAAGTATCCGGCGACACTTGTGACGACAGCTGACCATGACGACCGGGTGTTCCCTGCTCACAGCTTTAAGTACACGGCCGCGATGCAGTTCGCTCAGAAGGGTAATGCTCCAGTTCTGATCCGTATCGAAACAAAGGCCGGCCATGGTGCCGGAAAGCCGACATCGAAACAGATCCAGGAATTGGCCGACATCTACGGGTTTTTGGTCAAGAACCTTGATATGAAGGTCAAATAAACAGCCCGACGGGCCGGATGCGTAAATAAAATGCCCATCCGGCCCGTTTTTTCTCAGCATCGCAAAGGTATCCATATGAAACTTCGATCAATAATGTTCTCGTTCGTTCTCGTCGCTGCTGCCGCGATCGCCGGGATGGCGCAGACTGCCTCAGAGCCGTCGTTCGGTGATTCGATGTGGGTCGGTTACGATCTCGATGGCGTGATGACGTTCTACTTCGAAAAGGATGGCATCCTGTCCTATCGCTACGGCAGCAACTCTTTTCGAAACGGAAAGTGGACTCTTAACGGTAATGTCGTCAAGTTTCAGATGAATGACGGTTACCGGGTTTTCACCGGCACTATGAACGGCCAGACGATCACGGGTAAGTCTTCGAATCAGGCCGGCGACAATTGGGAACTGACGATATATCGCGTGGACCCGCCCAATTGCGACCCGTCCTCATTCATATTGGCGGGAACATGCAAACCGCTCAAAATGGCCAAACCGGCCGGCAAAGCGGCAACGAAAAAGAAGCCGTCCGTGAGAAACTGAATTTCTCGGAAGATCGGCGTCTTGAAAAATAAAAGAGCTTTCGGAGTGGCTTGCCGGTAACCGGCCCGAAGCGGGTTTCGAACCAAAGTTGGAATAAATTACCGGCATTTGGAGGATCTTAGCCAATGAACACGATCATAAAAAGCATTTTTGTCGTTGCGGCTATAACTATAGCCATGTCCTCATTTGTGCTCGCTCAGCAATCCAATTGCGCGGCAGCGGACTACGATTGCAAGGTTCGGGAAAATACCGCAAGGCTCGCTCAAAACCCTCGTGATTTTGAATCTTATTACAATCGCGGCTACGCCTATCACCAACTTGGAAAGGAAAATGACGCGATCGCCGATTTTACGACATACATTGATTCGAAGCCGTCAAATCCCGAATATCTTGCCGATGGCTACGACGGACGTGCCAACGCCAAGAAGGCACTCGCTCGTTACCAGGACGCTCTGGCAGATTACAATGCCGCACTAAAGTTGTTTACCAGCACGATCTACCTTAACAACCGCGGAAATTGTTACTTTTCGATGGCCCAGTATGCCAATGCTCTCGCCGACTATGACCGGGCTATTTCGATCGATCCAAAGGACGCCGAACCCTACTATAATCGTGCCAAGGTTTACAGCACTCAGAAGTTGTATAAAAAGGCGATCGCGGATCTCAACATTTACGTCGAGCTCAACAAAACGAATATTCCGTTTCTCGCCGACGGTTATCAGAACCGCTCGCTGGCGTACTCGAATTTGGGTGACACGGCCCAGGCGTTAAAGGACATCAACGCGGCGATAGACCTTGATCCGACCGTTGCCTCGCGGTTTAGAAACCGTGCCGCCTTGTATCGAAAGCTCGGAAAGGCCGGACTTGCCGCAGCCGACGAAAAGACTGCAGCCGACCTGGACAATTGAACCTTACAGGTCCAATAACGGGTAGTGATCTTGGTGATTGAGGCAACCTGGTCTTAGGGCCGTTTGCGATTGTCCCAGAAATCCGGGCTCCGCGGAGTCACCGGATTTTTGCGGGCCCGCTCTATCTGTTTCGCCCGACGTTGGAGTTCGGCTTCGTTTTGAAGACGGCGTTCGGCACCGGTCAGCGGCGGGGTGCCGCGTTCTCCCCAGTAATATTTGTACGTAACGAAAAACAATGCCGCACTCCCCACCAGCGTCAAAAGTCCGACCAGAAGCAAAAGCAAAACTAGACCCGACATACGTCTAGTATATCGCCTTCGCGGAAGATTTTCGCCCCTCGTCGAGACTATCCGGCCTACCGAATATGTTGTCGCTTTTGTTTTGCCGAGATTTAAGCGAAAATCATTTTGTATTGTCATTCGCCCCGGGGTGCCGGCACCCACTTTACTCATCGCCGATCGCATCGGCATCGACAGGAGATCGTATGCGTATCAAATCAATACTTTATTTCGTTTTCGGCCTGATAATTACAATAGGGATCAATGGAACTTTGTCGGGACAGGCTCCGGCCGCCGCCCAAAATGAACTCGCTAAGTACATCACTGACAATTATACAAAGCGTGAGGTGATGATCCCGGTGCGTGACGGCGTCAAGCTCTTTACGGCGATCTACGAACCGAAAGACCAGTCGCAAAAATATCCGATCCTGCTTAATCGAACGCCTTACACCGTCGGGCCTTACGGCGAGGCTAACTTTAAGGTGAGTCTCGGGCCCGATCCGCTGTTTGCAAAGGAAGGTTACATTTTTGTCTATCAGGACGTTCGCGGAAAAACGATGAGCGAGGGCGAATTTGAGGACGTCCGCCCGGATATAGCAAACACCGACAAGACCAAGATCGACGAATCGACCGACACTTACGACACCATCGATTGGTTGATCAAGAATGTCGCCAACAACAATGGAAGAGTAGGAACTTATGGGATCTCATATCCCGGATTTTACACGAGTGCCGGTTCGATCGATTCGCATCCGGCTCTCAAAGCGTGCTCACCTCAGGCTCCGGTGTCGGATTGGTATATGGGCGACGATATGCACCACAACGGAGCCCTCTTTCTGACCCAAAATTTCAGCTTTTTTACGAGTTTCGGCCAATATCGCCCGTCGCCGAATTTTGACTTTAAGTACCTCAAGAATTGGAACGGCCCGCGTCCAATGGACGCGTACAATTACTTTCTGACCGCCGGCGGCCTCAAGGAGATCTCCGACGAATACGAAAAGAATCTCGGCGTTCGCATTCGGTTTTGGGATGAGATGATGAAGCATCCCAATTACGACCAATTTTGGAAGGATCGCAATATCCTCACCAAGCTCAAGAACATCACCTGTGCGACGATGACCGTCGGCGGTTGGTACGACAATGAGGACCTTTACGGTGCCCTTAGGACATATCAGCATATTGAAAAGCAGAATCCCGGCATTTTCAATGTCCTCGTCGTCGGCCCCTGGGATCACGGCGGTTGGTCACGAAATGACGGAGACTGGCTCGGCACAGCATATTTTGGCCAAAAGACAGGCGAGTACTTTCGCCAGAACCTGGAAGTACCGTTCTTCAACCACTTTTTGAAGGACAAGGGCGACATCTCGAAGATCAAAGAGGTTAACGCCTTCGACACGGGCTCAAATGAATGGCGTGCATTCGACAACTACAGCCCGTCCACCAGCACCGACACCCCGCTTTACCTGACGGCAAACGGTGTTGCTCGTTTTCAATTGCCGGCAAGCACCGGCGGATTTGCGGAATATGTTTCCGACCCTTGGAATCCGGTTCCCTACACTCAGAAGATCGCGCTTAATTACCCGCGTGACTTTATGACCGAAGATCAGCGTTTTGCCGCAACGCGGCCGGACGTTCTCGTATTTCAAACCGATCCGCTGACCGAGGACCTAACAGTTGCCGGCGATATCAAGCCGTCGTTGTTCATTTCTTCCTCGGGCTCGGATTCGGATTTTGTCGTGAAGTTGATCGATGTGTTCCCGGACGATTTTCGCTACCCTGACGGTCAACGGCCGCCGCAGAACTCGGCATGGAGCGTTTTTGCCCCGGGCGGTTATCAAATGCTGCTTCGAGGCGAACCGATGCCGGCACGATTCCGGAACGGGTTTGAAAAGGGAACGCCGCTAACGCCTAATTCACCGACAAAGCTCTCGTTCACGATGCCGGGGGTTACGCACACGTTCAAGAAGGGCCACCGCATCATGATCCAGGTCCAGAGCACCTGGTTCCCGCTTGTGGCCCGAAATCCGCAGAAGTTCATGGCGAACTACAAGTTGGGTATGGCCGCTGATTTTCAAAAGGCGACCCAGCGTGTATACACGGGCGGACGGTATGCGTCGGCCGTGATCTTGCCGGTTCAGAAGGCTAAGAGTAATTAGTAAATGTTTGATCCAGTGGATCATTTTTCAGGAGATATTTAACAGATGCCATTTACCGCAGTAATTTTTGGTGTGATCTTGATTATCGTCGGCGCAGCAGGTTACGTTCACGGAATGATGAACGAAAAGGCCAGCATTACGGCCTTGATACCTGCATTTTTTGGGATCGTTCTCGCGGGCCTCGGTGCGGCGGCCAACGCCAGTGAGGGGCTGCGAAAGCATTTGATGCACGCCGCGGTTACCGTCGCCCTGCTCGGATTTATCCTGACGGCGGGACGGCTCGCGTCGAAATTCAGTGAATTGACGATGTCAGCCGCTGTCCTCTCGCAGATCGCGATGGCGTCGCTCTGTCTGATCTATGTGATCTTGTCGATCCGATCATTCATCGCCGCCCGGGCCGCCGACAAGGTCTAGGCCGGCGTCCGTTCACTGCGGTTGAGGGTTATTTCCACTTCGAGCCCGCCGTTCTTGTTGCGAGCGGCGATAGCACCTTTGTGGGCCTGGATCGCCCGGTCGGCGATCGCCAGGCCGAGCCCGATACCGCCCGTGCGGCGTTCGCGAGCCTCGCCCACACGATAGAACGGCCGGAACAGATTTTCGAGTTCATCCTCGGGTACGCCGCCGCCCTGATCGGCGACCGATATCACGGCTTTATCAGCATTGACTTTTAAACTGACATCTACGCTCGAACCATCGGCAGTATAGCGGACGGCGTTTCTCAGAACGTTCTCGACAGCGCTCCTCAGCAGATTGTCACTGCCGACCACCCGACAATCGTCAATGGCGGATATATTGACCGACTTGCCCTTCGCCCGGGCCTCAAAATCAGCATCTTCGGCGACGTCTTTGACCAGATCCGCCAGATCGATCCACTCGTGTTCGAGGTCATCCGCTCCGCCCTCAAGTTTGGCGAGGATCAGTATGCGGCCGATCATCTCATTCAATCGGTCGGATTCTTTTTCGATCCTCTCCAATAACGGACGCGAGTCGGCACCGGCCTTTTGTTTGGCTATCTCCAGAGCCACATTCATTCGAGCAAGCGGCGAACGCAATTCGTGCGAAATGTCCTGGGTCAGCCGTGCCTGCGATGTCACCAGCGATTCGATCCGCTCGGCCATGACGTCAAAATCGCGTGCAAGGTCTGAGAGTTCGTCCCGCCGGCGCCCGACCTGAGGAGCAACGCGGGTCTTCAGGTCACCGCCGGCCAGATCCTGAGTCGCACGCCGGATCTTTCGAATGGGCGACGCTAGATTCAGTGCCAAAAGATAGCACAGTGCAAGTCCCGTCAACAGCAATCCGCCAAGCCGCAATAGACCTAGCCACGAGCCGAAGAACAACGCCGGAGGGCCAGTACGGTCCCACTGTAGGACGAGTACAAACCGTCGTCCGTCAGGAAAATCGACCGGTGCTGCCCCGATCGAACGCTCATCGCTCGAAAAATCGACCTCCGCCGTCTTGCTGTTTAGCGTCTTGGCAATCAGCTCACGCGAGTCCGCTACGTCGTTGGCATCGCCGTACCAAACGCTGCCGTCCGCGGCGATCAGGTCGACCTCGCGCGGCGGTTCTAGGTCGCGGAGTCTGGTCAGAAACGCACGTACACCGGCCTCGCCCTCGCCTTTGGCGATCTGCGACGCAGTACCGGCGTACACGATCATCTGGTTTCTGGTAGATCGCTGTACGCGTCCCATCATCGGCTCGGTCTGAAACGTCCGCGTCACAAAAATGATCACCACGTTCGAAAGAGCGATCGCGACCAGAAACCACAAAAAGATCTTTATGAATAACTTCATACCAAAGTGTAAATATATCCCACAGACCGGATGGTCTTGATCCGGTCGCTGCCGTCGGAGCGAGCTCCCAACTTCTTACGAAGATTACTGATATGCATGTCGAGACTCCGGTCAAAGGCCGACAGTTTGCGTTCGAGTACGCTCTCACTCAGGTCTTCCTTCCTTACAACCTTTCCGGCCTCGCTAAGCAATGCCCTCAAGAGCTCAAATTCGACCGATGTCAGGTTGATCTCGACCCCGTCAACCGTAACCACCCTCGATGCAGGTGTAAGTTCGACCCCGTCGACTGAGATCTTTTCGGTCGTATCCGACGAACCTTCTGATTCGTCACCCGCCGCACGCCTGAGTATCGCGCGCAGCCTGGCGGCCAATTCCCGCGGATTGAAAGGTTTGGGCAAATAGTCGTCAGCCCCGATCTCGAGCCCGACGATACGCTCCATATCATCGCCACGGGCCGTCAGCATAATCACCGGCAGCTTCGACTCGAGCCGCAGGTTTCTCAAGACATCAAAACCATTCATTTTCGGCAGCATGACATCGAGTATCGCCATATCGTATTCGCCGGAAAGGGCGGCCGCCAAACCACTTTCGCCGTCATTGACCGATGACACCTCAAAACCCTCGACCGTGAGGTATTCCGAGACCAGTTCACATAGCTCTTCGTCGTCATCGATGATGATAATCCTGTTCATATCTGTCAGCATTTTACGTCATATTTTGGTCAAGCGGGGCCGGTTTTACAATTCTTTACACAAACTCACACATCTCCTACATTCGGGCTATGGCCGATTTCGTCTTACTGTTTAGCGGCGAGAGTGGTCGCCGGATCTTTTGGAATCATAAATATGGAGAAAACCATGAAAAAGACAATAGTTGGAATTTTGGCGGTCGCAGTGTTGGTGGGTGGAGCTATCTTTGTGGTTGCTCAACGTACTGCCAATAAGGGAACAGGGGAATTTGGCGGACGCCGCGGCGGACCGCATATGGGAATGATGTTTTTGCGGGGCTTGGACCTGACCGACGAGCAAAAAGCCAAGGTCAAGGAAATTACCGAATCGAGCCGGACAACCATCGAACCGATCGCACAGCAATTGCGCGATGGCCGCCAAAAGTTGGAGGCTCTCGGAACGGACGGATCGTTTGACCAGGCAAAGGTCGAGGCACTTGCCGCCGAACAGTCGGCCCTGATGGGTAAGATGATCGTCGAGAAGGAAAAGACAAAGGCTCAGATCTTTGCGATCCTCACCGATGAGCAAAAGGCAAAGGCGGCCGAGTTGAAAAAGAACCATCCGGATCGCAGCATGGGCCATAAAGGCTTCGGCGGCGGTTTCGGCAGGGGCTTTGGCGCACCGGGCGGAGCCGACGTCCGGTAAACCGATCGTCTATCTCACAACAGTGGCCGCCGAACCTCGGTTCTGCGGCCATTTCATTATTGAACCTGAACCCCGCGAACGAACGTGTGTTTGACCGAACCAGATTCGTCGATCAAAACGATATCCGCGTATTTGACAACATCCAGCGAACCGATCTCCCCGTCTAATCCAAGAAGACGAGCGGGGTTTAGCGACGACATTATCGAAAGGTCGTGCCCCGAATAGCCGAGCCGCGACATTTGCCGAAAGGCATCCAACATGGTTATTACCGAACCGGCGATACTTCCCCGTTCGTTTTGGGTGCGGCCATTAACGACCGACACCGTTTCACCCCATAATTCAAAACTACCGTCGCCAAGCCCTGTCGGAGCGACAGAATCGCTGATCAAAGACACATTCGCGGTGCGTTTTGAATCCACCGCCATTTTCAGAATTCGCGGCTCGACGTGAATACCGTCGGCGATGATATCAAACGTCATCGCGTCCTTGGTCAACGCCCAGCCCGCCACGCCGAGTTCGCGATGATGGACGCCGGTCATCGCGTTGAAGAAATGTGTCATATGCCGGGCCCCGGCGGTAAATGCCGCATCAAGAGTTGCGGCATCCGCCCTGGTATGCCCGATCAGCGGTATCCAGCCGTTTGCGATCAGTCGCTTGATCAGGTCGATCCCGCCCGCCGACTCAGGAGCCAGCGTCGTCAGGTGAACGCCGCTTTTCAGAACGGGCAAGCCGATAGTTCCGGTTTCAGCAAATCGTCTGAAGTACTCAGGCCGAAGCGCTCCGCACATCTTTTCGTTGGCAAAGACGCCTTCGTAATGTACGCCGACCGCCTGAGCGACCGGCATTCCCGCTTGTTTTGCGATCAGCTGTTCGATCTCGTTGATCACTCGCTGATAATTCTCATCCGAATCAGGCACGAGAGTCGGCACCCAGGACGTGACACCGTTCTTTGCCAGAAACGCCGCGATCTTGAGCATTGACCCGGCGTCGCCTTCATTGACATCAACGCCGACGGCTCCGTGTATGTGAATATCGACAAATCCCGGAAAAGCGGTCAGACCGCATCCTTCGATCACCAGGTCCGCGCTTTCGCCGGATGTGTCGGCCGTGACCGACATGATCCGCCCGTCTTTGATAAAAATATCGACCGGGCCGTTGGCGGCAGGTTCCGAAAGCAGGACGTCTTTAATAAGGATCGATGCCATGGCTAAATTTTTTCACATTACGCGGCAAATGCGAAAGGCCCGCGGCTCCAAACGGATCCACGGGCCTCTCGCCTAAAGTAAAGTATCTTTCTTAGAAATTAAGCTTGATACCAAACTGGAGGACACGCGGGTCGCGATACGACGTCACCTGTCCAAATGTCGACGAACCGTTACCACCCGTGCTCGTACCGATCGGGAAATTGACCGGGCGGGTCGTGGCGTTCCAGACGACCGTGCTCAATGCACGGAAGTTGGTCCAGTTCATGACGTTAAATGCCTCACCGCGAAGCTGCATACGGAACCGCTCGTTGAAACGGATGTTCTTCGAAAGCGTGAAGTCCACCCTTCGCGTGATCGGTCCGTTGATGATGCCGCGGCCGCCGTTTCCGACACGGTTCGAGATCGGGAAGTTCGGGTCGGTGTTGCTGACCGGAACCACCTCGAAGCACGACGTGTTGAACCACTGCTGAACCGTGTGGGGTGCGTTTGCGTTAGGATCACACGTCACGTTAGGACGTGCACCCGCGACCAATGCCGGGATCAACCCGAGTCCGGACGCGTCAAACGACGAAACCGTCGGGGTGAACGGAAGGCCCGTCTGGTACGTGATGATACCCGAAGCCTGCCATCCGCCGAGGATCTTGCCGGCAACACCTTTCTGATCCTTGAAGAACGGCAGTTCGTACACATAGTTGATCGTCAGGATGTGACGGCGATCAAGTGCGGCGCGGCCCTTCTCAATGGTCATGTCATAGGTGTTCTGCGGCGAGGTCGAACGGTCGTTCTGAGCGTCCGTCAGGTTCTTGGCCCAGGTGTACGCCAGGTTGACCTGCGAGGCACCGTCGAATCGGTGCTGAGCCGAAACCTGCATACTGTGGTAGCTTGAGTTGTAACGGGTCTCAACCGCCTGGATCGAACGATAGCCGCGATACGGCCTGATCTGGTCGAGGATCGCGGTGGCCGCCGAACTCAGGAACGCGGTTCCGGCAACCTGACACGGTCCAAGCGTGACGCCCGGTCCGCCGAGATAGGTCGCACCGGTTGCACAACCCGTGGCTCCGCGGTTGATCGCATCGCCCGGTCGAACCAGGTTCTTTTCAAAACCACCGATAAGGTTGGTTCCCTTCGAACCGTAGTAGCCGACCGTGACGACCGTTTTGCTCGTCAACTGACGCTGGACGTCGAGCGACCAGTGCTGCATGTACGGTGTCTGCCAATGGGGGTCGATCGAACGGATGTTCGACGCCGCCGCACTTGCAACGATCGAGGTACAACCGCCCGGAGTCGGGTTTGCCAGATTGACGCCCGTCACCGAACAAGTCTGCTGGAACGGCGGATTGAGGCCGATCATCTGAAGGACCATACCGTTGAGCACCTGCTCGTGGTAGATACCGTAGCCCATGCGGACCGAGGTGTCGCCCTTGCCGAACGGATCCCACGCCATACCGATACGGGGTGCAAAGTCCTTTTTGGAAACGTCCAAAATGAACTTGCCCCACGGCGACTGGGTCGTCGTACAGTTGGGGAACGCCACATTGTTTTGACCATTGTTGATCATACCGTTACAGAAGTTGCCGGTACCGACTACGCGGTTGCCTGCACCCGTAACAGCCGGAGCCGCTGCCGGATTCCACAATTCGGGAACGAAGTTGGTCAGACGGCCATTCTTGTCATATGGCGAGCCGAAGAATGAATAGCGGATGCCGGCGTACAACGTCAGGTTGCGTCGGATCTTCCATTCGTCCTGAGCATAAGCCTCAAAAGCCTTCTGACGGAGGTCAGCCGTGTAGTCAAAGCTTGCCTGTGAGAACGAGACGTTCGTTCCCATAAGGAAGTTCGCCCACAACTGCTGAGTCGTGTTTCCGCCCGTGGCGATAACGTTTGCCGTCGCACCCGGCGTATTGAATCCTGAGAAAATGCCTTCGTTGTTACCGGCGAGAGCGTTTTCGTTCTTGCGGTACTTCGAATACATCACGCCGAATTTCATCGTGTGATTTCCCTTGATCCAGGTCGCCGAGCCGGCCGTGTTCGACTTCCATGAGAAGTTGTCATACGGCCCAAAGCTCTGAAGTGCACTAAATCCGTTACCGCTGATCGTCGGTACGCGGTCACGCTGGTTCGTATATGCCAGCGGCGGATTGATCGGTGAACGGGCACGGGACAGGAGTCCGATGTTTTCGCTCAGGATGGCACCGTAGCCAAATGTGTATCTTGCTTCAACGATAAAGCTAGGCGTAAACGCGTAGGTTGACTGCAACGTGTGCGTTCTGCCCGGCGAGTTCGTCGAGGTCGTCGAAACTCCCGGCAAGCCCGAGCCTGACGAGAACAGCGAGTTGACATCGATCGTCGGGATCTTGTCCTGCTGATAGCGGTAGTACATCGACCACTTGTCCGAGAAGCTGTGATCGATCTTCAGGACTTCCTGACGAAAATCCGCGACATTCGGGGCCACCGCGATAAGCTGGTTGGCGACCGAGGTGTTCGGCAGCGGCAGGTTGTTGTAAATGTACTGGATGTACTGTGCCGCAACCGGGTTAATATTCGGCAGCGTGGTGTTCGCGGCCTGCGTAACCGTACAGGTCGTACCGGTCGCCTGCAAGCAGATCGGGACTGTAAAGAACCCGGCACGCTGTTGTGCGGTCGGGACCGTCGAGGTCAACGTCTGCGAACGGCGGTCCTTACGCTGTTCTTCCGAAAAGAAGAAGAACGTCTTGTCCCATCTGCGGAACCAACCCTTGTCATTCTCGCCAAAGTTGAGGAAATAGACCGGGCCGCCGATCGTAAATCCATAGTTGTTGTAACGGAACGGAGGACGGATCGCCTTGCCGTCAGCGTTACGGCCGAGTACCGGATTGGTCTGGCTGTTGATCAGCGGAGTATTTGCGTTGAACTTGTCATTTCTGACGAATTCAAAAGCACTGAATCGGAACTTGCTCGTACCGCTGCGGGTCACGACGTTGACCTGGCCGCCGCCGCTGCGTCCGGACTCAGCCGGATAGAGCGAACGCAAAACACGGAACTCACCGATCGAATCAACGCTCGGGTAAGCCTGGATCGTAAGGTTCGATCCGCGGTCGGTAATGTCAGCACCGTCAACCGTAAATGTATTCTGGCTCGAACGTGCACCGTTGACCGAGATCTGAACCGTATTCGCCTGCCCCTCAGGGTTGACCGTACCTTGGTAAACCTGATCTGCGAGGTCATTCGAGACACCCGGAGCAAGGGTTACAAGCTGGGTAAAGTTGCGGTTATTGATCGAAAGTTCGCGAACCTGGTCGCCGTTGATAACGGTACCGCTGGTCGGCGACGTCAGGTCGACCGCGACCGGGTCGGCCGTGACCGTAACGGTCTCGGAGATGTTTCCCGCGGTGAGCGTGACATCGACGGTGCGTCGCTGACCGACGTCCACCTTGATATCCGTGCTGACCGATTTCTTAAAGTTCGCGGCCTCAACCGTGACGGTGTAGGTACTGATCGCGATATTCGGAACGGAAAATAGACCGTCCTCATTAGTCGTCAGCGTACGCACAACGAGATTGCCCTTCGAGGGGTCCGTTATAGTAACAGTGGCACCTGCAACAGCGGCACCATTGGCGTCGCGAACGGCGCCGGCGATAGATCCTGTGACCTCTTGTGCGAATGAGACCGCACTGAGCGAGAGCAGGCAGGAGATCGCAAAAATTATCGAAAACAATGCTTTTTTGCTCATATTTTCCTTTCCTTTGTCGATTTTTCTTCTGAAGCCAAGAGTTTAATCCATAAGGAATATTGACGTTTATGGAGTTTTATTCAAATTTTCGTTATCACTACGGATACAAAAACCCGATTCATTTCGCGTAAACGTAATAAAATGGCTACTTTTTTACAGTCGTGTTAATTCTGCAATGTTTATAACTCTAAACCGCTTATTTGTAAAGCAAATATAATGCCCGACGACGCGCAAATTCTTCATTTTTTGAGCCCATCGCGTTCTCGATCATTTGCGGTGTATCACCGCGTTTGACCGCTTCGAGCACCTCGGCATTTACAAGCAGTCTGGCGTATTTGTCGACCTGCCAGTCTGACGGGTAATTTTTGCGAAGGGCCGCCGCGATCTCGTAGCCGATCCTGACGGAATTGAACTCATCCCGGTTGACTATCACGATGTTGATGCCGCCGCATTCTTCGTCTTTAAAGACCGATGCCTTTGGCTTGAACCGGACGGGCACGAACCGTACCCCTTTGATATTTCGCCCGTTCAGATACGCCGCCAACTTGCGGCCGTCGAGCCATGGCGCTCCTACGACCTCGAAGG
>JBGAOU010000049.1:0-15854 GCA_044221625.1 Pyrinomonadaceae bacterium | reverse complement strand
CTAGCCCGCCACGTGCCGCAGCGGCTGGCCGATCACATCGCCGACCGACTTTCGCTCAAAAAGCCGGTCGACCGGCTGAGTAACACCGAGATCGAGTTGGTCGCGTCAACGGTGGGCGCGTGGCAGGTCGAGTTTGACAAGACCGAAGGGTACGACCGGGCCGAGGTCACGCTTGGCGGTGTATCGCCCGACGAGCTTTCGTCGCAAACGATGGAGAGCAAACTTCAGCCCGGGCTTTATTTTATCGGCGAGGTGGTCGATGTGACCGGATGGCTCGGCGGTTACAATTTTCAGTGGGCGTGGTCGTCGGGCTACGCGGCCGCGGCGGCAGTCTAGTTCTTTCGGAAATCTTCGATGTCCATGCCGAATTTTTCCTTTACGTACTCTTCCTGAGCGGCGTTTACATTTTGAAGGTTCAAAAGCCGGCGTTTGCTCTTGGTGATATGGACCTGGGCCCGGCCGGACATTTGCTTTAACAGGTCGCGGCCCTCGACGGCCTCGGCATTGACACGTAAATGGAGATCGAAAAGTTCAGACGAGACCAGCTTTTGCTTTTCGTCGACCAGTTCGATCAGCCGCCGGCGAACCTGATAGATCTGGCGGATCGCACGGACGAGTTCGTCACCGACCGAGTCGCCCTTGACGAGGTCCGGGCTGTTCCGGTAATCGTGCACGAGCTTATTCAAGCGCTGTTGGTCACGTGACGAGTATGCCTGATTGAGCTCGGCCATAAGGCCGTGGCGGCGGTCCTTTTCGGCGGCGTCGAGTGCCAGGTCGGGATGTATGATGCGGGCCAGGTCGTGATATGCCTTTTTTGCCTCGGCGGTCGGGACCCATTCGCCGGCCTCGTGCTCCTCGGCGGCACGAGCACGTTCGGCCGACTCTTCGGCACGCCTCCGGAGCTCTTCGACCTTGCGTTTTATCTCTTCGTCGTCGGGGACGAGCTTTAGTTCTTCCTCGGCGATCAGTGCGTCAACCTCGTCCTGTTCGGCGTAGAGCCGGCCCACCTGCATAGTGTACTGGGCCTCAAACTGCTCGAGCTCGGCTCGGAGGTCGATCATCTCCTCCTCGTGGTCGGCGAGCCGGTCTTTAAGCCGGTCGAGCACTTTTAGCTTTTTGTCGAGCTCGATCTGCTCGGGAAGTACGCTGTTCATATTTAAGCCGATGTGGTTACGCGATCAGAGATCACGGCATACGATGCACAAATTTCGGAAAGGCGCTGAGACGGCCTATCCCAACGCCCTTTTTGAAAACCGTGTCTGCGGGATCTAGCTGGCCGAGGCCTCGCTCTGGTTGGGCAAACTCACGTACAGAATGCGGGTACAACTCTCGCACGTGATGATCTCGTCGCCTTTCTTGACGTTGACCTGCATCTGCGGCCTGAGCGACATAAAGCATGCGCTGCACGAACCGTTTACGACCTCGGCGACTGCGATGCCGTCACGACTGCGCTGTGCGAGCCGGTCGTAAACCGATGCGAGTCTCGCCGGCAGCGTTGAAAAGGCCTTTTGACGATGCTGGGTCTCGGACTCAAACTCAGCTTTGTCCTCAGCCAGTTGAGCGTCGAAAGCGGCGAGGGCTTCGTTCCGTTTAGCGTCAAGGCTGTCGATCTCTTCGGCCCGCTCGGCGAGTTCCTTCTCGACCTCTTCGGCAGCCTCGACGGCCTCGACTACCTGTGTTTCGAACGCAGCGATCTGCTTTTGCAGCGCATCGGTCTCACGCATCGCAGTCTCATATTCCTTCTGATTCTGTGCGTGTTTAAGGTTGCGGTCGGCACGCTCAAGGTACGTCTTGTTTTCGGCGATCTGTTTTTCGAGATTCGCCCGGTCGGCATGCAGCTTATCGCGCTTTGCCTGGATCTCACGAATGGAAAAAGCGTGCTGTTCAAACTCCTGTTCGATCTCAGCACGCTTTGCAACTGCGGTTTCGATTATCTGTTTTAGCCGGCGAAGATTTGTATCTGTCTTCTGCAATTCAACCAACTTATCAAGATCTGCTTTCACTTAAAAATCTCCCTGTTACGAATCCAGTAATATCCTAATATTCTAACGCAGTTGAAGCCTAATAAAAAGTGCCCGTCACCATCACGCCTCGCCCAGGAATATCCGGACGTGGTCATGCAGGTCCGCGATCCTGAACGGAATTCGGGAACCGCTGTCTTGTTCGATATGCCAGATCGGCAGGTCGCCCGCGTAAATCAGCGAAAGTTCGGCGTTTGCACGTGCCATCCCGAAATGGGTCAGCCGGGCCGCCGCGAGCGCGCCGTTCCGCATGATGCCGTCCGCCGGGGTTCGTGTCCAACCCGCCTCGAGCGTGAGACATCTCACACCTGAGCGTGCACGTACGAGGGACCCGACCATTCTTGAGGTCCCGCGTTCAAACCGGTGAGGATGTTCATGCTCGATAACGATCGAGGGACGGACGCGGGCAGCATCGGCGGCGAGTTCGGCAAATACGTCAAATATCCAACGAACAGCCTCGCCACGGATGGCGTCGTTCGCGGCCTTTAATTTTAGGTATTCGGCAATGTCATTTCGGCCCGAATCCAGAGCTTTGGCCTCAGCGGATGAGAGCATTTGCGACCAGATATGGTCGAGTTCGTTCATAATGCGAGGATAAGTCGCATCAGGCGAAAATACAATTTCGTGATATCATTCTGAGGCTTGGGAGTGCGACAATTTTCGCCGATGGCCGAGGTCGCTGTGGTTTTTAATATGAAGTACCTATCGGTCATTCTTTCATTATTTTTGCTGATCGTGCCGGCCTCGATGCAGACCAGCAAGGGACGATCGGCAACGGCCGCGAAGCCGACTGCAACACCGAAAAAGCCGGGTACTGTAAAGTCACCGACCCCCAAACCAAAGGCCCAACCGATACCTAAAAAGACGCCCGATGAGAACGAGGTATTCCAAAAGGCATCGGCGATCAGCACTCCGGCAGAAAAGATAAAGGCACTCCGCAAATTCCTGCTCGACTTTCCCAAGACCGAAAAGAAGCCGGCAGTACAGGAAATGCTGGTGACCGTTAATTACGATGAGGGCGTCTCGCTGCTGAACTCCGGAAAGCCACCCGAAAGCGCCCGTTCATTTGCCGCAGCCGTATCCGACGCCCCGACACCTATCCCGGACAGTATCTTCGCCGACAAGCTGCTCAAATCACTGCCTGCGCTGTTTTGGGGTGGTGAACGCGTCGCCGCCTTCGAGATCGCCAGGAAATTGGAATCCAAGTGCGAGACCAATGTCGGACAATTGCTGCAGATCGCTAATTTCTATCTCAGCGTCGAAAACGGTTCAGAGGCACGGCGTGTGAGCGAGTTGGCGATCAAGGCCGATCCCGCGTCAGCGGCGGCCCAAATGACGCTCGGCCTGGCAAACCGGATGGACTTTCAACTCGACGAATCGGTCGCGGCGTATGCCAAAGCTCTCGAACTCGACCCGGATTCACTCGCCGCCAGACGCGGCCTCGCTGAAATGAAGCGAGCCGTTGGCAAGCCCGACGACGCCGTCGCACTTTACAACGAGATACTTTCAAAAGAGGATTCGAACATCCCGGCTCGAACCGGGCTGATACTTTCGCTCTTTGAATCGGGCAAACGGACCGAGGCCGAGGCCGAACTCAAGCGTTCGTTGGAAGCGAACCCCGGAAATGTGATCCTGCTCGCCGGAGCGGCGTACTGGTATGCCGCAAATCAGAAGGGGGCCGAGGCGATCGAATACGCCCAGCGAGCGATCAATGCCGACCCGAGGTTCATTTGGTCGCATGTGGCACTCGCCCGCGGATACATGGCTGAGCAGCGGCCGCTCGACGCCGAACGCACTTTACTCGCCGCCAGAAGATACGGCAATTTTCCGACACTTGATTACGAGATCGCATCCGCTCGGCTTGCTGCCGGATTCTACCGCGAGGCCGCTGAGGAATTGGCGGCGGCATTCACTGTCAAGGACGGCAAGGTTTCGACCAAACTCGGCGGGAGGATCGAGCGTGACGCCGATAATCTGGCCGAACTCATCGCCGGTGAACGAAAAGCGAGCATATTTGCCCCCATCGCGGCCGATAGCGCGGAAAATCCGAGATTGCTCAAGGCACTGCTTGAATTCACGACCGAGGTGGCCAACAAGACCGCCGAGGACGATGTTTTGGTAAAGTCGGCGGCGGCCTTTACCGGCGGCGATGATAAAATGCGCGTCCATCGCCTTCTCTTCGCCGCAAAGGAACTGCTCGCGGCACGCCGTGCTCCGGCGTTGTCACTCGAACTGGCTGCAGCGGCCGTCGGAAAAGATGATGTCGGACTCGAATCGCCCACGGCCGCAGCCGCGGTACTTGCCGACGAATTGTATGACAGTCGCCGCCTGGCCGCCACCCGCGGCGAGTACATTAAATTACCCGATGTCCCCAGGCTGACATTGTCAACGGTGCTCCGAGGGCGTATCGAGGAGCTTAACGGTTGGGCAAATTTACAAAATGGTAATCCGAAAGAGGCCGCTATCCGGCTCAAACGGGCAATAAGCGTTCTGCCCGCTGATACGCCTTTTTGGCGCTCGAGTATGTGGCGGCTCGGGGACGCTCTCGAGGCCGACGAAAAGGCTGCCGAGGCTCTCGATGTCTATATCAAGGCATATAAGGCCGGACCTCCCGATACCATCCGCTACTCGATCGTCGAATCATTGTACCGGAAGGTCAATGGGAACATTATCGGGCTTGACGCAAAGATCGGAGCCAATCCGGCGACACCCGCTACCGCTGTGACGACCGAGGCTGCGGTACAGCCGATCTCATCACCGACTCCGACACCGGCTGTGGTCGAGCCTGCCGCCACACCACAGCCGACCTCTGAACCTGTCACCGCAACCGTCGAACCGGCCAAGACGCCGCAGCCGCCCGCCGAAGCATCGCCGGCGGGAGAGTCTGTAAAGCCCGTGCCCGTGCCGTCGCCTTCGCCATCGCCAGTCGAAAAGGCAGTCGACGATAGCGTTCAGCCCAAACCGGCGGTGCCTGAAAATGCCGAAACGCGGCCTGCAACGCAGGTCACGCCGCCAGAGACTAGCGAAAAGCCCGTCGCCGCACCGATTGAAGAGGCTAAGAACGACGATAAAGCGGGCCGATCTGACACGAGCCTTTTTCCGCCGGTGATCATCACGATCCCGCCTCCCACCAAGACGAAGCCGGCAGCAAGCGGGACCGATCCGTCCGAAACAAAGCTTGAGAAAGAGTCAAAGCCCTCCGAGGCCGTCCCTTCAACCGAGGCTCGCCCGCGTTTGATCGAGCCGCCAACCGCGCCGGCCAACCAATGTACTATCACCCTCAGCGATGAATCGATCTCGCTCGAATCTAACGGCAGTGAATTGGCGGTTGTCGTCGGTATCGATCAGGATATCGAGTTGACAGATATAAAGGCCGCGTCTGAAAGCGACGAGGATGTTACGGTCAGGCGCGAAATTATCGGCGGCATCAAGGGGCGTGCCCTATTTGTCGTCAGGTCTGTCAGCGGCCGAAAAGGCACGTACAAGGTGAACTTCACCATGCCCTGCGGGCAAAAGCAGCTGATGGTCAATGTTCGCTAGTACGGCGCATTTTGATATTGACGATCGCCAAAGCGGCCAAGAGCAAGAAGATGAACGCGTTTGAAGGCGTCCGCAGCGGAAAATCAAAAAAGCTATGGACCAGTATGCCAAAACATCCGGCCATCGCCCCGATAGCAAGTGTCCGGCGGTACGGTGAACTTGACCGTCTGACGACCGACCAACCCTTTGCAAAAAGCAGATAGATAAAGGCTATGAGGCAGCCAAGCCCCAGGATCCCCGCATCGGCGAGTATCTGGAGATAATCGTTGTGAGCTTGTTCCACCCTGAAAACGCCGGGCCAGGTATCGTATCTTGTAAACGCCACACCAAATGCGTCAAGGCCGGCTCCGGCTATCGGATGGTCAAAGAATATACGAACGGCGATCGACCAAAAATGCGAACGGCCATTGCTGAGATCTGCCTGATCCACGAGACCGATCCCTCGGATCAACGAGTTGCTCTCACCGAGAAACAAGACAGACCCGAACACTACCAACAGAAACGCGGCTCCGCATGCCGCCATCAAACGGCCGCGCCACCGGACAACAGCCGGTCGGTTATCCGGGTTGTCACCGTCATTAGCGAACATCGTTGCGATAACCACATATCCGACCACGGCGACCAGCGCGATGAGGCCTCCGCGTGAGCTCGTCATTAACGTCGCCATGCCCATCAGAACCGCGGCAACGAGTAGCAGCAATCGCCTTTCGCGGCCGGTATCGCGGCCAAAAAGTAGCCCGAGTGTCACGCCCGAACACATCACCATGAACGCCGCGAAATGATGCTGGTTTACAAACGACCCGAACGGTATCGCCTGCGGCGTCCCGCGAATACCATAGATCCCGTCGGGATTCACAAGTCGTTGCAGGATCCCGAAAAACGCCATTAGTGCACCAAAGATCGTGATAAATCCCGCAATGGCACGCAGACGCTTTTCGCTGTTTATGAACGTCAGAGCTGCTGCAAAGAAGAGTGTGAATATGACAAGGCGAACAAGAAATAGCCTGGTCGAATAGGGGTCGAGCGATATCGGCGAACTCGAAACTGACCCTGTCGGCCCGGCTGGAATGTCCGCTCCGAACAGCGGCACCAACTGCACCAACCCGATGGATATGAGCCCGATCATCGGGAGTAGGATCGTGTTTCGGTTGATCAGAAAAGCCCGGCCGAGCCATGCGTCTGCGATCCAAAAAATGCCGATAGCTCCGGCCAGGGCGGTTACGAGGACCCACGTTCCGTTATCTACCCCGCCAAACAGGACGGTCGTTATCGCTGCGATGGAGCACAGCAAAATAAAGATCATCTGACTGGTCCACGACACGTCAGAACCGATAACTGCCGGCTCAAACATCCCTGCCGGCGGATTTGAGTTTTGCTGATTCTTCATCTGCCTATCTGACGGTCATCGCAACGTCATCGATCCACAATTTGCCCGAAACGGGGCAAACAGCAGACACGCAGCCGTCGCGAACGAACCTCACAATGACCCCGTCGGTCGTCGTCGGGACCTGAAACTCGACGCGGAACCGCCCCCACTCGGCCTGCGGGCCAAATGGCGTCGATCGTGCCAGCGGCTTGCCATCACTCGCGTCCGCGATTTCCAGTGCGACGCCGCCTTTGAGCTCCGAACGGAAATATCCCTCGACCGCGTACGAAGCCCCGGGCTCCACGGCGGCCGTCTGAGCGATCTGCCTCATATCTGCGGCCTGCATTGTGTTAAAGATCAACAAGAGGCTGTATCGGCCGCCGTGCGGCTGCCCCTCGCTAAGTCCCGCCTGCGGGTCAGCCCCCGCTCCGATCTGCCACTCAAACAACTTGGCGTCACGGAGTTTGACCAGCGCCTCGAAATCACCATTCGACAGCCGGCCGATCCCCACAAAATTACCGGCATCGCCGGCGATCGCGGACATCGTTTTTCCGGCCAGCCTAAATCTACCGCCGGCCGCGAGCTGTGCCGCCAAGTTCCCGCCGAGTGATCGATACTTCTCGTCGCTGACGGCCGCGCCGATTCGGTCCCACGCGAGAGCCGCACCATCAAGATAGCTCTGGCTAAGAAAATATCCGGCGAGCGCCGCATTGATATCCGGAGTATCTCCGAGCGTTGCCCGGACCCGCTCGGCATCGCTGTCATATAACTGCATTGCTATCGACGTCGCCGGCAGAAGGAGGTCAGGTTTACCAGCGACAGCCTCGCGGATCAACCCAAAGCCGTCATCAGTATGTCCCGATCTGATCAGCCAGTTGCCGTATGCCCATTTTACGTCGGCATAATTAGGTGCCAATAAAAGCGCCCGCTTGAATGCAGTTTCCGCTCCGCTCTGGTCACCCGCACGTTCGCGGGCCTTTCCGAGGGCAAGCCACGGTAAATAATTATTAGGCGTGAGTGCGGCAGATCTTTCATATTCGGCCAGCGAGATGGCCGCGTCGTTCGGGTCGAACGTGCGTTCGCGCAATACCGCAGCCGCAAAATGGGTTTGCGGGTCAGACGGAGCAAGGCCGATCATCAGATCCGCGATCTCCGGTAGATCGGCTCTGGCCGAAACGGCATTGGCAAAACTCCATTTGCCAAAGAACCACATTACGCCGAGGCAGGCGAGCATCGCCGCAACCAGTACAATGCGGGATAACGGGCCGTCAGTTTTGATGATCACTAGCGCCATAATGCCCGGCTATTCAAAGTCAACCGGCTCGATCGACATACGGACCCGTTTCAACGACACGTTTGTCTCACGGCAGATCTCCCGGAGTTCTTTGAGCTTGGCCGGTTCAAGCTTAGAGGTTGATATCAGGATCTCCGATATCTTCTTTTCATCGCACGTTTCAGCGATCTTATCGGCCGAAAAGACCTTCAGGCCGTGAATAAGCTTATCGGTCTTGAGCTGATCGTCGTCGATGAACCCGACCGGCAAAAAATTTAGCTTGGGGTTATTTCTCAGCTCGCGAAGAACCATTTCTCCGCCGTCGCCGGCACCGTAGATCAGCGCCCGGCGGCCCTCGGCCCCGACCGGGACCGGTATCGCCTGCCGAATGAGTCGGAACATCATCCGGCTGCCCACCAATGCTCCGAAGACCAATATCGCATCCACGATCAGGACCGTCCTCGAATAATACTCGAACCGATACAACAGCAGAAGTGCCAGAACGCTGAGCACGGATCCGATCGCCGACCCCTTGGCGAATGTGATCAGGTCGCCGATGCTCGTATACCGCCACAGCCCGCGATATACGCCGACGATCAGGAACGCCGACAGTTTGAGCAACACCAGGATAGGCAGGCTCTTGAGAAACAGATCCCAGTTCGGTGTGTTCTCAAATGATCCAAACACAATGACGAACGCCGTGTAATACGCGAGCGTTATCAGAAATGCGTCCAGGAACACCTCGAAGATGCGCCGCTTGTATGAGATGTTCACCAAAAAGGCGAATGCCGCGTTACTGCCGCCGGCCAATGCCTCCTCTTCGCTTTCATAGACCTTTACCTTCGACAGGTAAACGCCGATGATAACCAGCACTATCGAAAATATGCTTATCAACGCCAGGCTCTGGGTGACCTCGAGCCTCGAGACGACCAGCGACAATGCCCCGGCTCCGATAGCAAATGAGTAGAGCATCAATACGGCGGCACGTTCCGACAGTCCGAGAGCGACCAAACGGTGCGAGGTATGGTCACGGCCGCCCTGCGATGCCTTGCGTCCCCACAACTTTCTCAGAATGGTGACAAACGTCGTATCAAATATCGGGACAAAGAGTATCAGGACCGGTACCGCAAGTATCGGCAGCAGGCCGCGGGACTTGCCGCCGGTCTGATTCAACATGACCGTCGACCCGAGCAAAAAGCCGACGAACATCGAACCGCAATCGCCCATGAAGATCGACGCGGGATTGAAATTGAAGACCAGAAATCCGAGCAAGGCGCCTATAAATACCGCGATCAAAAGCAGGTCGTCAGTCTGTCCGTTGCCGGCAAAGTTGAGCCCCAGCGATACGGCCCCGATGGTCGCGATCCCCGCCGCCAGGCCGTCCATGTTATCGAGCAGATTGATGGCGTTAGTGATGCCGATCAGCCAAAAAACGGTGATCCAGATATCGACGATCTCATAGCCGGTGATCGGCAGCTTTAGCCCAAAGGCGATCACCACGCCGGCCCCGATCAATTGCCCGATCAATTTTTGATACGGCCTGATATTAAGAATGTCGTCGACCAACCCGACCAGGAAAAGCAGCGTGCTGCCGCCAAATATGATCAACGACGTCCGGGTCATCGGCACAAAAAGGACAAATGCACCCGCCGTGGCAAGAAATATCGCCGCCCCGCCGAGCATCGCTGTCGGGCGGTTGTGCCACCGGTCAGATTTTGGCCGGGCGACAAAATCGTATTTCCAGGCGAACCGCCGCACCGCGAACGTCATCACGAGCCCAAGGATGAAACTCACGGCTACGACAATGTACGGATCTTTGGCAAAAGAAAGCATCAACTAAATTAGATCTGGGATCGAGGCCCGAGCGGTTCCCGCAGATCAGGTTTCGTCGCCATCAGTTCCCCCGGGACAGTTCCCGGTAAAGCTCGCTGATGTCGCTGACAAGACGGTCCTTTGAGTATCGTTCCAACACAAAATCCCGGCCGGCGGTCGAAAGGCTCTGTCGTAATTTTTCACTTTTCGCGAGATAAAGCAAGCCGTCCGAAAACGACACGTCAGAATCGTCATTGGCGAGCACGCCCCGCTCGCAGATGCTGAAACCGGAACGCTCGTCGGCCACCGTGCCCGCAAGGTCGACGACCCCGCCGACCGCGGTCGAAACGAACGGCACGCCGGCGGCCATGGCCTCGATCAGCGACAACGGCGTTCCTTCGTTTCGCGAGGTCAGTGCGATGATGTCGAGCCCCGGCAAGAGGTCCGCCACATCGGGCCGATTGCCAAGCAGATGAAACGCACCTTCGACGCCCTCATCGCGAATAAGCCGCTCGACCGCTGACCTGACATTGCCGTCACCTATCACGACAAACCGCATTTTCGGCCCGCCGGACGCGTCGCCGAGTGAACGCCGGGCGGCACGGATCAGCAACGGCAGATTCTTGATCTCGGTCAGACGCCCGACGAACCCGACCAAAATCTCGTCATCGGCGGCTCCGATCTCAGTCCGAAGGGTCCCGCGGCCCGCACCCGCATCGGCAAATTGACCGAGATCGATCCCGAGCGGGATGACCGTGAACTGGCCCGCCCGCCCGACGCCGAAACGCCCGCTGATCTCGCCAAGCTGCTGCTCCGATATAGTAATGATCCGATCGGTCGCCACGCGGGCAAGCACCCTTTCGATAAACAGGAAAAGACCTGTTTTAGCCTTGCCGTAGTAGCTGTGAAAAACGTGGCCGTGAAATGTGTGGACGACCCGGACCGGCCGCGGACGGCCGATCAGCGTGCGCCACGTGGCCCACTTGTAGACAAGTGCGGCGACGCGGCCGACCGTACCGGCCTTGGCGGTATGTGTGTGGACGATATCCGGCCGGAAGGCGCTCATTTCACGGTAGATCTTGATCAGCGAAATGGCGTCCTTGATCGAAAGCTCGCGGCTGAGCTCGGCGATGTACCGCGGCGTGACGCCGTTCTGCTCGGCGAAATAACCCATGTCCTCTTCGCCGGGCGGGACAGTGCCCGCCAGCAAACGGCTTTCAAATTCGCGGCCGTCGAGCCCGCTCGTCAGCCAGACCACGTGCCGGGCAGGGCCGCCGACATTGAGCCTGGCAATGATGCGTAGGACCTTCATCAATAGAATAAAAAAATCGGCGGACAGCGGCCACGGGCGGAAACCGGTCGATGCCGGTGACGGCCACTTCGGCCAAACGGCTGTGCGGGGTGCCGTTGCTGTCCGCCGAACTTAAATTAAGCTGTCGTCCTATCGATCCATTCGATAGATCGTGTCGGGGTCGTCCTCATGCCGGATCTCGTCTATCGGCTCGCGTTTGCCCTCGCCCATATAGAGCCGGTTAGGACAGTTGATCACCATACCGTCAACATCGCCGACATTCTTATAACCGTGAACGACGCCCTTTGGCACTACGACCGCCATTGGCTCGTCGATGCCGACATACATCGTCATCATATGGTTGTAGGTCGGCGAATCGGGGCGGTTATCCCACAGCATCATCTTAAATGTCGAGGGGCCGATAAAGCAAAACAGGTCGGCTTGGTCGACATGTTCGTGAGGACCGCGTTGGACGCCGGGCCGTGTGTACGAAATGTACGACATCGCGGGATAAAACTCGGCATCGAGCTCATCGTGCCTGAACAATTCCGCCAACCACCCGCGATCGTCGTGAAATTTTTTGAGCGGATAAACGACTACGTCCTTAATGTCGCCTTCGGTAAATTGCATAGTTGTAATTAGTCTATCGAGTCCTTTGAGTCTTTTGAGTCTATCGAGTCTTTTGAGTCTTTTGAGTCTTTTGAGTCTTTTGAGTCCTTTGGGTCGATCGGGTCTACCGGTTCGACTCGGTCACTCGAACCTGTGAAATAAAGTTGTTGCATCCGGTCGCCCTGCACGTTTCCCGATCAGGTTAAAGCCGCCTATTTTGTCGCCAAATGCCGTGCCAGAGCGAATATCATCTTCGATGTTTCCTCGATCAGATGATAAAGCTCATCAAAATTAGCCGCTGAGATGTACTCCTGATCGAGTGCAACATATAGGTGAGACTGTACCTCGGCACACGAGCTTCGCGATATATTTAGAAAATGAGCAAAGTCCTTGTCCGACCTTCGGGCAAATCCCTCGGCTATATTAGCCATTATCGAAACACTCGATCTCCGGACCTGATCCCTCAGCCCAAAATCTTTCGCGAACATACCATTATTTGTGACCGAATAAACGCAACTGGTCACCTCACGAGCTTTTTGCCAAGCCTGAATATCCTCGAACCTCTTGATCGTCGCCAAAACGATGCCTCCGCAGATTATTAACCTATTCAGCTAAAAACAATCGACCCCGATCGCCTTACCCGACTCTGTGGACTCACCACACTCTCCCAACTCAACAGACTCGCCAGACTCTGAAGACTCGCTGGACTCGATAGACTCGCCAGACTCTATAGACTCGCCTGACTCACCCCATCTCAAACCTTATTCGCGCCGGATTTGGCGACCAGGTTCGAGGCGAGCAGCAGGCTCTCAAACGTGCCGGCGTCGGTCCACCAGCCGTCGAGTTCGTTCCAGGTCATCTCGCCGCGGCGGATGTAGTGGTTGTTGACATCGGTGATCTCGAGTTCGCCGCGGCCCGAGGGCACGAGAGTCTTGATCACGTCAAAGACGGTGGCGTCGTAAAAATAGATGCCGATGACGGCCATGTCCGACCGCGGCTCGGCCGGCTTTTCCTCGATATTGACGACACGGTCGCCGTCGAGCTCCGGCACGCCGAAACGCTGCGGGTCCGGCACGCGCTTGAGCAGTATCTTGGCACCGCTGCCCTGACGGCGATACTCGTCGGCGGCCGCACGGATATTGCCCTCGATAATATTGTCGCCGAGTATCACGCAGATCGGTTCGTCGTCGGCAAAATGCTCGACCAGCCCGAGCGCGTCGGCGATGCCGCCCTCGCCCTCCTGATAAGTATAGTTGAGATGCTTGAGGCCGAAATCCCGCCCGTTTCTCAGCAGTTTGAGAAAATCACCGGCTGAGTTGCCGCCCGTAACGATCATTATGTCGTCGATACCGGCGTTGATCAGCGCCTTGATCGGGTAATAGATCATCGGCTGGTTATAGACCGGCAGCAAATGTTTGTTGGTTATCCGCGTGAGCGGGCTCAGACGCGAGCCCAGCCCGCCTGCTAAAACTACACCTTTCATAATCGTAATATCCTAATCAATAAACCTTTGATACCACAGCTCCAGCATCAATAGTGACCAGAGCTGAGTCGCGTGGTCAAACTCGCCCTTGATATGCTGGCTGACATAGCGCCGGATCTCGGCCGGCTCGAATAGCCCGCGGCCGAGCGATGCCTCGGACAACAGTACGTCGCTGACAAACCCGCTCATCTCACCGCGAAACCATTTACCGATCGGCACGCCAAAACCCATCTTTCGGCGATAGACCACCTCGGGCGGCACCAGCCGGGCGGCGACCTTTTTGAGCAGGTACTTTGGCCGAAAAAGGTTCATCTTCAGACTCTCGGGCAGGGTGGCGGCAAACTCTATCACCTTGTGATCGAGAAACGGCGATCGGGCCTCGAGCGAATTGGCCATCGACGCGATATCGACCTTGGGCAGCAGGTCGTTTGGCAGATAGGTCATCTGGTCGGTCAGCAGCGTCGCGTCGAGCATCCCCAGCCCCTCGGCCCTCGCAAACCACCGGTCCAACACATCCGATGACCGGTACCCGGCGACCTCGGCGGCAAACTCAGCCGTGTATAAGGCCGGTTTCGCCGCGGGCTTGAATGCCGACATCCAGCGAAAGTACCTCTCACCCCGACCCTCGTTTGCCGAGATCAGAAACCGCTGTACGTCACGCACCCGCGTCTTTCGCAGCTCCGACGAGGGCAGCAAGTTGACCGGCCCCTCGATCGCCCACCGCCGCAGCAGCCGAGGGATGCGCCGGTACATCTCGGCGAGTTCCATCGCCATATAGCGCTCGTATCCGGCAAAGCTCTCGTCGCCGCCGTCGCCGTTAAGCGCGACCGTCACGTGGCGGCGCGTTTCGCGTGAAACATAGTAGGTCGGCAGGGCACTCGAGTCGGCAAAGGGCTCGCCGTAATGTTCGACCAGCGTCGGCAGCACCTCGACCGCGTCGGGGCGGACGATAAACTCGTGATACTCGGCCCCGACATGCTCGGCGACGCGTCGGGCATATTTGAGCTCGCTAAAATCCTGCTCCTCAAACCCGATCGAGAACGTTTTGACCGGCGACGAACTCTCGCGGGCCATCAGCGCCACGACGATCGACGAGTCAACCCCGCCCGACAGAAATGCGCCGAGCGGCACCTCCGAGATCATTCTCAAACGGGTCGCTTCGGCGACGATCCGCGTCGTTTCCTCGATCGCCTCCCGCTCGGTGATCTTGATCTTTTTAGAAAAATCGGGCAGCCAATACCGGCGCGTCTCGACCTCACCGGCCCGCCAACGCAACCAATGGCCGGGCTCGAGCTTGCGGATATGCTTAAAGGCCGTCTGCGGAGCAGGCACGCAAATATAGGTCAGATAGCTGTCGATCGCCGTGTGGTCGACCTCACGCGGGACCGATGGATGTTCCAACACGGCCCGAAACTCGGACCCGAATATCAGGTCGCCGTTGGGCCGGTGGGCGTAGAGCAGAGGCTTTTTACCGACGCGGTCGCGGGTCAGAAAGAGCGACTTTTCGACATCGTCCCAGATCGCGAACGCGAACATCCCACGCAGATGCTGCAGACAGTCGGCTCCGAGCTCGTCGTAGAGCCGCAGTACCGCCTCGGTATCGGACCTGGTGGCGAGCTTGTGCCCGCGCGCGATCAGCCCCTCGCGCAGCTCCTGATAATTATAGATCTCGCCGTTAAAGATGATGCACTTTGTCCGGTCGGGCGTAAATATCGGCTGCTGTCCGCTCGCCAGATCGATGATCGACAACCGCCGCATCGCCAGGCCGACCCCTTCGTGCACAAAAAACCCGTCCTCATCGGGCCCGCGGTGCACGATCGCGCTGTTCATCGCCTCGAGCACTCCTCGATCGGCCGCCCGGCCACCGGCATTTACAAATCCAACGATCCCGCACATCCCTTGCTCTACTCCGCCATCCGCCCCTTTAGCGACGCCTCGAACATCTCCCGCCGGCGGCGGCGTTCGATCTGTACATTCTCACGCTTTTCCTTGAGCAGCACCCACCCGACCGCGATGAACATAAACAAGAACACCTGTATCTGCGTCCGCTGTCGATATGCTGTACCGACATTGCCCTGAAATATCGAGTAAGCAATGGTCAGTGCAATAGTAAAGATCAATATCGGGAATGCGGTCCTTAACCTGTGCTTGACCGTATACCACGATCCGTATATCGCCAGCGGGATCAGCATCCACCAGAGCAAGACCTCAGGCAGCGTGATCGCCTGGCGCAGATTTGCCATCTGCCACGGAAACGGGGCCAGCATCAGATATGTCAGCCCGACGGGCAAGGCCGTGATCGCTCCGTCAGCTGTCGACACATCCAGATCAGATCCGAAACCCGATTTGGCGGACGTTGCCAGGTCACCGCGGCTCCGTTGGACCATCTCGAGACTGCCAAAACGGTCAAGATCGACCGTCGCTGTCCGTACTACCCCAAAGTAGGTGAGTCCGACGCC
>JBGAOU010000048.1:0-16249 GCA_044221625.1 Pyrinomonadaceae bacterium | reverse complement strand
GCTACAGGCCCGAGAACGACTCGGGGCTGGAGGGATTTGAAGGGAAGTCAGCGTTCTCCAAACTTTTGCGGGCCGTTGCGGCCACGGGGATCGAGAGGGTCAAATTTACGACCTCATTTCCCCGCGATTTCAATGATGACATCGTAGATGCCATCGAATCACACGAAAATCTCTGTAATTGGGTGCATTTGCCGGTCCAGTCGGGCAGCTCCAAGGTTTTGGCGGCAATGAAACGCGGGCATACGATCGAAAAGTACTTTAAGAAGATCGATCGATTAAGGGCTTCGAAAAAAGACATAGCGCTGACGACGGACATTATCGTCGGTTTTCCGGGCGAAACTGAGGAAGATTTTCAGGAATCGGTGAAAATGGTCGAGTACTGCGGTTTTGACAGTGCGTACATCTTCAAATACTCGCCGAGGCCCGGCACGCCCGCGTTCGAAATGGTCGACGATGTTAGTGCGGAAGAAAAAACACGGCGTTTTATCGAGCTTGAACGCGTCCAAAAACAAATACAACACAACAGGTTACAGCGATATCTTAATAAAGTGCTTAAAGTCTTGGTCGAACGTCCGTCGACGCGTACGGAACGCGGACTTACCGGCCATTCGACGTGTCAAAAACTCGTAAATTTTGTCGGCGACCACAAAATGATCGGACAGGTCGTCGATGTTCGCATCACACAGATCAAGGCAAACTCATTATTCGGCGAGACTCTCTAAAATGAACATGCAGTCCGACCCAACATTGGTCGAGGTCAAGATCGGGGCCCTGATAATGGATCCCAACACAAATACACCGATCGTCGTGCTTAAGGGCGTCGACAGCGAAGCCGTGCTTCCGATATGGGTTGGAGCCTTTGAGGCAAACGCCATTGCCCTCGAGATCGAAAAGATCGTCCCACAGCGCCCGATGACGCACGACCTTCTGCGAAACGTGATAATCGAATGCGGGCTTTTGGCTTCAGGCGTTGTGGTCACGGACCTTGCCGAAAATACGTTTTACGCCAGGATCGAACTTTCGGATAAGAATGGCGATCCTGTCTTTCTCGACGCCAGGCCGTCCGACGCGATAGCACTTGCTTTGAGATTAGATTGTCCGATATTTGTCGAACAAAGAGTTTTGGACCTTTCGGCGGCGTCGAATCCGCCAAGCGATAATATCGACGATGATGAGCAACCACCGGGTGAAGACTGGCCCGAGTTGATCGGGTGACCGTCGGTCGGATCCTTTTTCAAACTTATTACATAATCTCTATTATCAGACGCAACTGATATGTCTTGACTGGGCCGCAGAAGCCACCAGAGCTCCTGCGGCCCAATTCCCCAAAAGATCACACGCCGGCTCGACCGCTAGTTCGTGAGCTTAAGCAATGCACTCTCCCACAACGTGTATCGTGACCGACGATCATTAAATCCATAGACTTTGGTTCTTTTTCCTCCGGGACTGTGCCGCTGCCGCTTCTACTTTGACAGCGGCAGGCTTAGGCGATACACTTATTGTTTTGTTATCTAAAGCAGATTCCAATTAATAGAACCCGATAAAAGGAGTTACGTAAACAATTGAGTAACGGAAATTTTTTATTCACGTCTGAATCGGTCACCGAAGGCCACCCGGACAAGATCGCCGATCACATTTCGGATGCGATCCTCGATGCGATCCTCGCTCAGGACCCGACGGCTCGTGTCGCTTGCGAAACACTTGTCACGACCGGATTAGCGGTCGTTGCCGGTGAGATCACGACAAAGGCCGACGTCAATTACAAGCAGATCATCCGCGAGACGATCGAGGAGATCGGCTACAACAACGCTGAGTTTGGTTACGATTCGAACACCTGCAGCGTGATCGACGCGATCGGAACGCAGTCGCCTGACATTTCTCAGGGCGTGGACACCGGCGGTGCCGGCGATCAGGGCCTAATGTTCGGCTTTGCCTGTAACGAGACCCCCGAGTTGATGCCGATGCCGATCCAGTTGGCTCATAATCTGACCCGTCGTTTGTCGCAGGTTCGTCGTGACGGCACGATCCCCTACCTTCGCCCGGACGGCAAATCGCAGGTTTCGATCGAATACCGCGACGGCCGCCCGTTTCGCGTCGAAGCGGTCGTGATCTCGTCGCAGACGGCAGACCTCGACATCGAAGATATACGTGCTGACATCATGGAGCACGTTATCAAGCCGGTCATTCCTGCGGAAATGATCGATGACAACACCAAATACCACATCAATCCGACCGGCAAGTTCGTTATTGGCGGCCCGATGGGCGATGCCGGTGTGACGGGACGAAAGATCATCGTTGATACGTACGGCGGCTATGCCCCGCACGGCGGCGGTGCATTTTCGGGCAAGGATCCGACAAAGGTTGACCGCTCGGCGGCCTATATGGCCCGCTATATCGCAAAGAACGTGGTCGCTGCCGGACTCGCCGACAAATGTACGGTTCAGTTGGCATACGCCATCGGCGTTGCCGAACCGGTTTCGGTCCTGATCGACAGCCACGGAACCGGCACGATCGACGATGAACGCATTGCCGACATCGTACGGGAGAATTTCACGCTTACCCCGGCTGCTATCATCGAAACGCTCGACCTGCGTCGGCCGATCTACAAGCAGACCGCTCGTTTCGGGCATTTTGGCCGATCGAATGACGAGTTTTCGTGGGAAGTTACTGACAAAGCCGCTGCGTTGAGATCTGCCGCGGATGATCACAGAGGTATCGGTACAAATGGCTAATCCTGGAACATCAATGGAATACGACATCAAAGACATCAACCTTGCACCGCAAGGCAAACAGCGAATTGAATGGGCTGACCGCGAAATGCCCGTTCTGAGCCTCATCCGCGAGCGGTTTGAGGCTGAAAAGCCGTTGACGGGCGTTAAGCTGATCGCTTGTGCCCATATCACGACGGAAACCGCAAATTTGGCTCGAACGCTTCAGGCAGGCGGTGCCGAATCGCTCCTGATCGCGTCAAATCCGCTTTCGACGCAGGACGACGTCGCCGCTTCCCTTGTTGCAGATTGGGGCATCCCGGTCATGGCCCACAAGGGCGAGTCGACCGAGACATACGTTCGTCACGTGAAAGCCGCACTCGACACCAACCCAAACCTCATCATTGATGACGGTTCGGACGTCGTTGCGACGATGATCAAAGAAAAGCCGGAACTTATCGGCAATCTTATCGGCACGACCGAGGAGACCACGACCGGTATCGTTCGCCTTCAGGCGATGGTCAAGGCCGGCGTGCTCACCTTCCCGTCGATCGCCGTCAATGATGCTCAAACCAAGCATTTCTTTGACAACCGCTACGGTACGGGCCAATCGACGCTCGACGGCATCATTCGTGCTACCAACATCCTGCTCGCCGGCAAGACGCTGGTCGTGGTCGGTTATGGTTGGTGCGGCAAGGGCGTCGCGATGCGAGCCCGCGGTATGGGTGCCAGCGTGGTCGTCACCGAGATCGACCCGATCAAGGCGATCGAGGCTGTCATGGACGGCATGCGTGTGCTCCCGATGAAGGAAGCGGCCAAGATCGGCGATTTCTTCGTCACCGTAACGGGCAACCGCCACGTGATCGACAAGGAGCACTTCGAAGTCATGAAGGACGGTGCCATTGTTTGCAACAGCGGCCACTTTGATCTCGAGCTTAACCTCGACGCTCTTCGTGAAATGTCCAGCCAGGTCACCACCCGCAGGCCGTTCGTCGAAGAGTACTCCAAGAACGACGGCAACAGCGTGATCGTGCTCGGTGAAGGCCGACTCATCAATCTCGCCGCTGCCGAAGGCCACCCGGCATCGGTAATGGATATGTCCTTCGCCAACCAGGCTCTTTCAGCTGAATTTCTGGTCAAGAATCAGGGTAAACTGGCCGCCGGTGTACACGTTCTGCCCAAGGAAGTCGATCAGGAGATCGCCTCGCTCAAGCTCCGTGCAATGGGCGTTTCGATCGACGAATTGACTCCGGAAATGGTCGAGTATATGGGAAGTTGGGAGACCGGAACCTAGTCCCCGATTCCCTATTTTCTTTTATCAAAAAGCCCGGCTTTCGCCGGGCTTTTCCGTTTGGATCCTTTGGAGCTAATTAGGTTCGAACCTTCGCGACCAGGTAAACCCCGAGCATCGAGAACATCAGAATGGGGCTCCACACCGAGATTCCGGGGCTCAAGACGCCGTTCATTCCCATTTGTTCGAAAATACTTGTGGTCCCGGTATAAAGGAGCCACAGCCCGACAGCGTAACCGACCGTTATGACCTTTCCCTTCCGACTGAGCGAGAGTGAAAAAGGAGCGGTAAATAGTGCGATAACAAACGGCAGCAACAACGAAGAGTAACGCTTTTGCAGGGCCACGGCAAAACTCCTTGATTCGACCTCGGATTCACTCGTTTTGATACGTTCCGCGATCTCAGGCGACGTCATATGGCTCGGTTTAGCGATTATTTCGTTAAAGGGATTTCGCACATCCGCCAGATCAAGTGAGTTAACTTCCTGCTTTGTGATCCGCCCGTCGGCTACGTCCAGACGATCGATCCGGCCCGAAAGCCGCACACTTCCCTGAGAATATTCACCTTTTTCTGCGTGGTACACGGTTTGCAATTTTGTTTGGTCGCCCGAAAACTCGTAAACCACCACGTCGGTGGCGCATCCCCGAGAGCACTGCGGTGCCGCTTTTTCGTTATCAGACGCAGAGATGAACGCAACAAGGGCCGCATTCCCCGGCGCCGCAAACGCAAACCCGGGGGCACCGACTTTCACGAGATTTTGCCGCCCATCCATTTCGTTATCAGACGCAACTGCCTTTCCGCTGGTTTCGCCCGAGGCTCGCCCCGCAGTCGCCCCCGGCACTTCAAATGAATAGATGCGGTTGCCGCTCGCAACCCAGTACCTTCCGCCTGCACCGGGCTGTAGCGGACCCTTTCTGATCTGATTTCGGTAAGAATCCTGGATCTGGTTCGAAACCGGTGCGACCATTTCCTGAATTAACCAGTTTGCCCCGCCCAAGAGCAACATCAGAACAAAACACGGCGCCAAGAGCCTGTATGCACTTTTACCGGCGGAGATCCATGTCACGATCTCGTTTTGCCTCGACTTGATGACGTATGTCGCAAGCGTAGCGACCATCGCGGCCGACGGGGCGAAATACAAATACAGAAACGGTGCCAGATAAAAGAGATATTTCGTCAACAGCCATATCCCACCGTCGATAACCCCGGCAAAACGCCACAGTTCAAATGCCGTAAAGACCGTCGAAATGATCAGCAGGAATATTACCGTGAGAGCAAAATAGCGTACGAGGTTGACGAGCAGGTCAAAATCGCCAAGACCGGTAGTGATGTCAACGAACAGATTCCTTGATTGCAGCTTCTCTTTTGGCCGAAAGACCGAATGCCAGAGCCCGGCGATCCGCTCTCCCCAACCGCTTAGATAATTTAATCTTCGTGACAGGCTCAACCAGGCGATCGCCGCTAGGCTGCCGACTACCGGCATCAATCCGGCTGCCAACACCGAGATCTTTCCCGTCCGGGCCAATTGCTCACCCGAGAAAGCCAATAAATAAAAGCCAACAAGCCCAAGGATCGAAAGAAAGACCCCAAATCCGCGACCGCTTCGGTTAAAGCGAAGTACCATCGCCGTCCCGAGCAGACAAAATATCAGCGGCGATATCGAAAGGATTATCCTCCGCTGCAGCAAAAGTTCGGCCTCTATGCGGTCCTTCCCTTCCTTTCCCTTGGCGTATTCCGAAAGATCCGCCAGACCCAGCTCCTCCGGAGTACTGTTCGAACCGCTAAGCCGTTCGATAAGTTCGCTTCGCTTAGTGCGAATGGCCAATCTGACCTCGCCTATGTTCTCAGAAGCGAATTTGCCGGTCACTGTGTCGCCCGGGATCGTCGTGACGGTCGCATTTTGCAGTACGAGTTCCGACAGTTGCCCTGAAACGTCGATACGGCCCTCGCGTGACGTTATCAGACGCATATCCCCAGATCCAGGCTGTTTTTGAAAGATAAAGAGGCTTTTCCATGTTCCGGCTTCGAGATCTCCGTCCTTGACGTAGATGGTGTATCCGGCCACTTCGGAATTAAATACTCCGGGCTCGATCGGCGACTCGAGTTTTCTGATCGAGGTTTGGAGTGCGACACTGCGGACCAGTGCCGCCGCCATCGGAACTCCGCGGATATTGACTATAAAGGCAAAGATCGAAAGAGCGATGCCGAGTATTACGATCGGGACCACAACCTGCAGATTCCCGACTCCGGCCGCTCTGATCGCGGTCAACTCGCTGTCGCCCTGCATTTTCGAGAGTCCGATGATGGTGCCGACGAGCACCGCCATCGGACATGTGAACGCGATGACATTCGGGACCAGGGCGACCGTCAATTGCCAGATCAAATTGACCGGAATATTGGCACTGAAGAAAATATCCGAAAACCTTCCTGCCTGTTGGACGAACAATATAACGCTCAAGACAAGCCACGAAAATACAAAGTACGGCAATATCGCCTGTACCAAATATTTCGAGATTAGCAGCCCTATTCGCTTCATTTAACGTGCGTTATAACTTGAGAATGCCCGTTCAGCCCCGATCTCACGGCCGATCGCCAGTGAAATCACCCGTTTCAATACGTTGGACAATTCGATCAGGTGCGTCAGGTCCTTACCGTGAGTTTCGGCAAACCGGTCCGGCGATAATCTTTGCACGGCCGAGAATATCGCCCGGTGGCGATCGTCGATCCGCCGCCCCGACGACGCTCGGCGACAGTTCGAGCACAACAGATGATAACTGGCGGTGATGTCCGCAATATCGGTATCGTGAAATCCACGGCGACATTCGCTGCAGCGGTTCCAGTCCGGCAGCAATCCGTTCAAGCGAAGCAGCCACAGTTCAAAATAGACGCCCACAGCGGCCAGAGTCGAACTATCAGCTTCGGCCGTGTTCAGGCAGGCCTTGACCATCCTGTACAACGTTTCGTTCGGATCATGCGGCGGCGAAAGGGCCACCAGCAGATCGGCCAGATATGAGAACTTGTTAAGGAACTCCGGGTTGCTCGCCGCGGCAAAGTACGAACGCTGCAGTTCGATCTTCTGCACCGAAACCAACTCGACGACCTCTTTTTCAAAGTACGTGATCCGAACTTCTGAAAATGGCTCGAGGCCGCTCCCAAACTTGCTTTTGAGGCGTTTGGCACCCTTCGCGACCGCTCTAACGACCCCGTGATCTTGCGTAAATAGCACAACGATCTTATCGGCTTCGGCCAGGCTGTAGCATTTGAGGATCAGGCTTTCGGTTTCGATCAAAGCCATCTGATCACCAGGGGATGAAATACAGTATCCAGGCAAGTACGAGACTTACAACGACAAATTGGAGGAACGTCTTTCCGGCATATATGACCCGCTCCCGGTTCGTGCCGTCCGAGAAAACACCGAATGCCACGGAAACGAGGAACGCAAAAGCGATGAGATAAAGAAAATGGATCATCTTTTCCTCCCCAACGATATGTCCACAGCGTCGAGGACCGCCAAAAAATTGAGGAGCCCGGCTACCTCGAGAAATCTCCCGCCATATTCGAATGTCGCAAGGGCCGCTACATTAGGGGCCGGCCGGGACGCGACGATCCAACTGATGATCGCCCCGAGTCCGTTACCCAACCGTGCAAATGAGTTAAGCAAATACAAGAGCGTACCGTCCTTAAAGTCAAAGCCCGGATAATGCGAACCGCCGCTCAGGACCGCCACGATAAAAAGGGTCCAGATCACCGCAGCGATGATGATGCCGCGCTTCAGCCGCTTCTGGATCACATGCCCGCTGCCCGGGATGAACCAGGATAAAACTCCGATAACAATTGGATTATCCATCAATTTCTAAATGTCGCCGTCAACGGCGCCCTTGCAACCTTTTTCCCTTGTGTAATGCTTTAATATTAGCCACGTAACTTATTCTTGATACAAATGTTATTACCGACGCCGTATATCGCCTAATTATGATGCTCCCGATGCCCGGCCGGTTTGCATCTTTGCGCAATTTGCGACAAATCTCTCGAAAATCGATCGAGAGAGTTTGTCATCTGCCCATGATAGTTCCGGATGCCATTGGACCCCGAGGACCATCCGTTCGTCCCGCGTATCCTGAATGCTTTCGATCACGCCGTCCGGAGCAAACGCGGCAGCCTCAAGCGACTGTCCGATCCGCCCGATCGCCTGGTGGTGATGCGAATTGACGCGAATTACCGAACTTCCGGATATTTCGTCGGCGACCTCCGAAAGGATCCAGTTCGGCGAGTACGTGATCGTGTGTGACCCACGTGCCAGCGGCATCCCTTGTTCGTGCTTTACCGGATCAGCGATCTGGGAATCGATATCCTGCACCAAACTCCCGCCGCGTGCGACGTTAAGTGCCTGCATTCCGTAGCAGATAGCAAGTATCGGTAAATGTAATTTCTCAGCCGCATTTATGACCATCCGTTCGGTCTCATCCTTTTCGGGAACGACCCTTTTCAGGTTTCGATGCGGCTCTTCGCCGTAGAAGTGCGGATCGACATCGGTATCGCTTCCGGGCAGCAGTATGCCGTCCAGGCCCGCCAGCGTCGATTCGATATATTCATTTTGCGGGATCAGGCCGATATGGACCGGATCGCCGCCCGCCGCGACGATCGCCTCAGAATAGTCGCGGCCGAGATAGAAACGCCTGGTTTCGATCTCAAGCCGCATCGTAATGCCTATCTTCGGACGACCACTCATAAACTCTACAATGTTCAATCAAATGCACCAATGATGTCAATTTGAGCATTTGAAATTAAACACTTATCATTGAGGTTTGATGATCAACTCAGAACAATCGCGAATACGATCTACCACGGTCCTGCTTGTCCGGCGGGACGGCAAAGCGGCAATGGCCGGCGATGGTCAGGTAACGCTGGGCGAGACCGTGATCAAGGGCAACGCCCGTAAGGTCCGACGACTGCTGAACGGCAAGATCCTCACAGGTTTTGCCGGTTCCACTGCGGATGCGTTTTCCCTTCTGGCCCGCTTTGAGACCAAACTCGAACAATTTCAGGGCCAGCTCGAACGTGCCGCGATCGAGCTGAGCAAAGATTGGCGGACCGACAAGTATCTTCGCAATCTCGAGGCCCTTCTGATCGTGGCGGACGCATCCGACGCTTTCCTGATCTCGGGGAAAGGCGACGTGATCTCATCGGATGACGGCCTGCTCGCGGTCGGTTCGGGCAGTATGTACGCCCTGGCCGCCGCCCGGGCGTTGATGAAGCACACAACCCTGTCGGCCCGCGAGATCGCCGAGGAATCGCTCCGCATCGCTGGCGAGATCTGTATTTACACCAATTCACAAATTACGGTCGAAGAAATCTAAATGGCTATTTATTTAGGCGGCGAGACCGCGGCCGCAGCACCAAAATTGGACGATCTGACACCGCGACAGATCGTTGCCGAACTCGACAAATACGTGGTCGGCCAGAAATCTGCCAAGCGGGCGGTCGCCGTTGCCCTTCGGAACCGGATCCGCCGGCAGAAACTGCCGGCCGAGATGGCCTCGGACGTATTGCCGAAGAACATTTTAATGATCGGCTCGACCGGCGTCGGCAAGACCGAGATCGCCCGGCGTTTAGCCCGTATCGCCAACTCCCCATTCATCAAGATCGAGGCGTCGAAATTCACCGAGGTCGGTTATATGGGCCGCGATGTCGAGAGCATGGTCCGCGAACTTGCCGACGTGGCGGTCGACATGGCCAAACAGACTGCGGTCGAGGATGTCGCCATTCGTGCGGCACAAAATGTCGAAGAAAAGATCCTGGACATTCTGCTGCCGCCGGTCGAAACTCATTACGGCATTGAACCTGAGATCGACGGCGAACCGGCAGAACAGCCGCTTATGCGGACCCGCGAAAAGCTTCGCGAGCAATTGAGGAATGGGAGCCTCGACGACCGGTTGATCGAGTTTGACACAACCGATCGGTCAAACGCGACGATTGACTTCATCGGCGGCCAAGGCATGGAGGAAATGGGCGTCAACCTGCGTGACATGCTCGGCGGCATGTTCCCCGCAAAGACCGTTCAGCGAAAGATGAAGCTCGCTGAGGCACGCGAGTATATGCTGCGTGACGAGCAGGAAAGCCTGGTCGATATGGAGCAGGTCGCCCGTACGGCCCTCGATCGAGCCCAACAGTCCGGCATCATATTTCTCGATGAGATCGACAAGATCGCTGGACGCGAAGCGGGCGGCAACCCCGCCGTTTCACGCGAGGGGGTCCAGCGCGACCTTTTGCCCATCGTCGAGGGGACCAACGTCAATACAAAGTACGGAATGGTCAGCACGGAACATATTCTCTTCATCGCCGCGGGAGCGTTTCATGTCGCCAAGCCGTCAGACCTGATCCCCGAGCTTCAGGGCCGATTCCCTATCCGCGTCGAACTCGAATCACTGACCATCGACGACCTTAAGCGCATCCTTGTTCAGCCCAAGAATTCGCTGATCAAGCAATATCAGGCGCTTTTAAGCACCGAGGGCATCGATCTCGAGTTTACCGGCGATGCGATCGACCGTCTGGCGGAGTTGACCGAGGAGATCAACAAGAACACAGAGAATATCGGGGCGAGGAGGCTTCATACCCTCGTCGAAAAGCTGCTGGAAGAGATCAGCTTCCTAGGCGGCGAACTCGAGCAAAAGAAACAGATCATCGACGCCGACTACGTAAATGACAAGCTGGGCGATCTGTCGGCAGACCCGGATCTTCGCCAATATATCCTCTAAATTGCTCTGAATGACGATGATCAACACACTTCGAACACCCATTTTCGATCTCACGAGGCCTGACGGCCGCCGTATCGCCATTTTGGTGCTTGTCGCGGCACTGTTTGGCCTTGGGACCGCCTGCGGCAAGCGAAAGCCGCCTGTGCCGCCGAAAGAGCGTGTTTCTCAGCGTGTGGAACTGAGCGGTTATCAGCGAGGAAATCAGGTTATATTGTCATGGACGATGCCGGCTGCCAATGCCGGCCGTTCGAGCGTGCTCAACATCGACCGGGTCGACATATATCGCTTGGCGGAACCGTCGTCTGCCCCGAAAACGCTTTCAGAAGAGGAATTTGCCTCCAAAAGCACGCTCATCGCCACGCTTTCGATAAAGGACTCGGACTTTGGGCTCAAAAACCTCCAGCACACCGACAATCTCGAATTTGCCGGCCAGGCCGCAAGGCTCCGGTACGCAATGCGTTTCGCCAATGCATCGGGGCAAAAGGCCTCGTTTTCCAATTTCCTATTGATCGAGCCGACAGCAAAGGTGGCGGTCGCTCCGACCGATCTGACGTACGGCCTTTCGCAGGAGTCGATCAGCTTAAAATGGCGTGCTCCTGATAAGAATATCGACGGCACATCGCCCGTGAGCCTCATTGGTTACAATATTTACCGCTCCACCTCCGAAAACGAGCCCGGGAAACTGCTCAACAACACGCCGGTGGCGAACGCTGCTTTTTCGGACGAGTTCTTCGAGTTTGGTAAAGAATATTTCTATTTCGTACGGGCAGTTTCGGTCGGCAAAGACGCGACCCCGATCGAGAGCCTCGAAACCAATATTTTAAAGCTCCGGCCGATCGACACCTTCGCACCGAGTGCTCCCGCGGCCATTACGCTTGCCGTCGGGCAAAACGTGATATCGATCTTTTTCGCGATCAATCCCGAAAAGGACATCGCTGGTTACTCGATCTACCGTTCGACCGACCCGGCGGCACCTAAAGATAAATGGCAGCTTCTGACCCCGAAGTTGCTGAAAGCAAATACATTTCAGGACACAGCGGTTGAGGCTTCAAAACAGTACTTCTACTACATAACCGCTACCGATAACGTCGGCAACGTCAGCGAACCCTCCGAGGTCGTGACCGAAACCACGAGATAGGAATATATGAAGATCTGCAGATTCAACTTTGAGGACGAAACCCATATCGGCGTGATCGACGGCGACCGTGTACATGTTTTCGGCGATATGTTGTCCGACCATGTCGCCAGTTTCGACGTGGCCGAGGTGACGCTGCTGCCGCCGGTTTCGCCGTCAAAGATCGTCTGTGTCGGCCGCAATTACGCGGACCACGCTAAAGAGCTCGGCAACGAGGTCCCGGCCGAGCCGTTACTGTTCCTCAAGGCACCCTCGGCGATCATATTCGACGGTTCACCGATCGTGATCCCGCCGCAGTCCGATCAGGTTGAGCATGAGGGCGAACTGGCCATCGTGATCTCAAAGAAATGCAAAGGGTTGACCGACGCCGACGATCCGATGGATCACGTGTTCGGGTTCACGTGTCTTAACGACGTCACGGCACGCGACCTCCAGCGAAAGGACGGACAGTTTACACGTGCAAAATCGTTTGATTCGTTTTGCCCGATCGGGCCATATATCGAGACCGAACTCGACCCGAGCGATATTTCGGTGACCACACGCGTCAACGGCGAGGTCCGACAGCACGGACGGACATCTCAAATGGTCTTCCCGGTAGACTTTCTGATACGATATATCTCAAATATGATGACCCTGAACGCGGGGGATGTGATCGCGACAGGCACACCGTCAGGCGTTTCGAAAATGAACCCCGGCGACGTATGCGAAGTCGAGATCGAGGGTATAGGAACGCTGACCAATCCCGTTGTTTAGAGAGCTACAACTATTTTCTAAAATCTGACAAACTGACCGCACAATATGAAATTTTTTATAGACACCGCTAATCTAGCCGAGATCAAAGAAGCCGCAGAATTGGGAATGATCGACGGCGTCACCACAAATCCGTCATTGGTCGCAAAAGAGGGCGATGTTGACTTTAAAGAACACATTGCCGCCATTTGCTCGATCGTCGACGGTGACGTCTCCGCCGAGGTGACCGCTCTCGACACCGAGGGAATGGTCCGCGAGGGCCGTGAACTGGCGAGTATCGCCCCGAACGTCGTGATCAAATGTCCGTTGACCCTCGACGGGCTCAAGGCAACACGCATCTTTCGCGCCGAAGGGACAAAGGTAAATGTCACGCTCTGCTTTTCGGCGGCTCAGGCACTGCTGGCGGCCAAAGCGGGTGCAAGCTATATTTCACCCTTTATCGGTCGCCTTGACGATGTCGGTCAGGATGGAATGCAGCTCATCCGCGACATAGTCCAGATCTATGACAACTACGGTTTCGCGACTGAGGTTCTCGCGGCGTCTATCCGCCACCCGATGCATATTGTCGATTGTGCCCTGGCCGGTGCCGATGTGTCCACGATCCCGTTCAAGGTGATACAACAGTTGGTTAAGCACCCGCTGACCGATAAGGGGCTCGAGGGCTTTATGGCAGATTGGAAAAAGAGCGGCCGAAGCTAGGCCTCAGTTTCATAAAACGATCTAAGCGGAAACGGCCTCCCCGTTTCCGCTTATTTTTTTTCCCTTCGATCCGTAACGGCCTAACCGAACATCGATAACAGTTCCCGCTGGAGTGCCGCCGCGTCAACGTGCTGCTGAACGACAGTTTGGTATTTTGCCCTGAAATACTCGTCCTCTTCCCGCATTTCAATAAGTTCGACGATCTTCGCGAGATTGGCGTCGACCAGGTCGGGCGAAATACCGTCCTTAAGGTCAAACATCTCGTCGATCTCGACGATCAACATCGAGAATTTCCGCAGCCACGCAAAATCCTCATTTTCGATCAGCACATTCAGGAATTGGCCTGCCGTAAGCGGGCCGTGCAGCCTTTCGTGGACCACACGCTCAAAATCGATCATGACCTTGTGAAGTTTAAGCAGCAAATTACGTGCGTTTTTAAGCTTTTCAACGTTTTCCATAAATAAATCTTAGCCTACTTTCGAAATAATGGATACCGTGCTAATGTTTAATTATTAGCACGCTAATTGTTTTTAGTTAGCAGGCTAATCATCTTTAATTACCCTGCTAATTGTTGATTATTTGCCTGCAAACCGTTCGCTTAAACCTCGCGGAGTTAACAACAGAATGGCCGAGTTGATCAAATTCGAATCCACCGTCAGCTTCCTTTTGGCAAAGGTCTCGACCGCCTTTCGCAATTCCCTCGAACGCCGGATGGGCGAGATCGGGCTGCACGGCGGCCAGATCTTTGTGCTCTTTGAGCTTTGGAAAAAGGACGGACAGCGGCAGGTCGACCTTGCAAAACAGTTAGACATCGCCGCCCCGACGATCAATAAAATGATCAAGGGACTGATCGATATAAATCTGGTCGAACGGGCCAGGTATGACGACGACGGGCGATCGACCCGCATATTTTTGACGCCGCTGGGAGTTTCGATGAGGCCTCAGATCGAGGCCCAATGGCTTGAGTTGGAAGAAAACTGTCTTTCGTGTCTGAATGAGACCGAGCGGATGATCCTTTTCAATATTCTCAACAAGCTCCGAAGCAACTACACGGGCCGGCCGGATCCTGAGGACGGCGAGTGATCGTCCCCGGTTCTCTTTTTGATCGAAAATGACTAGAATACGGTTATTCGCAGTCAACCAAGATACCCACGGAGGCGATAATGAAGATACTACTTGCCACAGACGGAACTAAACACAGCGAAGCGGCGGCCGACATGGTCACCAAAATGAAACTCGGCAGCGAAGATTCGGTTCGGGTCATCAGTGTCGTCGATATGGCCGTTCCGCTGGCGGTCGATATTTACGGCGGTTACCTGCCGGACACGGCCGAACTCGAAAAGACGGCCCGCGAGTCGGCCGCAAAGGTCGTCGAGGACGCAATTGCCGGTTTGAATGAAAAGCTGAATGATGCGGGCGTGAAGGTCGAGGGCGACGTACTTTTCGGGTCGCCGGACAGCCGGATCGTTGAAACGGCCGAGGACGTTCACGCCGACCTTATCGTGATCGGCTCGCATGGCTACAAGCGTTGGGAAAGGCTTTTGCTGGGATCAGTTTCACACTCGGTCGTCCATCACGCCCATTGTTCGGTGATGGTGGTCAGGACCGATGCGGCGGGTTGATGCCGGGCCGCACACTGACCGTAAATTCCCGAAAATTTGACGGCACGATCAATCGCACGTGGGAGTGCCGTCCGATCGGGATCGCCGAGTCACAACTTGTACTCGTGGGCAGTTTTACACGGGATGTCGAACATCCTGATCTGGGCCGGATCGCCGCCGGCACGCTCTCATACGAATTCTTCTGGCCGGATCGTTGGTACAACGTATTCCGCTTCCACGAGCCCGACGGCTCGCTCCGCAATTTTTATTACAACATTTCGATGCCGTATTCGCTCGATAGCGATCAACTGGACTACGTTGATCTCGATATCGACGTTATCGTCTGGCCGGACGGAACATTTCGGATACTAGATCTGGAAGAATTTGAGCAGAACAAGGTGGCCTATGATTATCCAGCCGATATCATCGCAAACGCGGAACATACTCTGGACGAATTGATGTCGGCGATCCGTGATGGCTCACAGCCGACCGACTTTCTTCTGACGGGGCACCTGCCGGGCTCCGAACAGCCGCTGTAGCACCTACTTTGGCTGGATCCGCAGCATATAGCTGCAGATATTCAGTGCCGCTCCCGGTGCCAGGGCAAAACGCCTGCCGGCCGGAAGTTCGTAATTGTTCACCGCCGCCGGATTGCGGCCTTCGTTTACCGCCCAGAAATTTCCCGATCCGTCCGTGACCAAGGTGAGATGCCGCCGGCTTATCTCGACATCGCCGGCGAGCGGAATATCGACCGGCTTTGAACGCGAGCCGCGGCCGATGACGATCTCCTTTTGGTAGATCGGTACGACATTTTGCCTGACGCCTCCGCGCCATACCTCGAGCCGGTACAACTCGGCCGCGCGCGAAGCGACGTGCGTCATTTCTTCGCCATCTTCGGGCGGGATCGGCACCGCCTGCTGAATATTCACGTTTGGCTGGGTCACGACCGGCCTGACCGGCGGTTGTGAAGCGGCGGTCGGCACCTGAACGACCGGTGATGTCGGCGGGGTCGGCTTTGCCGGCGGAGCTATTTCGGGGAGAGATTTTGGCCGCGTCAGAACGCCGGTCTTGTTGGCGTTCGAGTCCTCCCAGCTGTGCTGTACGCGGAGGTCGCCCTTCTCGAGGGTCGCGTCGATCCTGAGTTCGATCACAAAGGATCGCGTTTCGAGCTTTTTCTTGCCCGCGATCTCTTTGGCCCGCTCGGCCAGGATGTGATACAGGCCTTGCTCGAGCCCCTTACGCTTAACACCCTGCCATTCCTTGTCGTCTTCGCCGCTGAGGAAAATGGTATATTCACTCGGAATGATGGT
>JBGAOU010000047.1:942-17177 GCA_044221625.1 Pyrinomonadaceae bacterium | reverse complement strand
AATATACGGAGTGCAACAGCGCTAAATCGAAATCAGCTTCTAAACAAGATTCGGAATTTTCGTCATCAAACCACTCTTCCGCTATCGCTTCGGAATTTCATGGACTTTTATAAGCTCCCAGTCCAGATCATTTACAAACGAGGAACATGGACACGACTCTGTGCCGAGGCAGGACAACTTGAGGATTTTCCAACGACGAACGAATCTCAGATTCATCGTGCAATTCTGAAGAAATGGCTTTCCTGCAATTCGAACTCGTATTTCCGATTCATTCTTGATCTCGCGAGACGTAAATTTTATATAGACGTTAACAGCCTTTCTGAATCAGAACAAAAAATGTGCTTGATGCTCTATTACGATATTTGGCACCAAGCGGCACTTTTCCCGTCGCTCAGCGAAGGAATTCGAGCAATCGGCCAAAATCCAGTTCTCACGCAAGAGATAATCGACGTTTTGGAGTACTTGGAGGATCGAACTGATTTTCGCGAAATCGACATTGAGCTTGGATTTGAACAACCATTGAAGGTTCACAGCCGCTACACTCGCGAACAAATCTTGGCGGCGTTTGGATTGAGTACATTTGAACAAAAATCCACCAACCGGGAAGGTAATGCGATTGCGAGAGAGACTAATACCGAATTGCTCTTCATTACACTGACCAAATCGGAAGAGGACTTTTCGCCAACAACTATGTACGAGGACTTCGCTATAAGTGAGTCTATATTCCAGTGGCAAACACATAACGCTGCCGGCCCTCATACTCAGCGTGGACAGAATTACATAAATCACATGGAGATAGGACGGAAGATTCTGCTTTTCGTACGAGAGCGGAACCTTGACGAGTACGGCAACACGATGGGTTCTGTATTTCTCGGCGAAGCGGTGATCGTTGATTACGAAGGCTCACAACCGATGACAATTAGGTGGCGATTGAAAACACCAATGCCTGCGTATTTGTGGAAAGACACGGCGAAAATGGCGATCGGTTGAAAAACCGGTAAGGGCAATAAGATCGACGCGAATTTATATCATACGATCTCGCTCAGGATCCTATCCCGCAACAGTTCATCCGATAACCTGAAATAGTGAGTCGGGATGAAGTAGAAGATCAAGTCATCGACGAGGCTTGCTTCTTCGCAAGTGTAGCCGTATTGGTCGTCAAACAGCAAGTCGTTCAATTGTGTAGACGCGACAGTGATAACGCCCCATTCTCTGCCAAGATCGATGGTCCTAAGTCGATATTGCCTGCCATTGAATTCGACCCGATCGATGTACATATTTGGTTTTCTCAGTTCGAGATAAACTTGCCTACACGATCTTCATTTATCCGTGGTCAATAGTCAGATTTGGAATAGTCCAAGATCGACTATTTACGGGGCCTGAGCTTGGTGATGATGCGGGCGACGGCCGAGCGTGAGACGTTTAGGCGGTCGGCGATGGTGCGGATCGAGAGGCCGCCGGCGTGGAGGCGGGTGACCGAGCGGACGAGTTCGGGGCGGGTGAGTACTCGCGGGCGGAGTTCGAGCAGGGTGTCGCGGCGGCGGCGGAGAAAGGCCGATTCGTGGTCATAGCGGAGAAACTCGAAACGCGGGTACGCGTCGGAATCTACGATGCGAAAGACGGCGACGTTCGATTCGTCATGGACGATCGGCGAATTGCGCAGCTTGAGCTCCTTGAGGTAGCGGATGTCCGGGGCGTAGCAGCTGCGGCCGAGCGCAAAGACGTTGTCGGCAAAATTGGCCAGCATCTTTGACCCGGAAAGGTCGTCGATCGTGATCGGCTTGGTGTCAAAGCGTTTGACGGTGTGGGCGAGCACCAGCAGCGAGATGCCGAGCTCGCTTTTGATCAGTTTGAGGCCCCGCATAAGGGCGGCCGCCGTCGGCGTGCCAAATCCGCCGGGCACGAGCCACGAGATATTGTCCACGATGACGACGCTCACGCCCCTTTCGCTGACGCACTCCTGGATCGACGCAAGCACAAAATCGGTGTACGAGCGGTACTCAGCCGGCACGCCCGCCTGCCACGAGATCTCGGCCCGCAGGATGCCGGGAGCAAAATCGTGGCGTTTGGTGTTCGCGGACGGGCCCGGGCCGCCGTCGGTGTAGCGGTCGTGAAACTGGCGGTGCGTCATCTCAAAATCGAGCACCAGGACACGCTGCGGCCGGACCTTAGTTTCAAATGGCCCGAGCCGGCTGCGGCCGCGCACGATCGCCTCGGCGATCTGGACCGCGAAGAGGCTCTTGCCGACGCCCGTGTCGGCGAACATTATCGTCAGGTCGTTTTCGCACCAGAGCGGGCCGAAGAGGCTCTTGATGGTGCCGCGGCGTTTGGCGATCCGCAGCCAATCGTTCATCGGGCGGACCTCGAACAGATTGGGCCGGTACATCGCCGCCTCGAACCGCCGCCGCCCGTCCTCCATCGCCTCGAGCGTGCGGCGTTCGAGCGACGTCAGCGGTGCCGCGGCCGCGGGCCGGCTCGTGGGGCCGTCGTCAAACGGTTCGTCGGGGTCAAAGTCGTACCGGTCCTCGGGCCGGTCGGGTTCCCCGGGATCTTCGTCGTCAAAAGGTTCGTGCTCGATTATGTTCATGGTCGCGGGAGGCCGGAGCGGGTCGAAACGGCCATATAAATAAATATAACAGATGTTGTAGGAATGAGCAAGGCGAGAGACAAGGGACAAGAGACAAGAGACGAGAGGAAGAAATGATGAAATCGGGAATCGGGAATCGTGAATCGGGAATAGTGAATCGTGAATCGGGAATAGTGAATCGTGAATCGTGAATAGTGAATAGTGAATCGCGAATAGTGAATGGGGAATCGGGAAGGGAGACGAGAGACAAGAGACAAGAGACAAGAGACCGGAGGCGGGAGAAAGATCCAATATTCAATATTCAATATTGGTTCATTGGTTCATTGGGTCATTGTTGGTGGGTCGGTGACAAAAATGTTTACTTTGCCGGCGGGCGTGTGCTAAGGTACGGGAAAGAAAGGTGTTTATGCGGATCCAGGAAATGCGTTCGGGCGTTGAGCTGCTGCGAAAGAGACAAGAGGCGGCACCGACGGACAAAATATTTGAGATGCGGTCGCTGCTCGAACCCGAGCTGCAGGCGGTCGCCGAGCGTTTCGAACGCGATATCATTGCCGAGGCTCCCGCGGCCGTTGCCGAAACGGCTGCCGAACCGGCTCAGGAAACGCCGATCGCACCTGAATCGCCGGAGCCCGCAACACCTGAACCCGCAACTTCGCAGGCCGAGGCCGTCACCAGCGAGCTCGAACGCCCGATGTGGGCCGTCGTCTCGTTTGACCGGATCGAGGTTTCGCGGCTGACGTACGCCCAGGCGGTCTTTGTGATGAACGAACTCGCGTCGCAGGGCATCGCCGGACTCTGCATCCTGACGGACGAGGCGGCACGCCGGCTCAGACAGGCCTAAAACTCAAGCACGACCTTTCCAAAACTCTCATTCGAAGCCAGATGATCGTACGCCGCGAGCACGTCGGACGCGGCGAAAACGCGGTCGACGACGGGCCGCAGCGTGCCGTCGGCGAGGAGCGGCACGACGTCGCCGCGAAAGCGCCGCGTCGCCTCGCACTTTTCGTCAAACGAGCGGCCGCGGAGCACCGTTCCGCGAATGGTCGCACGCTTTTGCAGGATCATGCCGAGATCAACCTCGGCCTTGCGTCCGGCGGTCAGCCCGACCAGCATCACGCGGCCCTTCGGCGCAAGCGAGCGTAAATTTTCGGGAAAATAGGCTCCGCCGACGAGGTCGAGGATGACGTCGGCACCGCGTCCGCCGCTTGCCTCGAGCACCGCGGCGGCGAAGACCGGTTCGGCGGTGACAAGCCCCGCGTCGAGGCCGAACTCGCGGCAGGCTTCGAGCTTGGCGGGCGTTCGCGACGTGCCGATAACGCGTGCTCCGACCGCACGTCCGATCTGCAGTGCGGCGAGGCCGACGCCCGACCCGACCGCGTGGATGAGCAGCGTTTCGCCGCGGGCGAGCCCGGCCTGTGTGACGACGGCGTCAAAAGCGGTTATGAACGCCTCGGGCACGGCCGCCGCCTCGTTGAACGACAGCCGGTCGGGAATGCGTGCGAGATGGCGTTCGTCGATCGAGACGTATTCGGCCTGCGCCTCACCGGCCGTAATTCCGAAAACGCGGTCGCCCGGCCGCCATTCGGACACGCCGTCGCCGACGGCCACGACCTCACCCGCAAACTCGAGCCCGGGAATATTGGGCGAAACGCCGGACGGCGGCGGATACAGCCCCCGAGCCTGCAAAAGGTCGGCGCGGTTGAGGCCGGCGGCCCGCACACGCACAAGGACCGCGGTCCCCGACGGTGCGGCCGGATCGGGCACCTCGGCGAGCGACAATCCGCGGCCGGTCGAAAAATCGTCGATAAAGACGGCTTTCATAGGCTATTTTGGTTCGATATTCTTTGCCTTGAGCGAGTTGCCGGTCGCTCGTTCGAGCTCGGCGATCGCCTTGTTAAGCTCGGTGCGGGCCCGGAGTTCGTTGCTGCGGGCGGCGGCGAGAGCTGTCTGGCGCTCGAGCACCTTGTAAACGTCGGACTGGCCGGCGTCGAGCTTTCGCTGTTCGGAATCGTACTGTTTGGCGGTGTTTTCGCGGGCGATGGCCGCCGCACGAAGCCTCGCTTCGGACGTGCGGATCGCCTGCAGGGCGTTGCGGACCTCGACCTGCACGGCCTGTTCGATCTGCTCACGCTGCGTCTCGATCCGCTCGGCCTCGACCTTTGACTTGCCGAGCAATGCACCGGCCGTCTTGTCGCCGAAAAGCGGCAGATTGAACTGGATGCCGATGCGGTAGGTCGGATAGCGGTTGGCAAAGATGCCGTTCAGCGGATTGCCGGTCAGCAGGGCGAGATTGGCCTGCTGCTGGGCACACGCCGGCGACGTCGGGGCGGTCGTGCACGGCGTCGGGAACGTCGGGCTGAAATCCGGATTTTGCTTGCCGCCGACACCCGATGACGAATAGCTGGCGATAAGGTCGATCTGCGGCCGTTTTTGATCGTGATAGAGCCGCTGGTCGATGGCGTTGATCTCACGCTGTGCCCGGTTGATCTCGAGTTCGGGGCGATTGCTGAGCGCCATCTCCATCGCCTCGGTCAGCGTCGTGCGCGGAGCCTCGAGCTCGACGGTGTCGATCGGCGTCAGCGCCTCAGACCACAGTCGGTCGCCGCGATTGGGCGAAATCAGATTCTTGAGCGCGTTTTCGGCCTGGTTGACGACATTGAGCGCGTCATAGACGGCCTGTTCGAAATTGGCGACCTGCGTTTCGGCGGCGACGATGTCGATCGGGGCGAGCTGGCCCTCGTCAACGAGGCGGCGGTTATGTTCGAGCTGGCTCTTGGCGTCGCGGACGCTGTCACGCTGGACCTGCAGATTGCGCAGGGCAAAGGCGAGGTCCCAATAGGCCTTTTCGGCGCCGGCGACGATCTCGATCGACCGCTGGCGAAACTGCGTGTCGGTGAGCGAGAGATTTTTCTTGAATATCTCGATGCTGCGGCGGGCGGCGTCGATCTTGCGGCCGCGAAAGAGCGGCTGGGTCAGTGCGAACGCCATCGTCGACGTGTATTGCGGGCTGAGGATCGAGATCGGATTGTCGGTCGTCACGCGCGAATTGTTGAACGAGCCTGTAAAGACCGTGCCGTACTTGGGCGCAAATGCCTGCAGAGCGGCGTTGCCGAGCAGCGTGCCCTGATTGGTCTTTTGATTATTGCTGAAAATACTGACGTTCGGCGTGGTCGCGTGGTCGTAATATGCCTGGCCGGTCAGACGCGGCTGAAAGAATCCGCGGGTCGATTGCAGGTCGAACTCGGCCATGCGGACCGTCTTGCGCGACACCTCGATGTCGCGGTTGTTGCTGAGCGCGAGCTCGATGGTCTCGCGCAGCGTGAGCGGCCTTTGCCGTGTCATATCGACGCCGACGCGTCCGAGGTCGGGCAGGCCGCGCTCATCCGAACGATAATCCGGAGCGATCGGCGGAACACCCTTGAGATCCTCGGGCGCGACCTTTTGGACATCGCCGCCCGCGGGCGTGGGCGTCGCGGTCTGCGAAAAGGCCACGGTCGCAGATATGATCAATATGACAAAGGTCAGTATTTGCCTATTCATAAAAACTCGTTAGATCCAACGTCTGACACGCGACCTGTATGCGATATAACTGCTGCCAAACTTTGCCTTGAGATACCTTTCCTCGGGCAAGATTTGAAAAAAATGTATAAAGGCCACACAGGCCGGTAAAAATATAAGGCTCCAGATCAGGCCGAAAAGTGCCGCTATGCCGAAATAGACGATCGCCATGGCGACGTAGATCGGGTTTCGAGAATAGGCGTAAAAGCCGCTCTCGATGACGGTCGTCGTCGGCCGCCAGGGCTCGATATTCGTCCGGGCCCGCCGCATCGCGACGTAAACCGACAAAAGCACTGTCAAACCGACCGCGATCGAGACTCCGCCGATCACGATCCGGACCGCGGCGGCCGGAGCCGCGATCGGGTAAATCCAGGTCAACACGCCGCCGGCGATCAGCCCGCTCGCAAAAACGAGCGGCGGCGGAGCGTAGATGCCCGGGCTGTCATTGGTGCCGAACATCTTCATTTGCCGATTATGCCGCTGGTCGCGCCGGCGATGCGGCGCTTGATGCCGCCAAACAGCCACTCAGAAAACCGCGTCACGTACCGGAAAACGCGAAACTCCGCCAGGTCGTCGAAGATCGAATAGAACACCGGCACCGCGAGCAGCGTCAGCAGCAAACAGAGGCTCTGGCCGCCGACCACCAGCACGCCGATCGAGCGGTTGGTGCCCGAACCGGCACCGGTCGAGACGACGAGCGGGATCATGCCGGCGACAAGCGCGATCGTCGTCATCAGGATCGGCCGCAGTCGGTCGCGATTGGCCTGAATGATGGCCTCATACCGCCCCATTCCATGCGAACGCAGCGTGTTGGTATGGTCGATCTGCAAGATCGCGTTCTTTTTGACGACGCCGAACAGCAGCAGCAGCCCGAGGCCCGAAAAGATGTTGACCGTCTGGCCGAGCACGAGCAGGCTGAAGATACCGAACGGTATCGACAAAGGCAGCGTCAGGAGGATCGTCACCGGGTGGATGAACGATTCGAACTGCGCCGCCAGAACGATGTACATAAATATGAACGACAGCGCGAACGCCAAGAGGAAATAGAAACCGGCCTTGCCCATCTCCTTTGACTGGCCGACATAGCCCGTGCGGTAGGTCGATGGCAGATTGAGCTCCTTGACGTAACTGTCGATCGCCGATGTGATGCTGGCCGCCGAACCGCCCGGACGCGTATTTGCAAGCAGCGTCACCTGTCGCTGGCGATTGGTGCGGTCGACCGAACTCGGCCCGGTGCCGGCGGCGGTCTTGACGACGCGGTCGAGCGTGACCCAGCCGACCTTTGACGACGGCACGATCATCCGGCGAAGGCCCTCGACGCTCGTTCGAAACGGGTTGATCGCCCGGACGCGGACCTCGTACTGGTCGTTGCCGGCGTTGAATGTCGTGGCTTCCTGGCCGGCGACGAGCGTATTGAGCGCCTGCGAGATGTCGCCGACGCGTACGCCGAGGTCGGCCGCCGTGTCGCGGTCGATCTGCAGCTGCAGCTCGGGTTTGCCCGAGATGAGCGTCGAATCGACGTCGACGGCGTCGGGTATCGAACGCATCTTCTCGAGGATCTTGGCCGAATATTCCTCAAGCTTTTTGAGGTCGGGGCCGGCGATCAGGAACTGGACATTGGCGTTTCTGAATCCGCCGCCCGAAAACGCCTGGACCTGCTGGACGCCGGTGCGCAGCTCGGGCGGAAAGTCCTTGAGCAGTTTGCGGGCGTCGTCCATCATCATTTCCTGCGTTTTGGTGCGGTCCTTGATGTCGGCGAGTTTGACGTAGATGGTGCCGGCGTTGACGACCTGCTGCTGTCCGCCGCCGACGGTCGAGAGCGTGTCGGTGACGCCCGGCATCTTGCGGATCTCGGACGCGATGCGTTCAAAAAGCTGTGACGTCGCGCCGATGCTCGACCCCTCAGGCGCGCGGACCGAGATCTCAAACTGCGATTGGTCGTCGACCGGCAGGAAGTTCTTGCCGACGAACATAAACAGCGGCACGATGCTGATGAATACGAGCAGGCAGACGAGCACGATCACCCAGCGATGGGCCATCGAAAATCGCAGCAGCGTCGTGTAAAAGCGGTCAACAACGCCGAACCAGCCCGTGTAGTGGCTGTCGGACGCGGGCTTGTGCTCGAGCATGCCGTCGCCGCTGATGTCGTCGGAAAGGTCGATGGGCTCTTCCTTTTTACGCTTGATGAGGCGTGCCGCCAGCATCGGCGTGAGCGAAAACGACACGATCAGCGAAACGAGCACGGCAAACGACGCCGTCAGCCCGAAGCTCGACATAAATCGCCCGACGATGCCCTGCATAAAGCCGATCGGGACAAACACCGCCATCAGCGACAGCGTCGTCGCCAAAACCGCCAATCCGATCTCGCGCGTGCCTTCGATCGCGGCCTGGTGCGGGCTCATGCCCTTTTCCTCGACAAAGCGAAAGATGTTTTCGAGCACGACGATGGCGTCGTCGATGACGATACCGACCATCAGCGTGAGGCTGAGCATCGTGATCGAATTGAGCGTATAGCCCATCGCGTACATCAGCGCAAAGGTCGCGATGATCGAGGTCGGGATGGCGAGGCCGGCGATGAGCGTCGATCTGAAACTCCATAAAAACAGGAAAACGACGATGGCCGCGAGTATCGAGCCGACTATCAGATGCTCCTCGATAGCGTGGAGCGAGTTTTCGATAAAGACCGAGTTGTCGCCGATGACGCGCATCTGAAATCCGGGCGGCAGCGTCTTTTCGATCTCGGCGAGACGCGCCTTGATCTCACGCGAGACGGCGACCGTATTCTGGCCGGACTGTTTCGAAACGATCAGCGTCACGGCCGGGACACCGTTGAGGCGGGCCTCGGAACGCGTCTCCTCGGCGCCGTCCTCGACATAGCCGAGGTCCTTGACCTTGACCTGATAATTGCCGCGGGTCGCGACGACGACATCGTTAAATTCCTCGGGCGTTTTGATCTTGCCGACGGTGCGGACGCTGGTTTCTTTTTGCCCCTCGTCGAGGCGCCCGCTCGGAAACTCCATATTCTGGATCCGAAGCGCGCCTGAGACCTCGGCCGGCGTCACGTTGTACGAACGCATCTTGTCGGGGTCGACCCAGACGTTGATCTGGCGTTCGCGGCCGCCGATGATCGTGATCTGGCCGACGCCGTTGATCGACTCGATGCGTTCCTTGATCTGTTTACGGGCGACCTCGGTCACATCGCGGAGCGATTTGGGCGCCGAGACCGAGATGCGCAGGACCGGAGCGGCGTCGGTATCCAGCTTTTGGACGGCCGGCTGTTTGGCGGTCTCGGGCAGATTCGGGATCACGGTCTGGACGCGGTTTTCGACCTCCTGAGCGGCGATATTGACGTCCTTTTCGAGTACGAACTGGACGAACACCTGCGAGATGCCCTCGACCGAGCTCGAACGCAGCTCGTCGATACCGCTGATGGTATTGACGGCCTCTTCGACCTTTTCGGTGATCTCGGTCTCGATCTCCTGCGGCGACGCGCCGGGATTGACCACGGTGATCGTAATGGTCGGAAAATCGATCTTCGGAAACAGATCGACGCCCAGACTAAAGAACGAGAACGCCCCGACCACGACCAGCGACAATATGAGCATCGTCGCGAATACCGGTCGCTTTACACAAACTTCAGCCAGCCACTGCATATAACTAAAACCTCTTGATCAATTGCCCTCTACCAGCGATTTCAGAGCCTTGTTCATATCTTCGAATCCGCGGCGAGTGTTCTTTTCGAGCATCGGCCACAAGATAGGTACAAGAATTCCGGAGAACTTTTCGCGATGGATAAAACGTACCGAATTGTCGATCTTCGATTCGATGATAAATTCATGTTTGCCATCAAATATGCCGCTGATCCCAAGTTTGCCTTTCCACGCAAACACCTTGTTCTCGTTGATTGTCACGACCTCAGGCGCGAGCTTCATTCCCGATCCACCCTCGGGTTTGATAAAGACCTTGAGCTTATTTCCGGGAATCGGCTCGCCTGAGATCTCGCGAACAAACGGATTCCAGGCTCCGTAATTTTCAAAATCCATTAGAGCCGACCAGACCGCTTCGGCCGGAGCATCGATGTCTATTTCGGTTCTAAGTTCTCTCATTTCGCTTTCCTAGTTCACTTGCCTCACGGCGACACCGTCAAAAAGCGTGTTGATATTGGTCGTTGCGACCAGCTCGCCCTCGGCCACGCCGGTCTTGATCTGGATCAGCCCGTTTTCGAGCAGGCCGAGCTGGACGATGTGCTCATGGGCGACGCCGTCCTTGATGACAAAAACCTTATGCGATTCGCCCTCGGTCCTGACGGCCGACGCCGGTATCATGACGGCGTTCTCGGGCTTGGACTGGGTGATCCGCACGGTGGCAAACTGACCCGGCTTGAGCAGGCCTTCGCCGTTCGAAACCTCGGCCTCGACGACCAGCGTGCGGGCCGTGGCGTTGATGTTCGGCATCATCCGGACGACCGTTCCGGCAAAGTTGCGGTCGGGATACGCGCTTGTCTGCAGCGAGATGCCCTGGCCGATGCCGACCTTGCCGATCGAGGCCTCAGGCACGTCGATCTTGAGCCGCAGGGTCGATGTCCGCACGATCGTCGCGACCTTGGTGTTGGGCGCGTTCGGCGTGACAAACTCGCCGGGATCGGCGACGCGTTCGGCGATATAGCCGCTGATCGGGGCGTAGATGACCGTGTCGGAGAGAGCCTTTCGCGCCTGATCGACCTGTGTCTGAGCGGTCGCGATCGCGGTCTTGGCGGAGGCCACGGCGGCCTCTGCGGAGTTGATCGCCTTGACGGCGACGGCGGCGTTCGTCCGAGCCTCGTCAAGCTGGCCGAGCAGCGCGTCGCGCTGTGCCCGGCGGGCGTCGAGCGCCGAACGCGAAACGTCGCCGCTGTCAAACAGGCGCTGGGCACGCGTCAGCTCCTTTTCGGCGAGATCGAGATTGGCCCTGGTCGATTTGACCTGCGAAAAGGTCTCGATGTTAAAGACCTCACCGTCCTTTACGTTGAGCCTGATCTGCGCCTGCCGCAGGGCGGCGATCGCCTGATCGACGGCCTTTCGCTGCTGCTCGGCCTGGGCCTGGGCCTGTTCGAGGCGGATGCGGGCGTCGCGGTCGTCGAGACGGACCAGCACGCTGCCCTTTTCGACATAACTGCCGACGTCAAAGTTGACCTCGACGATCTTGCCGCCGACGGCCGGTGCGACATCGGTCGCGGCGTCGCTGGCGAGGTTGCCGGTCGCCTCAAAATAGGTCGGGATCGGCTGTACGATCGCCTGCGTGGCGGCGACATCGACGACGGTCGGCTGTGCGCCTGTGTTCGAGTTGGTGTTGGCCGTGCGCGAGCCGCAACCGCTCAGCGCCAGTGCGGCGGCGGTCAATACGAGTCCGACAGATGCTAGGTATTTTTGACTTCTCATCGTTTGATAGGGCCTCTACGCTCGGGCGTCGGCCTTTCTGATCCCGTTCAATAAAATTTCGGCAAAGTTCCTGGCCGCTTCCTGATTAGTGATGTCGATGATCATCCGGTTCTTGTCCCACAGGAGGTTGTTCAGCGAATGGTGTATCAACATGCCCAAAAAGCTGCGGACGGCGATCCGCGGGTCGAGCTCGCGAAAGTCGCCGTCGGCCTGACGCTCGGCGATGTAGCCGCCGATAAATGCATATATCTTTGAGATAAAATCGCTAAAGAACATCTCGGCCAGCTTGTGCTCCTCGAGCGCCGAATAGAACAACAGCCGCATGAACCCGACATCCGATTCGTGCTTGTTGAGCGCGTCGAGGGCGATGTTGTAAAACACGGCCAGATCGTCCTTGTCCTCGATCGCCTTGCGGAGCACCTCGTTCTCCTCCCACGGAAAGCGGTGAACGCCGTCCTGGCAGCCCTTGGTGTCGAGGATCGCGGCGTACAGCTCATCCTTTGAGGCAAAATGGCGAAATACCATCGCCTCGGAAACGCCGGCCGCGGCGGCGATCTCCTTGGTCGTCGTGCCCTTAAATCCCTTTTGCGAAAACAGGGAAACGGCCGTGCGCAATATCTGCTCACGACGGGCGTCACCGGTCATACGGCCGGCATGATTACAGGCAAATAACTCTTTGATCAAAAATGCACGCTCCTTGCGCCGCTAAGTAAGTGCTTACTTACTTTTCGAATAGAGTTGCATTTTGGATTCGGACTTGTCAATCGCGTTTTGTGACAAAGTTCACATACATGGTGAAATCGGGAACAAATCGGCGTAAAATATCGTTACAACCATTGAGCAGATGCGGTCATCTGTACTGTCGCCTTTTTTTGCGGCGGAGCAATTGGCCGCAGGGCATTTATAACGAAACGCTATTTTGGAGGTTGGATCGAAAATGTCTGAATTTGAAGCCGAAGTTAAGAAAGCAGAAATGGAATTGGAACAGAGCCTGGTACCGCTCAACACGGGCGAAAAGGTGACGGATGACGAGTTTTTAGGAGATATCAAGATGCAGGCACAGGAATACGGCCAGAAGATACAGGACGCGGCCGTCAAGGCACGCGATTTTGCCAACGAAAAGTTCACGCAGGCCGGCGATAAGTTCAAGGAACTGCAGAACAAGGACCCGAAAGAGTTCATCGAAGACGCCAAGGAGTTTGCCCGCCAAAAACCGGGCCAGACCATCCTCATCTCAGCCGCCGTCGGTGTCGTACTCGGGCTGCTGCTCCGCCGCGGCCGCCGCTAACCCCGGCCCGCCACAGCGATAGAAACCGAAAAAGGCCGCCCCGCGAGGAGCGGCCTTTTTGTATTGGTTTGAAACCCGCAACCGGATCTGAGGCCGCCCTCTCGGAGCCCTTTGCGTCCTGCCATTGCAATCGAAGACTTTGAATCAAAATTTTGATCCGTGACGCCAGTCCGCCTATGATATTCTCTGAGGAAAAGGGAGGATCATTAGCATATGAAAACCTTGGCTGCAGGTGTCGCCCTCAGAACTCAGGCCGAGCTATATATTGAGAAATCTTACGCAGACTATGTCAGAGACATTAACGACAATCCGACCGAGAAGGCAATGGATCGTGATCTTGCTATTCGGATCGGCCTAGCGGCAATAATGCTCAGCACGGCTGACCGAATGGCCCATTTTTCGGAAACTGCGATTGAGGATGTTGCAAAAGTCTCGCCCGCCTATATTGGACTTGAATTTGTAGCGAAAGAGGATCTAGTCACGATCATAAGCACATTCGGGAAAATGTTGAACTATAAGGTCATTCGTGACGGCTATCCACTCACTGATTGGTTGGCAGAAATGGCTTGGTGGGCAGCATTTGACGAATCTAAATTCCCGCCACCAGTCGCCATGAGAAAGTTTATCGAACGGGTCACTCAGGGACGCCGGTCACTGGATAACTTGGTCATTCTAAGCGAGTACAAATTGCAATCATGACAAATGAAAACTCGCCAGAACCTGATGATCGGGCAAGAATGACGTTTAACGTCATGGATGAGGTCGCGCCGTTTTTTGACGAATCATCACTATCGGGTGAAAACAAACCAAAACTGGTTGTAATCGCTGGCGGAGTTTGTGCCGGCAAGACCTACTTACGGAAGACAAGCTTTACACCTGGATACGTTGTTCTTGACGCAGCGGAAATATTTCTGAGCCTTAGCCGTGGTGAGTATTTTGAGTTTGGCGAAATGTTTGAGAAACCATTAAACATGATCGGCAACTTTGTTGCGTGGAAAGCCATAAATGAACGTCGCAACATTGTGATGGAGATCATCGGAGCGGACCCTAAGATCTATGAGTCACTCAGTGGGGCGGCGAAGCTAGTCGGCTATGACATCAAATTGCATGGCGTCTATTGTGAGATCGCGGACGCGATCGAACGCAATTTAAATCGGGGCGAGGACAATATTTCGGCTCATTTCTGCGAACCGTACCACATACGGTGGATAACTGAGGCCGCGAAAGAAAACGCTCTGTACTAGATGATAGTCTGAGGAACATCGCCATGATCAACGCTTTCTGAATGCAGGTCCGTAAGTGCTGCTTCCGATATAAAGCTCTGATTGGAAAAATGAAAAATCGACTTCATCACCTCTCAAACGCTTCGGTAGCGGTCGAAGATCCTGCACGCTGATCGAATATTCAGATGGCCATGCGTTTCCATGGGCCGGGATCTGAATTGTCTCGCCGAGGCAGGTCATCCTGAGCATTATCCCGTCAAAAGCAATATCAACAAGAGTGAATTCACTTGCGTCTTTGAATAATTCAGCCAGTTCGTTCAACCCCAGCCTCAACCATTTCCGACGCACATTGCAATTTGGTCTTGCCGCAAATTTCGCTGCTCTGAGGGCGACCTTCGCTCGTTCGATCTCCCACGGCAGTAAGTGGGCAAATTTGCGTCCGTGATCTAACCACTCGAAATCGAATTTGGATCGGAACCGATAACCCGACATCTTATCGAGATTCCATGCAATCCACGCCTCGCATTGCTCGCGACATTGAACCGTAGGCGGCATCTCGAAATGAACGTCTACGATCATGCGCGTTGTCGAATAAACGCCAGAGAATGTAACACCGTCAACGAATCGCAGATTCAAACCGCGAATTGCGACCATCTTGAAATTGCCGAAATTGATCGTCGCTCTGTACGAGGAATCCAGCACAAAGCCCATTGATGGCAATAAATCAAACGTGTCCATAGTTGATCGAATGTGCATAAAACAAACGAAAAGTCTCTCGAGGTCGACTAATAATTGACTCGCCGTCGCCACCGGCCTCCTCGACTTTCGTAAACCATACGAGCAAACGGCCTACATAGTGTTTGGAATAGCGGGAACTTATTAGTTTATGGACTTGATCGCGATTCCAAACGTAGACTCGCCGATACCCAGGAAGTGCCATACTTCCTAAATCAACTCGATCCAATATTGCGGTTACTTTCAATTTTAACTCGTTTTGATTTCTTGATCTCTTTTGCCTCGACGACCGACAGGGGTTCGGTGTATTGGCGATAGAGGTCGAAGAGGAATTCGAGGCGTTCGAGTTCGTTTTTGAATCTTTTGGGGCCGTAGCAGGCATCTACCGCTTCGTCATTTGCCCGATGAGCATCGAGGAGTTCCTTTGGCATCGTCAGCGGATCATAGAGATCGGCGAGCGTTGCATCCGGGAATTTGAGACGAGCATCAAGGATCGCTTGGGCGGTTTGCTCCACTCGTTCACGATTCTTGTCAGTTGGTTCGATAGGCCAAGCAAAATTGTTGTATACAATATCCTTCGAATAGCGATAGTCACTTTTCAACCGCCCACAAACTTGACGCATCCACGCGTTATGCATTGTTGATGTAAGAACGCCGAAATGAAAACGATCTCCGTTAGGAACTATCAGACAGCTATCCGCCCCAATATTGCTCTTATCGAAGAATCCAATCGGAATGAATCTTCTTTTTTCGGATGAGTGTCTTGGAATCAAAATAAAACCCATTCCCGGTGGCTGGGTGATCTGTGCAAACAAATGCGGGGTTAAGGCTAAATGTGGCCTAGACGAAAACTCTCTAATTCTCTTCACTTTCTCGATCCTTTCTTTCACTAATCTGAGTTTTCTCAACTCTTGTGGATCGACATCTTGCAGCCACAAACACCAACGTTCTTTTTTGTTGATAAACTCATACGCAGAGATAAAGGGCTTGAAATATCTCTCAGCGTGGGGCTCGGATCTTAGAAAGGCCGTCTTTTCCTCGGTGGTAAATAGAAATTCGCCCCCATCAGCAGGCATATTTCCAAAGTTCATCTCGGGAACGTTGCAAATTGGATGTTGTTTCCGGTCAATTAAGAAATCCTCCGCATCAATCAAATAAGGATTGATGTTCTTTGCCTTCAATTCGTGGGCTTCAGCCCTGACATCTTCGTAATCAAATATTCGTTTTGTATTTACGTCGAAGTTAGCGAAGCCAATAATTACACAATAGACTGCCGCATTTCCCGCTGCTTCGTTGCTCCATTTGAAGGTCCTGTGAGCAAAATGAATTTTGATATTGTAAATGGCCAGCAATTGGCTCCAGAGAATGCCTGTTTGCAATCCCTGAACTATTGAGTTTGTCGAAACGAAAGCAACCTTTGTTTTAGT
>JBGAOU010000047.1:0-926 GCA_044221625.1 Pyrinomonadaceae bacterium | reverse complement strand
GTGTTTTGAATTAGTTTGGCCGCCTTAATATACCAACCGGTCACATAATCGAGATCGCCTATCTTAATTGTTCCCTCGAAAACCGTTTCCAAATCTTGTTTTTGGGCCTTTTCCATTAATCGCGACCCAACGAATGGCGGATTGCCGAGGATGAAGAGATTTTCATTCGGCTCACCCACGACCTCGCGCCAATCAAGCCTCAGAGCGTTTCCATAAACAATATTTGGCGAGTGTTCGAGCGGCAGCCGAAAATACGGAACGCCGAATTCGGCCGAAAGCTCGGTGTTTGCAAGATGGTCAGTCAGCCAAAGAGCGACGCGGGCGATCTCGGACGGAAACTCCTCAACCTCGATGCCGTAGAACGAATTTACGTCGATCTTCGACAGGTTAGAGACAAGCATTTCACCCTGCACATTTCCGGTCAGGGAACGGATCTGTTTCAGGACGGCCAATTCCAAACGCCGCATTTCGCGGTATGTGATAACCAGAAAGTTGCCGCAGCCACAGGCCGGGTCGAAGAACCGAAGCGAAGCGATCCTATCGTGAAACGAGCGGAGTTTAGTCAAATTGTTCTTGACGTTCTCATACTCGGCGAGCAATTCGTCAAGAAACAAACCATGAATGACCTTTAGTATGTTTTTCTCGCTTGTATAATGCGCACCGAGATTGCGCCGCTTTTCGGCGTCCATCACTGACTGGAAGAGCGAACCGAAAATTGCGGGCGAGACCTTGCTCCAGTCAAATTCGCACGTCTCGATCAATATTCGCCGCATCTTGCGGTCAAAGAACGGCAGATCGTGCCGCTCGGCAAATAGTGCACCATTGACGTGCGGAAACGCTCGGAGGTCTTCGTCAAGTGTGCTTTGTCGTTCGCTCTCAGGCGTATCTAGGACCTGAAAGAGCTGCGCAAGCATCGCACCCAGATT